>NZ_CP051774.1:3206039-3847247 GCF_012913485.1 Luteolibacter luteus | reverse complement strand
GGCCCTGGAGACGCCATCCTGATTCCGGCCGGCGCCTGGCATCAGATCACGGCGAGGGAAACGCTGCGCTTCCTGTGCTGCTGTGCGCCGCCTTACCGGCATGAAGATACCTATTTCGAGTGATCCGACTAGCGCCTGAGAAAGGCGTTAATTGCTTTTGTCACCGGATCGTCCGGCTTACCGCAGTCGGCATTGATGGTGCCGTGAGTCTTGTCCACGGGAAGAACCTTGGCCTTGCCGCCTTTGGCGATGAGAGCCTCTGCCAGCAAATGGGACTGACGTTTTGAATCAGGCCTGCGCGCTACGAAAAGGATGAGGAAAGGCGGAGGATCGTCCGTGATGCGATGAACTGGCGAGGCGTCCCGTTGCTTCTCCGGATCATCGGTAAAAGCATGCCGGTACATCTTCTCCATCAGGGAGCCTTCACGCATCGGTGCGTATTGGAGAGGAATGTCGTAACCAGCCCCATCTAACAACACGACGCCCCGGATCGACTTCGGGGCCACACCTGCGGCTTCCAGACGTGGCGCATCCACCGCGGCAAGGGCAGCCAACTGCGCGCCAGCGGAATGCCCCAGCAGATAAATGCGCTCCGGATCGCCGCCGTATTTCGCAGCATGCTTCTGCATCCATGCGATCGCCCTGCAGACATCTTCCACCTGCCCCGGATGTTTCACCGCCGGTGCGAGCCGGTAGTTGATCGAGGCAACCAGATAGCCGCCATCGACAAGCCATGAGGTCTTGGGATCGACAAAGTGGGAGTTCGCCTTGTCCCCTGCAGACCAGCCGCCACCATGGATCAGGATGAAGATGGGTCGTGGCTTGGGGCTCTTCTCCGCAGGAAGATAGAGATCGAGCGCTTGCAGCGGATTGCTTTGTTTTCCCGCATACGGGAGGTCGCGTTGCACCACCGGAGCGGCACTCGCGAGCGTGACCGATGCTATTAGCAGAAAGAACGCCTTCATTCCGATTGGAAAAACACCTGAATCTCCCACAGGTCGCGCGCTTGCTTGGGACATGCACCTTGGTTAGACCGAACGCGTGGAAACAAAACGACCCACGTTCCTCCCGAAATCCTGGGATCTCCCCGAATCGATCCGCAAACGGCTAGGTGATGCTGCCGGCCGCCAACGCCTGATGGACGAGGAAGGTCACCTGCTCCTGATCCTCCACCAAGCCCCCGAGCCCGAAGATCAGGAAATCCGCAAACCGGCCCTCTTCTGGAACCAGCCGGGCGGTGAATGGAAAAGCTATCCGGAAGGCGGCGGACTCGCAGCGCTGGATGCGCACATCGAAACCTATCACAAGAACATCCACTCGCAGGACGAAGCGGTGGAGTTGGCCAATACACCGCGCCAGTACTTCGACGTGATGAAGCATGTAACACCACTCCTGCGTGCCACCCGCAACATGCAGGCGGTGATGCAGCAAGCCCGTGAAGCCCGCCCGGAAGAACGGCGACTGATCAACTTCCGAGACCGCGCGGTGGAACTCGAGCGCGCGATCGAACTGGTAGCGGAGGATGCGAAGGCAGGAATGGAATTCTCCCTCGCCGAGAACACCGAAGAGCAGTCCCGCTTCGCACACGACGCCGCCATCGAGGCCAGGAAGCTGAACCGACTCGCTGCGTTTTTCTTCCCCTTGGCCACCCTCGTCGCGATCTTCGGGATGAGTCCGCCCGCGGAAGTAATCCGGATGCCCGGCTTCTGGGCCGTCATCGGAGTCGGCATCCTCGCCGGGCTGATCATTCGTGGCCTACCGATGGGCAGGAAGTGATATTGTTCAGGGTCTGCGCACGCTCAGGCGGATGAAGAACTTTGAATCGCCCTGATGGTCGATAGGGACACTGGCCGTGACCCGTCGCGTGGCAGTGTTGGCGGAATCCGTCGTCTCGGAAACGAAAGCGGAACCAGTCGGAGGATTACCCGCGACGGAGCTGACCACAGGAGTCCAGATCGTGAGGTCGGCGGACGTTTCCAGATGATACTCGAGATCGGTCGCGCGCGGATCGCGGCGGAAAACCACCGAGGCGGAAGCGAGGCGATTTCCACACCGAAGTAATCCTCCAGCTTCTGGACTGTCTGCGGATTGAGGTCCCAAGCATACTCAAGCAGTTCCTTGATTTGGTCGGAATCCGCATCTCCATCCGGATCGATATATTGGCCCGGCAGGTAGTACTGGCTTTCCCAGATTTCGCGGTGCGTCTGCGCCGAACCCGGCAAGTACTTCACCGTAAGCCGGGGTGGCGCCGCGGTATGCCTGGCACCGAAAACTTTCGCAGAAGCCGTCGTTTCGTCCCCCCGCAAAATCCAGCCGAAATTGGAGGCGGGTTGGTCTACCCAAGACTGCACATCGGCGGCGAGGCCGGCAGCGCTCCAAGTATAGGTACCCAGATTGCTCACCACCCTGCTCGCGGAGTCTCCGGCGACGAAGTCACCACCTGGAGTGTCCCATGACAACTGATTGAACTTCGCGTCTTCCCAAGTCGCTTCACCTTCGTCGGCAGGTGCTCCTTGGCCGAGGCTCACGCTCGTCCCTTCTCCCCAATCCGCGGTCAACCGGTGAAGCCCGAAAGTGAAATCGCCACCGGTGCTGGGACCTACCTTGGTCACCTGTAGCGTGACCTCTGCCGAGGTGACATCCGCACCCGCAGGGATGGACGACAGATTGAAATGGATGAGCGCACGACGGTAGGCCGGGCTGTTGGCGATCTGCCCTGCGTAGAGATCACCGGCTCCACTGGAGTTTCCCGGGAAATCAGAGAAGATTGCATTGTCGCGATCTGCCACGAGGTTCGCCGTCTGCTCCGTCGCAGTGGCCACGATCTTGTAGAGTTGTCCCGAAGGAAGACCGCCGGGTTCCGGCTCGGACGGCCCATCCATCGTCCGCGTGGCGACATAGAGTTCGCCTGCCTCATCTTCGCCGAACGTGGGAATGAAGCGCCCGATCGGATTGCCACCGGTTACATCCAACTTCGAAAGCGCAAATGATCCCGGAGCGGTTTCTTCCAAACCAAGCAAGGTGCCTCCCGGAACGCTGAAGGACGTCGACCAATCGCCGAAGACATATTTGCCCTGAAGCGCAGGGATTTCGCTTCCGCGATAAACGTATCCACCGGTAACGCTCAATCCGATCTTTAGGAGGCCGCCGGGATCCGCGGTAGACGGGTGGGCGTACGCTGCGATCGGTTCGATATGGGGACCGGTAGACGGAGTGGTCGGAAACACGTCCGCGAAGCCTTCAAAGCGACGCCAACCGTAGTTCCCGCCAGGCACGATCAAATTGATCTCTTCGAAGTTCGCCTGCCCGACGTCCGCGAGGAAGAGCCGATGATCGCCACCCCGATCAAAGGAGAAGCGCCACGGGTTCCGCAGGCCATACGCGTAGATCTCCTTTCGCTCATCAAGCGACGGGACATCGGAAAGGACGAAGGGATTGTCGGAAGGAATACCATACTGGCCTCCGGGGCCGTTGGTACCGAGGGGATCGATGCGCAAGACCTTGCCAAGAAGCTTGGTGAGGTCTTGTGAGTTTCCCAGCACGGCCGCCGTTCCATTGCCAGTGTGACCTGCCTGGTTGTCATTGGAGCCGCCGCCATCCCCGGTGGCGATGTAGAGCATCTTATCCGAAGGGCCGAAGGCGAGCTGCCCGCCGTTGTGGTTGAACTGCGGTTTGTTGAAAGTCAGCAGCACTCGCTCACTGGTCGGATCGGCGACATTGGGATTCGCGGCGGAAACCCGGTACTCGGCGATGACGCTGCGGCAGTTGATCGGCGCGGGAACCGTATCTATCGCCGGAGCGCTGTAAAAGACGTAGAACTTTCCCTTACCCGCCGCGCCCTCCACCTCGTAGTCCGGATGAAAGGCGAGGCCGAGCAGCCCGCGTTCATCGAAACTCAGCTCGGGCACCAGCCTTGCGGAGAGATCAAGAAAGGGAACCGGCAGCACCACTCCATCCTGAAGCACGTGAATCTTGCCCCGTTGATCGGTGATGAAAAGACGGCCCGAGCCATCACCCGCGTGGGCGACGGTGGTCGGTGAAAAGAACTGCCCGACAGCGACTGGCTTGAGCTGGAGGGCGGGAAAAGCGGCGAGCAGCGGGCCGGCAGAAAGGAGAAAGGCCGTAAGGATGCGCATTTTCATGACGGGAAGGAGCACAGTAGCACCTTCGCCAAGCTTTCACGAAAAAGCCACCCTTTGATCGTGGCGGATCAGACGGATCGCCTCCCCTTTCCTGACCAGGCCCAGAGAAAGAAACCGGCGATCAGCGCCGCTACGACCGGCAGTTGCCAGAGCAACGCAGAGCGGAAGGCGTCGTCTCCCACCGTCTCGCGCATGCGGGCGAGCAGCAGGGAAAAGCCGAGCGAAAAGGTGCCGTAGCCCAAATTGAAGGCAAGGCCACGGACGCTCAGCATGGTGGCGCGCTCGGAAGATTCCGCCGAAGCATGCAGGTGCCGGCCCACCGTGAAGCCGACCAGACCGAGCAGGGTCATGAGCAGCATCACCGGCAGCAGGCCCACCCAAGGCCAAGCGGGAGCGATGAGCGACAGGCAGGCAATCGCCAGCACTGCGGAGATCCCGAGAACACCCAGCGCGGAGAACCGCGCGTTCAGCCAGCGGGCGATCGCAGGGACGAAGAACCCTACGAAGCCTCCCACGGCACCGATCAAGCCGAAGGACCACTCCGGATAATGGATGAGCCGGTAGTATTCGCTGGTCATGGTGGCGAAGTTCCGGGCTACGGAATCGATGAGCAGCCCGCCTACAATCACCATGGCAATGCTGCGGGTCGTGAAGGCCTTCTTCGCGGTGCGCAGAGTGAGACGGAAAGCGGAGGCACAGCGCGCCTTCGCTTCTCCGGAGGCATGGGGTGTTTCTTCAAGGCGCAGGGTGATCGCCACACAGGCAATCGCCTGAACGAGGACCACCGCGATCGGCAAGCGGTGTGATATTTCCACGGGAACGCTCACTCCGAGCTTCTGGGCCCATGTGAAGTCGTAGAGCAGACCGCCGAGAGCCATCGTGATGAAGAAGCCCGCGGACCGCCATTTCATCGCCGCAGAGAGGACATCATCCCATGCTTGGGCGCGTCCTTCTTCCGGCAGGGCATCGTAGGCGATCGATTCGTCCGCGCCACTCGCCGCCGCCTCGGAAGTGCCCGAGAGCAAGCGGTTGAGGATGCAAAGCGCGAAGAGAAGATTCCCGCCATCCTTCGGGGCGAGCAAGAGGATCGCCATCTCCACCACCATGATCAGGGAGGAGAAGACGAGCAGCTTCTTCCGGCCGAGCGTATCCGCCAGCGCTCCCGATGGCACTTCCAAGAGAAAGATCGCCAGCGCCCACATCAGGTTCAGGAACACGAAGCGATCCAAGGTCAGACCGAGGTCTGTAAAGAAAATCGCCAGCACCGGATAGTAGGCACGGGCATTGTAGAGCACCGTGAAATACACATAGAGCCGCGGGTTACGATAGGCGAAGGCACCGGTGCGGCGGAGGACGGAGGACACGCGCTAGCTGTGCGCCATCCCCCGCCCCGGCGCAAAGGGAAATCTCCCGCTCAATTTACGTGGCCTTGACGGACAGGGCTGCGGCGCCGGGCTACTGAAGGGATGTCATGAAAACGAACATTCCTTTTCTCTCTTCGTTCCTCGTCGCCTCCCTGCTCATGCCTGCCGCCTTGGCCAAGGAACCCCAGGATTCACCCCTGCCCAACGACAAGCCTCAGAACAAGGTCCAGATCGCGCTGCTGCTTGACACCTCGAACAGCATGGACGGGCTCATCGACCAAGCGAAGACGCAGCTCTGGAAAGTCGTGAATACATTTGCGGAAGCAAAGCGCGACGGTCAAACGCCCTTTGTGGAGGTCGCCCTCTATGAATACGGCAATAATGGCCTGAACATCGCCAACAACTGGATCCGCCTCGTCGAACCACTGACACGCGATCTCGATGAAGTGAGCAAGGAGCTCTTCGCCTTCCGCACCAACGGCGGCGACGAGTATTGCGGCGCTGTTATCCAGCGCGCACTGGCAGACCTTTCGTGGGACTCTTCCCCCAAAACCTACAAGGCGATCTTCATCGCCGGCAACGAGCCCTTCCTCCAAGGCCCGGTGGACGCGCGGCAAGCCTGCCGCGATGCGATGTCAAAGGGCATCGTGGTGAACACGATTCATTGCGGCAGTCGCGAAGCCGGTATTGCCGGCGCTTGGCACGATGGTGCCGCCTTGGCAGAGGGGAAATATCTCATCATCGATCAGGACAAGGCGGTGGCCCACGTGGACGCCCCGCAGGATAAGGAGATTTCCTCCCTGAGCATCGAGATCAACAAAACCTATCTCGGCTATGGGGCGCTCTGCCGGGAGGGGATGGCCAAGCAGGTCGAGGCGGATCGGGATGCCACTGCGAATGCGCGCCAAGGCGCCGCCGTCGGACGGGCAGCAACCAAGGCGAGCAGCAATTACTACAATGGAAGCTGGGACTTGGTAGACGCGTGCAAGGATGGCAGGATGAAGCTGGAGGATGTGCCGGCGGACCAACTTCCGGACGCGATGAAAGCGATGAGCCCCGCGGAACGCGAAGCCCATCTTGCGAAGATGACCGCGGAGCGAGCCGGGCTGCAAAAGAAGATCCAGGAACTGACCCACCAGCGGGAAGCCTTCGTGGTGGAGGAAATGAAGCGACAAGCCGCTGCCACCGGCGTCGTCACGCTGGATCAGGCGATCGTGGATACGGCCCGGAACCAAGCCGCTGTGCGGGGCTATTCCTTCCAGACCCCTTGAGTCCCCGTCCGCGAATTTTACCAACGTTTTACAAACGCCAGCCTGTTTCCGGGGCTAAGAAGGGACCACCGTCATGAAGCTTGCCTCCACCATCCTCGTTGTCATCGGCCTCGCTCTGATGGCGGCGGGGGTTCTTGCCGGCGGATGGGTGGAGGGGTTCTCCCGCTGGACCAGTCTGGAAAAAGCGGAGCCTGAGGACCTGCTTGCCCCCTGACGGCGCTTCCGCTTATTCTTATACCGTTCATTCCATGCCCGAACAAACCATCCTCGTGATCGAAGACGACTCCGCCATCCGGCGGGGGGTGGTGGACGCGTTGGAGTACGGCGGTTACCGTACTTTGGAAGCGGGCGACGGGATGAACGGCCTGGACCTCGCGCTGCGGGCGAACTACCGGCTGCTGCTATTGGACCTGGTGCTCCCGGGACGCGATGGCTTCTCCATTCTCACGGAACTAAAGAAGCAGCGTCCGGGGCAAGCGGTGATCATCCTTTCCGCCCGCGGAGAAGAAAACGACCGTGTCCGGGGCTTGAGCTTGGGAGCAGACGATTACGTGATGAAGCCTTTCAGCGTTCGCGAGCTGTTGGCTCGGGTGGAAGCAGTCCTGCGGCGCACCTGCGAACGGACCGCCCCCGCCGAGGAGCGGCAACTGCGCGGCGGGAAGGTGGATCTGATTTCCGGGAAGGTCGACTTCGACGATGGCTCGGACAATCTACTTTCTGAACGCGAGATCGGCCTGCTCCGCTACCTGCTGGACGCCGCCGGACGCGTGGTATCACGGGATGAGATTCTCCGGCATGTATGGGGACTCGATCCCTCCCGCACGGAGACCCGGACGCTCGACATGCATATCATGCACCTGCGGACAAAGCTCCGCGACCGCGATCAGGAAATGCTCGTGACGGTCCGGGGAAGAGGATGGAGATTTCACAGCGGAACATGAGGCGCGGAAAATCCAACTGCCTGGCCCACGCTCTTCTGGCGCTCTGCGCCGTGCTCATCCTCGGCGCGATGGCGGCGCTCACCCGTGGCGTGGTCGACACGCAGCGCGAGCGTGCCCGCATGGAAGCGAAGGCGGACGAGCAAGAGCGTATCCGTCTCGCATTATGGCGGGTCGACTCTGCTGCGGCGGCATGGATCGCGGACGAGGCCCAGCGCCCCCTGCCTGATCTCGTGCTAAAGGAAGCTCCGAAGGCAGAAGTGAAATTGCGCTTCGACGCACGGGAAGACGGCGAATTCATCGCAGACAACCCCGACAAGACGGGAACACTCCGCGAGGCGCTCGGCTTGCCACCTGAGCAGAAGGCCTTCTCCGCCCTGTGCGCGGGCATGCCGGAAATCCCCTCAAGCTGGTCGGTGGTGCCCCCTCCGAAGTCCGAGGAACCGCTCAAGCAGGAAGAAGTACAAACCACCCGCCAGAGCAACGAGTACCAGAAGCTGGCGAACACCAAGGAATTTGCCGGACGATCTCGCGCGGTGCGCGGTGCCGTGGACAAAGGGCAGGAGTTCTTCAACTCGACGACGAACCGAGCCGTCAATCTCAGCAACGGGACGAGCTTGCCCGAGGATGGCTCGGTCGTGCCAAATGCAGCGGGCAGCAGTATCGGAGGTTGGACTCTTCTGCGAGGCGGCCTGCCACGTCCTGCGCAGTTCGGGAGCGAACTCTTCCTTCTACGGCATCTGCAGTGGACGAAAAGCAATGGCAGCACGATGCGTTCGATCCAAGGTTCGTGGCTCGATGAAGGAGCCTTCAAGGCGATGTTGCTCCGGGAAGTGGCCGACCTTTTTCCGACGGCCCGCTTGATTCCCGCCCTGCCTTCGGACGCGGGAGATGGCCTCGCGCTGGCATCATTCCCGTGGAAGATCTCTCCGGGAAATGGTGAGGCAGCGACCGAGCCGCTGCCCCGCGGGATCCAGTTGACCTTGGCCGCGGGTTGGGGGGCGGCGGTGCTTGCCATCCTCGCCGCATGGCTGCTGGTGATCGGATTGATGCGCCTAAGTGAACGGCGGGCATCTTTCGTCTCGGCAGTGACGCATGAGCTCCGCACGCCACTGACCACCTTTCAGCTATACTCGGGCATGCTGGAGAGCGGGGCGATCAAGGAAGAGAAGCGTGGCGAGTATTTCCTCACACTGCGCCGCGAAGCAGAACGCCTCTCTCACCTGGTGGAGAACGTCCTCGCTTTCTCCCGCATCGAACGTGGTAGCGCACGCGCCAGCTCGGGCAGGCACGTGCTGGGAGAGATGGTCGCCCCGATGCTCGAACGTTTCCAAGGTCGACTGAGTGAAGCAAATCTCAAGCTGGTCGCCGACATCGACGATCCGGCTTGGAATGCCACCGTGCAGGCGGATCCGGCGGCGGTAGAGCACGTGCTCTTCAATCTCATCGACAACGCTTCAAAGTATGCGGCGGGATCGGAGCCTAATGAGGTGGCGCTAGAGGTCGAACCCCATGGCCAAGGGGTGAAGGTCTGCGTCCGCGATCATGGCAATGGCGTGGCACGCTCCGACAGGAAGCGGATTTTCCGAGCTTTTCACAAATCCGCAGCGGCGGCGGCAGAGAGCCGTCCCGGCGTAGGGCTGGGGCTTTCCCTGTCGCGGCGCCTGGCCAAGGCCGGAGGCGGGGACCTCCGCTTGGAGAATAGCGAGAGGGGCGCTTGTTTCACGCTCACGCTTCCCGGAGCCTGAAACCAAGGAACAGGCAAAATCGCACGATTCCCTAACGATTGCAAACGAGAGAGTTTTACCTCGCGAAGTGGCCGTTTCGGGTTGAAATGGTGAGTCGCGATTCATGGATCAGGCTCCCAAGTTCACCCGCCACGTCTGGCTGCAATTGTGGCGGCTGATCCGACCTTATTTCTTCGGTCGCACTTGGGGAAAGGCTTGGGCCCAGCTGAGCGCGCTCATCATCCTCTCGGTGGCAGTCACGGGGGTGGGGATCTGGTCGGGCTTCGTGATGAGCGATGTGATGACCGCTTTGGAGAAGCAGAATGCCCCGGCTTTCCAGCGGGGCCTATGGATCTACCTGGGCACTTTTGCCGCAACCGTTCCACTCGCTGCCTACTACCGATACGTGGAGGAGCGCCTCGCGCTAAACTGGCGGGACTTCCTCGCCCGCACCCTGATGCTGCGGTATTTCTACAACCGCGCCTACTACCGGCTGCAGGGACACGAGGAAATCGACAACCCCGATCAGCGGATGTCGGAAGACGCGAAGAATTTCACCATCACCTCGTTATCCTTCTCGTTGATCGTGATCAATTCGGTGATCCAAATCATCGGCTATGCCGGTGTCCTCTGGTCGATCTCGGTCACCTTGGTTGGCGTCTTGGTGGGCTATGCTGTGTTTGGCACCCTGGCTGCATTCTTGATCGGGAAGCGCCTCATCGGCCTGAATTACCTGCAATACGAGCGCGAAGCGAATCTCCGCTACGGGCTGGTCCGGGTGCGGGACAATTCGGAATCGATCGCCTTCTACCGTGGAGAGCGTCGCGAGTTGCGGGACCTGCGTGCTCGCCTCGGCGGCGTGGTGGGGAACATGCTGGTCCTGATCCGCTGGAACCGGAACCTTGCTTTCTTCACGACAGGCTACAATTCACTCGCTCTGATCCTGCCGCTCATGATCGTGGCCCCGATGTTCCTGCGAGGGGAGGTGGAGTTTGGAAAGATCGCCCAAGCCACCGGAGCCTTCGCCACCTTCCTCGCCGCCATTTCGCTCTTCATCACCCAGTTCGAGCGGCTCAGCGCGTTCGCCGCAGGTGTCACGCGTCTCGGCTCGCTGTGGGAATTCCTCGACGAACGAGACGTGGAGGACGACCTCGAGGCGGAGAACGCGGAGCATATCGAGATCAGTGAGGATGAACGCACGATCTCGCTGGAAAATCTCACCGTAGCCACGCCGGATGGGAACCGCGAACTCCTGCGGGACCTGAACTTCCGGCTCCCTCCTGGCAAGAGCCTGCTGATCATGGGCGAGAGCGGTGCCGGCAAGAGCTCCCTGCTCCGCACCATCGCCGGCCTCTGGAGTTCCGGGGAAGGCAAGATCGGACGCCCGCCCTATCGCAGCATGATGTTCCTGCCACAGCGGCCTTACATGGTCCCCGGCAGCCTGCGCGCGCAACTGGATTATCCGGAGGCCACCCGCAAGATGGAAGGCGAGGACATGCAGGAGATCCTTGATACGGTGAATCTCCCCGAACTCTCCGACCGCGTTGATGGCGACTTCGATCGCCCGGCAGACTGGGCGAACATGCTTTCCCTCGGGGAGCAGCAACGGCTTTCGTTCGCCCGCCTGATTTTGAAGAAGCCCGCCATCGCTTTCCTCGACGAATCGACCAGCGCTCTGGATGAACCGAATGAAGAGCGGCTCTACAAGTTCTTAAGGAAGCATCACTACACCTTCGTCAGCGTCGGTCATCGCTCCACGTTGCTGAAGCATCACGACTGGCTTCTGAAGATGGGCAAGGATGGCAAATGGAAGCTCACCGAGACGAAGGATCTGGAGAAGACCTGATTTGCTGTTTCATCGGCATCAGCTCTCCCGTATAGGGCGGATCATGAAATACGCCGTCCTCGTCTTCACCCTTCTTCATGGTGCGGCCTGCGCACAATCGGTTCTCGCACCGGAGTGGATGAGACAGGAGGCCGAGTCTCTTTCGAAAGAGTTTCCATCGCTGAAATTCGATTTCTACAAGTCACTGGGCGACGCCGCCGGGAAGGTGTCCGGAACGGAGGCTTTCATTGGCACGCCCGACGAAGCAGTGATGAAAGCCGGGGAAAAGCTCCGCTGGGTGCACGTCTATAGTGCGGGCATTGAAAAGTACACGCACCTTCCACGCTTCAAGGATGGCAAGATCACAGTAACCAATCTGAAGATCTACCAGGGACCCGAGATCGCCGACCATGCTTTCGCACTGCTGCTCCATTTGACGCGAAACATGGCGGAATATCAAAAGGCGCAAGAGGAAGGAGCCTGGCCAAAGAGCGGGCCCACCGCAATGCCTCTCACCGAACTCCGGGGTCGCACAATGCTCGTGGTCGGCTTCGGCGGCATCGGCACCCAAGTAGCCGAGCGAGCCCGTGCCTTCGGGATGAAGGTCATGGCCGTCGATGAGAAAGACATTCCACTTACCCAGACACTGGACTACTGCGGGCGTCCCGATGAATTGAACGAGCTTTTGCCGAAGGCGGACGTGGTAGTGAACTGCGTCCCGCATACGCCTGCAAGCGAGCACATGATCGCCGCGCCCCAATTCGCAGCGATGAAGGATGGAGCCTACTTCATCAACGTTTCACGCGGGAAAGTCGTGGACACCGCGGCATTGGTAAAGGCACTGCAAGACAAGAAGCTCGCCGGCGCGGGATTGGACGTCGTCGATCCCGAGCCGCTTCCCGCCGACAGCCCGCTTCGGAGCATGAAGAATGTCATCATCACGCCTCACATCGCTGGGGTTTCCGGCGACCGGCCAGCACGCCAGAACGAACTGATCCACGACAACCTCCGACGCTTCGCCCGGGGCCTTCCTCTTAAGAACGCCACGGATCCTACCCGCGGCTATTGAGATCACCTCACTTGTCGCCCTGGGTCTTCTTCTTGAGGAATCCCAGCACCTTCGAAAAATCCACCGCTGGCTTCGTGTCCGGGGCAGCGACGACAAAGACGATCCGCGAGGTCTTGTCGTCCGCCACGACATTCGCGAGGTAGCTGCCGGGCTTCAGCTTGTTCTTGTCCATGGTGGCGTCGAGCTTCACCTCCTTCACGTTTTGCGCGAAGATGACGGCAGCCGGCTGATCTTCTTCGATGGAACCATCGTCTCCGCAAGGAAACGCGTTGATGATAAGCATCGGCACTTGCTTCTCGATCGAGAGCACCGCGTCGGCAGCAACAGGCTTCGAAACTTCCGCGAAGAGTTCATTGCCTGCTTTCATTTCGGCCTTCGTGCCACCAAGGGTGACATCGAAAGGATAGAGCGCCGGACGTTCTCCAGCGTTCAAGGTCGCGACCAAAGCGATCAAAGGGAGGAACTTTTTCACCTGAACATCCAATCAGCACCTTGGGCGCAAGGCAAGTTCACTTCCCGCCGGAATCGGATTGGCAATCCGTCCTTCCCGTGGATCTTCAGGGAACGATGGCACAACCCAAACCCGAGCCCGTCGATCCCGCACAGCTTCTCGAACTGGCGATGGCCACGATGAAGTCTGCCAAGTTTCCGATGCTCGCCAGCGATGATGCCGGGCAGCCACGGTTGCGGCCGGTCTCCCCGGTGAAGACGGAACGATTCACAATCTGGATCGCGAACCTGCGCGGCTACCACAAGACCGGCGAGATCGCGGCCAATCCCAAGGTGGAACTCTGCTATCTGGACGATCACCACCACCAGGTGCGGATCACCGGGATGGCATCCATCGAAAGCGATGCCGCGTTGCTCGCGGCGATCTGGGAAAAGAACCCGCTGCTACGATCCTACCTTGGCACTCCGGACAATCCGGAACTTATCGTCTACCGGATCGATCCCTCGCGGGTCCGCTACATGCGCGAATGGGCCCTGGCATATCACGAGGTCCCCTAACCCTTCTGAGGCGCGTCTCAGGGTTCTCGGGACGGAGGCTCGGGACGCACTGGAATCCCGGAAAGCGGAAGGCCATCCAAGATGCCGGCCAGCCACTCGGCGGTTGCATCGGGATCATATCCCGGCCAACCGCTGACAATTCCTATGATCCAATCCTCGTACTCGGGGATATCATGGAGAATGGACGAGATCCACTCCGCGGCAGCTTCCGGATCGATCTGTCCCCACACCTCTGCAATCGCGCCAATGGCCCCGTCGGCCCCGGCTTCAAGCACCGCCGCCTCCACGGCATCCCAATAAGCCTGGAGTTCTTCGCGCTGGGCAGGTGCGGCCTTCTTCAGCGTTGATTTGAAGGATCTGCGCTCCTTCCTGGAAGCGGTTCCGTCCTGCCAGATGAAATTCACACCCGTGGTCCACTTCAGGGGAATTGCTTCCTGCTCTCCTGGCACGTGGTAGAGGCCTCCGCCGTTGGACTTGGTCGGCCCATATTCTGAGGAGGAAAGGAGACCGTCATCATCGGCGTCCCGCTTTTCGAAATTGGACATGGCCTTGTTCCACGCACGGCCCTTGGCGTTCCCGGCGAACTCAACCGGATCGATGAACCCGTCCGCGTCCTTATCGAGCAAGGAGAAGGCCCGCTGCTTCGCTGCCGCCGGCTGGATGAATCCGAGCGCCACGGGCAGGGCGAAGAAAAGAACACGGAGAGAACTCATGTCGCCGTCATCTGAAAACGAATTTGAGTTAGAAGCAAGTTAATCCAAGTGCCCCAACTATCGGAAAAGGGCATCCACCCCCATCGCTGACTTCCGCAGGAATTTCGGCACCGCCTTGCTCTTCCCCGGGCGGAAAAGCCGGAAGATGAAGCCGAGGAGATTCAGCGTGAAGACGTGGTCGATCAGACGGTAGCCGCGCTGACGACGGAGCAACAGGGTCGAGAGCCAGCCCAGCGTCTGGCGCTTCACCTTGAAGGGCTCGAAGGAGACCTTGATCCGGTAGCGCTGTCTGCGCTCGCTCGGCCAAGCCTTCTTGTAAGCCTTTTTCGATGCGCGGATGCGTTCACCCAAGGCCGGATCGAAAGGCAGGAAATAGTAGCGCCGCGCCAACCGGACCAGATGGCAGAAGTCCCTCCAGTGCTCGATGTCCGCGACCGGAAGACCGGAACTGCGGGCCAATTCAACCATCCGCGGGAATAGCGCGTAGGCCGCTTCTCCCTCCCGAAGCGCCCGTTCCGGATCTCTCACGAAGTGACGAAGCACCTTTCTCACTGCGTGGTTGATGAAAAGGCAGTCCCAGTAAACATGGAGAAGAGGGGGAATCCGGACGCGGCGGAAAAAGAGCTTCTGCGTCGCGAAATCACCGATGTAGTGGAGTTCCTTCACCACGGTCTCCGCGTGACGCAGCAGTTCCAGCACCGCGGGAGCCTTCGCCGTTCCGACAAGGCCGGCCACGGCATCCTCCACCGATTCGCGATCGCGGAAAATCCTCAGCGCCACAATCGTATTGAGGCGGAGCCAAAAATCGCGGTCGTCATTTTCGAGGAAAGCAAGGCGCCGAAAGCGGTGCCACCCCCCGGTCTGGCACCACACGGAGATGCCGGCAAGATTGGCATCTCCCTGTAGCTCGCGGGCATACTGCTCGCAGTCCCAGCCGATGAAGCTGGGAAATTCTCCCGCTCCCTCGTACTCCCGTCGTGCTTGGAGTTCCACGAGCTTCCGATGCGGCGTGCGGAAGAAGGCGCGGTTCAGCGGGAGATAGCGGAAGAAATCGCTCTCCCCGTATTTCATCGAGAGGATGAACTGCGGGGAATCAATTCCCCTGAGCGCCTCAGCCAAGGTTCTCCGGTGCCAAATAAGGTCACCCACCCGGTGGGCCCCCACCGTCCAAGTCCGCAGGATCAGGGTTCGGTCGTGCTTCTCAAAGACGGGCAGGAGATTTTGCAGAAGGCGGTTGGTTTCCGTGGCACTGCGAACGTGAAGACGCGTCCGGATCGGATCTTTCACGTCCACCCCGTCACTCTCGCCAATCCGTAAGACGAGGCCGGTGACTTCGGGGAAATCCCGGAGGAAATCATCCACCAAGCCGCGGTAAAATTCCTCCAACCGCTCCCGGTGATTACCAATCGCCGCGTCCACCGCCGGGGTCACCGGCAGGACGTCGGAGGTAACGAAAATCTGGAGCCCCGCCTCCCGGACGATGGAGAAGATCCGGGAAAACTCTTCCCGGAAGACCGCGATCCGCGCGGCCGTCTCCGGCTCGTGCAAGGAATGGGGAGCGAGATGAGCCAAGTCATCCAAGGTCACCGAGTTGTAGCCGGACGCAGCTACCTCCCGCGCAAAGGTCCGCATGTCCTCCCGGATCCGCTCCCATTGAAGCTGGCGCGCTTCGCCTTCGGTGGCCAAATGGGTGAAAGGAATCTTGGACCAATTGATCCGACGGCGCTCATACCCGCGAAAGAAGGGTCCGATCGCGTCGATGAGAAAGATCCCCGGAGACATGATCCCTGCAACGTACGCGTCACATGAAAGCAGGGGGAAGGACGTGAATCTGACAGGATCGTCGCAAACCCCGGGTCGCGAACATCCCAGGAAGAAGGGGTGAGTTAATTTTTGACATGGATTTGACCCGGGGACGACGGGGGAAATGGCAGGCTGCCAGAGTCATGAAAATCCATCTGCGTTTCCTGTCGGCCGCTCTTCTGGCGAGCGGATCCCTCGCAACGGCTCAGAACCTCGTAGCCGCAGCCCAAGCCGTCGATCCTTTCGTCCGGAATAACAATCCGGTCGCCGGGGTCGAAGCAGAAGACGAGGAAGCCGATCTTCCTGCTTATGTTTCACTTTGCTACGAGTCCTTCTCGCTGCCCCTGGCGGATGCAGCGACGCTCCGCAGGGAAGGTCTTCCGGATGCCGCTCTCTACGCAGAGTTGGTGAAGCGCACCGAAGCTGGGACGGTAACCCAGGAACAGTTCGCGATGCTCTGCGCCCGGTCCGGGGAAAAGGCGATGATGGAGACGATCTCCGAGCAGATCTACCCGACGGAATTTATCCACCGGAACAAGCCCGATCCGGTTCCCGCTCCAAAGGACGGAGAGAAGACCGGGGGACAGCCGACCACCACTCCCGCGCCGATTCCAAAACCGGAATCGCAAGCCCCCGCCCTGCCTTCTTCCTTCGAAACCCGGAACACGGGTTTCACCCTCGAGATCGAGCCGACCATCGGTGGCAGTGGTAAAATCATCGATCTCCGGTTCGCTCCTGACACCGTCCATTTGGTGGATAGAAGCAAATTTGGACAGGGCTCCTCGGAAACGGAGATGCCCGTTTTCGAGTCCCAACGCGTGATGACGGCCCTGACCCTTCATACCGGGATTCCCATGATGGTCGGCACCCTGAGCCGCCCTCCGGCCTCGAAACTCGATGCTGACTCGGCGAAGAAGGTCTGGTTCACTTTCATCACCGCAAAGATCATCAAAGTTCCCCGATGAAGGCCGTCTGGTTCACGTTGGTGCCCATGCTTGCCGTCGCCGTCCTGATGCTCTGGGGCGGCGAGCGGATGGCGCGGCGCACCACGGAGGAACGTGTTCCCGCCGACCGGGGTCGACTTTTCGATTTCACCGCCTCCTTCCGTGAGGAACTCGACCGTTTGGACGCGCTGTATCTCCAACACTTGGACGAACTCGCGGCGTATGCGTTTCGACGGAGCGCCAACCAACTATCCCCGCACTGTGAAAATACCGTGGGGATACGAAAACTGCTCGTCTTTGGTCCCGAGGGCAAACGGTATGAAGCCGACGGGAAGAAGCCGGCGATTGGTGAGTCGTCGCGGATTCCCCAAGTCCTCACCGAAAGCGAAGCCGGGCGGGTAAGCCCCAAACGGGCGGTTGTCATTCCGAAGGAGATTCTCGAAGGGAACACGCCCGGGAAAGGTTGGCTTGCCGGTCCGGATTCCAGCCACCGGGTGTATTGGTTCAGAAGCAGCGAGCTGTACCTGGTCGCCTTTGTGATCGATCAGGAAGAACTCGACCGCTGCCTCGAAGCTCATTGCTCCACGTGGATGAAGGTACCCTTTTCCCCGCTGAGCGAAGCGGGGGAACTTGTCTCAATCCAAGGTCCAAGTGGACGGCCATGGCTCGAGGCACCACCCGAAACGCAGGCCGGACCTGCAGCGCTGGTACTCCCACACCGGACCAACCTTGGTGAATGGGAAGTTCTTGCCTGGGACAAGCTGAAGATCCGCTCCCAGCATGATCCCACGGTCCTGGCTTCGGCGGCATGCATTGCCTTCGTGCTCTCCTTGGCAGGGATCTATCTCCATGCCCAGCAGAAGCGGGCGTTGAGGCTCGCGGAGGAACGGGTGTCTTTCGTGAACCGGGTATCTCACGAGCTTGGCACCCCGCTTACCAATATCCTTCTCAATTTGGATCTCGCACGACGGGCCCTCGAAGATCGACCGGCGGAGTCGCGGCGCCGGCTCTCTCTGGTGCACGAGGAAGTCCAGCGCTTGGGTCGCCTCGTCTCGAACGTGCTGACCTTTTCCCGGGGAGAGAGGCGGACCTTGGAGCTGCGCTCAATCGCCTGCACTCCCGACGAGGTGGTGGAGGGCATCCTCGCTCAATTCCAGCCATCGCTTGATCGCCGCCAGGTACGGGTCGAATGGCAGCGCGGTGCGAGCGAACGAACGCGGCTCGATCCCGATGCCCTTTCCCAGATCGTCGGAAACCTGATCAACAACGTGGAGAAGTATGCGAGCAGCGGCGGCTGGATGGGCATCGAAACCAGCATGCTTGGCGAACAGCTTCACCTTCGGGTCAGCGACCGGGGCCCGGGAATTCCAGCCGATCAGAGCGAGCGGGTCTTCGAAGCTTTCGAACGCGTGCACCGCGGGGTGAGCGAAGGCGCGAGCGGCACCGGCCTCGGACTCGCAATCGCCCGTGATCTCGCGCGACGCATGGGCGGCGACTTGTTGCTGGTGTCATCAGACAAAGGTTGCCGCTTCGAACTCGTGCTACCCGCCACTCCTGCTCTTAGCGTGATTACCCAAGACAACTCTTCTGTCGCATGACCATCCTGCTTGCCGAAGACGATCCCCTCACCCGCGAGGCGCTGACCGCGTGCATCGAGGACGAGGGCTTCACGGCCTTGGCCGCCGAAGACGGACGACAGGCGCTGGAGCTTTGGGCCAAGCATCATCCCCAGTTGCTATGTCTGGACATCATGATGCCGGAGATGGATGGCTTCGAGGTATGCCGAAGGGTGCGGGCAAAAGATAGCAGCGTGCCCATTCTCTTCCTGTCCGCGAAAAGCGAGGAGGTGGACGTGGTGGTCGGCTTGAATCTCGGTGCGGATGACTTCATCCGGAAGCCTTTCACGCGTGCCGAAGTGATCGCCCGGATCCGCGCCGCGCTGCGCCGGACCCACTCTTCCGGCGGCAAGGGCGGCGGGTTCCAGATGGGGGATCTCACGGTGCATCCGGAGGCACTGACGGCAGAACGCTCAGGGAAAGAGATCGAGCTCAGCCGCCGGGAAATCGCGATGCTTGAGCTGCTCCACAAGAATGCAGGCAGGCCGGTGAGCCGGGATACCTTTCTGGATGTATGCTGGGGACTCGAATACTTCCCGGATTCCCGGACGCTGGACCAGCATGTGCTGATGCTGCGGAAGAAGGTGGAAGCAGATCCTTCGCAACCTGCGATCATCGCGACGGTGCGCGGGACGGGGTATCGCTTTCCGGGTTAGAGATGCCTACCAGGGAACCGTGCCTTGATTCAGCGCGGCGATCCCATTCCAACCCAGCGAAGTCTCCAAGGTTTTCCCCAGATAGTCTTTCGCGCCCGCCACGGCATCGTGAAGGTCCCGGCCCATCGCCAAGCCCGAAGCAATGGCGGCGGACAAGGTGCAGCCGGTTCCATGCGAAGCCGCGCCTTCGATGCGAGGAGCACGGAACCAAGTGGGCAGCCCGCCCTGCCATAGCAGGTCCGCACATTCCGGCTCGCCGAGATGACCGCCTTTCAGGAGGACCGAGCATCCATGACGGGCGGAAAGCTCGGACGCGGCACGCCCCATCGTCGTCTCATCCCTCACTGGAGCTCCCCAGAGCACCTCCGCTTCGTCAAGGTTCGGCGTGATCACCGTGGCCAAGGGAAAGAGCCGGTCGCGATAAGCGGCGATGGCATTGTCTTCCAAAAGCGGATCCCCGGTGGAAGCGATCATCACCGGATCGATCACCAGCGGGATGTGCGGGTAGTTCGAAAGCAACTCCGTTACCGCAACGATGTGTGCCTTCGAGAATAACATCCCGGTCTTGATCGCGGCGATCGGGAAAGCCTCAAGCAACACCCGCAATTGATCCTGGAGGATCGCAGGCGGTACTGCATGAACGGAACGCACGATCTGCGGCGTCTCCGCGACCACGCAAGTAACCGTGGTGAGACCGAAGATGCCGAAGTGCTGGAAGGTCTTCAAATCCGCCTGCAAGCCTGCCCCCGCCGAGCAATCGGAACCGGCGATCGTAAGTGCAACAGGAGGGGAGGAAGTCATCCCGCGAGGTTAGGCACAGGTGGAGGGGAGGCAAAAGCGCAAAGCGCAAATCAGCGCGCGCGCTTCGCCTTCTCGCCCAGATGCAGCTCCAGGATGCGCTTCACTTCCTGACCGCATTCCGGGCAAGCTTGGACACTATGTCCGAAGGGAACGATCTTCTCGCTCTCCACGCCGTCGAGATGGGAGGACCAGTACGGCACGATGCCATCCGAGCTATCTGGAGTATCTCCCCGGCCGCGGTCACCGATGATCGAGTGCTCTTTCAGCCCTTCGCGGAAGGGAACCTCCTTGAGCGCCTGATAAGCGGGATAAGAGGGGGAAAGAGACCCGATGCTGGTGAACCAACCCTTGGACGAACTCTGGCCGGAAGTCGCCAGGCTCGACAGGTCATTCAGCGTGAAGTCCACCAGATTGACGGTAAGAGTTTTTGGAAGGCGGATCAAACGGCGCAAGAGCGCCGAGAAAAAGCGGTCCGCCGACGGTGAGCCCTGATGCGGTGCCGCGAGGAATACCACGCGGTCCGGAGGCTGTAGCGGCTCGTACATCGTCAGGATCTGGATCGCCTCCCGCGTTTTCTTGTTGGTGCTGATCTGATCCAGCGGCCGCTTGTCGAAGGCATTGTACATCGCCTCCCCTGGCTTCTTCAGCGAGGCATGCGTGATCACTCCGCCCATCGAGTGCGCAACGATCACCATCCGCTCCCATTGGTCGGTGGGGCCGTGGCGACGCGCGTAGTCATCCGCTTTCTTCATTTCCTGGCGAAAACGCGCGGCGCTGTAGAGCCAGTTGTTACCGGTGGGGTAACTGTAGACCCAGACCTGATAATGATCTCGGAACCATGGCTCGCGATTCAGCTCATTGTAGAGCTTCTTGAAAGTACCCGGGCTCGAGTTCAACCCGTGCACCAGCACAAGCGGAATACGCTTCGGGTCGTAGGGGGCGACGACGTAGAGTGAAGTTTCCTCGCTGAAGCGACTCGGCAGGAAAACCTTCTCCAGATCCAAGTCGTCCAGATCCGACATGTGCCAGTAAAGCGCGGCAGGAGCGGACCAGTCCGCCGCCATGGTCATCTCCTTGGCTCCGACCTTCACGGTCTTCGCCCTGCCCGGATAGACAAAGGACCACTCCGGCTGCTTGCCCGCAGGAAAGCGCAGCACGGCGGTCAGATTGAGCGGGATTCCGGTGGGCGGCTCGAATTCCCAGCGCGGCTTCCCTTCCTCCGCCGTCTTCTTCCAGCCTACCAACGGAACACCCAGTCCGGTTACGACGTGACGCTCGCCGACATCCTTCGTGGATACCGACGACGCCGGCACCAATGCATCGAGGTCCGCAACGCGAATGCCCGCTCCCAAGGAGTGGGTCTCGTCGATTGTCGTTCCCATCGCGGCGGCCTTCTCATGCACGCTGCCTTTTCCGCAATGGAGGCGGTCCACCAGCCTGGCCAAGGCGTGGTTATAAGAAAGCAATGCCGCATCCCGTTCCGCACCGGAGATCCCGGACCCGAGGGAGACCCAAGCCTGGCGCGCCTGCTCAAGATGGACCTTTGACTCACCCCGCGACTCGCGCGGCAGGATGGAGCATCGAGGAGGTGACGGGGTGCCGCACTGGCAGAGCACCAGCGCGGAGCTTGCAGCGAGGATGGGAAGGAACCTCATGCCGTCGGAAGAAAGGGATGCGAGGATACTAACGCGAACGGATGGCAGCGAGTGCCCGCTCGATCAGGACTTTCAGTTCGGAGTCGGCATCCGGAAGCGCTGCCTCCAAGACCGGGATGCTCTTCGCGCTCCCGTTCTTCGACAGTAGACGGGTGGCGGACCGCTTCATCGGAGCTGAAGCCTCGGGGAACCGCGCAAGCACGGAGTCTTCAATGCCCGGGCCGAAGCCGAGATAGATTTCCTCCCAGCGGGTGAAGTCCGAAGCCCACAGCGCGTCCACCATTGGAATCGCTGCCGCGTCCTTTTTGACCATCAGAAATTTCACCAGGCTTTCCGGCAAATCGACCGATGCCGCCGGATAGCGGGAAATCACTTCGCGAACCAAGGCCTCGGAGCCATCGCCCTCCTCGCTCCATGCCACCAGGGCACGGCCAATCTGGGACTGCATCTGGACGGATTGCTCATCCTTATCGCTTTCCTTCAGCAACTGGAGCATCCGTCGATTGATGTCCTTGCGATAAAGCTTGGGCTCTGCTTCCGCGAGACGGGTCACGGCATCCTTGGCGCGGCTCAGGTCGATGCTCTCCAGTTCCCGCCTGTTGAGCTCGTAGAAAGCGGGATCGTCGCGATTCGTGAGCTTCTTCAAATCGCCGGGAGTGAACTTGTCTTCCTGCACCACGACTTCGATCACTTGGAGAGGGTCGATCACGCGGCGCACCTCACCAAAGCGCTCGCAGATCTTCGACAACTCGGCGAGATCGTCCGTGACTCCGGAGACGACCATCAGGTAGCCGCCGTCCCGGACATACATGTAGGACTGGCCCTGGATGGCTCCGGTGGTGCGTTCGATGTAGGAAGAAATCTGGAGCTTCTGGAACTCCCTGACGTCCCGCAGCCAGATTCCGACCGCGGTGCGGCCTTTGTTTTCGGGGTTGGCGGCGAGAGCCGCGATCGCTTTCTCCAAGGGGGTGGTGTTGATCTCCTTCTTGAGTTCGTCGAGATCACTGGAGAGCGGCGGAGCCTCATCTTCCGCCTCATGCTTCACGGACTCATCGTAGGAAAGCCCGTGGGCCGACGGGGCCACGGGGGCATTTCCCTCCGTGAAAAAGAAAGGGAAGGAAACCAGCAAAGCGGCGGACACCAGCGAACCAAAAACCGCACGGCCACGCCTGCGAGGATTCGCCGCAATGAAGAAGATCGCCGCGATGAGCGCGGTGAAGCCGGCCAAGGCCAGACGCTTCGGTTGCGATGCACCATCCAGCATGCCTCCCGGCGAGCCACCAAAGGCGAGAAGCAAGGCGACCAGGATCACACCGGCACCCGCGACAAACCCAAGCACAAGACGCAGCGGGGACACCGGCTGGATGTCAGGCAGCGCCGGTTCGGAGGCGTACTGGATCGTCTGGAAATTCGACGGCAATGGCGTGCCCTTCGGGATACGCGAAAAGCGGTCGAGGGAGATATCGCGTCGTTCACCCGGATAGAATTTCTTCTGCCGGACGACCACCTCATCGTTTACGCGGAAGCGGTGCTCGCAGGTCCCGCATTCCACCATGCGATCCTTCAACTCCAGTCCCACCTTGAAACGCTGGCCACACCCAGGGCAACGGATCGGGAGTGTCTCGGGGTCGTTATGTCGGTCATCCATGAATTGTCCAAATGATTGGCGGAAGATGACGGCTTGGCAACCCGCGATGCTGGACCCGGCGACGGGGCTTGCAGCGCCGGAATCACGCGGCTAACAACAGGCATGTCTCCAAATATCCAAGCCTTGCTGGTGCTTCAGGATCGTGACCGCCGCCTGCGCACCCTGGCCGAGGATCTGGACCGGGTTCCGAAGGATGAAGCCCGCGCCAAGGAGCGCCTCGCCGGAGACGAAGCCGCGGTCCGCAAGGCCAAGGAAGAACTCCAAGCCAACGAGGTGGAGATCAAGAAGGTGGAGCTCGATGTGGGAACCCGCAAAACCACGATCGCGCGACTGAAGACCCAGCAGTTCGAGACCCGGAAAAACGACGAGTATCAGGCACTTGGGAACGAGATCATCCGCTACGAAAAGGACGTGGACGGCCTCGAAACCAAGGAGCTGGAACTGATGGAGCGGGCTGATGCCCTGCGCGGCACCCTCACCACCGCCGAACAGGCGCTGGCAAAGACGAAGGGGCTGGTAGATGAAGATTTGACGAAACTGGCTGACCGCCGGACGCGTGTAAGCGCCGAAGCGGCAGAGGTGAAAGTGGAACGGGAGCGTCTGGCGAAGGAGGCTCCGGAATCCCTGATGCCTCTCTACGAACGACTCCTGAAGACCAAGAACAGCCTCGCGGTGGTCCCCGTCTCCGGCGGCAAATGCAGCGGCTGTCACATCAAGCTGGTGGCATCCACACTGGTGAAGGTGAATTCCGGCACCGAAGGCGTGCAGTGCGAGAGCTGCGGCCGCCTTCTCTACGCGGAAGAGTGAGGACCGTGTCCGGCTGGTGTGCCATCTACCCCGCTCCAAAGAATGCAGAAAGCCCTCCGCTTTCCCGCCTGTTATGCCTGTTAAAACAGGGAAATTAACAGGCTGGTTCCGACGGATGGCCCGGGGATGACATCTGCGGGAGCGCTCCCGGCCCGCCTCAGCATTTTCGCCTCCGACACCAATCTCCCGCTGCCGAGGCACCTTTGTCCCTCCGGCCCGCTCCGCTCGGGGAATATCGATTTTGCAGGTCTGGCGCATCTTGCCGCGGAGCTTCCCACATTCCGACGGGGATCTTCTACTGCCAAGGGGAGCCCATCTGCCCGTCGCTAACGGGTGTTTCCGAGCGGTGGAATGCCTCGTCTCCGCTTCATTCGAGCCACGCGGCTCGCTTGACCGGGTTTTTTCTCTCGCACCCCGCCGTGGTGGCCGTATCAGTGCGGCGGGATGATCTCAATCACCGACAAGGCGGCCGCTGAATTGCGGCAACTGCTGGAGCGCAAGGGAGCAACGCCTGACCAAGGGCTGCGGCTCGCCGTGAAAAAAGGCGGCTGCGCCGGCTGGCAGTACGTTATGGAAATCGCCGCCGCCGAGGAGGGCGATGCCGTGGTGGAATCGTCCGGGGCACGCGTTTTCGTGGCAGGCGATAGCACCTCGAAACTCTCCGGCTGCCAGATCGACTACTGCGACGACCTGAACGACTCGGGATTCCGGATTGAGAATCCCAATGCGGCCCGTTCCTGCGGCTGTGGCACCTCTTTCGAAACTGCCAGCGAACCCACTCCCGAGCCGGTCGAAGACTGCGGCAAGAACTAATGCCCCGCGACAAGCAGCCGCCGCCGAAAAAAAAGCGCCCTGCCGCCTTCTACTGGTGGACGCTGGCGAATGTGCTCGCACTGTGCCTGGCCGTGCTGAGCTGGCTGGTCTGCCTGCATCTCTTTCAGCATCCGGAGATTCCCCGGAACTTCGCGATCCTCAAGAAACTCGGGCGCGTCACCCCTCCCCTACCGCTGAAGCAGCTTGAGGCCCCGCCCGGCGACTCCGCGGACCCGCGGGCCTTTTACCGCCGCTACGCCGGTCTCTCGGCAGAGGATCTCGCCCTCTTCAATGCGGCGCTGATGCGGAACTACCTCTCCAATTTCCGGGAGCAAAACCTCATCCAATACACCGAAGGGAATTACCGGGTCGAACAGGTACGCCCGCTCGGCCCCGACGACATTTTCCATCCTGGCTTCGCGGTGCGCGCCCAAGCGATGATCGCTCCGGATGAATTCACAGCGCCCGCGCCTTGGCCCGTGGTGATCGAATACCTCTTCCCGACCGATGATCCTGCGGCCGCGAGCCTCATCGCTCCGAACGATCTGCTTCAGGTTTCGAAATTCCCCAACTGCGCCGCCGTGGTGCATGTCGCGAAATTGGAAGGCGAAGATACTCCTGTGATCTGCCTGACCGTGGCTCCGATCGCCTTCGGCGATTTCAAGGTCGGCAAGACGCAGAAGTTCACTACCGCGGCTCCTGTCGAGCTGAATCCGGGAGGCCCCTTGCCGGTCTTCCAAGCGAGTCCGGAAGGGCAGTGAGGCGAGAAGACACCGGAGGCGTAGAAGCGGACCGCGACGGTCCACCCTAGCAGCACCCGAGGCGCAGAGGGGAGATCTCCCGCAGGCGAAGGCTATTGTTCGCCGTCCTCCGCTTCGGCCTCGTCTTCACCTTTCGCCTTCTTCGACTTTGGGGTGGAAGATTCGTCAGGAAGGATCTGATCAAG
Source organism: Luteolibacter luteus (assembly GCF_012913485.1). Lineage (GTDB taxonomy): Bacteria > Verrucomicrobiota > Verrucomicrobiia > Verrucomicrobiales > Akkermansiaceae > Haloferula > Haloferula lutea. The sequence goes on along the minus strand of NZ_CP051774.1, from coordinate 3,821,501 downwards.
CATCCGCTGGATGCCGGCGTCTGCCATCTCGCTCTGCGGATAGATCGAGCGCGCCTTCAGATACCAAGAGAGGGCGGAGCCCACCTGCCGGTCTTTCCGCTCTTCAAAGCCGCGGGCTTTGTCCAGAGCCTCGGTGAAGCGCCCCACTTTTCCCGCGAGCTTTTCGATCTCCCGGCCGAGGTTCGGATCATCCGGAAACTCGGTCCGGATCTGATCGAGCTGCTCCCAAGCAGCATACGAGTTGCCGATCTTGCTGAACTCGTTTGCCTTGCCGATGGCGGCTTCGATGCGAGTCAAGTTGGTGACGATCTGCTTGAAAGCAGTTTCGCGGCTGGCATCTCCGGCGATGGCAGGAGCGATCTCATACTGGCGGCGGAAGATCTCCCGGTAATTGTTCTCGTTGATGAGCCGGTCGAAATCATTCTTCGCCACCACCATCGTGCCGCTTGCTTCGACGAGGCGATCGAACTCGGCGAGCTTCGGGTTCTGCGGCCAGACTTCCATGGCCTTCTGGATTTCCTCCTTCGCCTTATCCACTTCACCTGCCGCCGCGTGATTCTTCGCGGTCATGATGTGCATGTCGCTGACCCGCGTGTACGTCGCGATTGCAGCTTCCGGCTTGGTCGAGTCGAAATCACCCGCGGCTGCCTTCAACTTTGTCGTGAGCTCCTTGGCGGTGGTATAGTCCTTCGCATCCAGAGCAGCGATGAGCTTGTAGGATTCACGAACGAACTCGAGGACCTTGCGCTTGTCGTCACGCGATAGCGTGCGGATGGAAGGCATGAACTCCCCTGCCACATAAGCCTCGCTCAGGCGCTTCGCAGCGCTCTGGAATTCCTTCTTCTCGACGAGGAACTTGAAGGCTTCCACGCCTTGGTCGACGTCCCGGATCGCCTCGCTGGCGAGGGAGTCCAACGCAGAAACGGTAGGGCTGGTGCCAAGGCTCTCGCTGAAGAGCTTCGACATGTCCGACTTCTTGTCGATGTGCAGCTGGCTATCCCCATCCCGGAAAATCTGGTTGTAGAAGCGGGACGCCATCACCACGTGCTCGAAGCGCCGCTGCACAAAGAACTGCATCATCAACGCTTGATACTGGACCTTGGCTTGGAAGGTCTGGATCTCCCCCTTCGCGAGGTTTTCCTTCCGCATGCCATCGATCTCGGCGATGCGCCGCTCGCTATCGCGATAGGCCAGGGAGCCGGTACCAGTACCTGCCTCGGCTGTCGCACCACCATTGACCTGAACTCCATTGCCGTTGGCTTGCGCCTGTCCGCCGCCGCCCGCTTGCTGGTTGTTACCATTGTTATTATTGTTGTTCCCGCCCCCGCCGAAGGAACGGCGCTGGCCGGTGCGAGTGCCTTGGGCCTCGATGTCGGCATTGCGGATCACACGTTGCTTCTCCTCCTCCATCGCGACATTCAAGGCGCGGGTGGCAGCAACGTCTTTCTTGGCGAGAACCGCAGTGTAGATGGCTTGAGAAAGCGAATCGCAAAGCTTGGCATCCGCCGGGAAGGACGAGGCCTTCGGCAGGAGCTTCACGCCCGCAGCGAAGTCCGGCCCGCCGGGATGATGCGGCGAGATCTTCTCAAGGATCTCCGCGATGGTGTCCCGATATTCCTTGGCGGCACCGGTATTCTCTTCCGGCTCGTTCAGGTAGCGTTCGAAGCGGGCGGCGAGCAAACGATTGTCGGTGGCAGCCCACGTATGCCCGTTCCAAGAGATTGTCTCCCCTGAAGGATCAAAGAAGGGGAGCTCACTTCCGAAGGGCGATGAGTTCGGCTTCGCCTGTTGGGACTGCTGGGAAGAATTGCTCGTATTGTCCGCGTTAAGTCCGCCATTGCCGGGGACCTGCGGATTGGTCACACGGTCCTTCACATCCGGGTGAAGTACTTGGGCCGGACAAAGCGTGGCAGTGGCCAGAAGGGCGGCGAGAGAGACGTAGGATCTCATGGCAGTGACTCAGAGACGGTTGATACCGGTGGCCACGGGAATGCCTCCCTGGCGGAATTTGACCTTGATGGAGTAGCGCTGCTCGCGCTCGACGTTCACCTTCGAGAACTCCGGCGGGATTTCGACACCGACGTATTCATCGGCACCTCCGGAGCCCTTCACCTTCAAGCTGACCACTTGGCCGCGATCCGGAATCCAGCGGAGCTTCTCGTCCACCACGCCTTCGATGACATACTCGTTCCCGCGCAGTGAATTCCCGTTCTCAAGCATGTCCTCCATGCTGAGCTTGGAAGCATCGGAGAAGGTGTCCGCCTTTTTTCCCAAGAGAGCTTTCCCTCCGAAGAAGGCAGCGGCAACGAAGACGGCGATTCCGATGAGAAGACCGGGGCTGATTCCTGAACTGGCGCGACGAGCCATGGGTATTTCGAGAGTTAGGGCGGAGCAGGGCTTTAACGTGACCTGCGAGTGCAAGTTTCCACGAATTTCAGGGGGATTCACGCCTTTTCTAAGGCCGGGAGCCAAAGGGAAGACGCGTTTTCCCGGCAGATGATTCAAACAGGAAAGAAAAACTCCTGCAGATAGGCATTTCCCGCTCAATCCCACTGGTGGCGGCGGGTTCCAATCCAAGCGGCGATGAGGCCAGCCCCGATGTGGAAGGCGAGGATGTACATGCAGACCTGTTTCTCGGAGAGGGAGGTGCTGATCACCGTCTGAACGGCATCCTGCACTTTCGGTTCGAGCGCCTTCACGCTACCGGACCAAGCCCAGTAAGCGGAGATGAAAGGCCGGGTGAAGCTCTCGACGGCACCGGGAAGAGCAAGAACGGCACCGGAAAGGGGCAATTGGAAGCCGACCAGATAAATCGAAAGCAAGGAAGCCTGCTCGGCCGTGCGCATCAGGGAGGAGATCCCGAGGCAGATCGCCGTCATCCCGCCATTTACCAGCAGGAGGAAGATGATGTGGCTCTCAAAGCCTCCGGTCCCGCCGCGGAAGGGCGCGAACATATTCACGAAGACCGCCATCCAGAGCGACTGGGCGAGCACAAGACAGGCGAGGAAGGTCACCTTGCTGGCCAAGTAGGCCGTGGGCCGTAGGCCGCCGAACTTCTCTTTCTCGAAGATCGGGCGCTCGGCGGCGATCTCGCGGGCGGAATTGTTCGAGGCCATCAGGCAGAGCAAGATGACTTGGAACATGATGATGCCGGAGACGGCGGAGCCCACCTGGACCTGCCCCTTTTTCACCATGGCCTCCTCGCTGATCATTTCCTTGATATCCGTCTGGCGGGTATCGGAAAGATTCGCGATCTGGCCTTTCGCATCTTCCGAGAAAAGCGTCACGAGCAGGGGAAAGCAGATCAGGATCGCGAGCTGCAGGAAGACCTGCCCACGGTCCCGGAAGAAGATCCTCCAGCGGCGGGAAAGCAGGGTGGTGAATTGGGTAAAGAAGCCCGGCGTGCGAACTTTCTCGGGCTGCGGCTTGGTCCCGAGCGGGGTGGTCGCCGAGGGATCGGGGGCTTCCTCCTGACGCGGCATTTCCAGGCTACCCGCGTCCACCAGGCGCTGGCGGTTCCGCTCCAGCTTGGTGTAGTAGGGTTCCCGGTGCTTCATCCATGAGCTCTGCCAGCGCTCGGAAGTCTGGGTGGCGAGCTTCGGGTAGATCTCCTCCGTATCATGTACGGAGAAGTAGTGGGTGACTTGATCGGGCGGACCATGGAAGGCCACGCGACCTTCATGGAGGACCAGGATGGAGTCGTAGAGCTCGAGATGGGCCAGCGAGTGAGTGACGGAGAGCACGATGCGGCCTTCCTTCCGCGAAAGATCGTGGAGCAGGCGGACAATCTCGCGTTCCGAGCGCGGGTCGAGACCGCTGGTCACTTCGTCGCAAAGAAGAAGCTTGGGATCGGACACGAGTTCCATCGCGAGGCCGAGGCGGCGCTTTTGGCCACCGGACAGCACCTTGACCTGACGATCCGCGATGGCAGCGAGGCCGGTCTCTTCCAGCACCCGGTCGATCCGTTGATCCAGATCTTCCATATTGCGGACCTTCACGCGGAGACGGGTCGCCGCTTCGACGGACTCGTCCACCGTGAGGGGATCATAGGCGATGGAGAACTGGGGTACGTAGCCGATATCCGAGGCATCGAGATCCCCTTCGATCGAGAGGTTCCGGCCTTCCCAGAAGAGGCCGCCCGCGGACTCGGGATTCAGGCCGGCGATGACCTTCAGCAGGGTGGTCTTACCGCAGCCCGATGGCCCGACGATCGCCATGAAGTGCCCGCGCGGGACCTTGATATTGACCTGATCGACGAGGTTCACGGACTCGCCGTCCTTCTGAATGGTGAAACTTACGTCCTGGAGTTCGAGCACGGTGCGCAGGCAGGGTGAATTCTGATGCCTACGGAGGAAAGCGACCTGATCCTGCGAGGGCCAGAAAGAAACGATCCATCCCGGCGGCCGGTGCACCCGTTTGGTCAGGAAGTGAAAAGTCGCCTATTCACCGGCAGTGGTCGCTCTGAAAAGGCCACGTAGCCGCTAACCTCCTAGAAAGGGGCTCTCCTTTCTGGCCTTGTCGGCACTCGGATCTCTCTTTGGGCATCCATCCAGAGGACGACCGGGGCTCTCAACGATAGCCCTCCAAATTTGCGGCTTCGAGAAGGCCGTGCCGCTCCACGCGCCGCCAGTGATCCGGCCCGTGAACGAAGTATTTCCCGTGCCGACGACCACCAAGAACAGTACGCCAGAGTTGCTCGAAATCGTTGCTCATTCGCAGCGTTCAGATCCAGCCCATCTCTTCGCGTCTCTCCCGGTAAATGATTCCGAGGATCCGGCCGTTCAGCATCATCACGATGATGCCGACCGCCGCCATGATCAGGGTGCCTGCAATCGGAATTCCGGCCACCAATCCGCCGAGGAACATCTCGAACATGAAGAGAAGCGCGAACAAAAACACCGCCAGCCAGTAAAGGCCTCCGGCACGGATAATAGCCGGAAAGACGATGTGAGGGCTAATGGCCCCCAGATAGCCAAGCACCACCACCGCCATCATCGCCATGGGAAAGTAGATGGCGCCAAATCCGAGCAACGCAAACACCAGGCCCTTCTGCTGGTGGGCCTCATCCACGCCGTAGGTGTAAATCAGAACAGGCGCGAAGGAGGCGAAGAACACGATGACCGATTTGAGCATCGGCCAGACAAGATCTTCCCAGACGTTCGACACGTTCGGAAACATCGGGGCTTCGTTGCTTCCTGTCGCGGTGGTTTCAATGATCTCGAAGTAGGTTGCGATAAGATAGGCACCAAGAATCAGCGAAGCGATGACTCCGAACATGGGCGCAAATTGAACCCACTCCGAAAGAGCGGAAAGGATCGCGCCGATCAGCAGCATGTACTTTCCCGAACCCCGGAAGGGATAAGTGAAGATATCCTGGATGATGCCCATGGCGATTGGCTAGATGAAGAGCCCTCCCCTGTCATGCCCGGAAAACGACGGGCCCGAGGAGACCAACTTCTTGAACAAGCGGACTAGCGAAGCGCCTTGACGAAGAAGAGCTCCGGATCTCCTTCATCGAGACCGATTATTTTTCCAGCCTGACGATAGCCTCGAGCGTGAAGCAGACGCTTCATGGTCCGGTTGGATTGGTTGGTGGAGGTCCAGAGTTCGCCTTTCGCTTCGGCGAGTTTCTCCATCCTTTCGATCAATCGAGTACCCCAGCCTTCACGCCGGTGATCGGGATGGACCAACAGCAGCTCGAGGAAAAAACGTTCGAAAAAGCCACGCCTGAGAATGGCAAATGCCAGCAGCCGCTCCTTTTCCACCAACACGAATAGGCCTCTCTCCTGAAGTGCCTGCTTGAGAAGGTGCCCGCGGCGTTTGGCCATAGGGTCGATCTCCTTGATTGCCCTGAGATCCTTCGGATGCGCGCGCCGGATTCTCACAACTCATGGAGCTGGATCCAGAAGCGATCTCCACCCCCTTCGATCCGGGTGCAGCAGGAACTTTTCTTATGAAGCACGGAAGCCGAACCGCACTTCGCGGCAATCTCCCTCAGCGTGCGAATGAGTTCCTGCTTCAACACACGTCAATCCACCGGCACGATGCGGATCTTTCCGGCGGGCTGCTTCATGGTCTCGGAAAGAGTGGTTCCCACCGGGGTCGCCGAGGTAGCGGCCGGGGTTTGATCAAGCGCATTCTTCAGAGCACCTTCGACCAACTGGCCGCAGTGGATTTTCATGGGCGGGAGAGGGCCAAGGTCGCCGGTGAGTTCATTTGCGGAGAGCTCGCGCGCTTCCTCGGCGGTCTTTCCCTTGAGCAGCTCGGTGGCCATGGAGGCGACGGCGATCGCGGTCTGGCAGCCGAAGGATTGGAAGGAGGCGCGGTCGATCACCCGCTTGCCGTCCTTTTCGGTGAACTTCAGCCACATCCGCAGCATGTCCCCGCAGTCCGGCGAACCCACCGTTCCGACGGCGTCGGCATCGGCGATCTCTCCTTGATTCTGGGGGGAGGCCAAGGCCTCGCGGACTTTCTGTTCGAAATCGCTCACGCGCCGACGATGCGGCAGGAAAGCGCGGATTCAAGAGCAAGCATTTCCCGTTAGCCGGGCGGGGGACGTCCGGAATTCGTCATTCCTGATTTCCCGTTCTTGCCAAGAAGCCGTTAGCCGGAAAAGTCTAGGGCACCACGGCGGGGCTTAGCGGATAAAGCCTGGCCGCTCCCCTGCATGTATTTTCTGGGAATCGAAATCGGCCACGCTGCAACCCGCGTGGTGGCGCTGGATCTCGAAGCCGCCACCGTCGCGGCCGAGTCAGTGGCCGCCCATGCGTGGGTCGAAGGGCTGCCCGACGGGTATCGGGAGCAGGATCCCGCCTCGTGGATCGGTGCCGCGGACTTGGCGATGCGCCAGTGCTTGGAAGCTCTAGGCGATGGACGTGGCGGGGTTTCCGGCATCGGAGTGACCGCTCCCAGCGGCGGCATGGTGGTCCTCGACGAAGGAAACCGCATCGTCCGTCCCGCGAAACTGGGTATCGATCGCTCGGCCCAGCGTCAGGCGGACGAATTCGCCCGTGCCTTCGGCGGAGCCCCGGGCCTGATCGAACTGGCGGGCAACCCGGTCGAACCGGGCTCGCTGGCAGCACAGGCACTGTGGCTGAAGCAGCACGAACCTTATCATTTTCAACGCGCGGCGCGTTTGATGACGCCGCAAGATTTCATCGGCTACTGGCTGACTGGAGAATCCGGCATCGAGGCTGGTTCTGCCGCGACCACGGGGCTTTTCGACGTGCCACAGCGCCGCTGGAGTGCGGAGCTTCTGGAATTCGTCGATGGTAGGCTTTATGACATGATGCCGCCGGGGATTTCCCCGCTGCAGCCGCGCGGTCAACTCCGGCCGGCGCTCTGTCAGGCATGGGGTCTGCCGGAAAGCGTGATCGTGGCACCCGGTTCGGGAGCCGCTGCCCTCGCCGCTTTGGCGGTAGGAGCTGCGGGCGATGGCTCGGTGGTGGCGGATCTTTCGGCCGACGGCTCGCTGGCCGCGATTTCGGATCGCCCCGTTGTCGATTTCCGAGGGGAGGCAGCCACGCTATGCGATGCTTCCGGGCGCTGGCTGACCCGCCTCGGCATGTCGAATGCGGTGGCGGCTCTCGAATTGGTCCGGCGGCACTATGGTTGGTCTGGAGCACAATTCGAGCAGGCGCTCGCAAACACCAGCGCCGGGGCCAACGGCTTGCTCTTCCTCCCCTATCTGCGGGGAGAAACGACCCCTCGCCTGCCGGATGCCACCGGGGTCCTGCACGGGATCACTCTCGACAATTTCACGCCGGGCAATCTGGCCCGTGCCTCCGCAGAGGGCCTTGCACTTGGCTTCGGCTATGGCTTCAGCCGCCTGCGGGATCTTGGCTTCGAGCCTGCAGGCGTCCGCGTGGCGCGGGATGCTGGTCCGGCTTTCCAGCAACTGCTCGCCGATGTCTTCGGGGTGCCGGTAGTCGCGGTGGCCGGCACGGGTGGCCCGCTGCTGGGCGCAGCCATGCAGGCAGCGGTGGTGTATTTCCGGCTCAACGGCGAATCACTCGGCTTCGACGAAATCGCGGGCTACATCGTCACGGTGGACGATTCCACCCGCCGAGATCCCGATCCGGTGCGGCATGAGTTTTACGAGGAGCTACTGGCCCGGCAGCAATATTTGGTCGAGACCCTCCACACGGGAGGTTTCCTGTAATGGCCCGGAAGAGCAGCGAGATCCGCGAGAGCGGAAAGTCCACTTTCTTGGGCAAGCTGGCGGGGCGCATCATGCAGGCCTATTGCGCCACTCTGCGCTTCGAGATCGTGGACCGGTGCGGGCTTACCCGGCCCGGGGGGATTTCCGGGCCGGTGATCTACTGCCTCTGGCACAACCGCATTTTCACCGTCCCCGCCGCGTGGAAAAAGGCCTGTGGCAAGCACCGCAAGGCGGTGGTCCTCACCAGCGCCAGCCATGACGGGGCAGCGCTCGCAAGAGCGGTCGGGGTTTTCGGCATCGGGTCGGTGCGAGGGTCCTCCTCACGACGTGGAGTCGCGGCTCTGGTCAGCATGCTGAAGACCCTGCGCGAGGGCACCGACGTGTGTATCACCCCGGACGGGCCGCGGGGTCCGCGCCACGTGATCCAGCCCGGGCTGGTGAAGCTGGCGGAGGCCAGTGGTGCACCGATCATCCCGATCCACGTGGAGTATCCTGCGTGCTGGGAGTTGAAAACCTGGGACCGTTTTGCGATTCCGAAGCCCTGTAGCAAGGTGCGCGTCATTTTCGACGAGGCGCTTGCCGTCCCGCGGGGGCTTTCCGAAGATGACTTCGAAACGTGGCGCCGCCGCATCGAGGAACTGATGCTGCGCGGCACCGGAGAAACCATTTCCCACGATCTACGATGACTTCCGTAATTGATGGCAAGGCGGTCGCCGCCTCCGTGCTCGAAGAATGCCGCGCCGAGGTGGCCGAACTGAAGGCAAAGGGCACTGTGCCCGGTCTCGCCGTGGTGCTCGTCGGCGATGATCCGGCATCTCATGTCTATGTCGGCTCAAAGGTCCGCACCTGCGCGGACCTGGGCCTTCACTCGGAGAAAATCGTGCTGCCCGCTGAGACAACCCAGGAGGAACTGATCGCGGTGGTCCAGCGCCTGAATGCGGATCCGGCAATCCATGGCATTTTGGTGCAGAGCCCGCCGCCAAAGCACATCGATGAAGAAGCCGTGGTCCGTGCGATCGATCCGCGCAAAGACGTGGATGGCTTCCATCCCGAGAACGTCGCAAAGCTGGCGCTGGAAGATCCGACCGGTTTTGTCCCCTGCACCCCCGCCGGCTGCATGCGTTTGCTCGCCGCCGCCGGGGTGAAGACCGCGGGCGCGGAAGCCGTGGTGATCGGCCGCAGCATGATCGTTGGCAAGCCCATGGCGCTACTGCTGATGGCAAAGGGCTCCGATGCCACCGTCACCGTCGCCCACTCCCGCAGTAAGGACCTGCCCGCCATCTGCCGCCGCGCCGATATCATCGTGGCCGCCGTCGGCCGCCCCGAAATGGTGAAGGCGGATTGGATGAAGGAAGGTGCTGTGGTGATCGACGTCGGTATCAACCGCATCGACGATCCATCCACGAAGAAGGGCTATCGTCTCGTGGGCGATGTCGCTTACGACGAAGTCGCGCCCAAGTGCTCGGCGATCACGCCGGTTCCTGGCGGCGTGGGTCCGATGACTATCGCGCTGCTGATCAAGAACACGCTACAAGCAGCACGGCAGCTCGGATGAAAACCCGGCTTCCCGCTTTGGCGATCGCCCTCGCCGTCTCCGCCTGTTCTCCGATGACTCCGGCGAAATATGCCGCATCAAAGGCCGAGCAGCGCGCGAAGTATCCAGAACTACAGAAGCTCTACCGCGATGGGCAGAGCTCGGACGAGATCACTGCAGGGATCAAAGCCAATGGCACCTCCGCCTTTGGCAGGGAAACCGCAGAGCGGCCAGCGCAAGGGTGGCACTCCCCCTCATGGCAAAGCCTTGAGGAGGAGGCCGGAAATCACCGTGTGGAGAAGGTGGATCGCTTCACCTTCGGAGGAATGACCAGCCTCATGGCTCCAGTGGTTTATCATCATCGCGTCTTTTACGACAAACGGGGCAAGTCCATCGGTTGGTATCTGACCCAGCACTGAACCGCCGCCTCACGGAAGGGTGGTGCGCAACAGGACCGAGTGCTTTTGGGCGACGACGGTGCCATCGCCCTTTGGCAGCAGGAAGAAATCGCCTTTTCCGAAACGCTGGCCACCGCACTGCACGGCACCTTCCGCGACCGAGAAAATCGAGAAGTGCTCGGCATTCCAGTTGCTGGTTGCGTTGCCTTCGGAGAGCTCCAGTTTTTCTACCCGGAAGTACTCGCATTCCGCGATGACCGGACCTGTCGGCTTGTCCATGCCCGGCTCGAAGTCATCGAAGTCGATGCTGGCGAGGGATTCCTCCACATGGAGTTCGCGCGGCTTTCCGTCGAGGCCCATGCGGTTCCAGTCGAAGACCCGGTAGGTGGTGTCGCTGTTTTGCTGGATCTCATGGATGAGAAAGCCGGCACCGATCGCGTGGAGGCGGCCGGAGGGGATGAAGATCGACTCGCCGATGTCCGGCTCAATCGGATGGACGCTTTTTTCCAAGGTGCCCTTGCTGATGGCTTTCTCGAAATCCTCGCGGCTGACGCCTTCCTTGAGACCCACGTAGAGCTTCGCGCCCGGATCCGCGTCCGCGATGTACCACATCTCGGTTTTCGGCTCCCCGGCAAGTTGCGCAGCCAGGTGCGCGGGGGGATGAACTTGGATCGAGAGGTCATCACGGGCATCGAGGACCTTGATCAGCAAGGGAAAGCGCTCGCTGTTCGGAAGGCCTTCACCGAAAACCTCGACGCGATGCTCCGTCCACAGTTCGTGAAGAGTCGCCCCATCGTAATGGCCTCCTTTGACGACCGATTGCTCCTTCTCCCGGTCCACGATTTCCCACGACTCCCCGTAAGGAGCTGAATCGGGCAGGGTCCGGCCATACTGCTGTTCGAGTTCGCGTCCTCCCCAGACGCGCTGCATGTAGAGGGGCTGAAAAACGATGGGTTCCACGGAGGCGGAACATGCGCGAGGATTTCCGCATCGCAAAGCACGAGATATGGCAACCTCGACAAGATCGGGAAAACCATGAATTAGTAAGGCTTTCCGTATTTTACAGCTTCCGAAATCGATCTTGCCCGGAAGCCCCTTGGAGGGGATGCTGGCCGGGGGAGAAATCCACATGGCAAAGAGCGATAACCGAAAGCGCGGCGAAGTGTCCGAGGCACCCCGATGGTCCAATGAGGTCATCGGCATCATCCTGATTTGTGCCGGCCTCCTCGCCTTCCTTTCCGTGGTCTCCTACTCGACCGATGATCTGCCGTCCGACTGGGCGAACTGGATGGAGATCTTCCGCGGAAAGAATCACAACCTGATCGGGGGTCTCGGGGTGGCGCTGGGCTTTGTCCAAGTAGCGCTGTTTGGAGCGGCGGGCTACATCGTCCCGGTCGCGCTCATCTGGTTTGGCGTGGTGAAGCTGGTCTTCGATGGCCGCCTGTGGCCACGGACGATGATCGGCTTCATCATCCTGACCCTCAGCGGTGCCGCTTTCATGCACGCATGGCATGGGGGCGAACGCATCGACATTTCCCGGCATGCGGGCGGGGTGATCGGACATCTTCTCGGAAATTATCTCTTCCTGCCCCTGCTCAGCCGCATCGGTTCGATGCTTTTCCTGGGAGCCGCGTATCTCGTTTCCTTAATCCTGCTAACGGGGCAACCGCCGGTGAAATTCGTGAAGGGGGTGAATCAGTTGATCTTGGATCAGATCGCCCGCCAGCGGGAACGCCGTGCGGAGGCAGCCTTGCAAGCGAGCAAGGATGAGCTCCGCAACAATGAGCGCGAGAAGGAGCGCGAGCGCCGCCGCAAGGAGCGAGAAGCAGGGAAGCCAGCTCCCGAGCCGATCGCTACCCAGCCGGAAGCCCAGCAGGAGTTGCCACTGCGCGAAACGCCGGCACCTCAGATCATCGATGCTTCCCAGCGCCGGATCGAAGCGCCGAAGCCAGGAGACAAGCCTTTCGAGCGCAAGACACCGAGCCACCTCTCCCTTTCCGTGGCGGGCTTCGAGGACTATGAGCTGCCAGGCTTTGACCTGCTGGATGAAGTCGAGGAGACCGAGGCACCGGAAGCCAATCGTGATGAACTGCTGGCCACCCAACGGACCATCATCGACACGCTTCGCGCCTTCGGTATCGAGGTAACGCCGGGTGACATCACGCGCGGTCCGACGATCACCCGCTACGAGATCTATCCATCCACCGGTTTGCGCGTGTCCCGCATTTCCCAGCTGGAAGCAGACATTGCCCGCGCGACCTGTGCGGAGCGGATCAACATCCTCGCACCGATTCCGGGCAAGGACACCGTGGGCATCGAGCTCGCAAACTCGCAGAAGGTATCGGTGCCGCTGCGCGAGCTGCTACAGGATCCGGAATTCCGCTCGGCGAAGAAGAAGATCCCGCTCGCGCTGGGCAAAGATGTGTACGGCAAGACCGTTATCGGCGACCTCGCCGCAATGCCTCACCTGCTGGTGGCCGGCGCCACTGGCTCGGGCAAATCGGTCTGCATCAATTCGATCATTGCCTCGATGCTCTTCAAGTTCGGGCCTGATGAGCTGCGCTTCATCATGGTCGACCCGAAGGTGGTGGAAATGCAGATGTACAACAAGCTGCCCCACCTTGTCGTGCCGGTGGTGACCGATCCGAAGAAGGTGGTCGCCGCGCTGAAGTGGGTGGTAAACGAGATGGAGAAACGCTACCGGGTCTTCGCGAAAACCGGCGTGCGGAACTTCGATGCCTTCAATCACCGGGTGCGCCCGGAGAAAACCGAAGCTGCGGCCGAGGAAGCAAAGGACGACACTCCGCCATGGAATGCCGACGAGGAAGTGGACATGGAATCCATCGAATCGATCGCTGCCGCGCTGGAGTCCGGCGAGCTGGGCCCGGAGGCGGAAGAAGACGAGCTGCCGATCGAGGAAGAGAAGATCCCGGATCGTTATCCTTACATCGTGGTGCTCATCGACGAGCTCGCCGACCTGATGCAGACCGCGCCGGCGGACGTGGAAATGTGCATCGCACGTATCGCGCAGAAGGCTCGTGCCGCGGGTATCCATTTGATCATCGCCACGCAGACGCCGCGTGCCGACGTGGTGACCGGCATCATCAAGGCAAACATCCCCTGCCGCATCGCCTTCCAGGTCTCCTCGCAGCTTGATTCGCGCGTGATCCTCGACACCAAGGGGGCCGAGAAGCTCGTGGGTAAGGGCGATATGCTTTACCTGCCTCCGGGTTCCGCAAAGCTGGAGCGCTCGCAAGGTGCTTTCGTTTCGGATGAAGAAGTGGAACGCCTTGTCGACCACTGCGCGGCTCAGGCGGAACCGAACTTCGAAACGGACATCCAGCGTTCCATCGATAGCGGCGGGGATGACGGCGAGGATGAAGATGACATCTCGCCTGCCGACGAGGAGCTGATCATGAAGTGCATCGAGGTGGCGCGACAGGAACAGAAGTGCAGCACTTCCCTCCTGCAGCGGCGCCTGCGTCTGGGCTACACCCGGGCCGCCCGCATGGTGGATATTCTCGAAGCTCGCGGTGTGGTGGGACCTGGCGACGGAGCAAAGCCGCGCGAGGTCTATCTGAAGTAATACGTGGGGCGATTCATCTCCAATTATCCAGACGATGCCTGCTGCACCAACGTTTTGTGAGAGCTGTGAAAGCGCGCTCGCTCAGCTGGAATACCACGACGCCGGAACGGATCTGCCCTACCTGCTTTGCGGGTCGTGCAAAGATCGTTTGATCGCGCGGAGCCTGCGGCCACTGGAGTGGTACAACTTGGCAAAGCGTCACGGCTGGACTGGCTACCTCATCCACGACGATTTTTATGAGGAGGATGGAGAAGCTCTCCAACCGATGACCGAGGTCGAGGACGCCTCGGATCTGCCGGTACCGCACTTGAAAGATGTCGCCGGAGATCCCAGGCGGCTTCTGGAATATTCGGTGACTCGCTGGGACTTCGATGCCAAGCTCCAGAAAGCGTGGCGCACGCATCCTCCGGACAAGATTCTGGAGGAGGTGAGACGTCACACCCAAGCTCCTGTGAGCCGGGCCGTACGTGAGACCTGCCTGGACGTGATGACCTTCTGCGTCAAAGGGAACGCGGGGGATTTCGTGCGGGAATCGTGGCAAGTTGAAGGCTTGGGACTTCATAGTCTCGTCGCGGCAAGCGCAGCCTGCATGCCCTTCACGGATGCATTTGAACGCACCACCAAATCCTTGGCTGCAATGCCGGACGCGGAGCGGGCGAAATCAATTTCAGTTCTGATCCATTTTCAAAATCCAAAGATCTTGGATTGGATCGAAGAAAACTACTTTTCACCGCATTCAGATCACTGGGGACAGATCGCCGCGGCTTCGAAGCTGGATTGGCCCCGCGTCGAGTCCTGGCTTAGCTCCGGCCGACCGCTTTCACTCGTCGCCCTCGACGCCCTTCAAGTGATTGCCAATCCGGCAAGTCCCCTGCTTCAGGAAATTGCGCCAGAACTCCTTCTCGCTCCCAGCCGAGAGCACTTCATCCACGTGCTTCGGGAATACGCAAAGCGCGATCCCATGCCCCGAGTGACTAAGCAGGTGGATAGATTACTATCCGCGTAGCGAGCTAGACTCTCCTCACAACACGGTTCCTGGCAGCCACCTCTGCGGGTAGGTCTACGGAACTCGCGGGCATCTCTGACAGATGCCCCCAAGCCACTCGAGAGGCCCCACGCATATTCAATGCGCGGGCACCAAGAAGGCATTCCCGCTGCCCCGATCCCGGAGGGGTCTCAGCCTCCGTAACCCGGACTTGGGGCGAAGCCGACACCCTCGATCCAATCAAGGTTCCGGGTGACAATCGATCTCGAAGGGATATCCGGTCGATCCAGCAATTCGCCACCGCATCGCATCCCCTGCTGGCTCCTCGCGGGCAAAAAAAGAGCCCGGCACCTTCATTTCTGAAGATGCCGGGCAAATACCTGGCGACGACCTACTCTCACAGGACCTATCGTCCCAATACCATCGGCGCTGCAGCGTTTCACTTCCGGGTTCGGAATGGGACCGGGTGGTTCCACCGCGCTCTGGCCACCAGAGGGCGGCCCTGTTGTCGATCTCATCGATCAGGGCCGGGACTCTGGTTGTCTGAGCTGCCAGTCGCATGCCGCTCCCTGACATCCGCACGGAGAGTTTCAAGTTTTTCAATGACCTCAATTCGTCCACTTTGAGCCGGTCGCGATCACTTGGTTGAACAAGCGATTCCGAACGGAATCAAGCCAGACGGATGATTAGTACCGGTAAGCTGCATATATTGCTACACTTCCACTTCCGGCCTATCAACGTGGTAGTCTTCCACGATCCTTCAGGGAAAACTCATCTTGGGAGGAGCTTGGCGCTTAGATGCTTTCAGCGCTTATCTCGTCCGAACTTAGCTACCCGGCCATGCTCTTGACAGAACAACCGGTGCACCAGAGGTTCGTCAATTCCGGTCCTCTCGTACTAGGAATTGAACCCCTCAGTTTTCCTGCGCCCACAGAGGATAGAGGACCGAACTGTCTCGCGACGTTCTGAACCCAGCTCGCGTGCCGCTTTAACCGGCGAACAGCCGGACCCTTGGGACCTTCTCCAGCCCCAGGATGCGACGAGCCGACATCGAGGTGCCAAACTTCGCCGTCGATATGAACTCTTGGGCGAAATCAGCCTGTTATCCCTAAGGTACCTTTTATCCGTTGAGCGACGGCAATTCCACATTCTACCGCCGGATCACTTAGGCCGACTTTCGTCTCTGCTCGGCTTGTAGGCCTCACAGTTAGGCGGGCTTATGCCTATGCACTCGACACATGGTTGCAGACCATGCTGAGCCCACCTTCGCGCTCCTCCGTTACTCTTTGGGAGGATACCGCCCCAGTAAAACTGACCGGCTGACACTGTTTCCCGCCCGGTTTCACGGGTCGGGGTTAGATCTTCCAACACCCAAGGGTGGTATCTCACTGTTGACTCCGCGATCCCCTAAAGGACCACTTCAACGTCTCCCACTTATGCTGAGCATGAGAATCGAAAAACCAATGACAGCTTACAGTTAAGGTCTATAGGGTCTTTCCGTCCTTCTGCGGGTAGGCGGCATCTTCACCGCCATTACAATTTCACTGAGCACCTGGTTGAGACAGTGCCCAACTCGTTACACGATTCGTGCAGGTCGGAACTTACCCGACAAGGAATTTCGCTACCTTAGGACCGTTATAGTTACGGCCGACATTCACGGGGACTTGGGCTCAAAGCTTCGCCTTGCGACTAACCTCTTACCTTAATCTTTCCGCATTGGTCACGTGTCACACCCTATACTTGGACTTAGCGTCTTGGCAGAGTGCTGTGTTTTTGCTAAACAGTCGGTTGGGCCATTTCACTGCGGCCCGCATTGCTGCGGGCACCCCTTCTTCCGAAGTTACGGGGCTAATTTGCCGAGTTCCTTAACCAGGGTTCACTCTTGCGCCTTGGTATACTCTACCCACCCACCTGTGTCGGTTTACGGTACGGGTTGCTTAGCATGCATAGGGGCTTTTCTTGGCACAACTTCCAGCCATGCGGATCGGCCGTAGCCTCACCTCGGAATTCAATCACCTAGTGGCTTTCCATCATGCGTCCTCCCTACTTAAGTTTCGCAAGTGCAGGAATATTAACCTGCTGTCCATCGCCTACGCGTATCCGCCTCGGCTTAGGTCCCGACTAACCCCGGGACGAAAAACGTAGCCCGGGAAACCTGGGGTTTACGGCGGACCGGGATTTCACCGGTCTTATCGTTACTCATGTCTGCATCCTCTCTTCCCAACTCTCCAGTTTCAGTCGCCATCCACCTTCAGCGTGTTGGGAATGCTCCTCTACCGCGCCTACTGATACAGTAGACACCCAGAGCTTCGGTACCATGCTTATCGCCGATCATTTTCGGCGCAGGATCTCTCGATGAGTAAGCTATTACGCACTTTTTAAATGGTGGCTGCTTCTAAGCCAACATCCTCACTGTCTGTGAAATCCCACATCCTTTCCACTTAGCATGGTTTAGGCACCTTAGCTGCTGATCAGGGTTGTTTCCCTTTTGACGATGAAGCTTATCCCCCACCGTCTCACTGCCGCGCTCCACTCACCGGTATTCGGAGTTTGATAGGGTTTGGTAGACGGGTATGCCCCCTAGCCCTTTCAGTGCTCTACCCCCGGTAATCAGCACGCGACGCTGCACCTCAATGCATTTCGAGGAGAACCAGCTATCACGGGGTTTGAATAGCCTTTCACTCCTACCCTCAAGTCATCCGAGAATTTTTCAACATTCACCGGTTCGGTCCTTCACGTCGTATTACCGACGCTTCAACCTGCTCAAGGGTAGATCACCTCCGCTTCGGGTCCAGCACGTGCAACTATGGACGCCCTATTCGGACTCGCTTTCGCTGCGCCTCCGATCCGGAAGATCTTAGGCTTGCCACACATACTGACTCGCAGACTCATTAAGCAAAAGGCACGCAATCACCCCCGAAGGGGCTCTTACACCTTGTAGGCACAGGGTTTCAGGTTCTATTTCACTCCGCTCGCAGCGGTTCTTTTCACCTTTCCCTCACGGTACTGGTTCACTATCGGTCGCTAACTAGTATTTAGCCTTACGCCGTGGTCGGCGCAGATTCACACAACGTTCCACGTGTGCTGTGCTACTCAGGAACACCCTAGGGCCGCGTCGGATTTCGGTTACGGGGATATCACCCTCTATGTCGGAACTTTCCAGGTCCTTCACCTATCGTCAACGGTCCCACGTCGGGGTCCTACAACCCCGGAGGCAAGCCTCCGGTTTGGGCTCTTCCGCTTTCGCTCGCCACTACTTACGGAATCGATTCTCTTTCTTTTCCTCCGCTTACTGAGATGTTTCACTTCAGCGGGTCTCGCGTGCTTTTCCCTATCTTTGTTCAGGAAAAGACGATGGCGTATTAACACCACCAGGTTACCCCATTCGGAAATCTCCGGATCATAGCTCGTTTGCAGCTCCCCGAAGCTTATCGCAGCTTATCACGTCCTTCATCGCCTGTTAGCACCAAGGCATTCACTCTGTGCCCTTTGAAGCTTGATTCCATATCGAAATCAGCGTTCTTGCGACGCACCTTCAGCTTTGCCGTAAAGCAGCTGCGGTTTGCGCCGCGCCGGACTGAGTCAATCCGGCAAATCATTTGTATATCCAAGGACCGCGCAAATAATGGCTCATGTGAACAATTGATTTTTTGCAGTCTTAAAAAACTTTATTTCTCCATGCGGATGTCAAAGAGCGGCAATGCTCTCACAAGTTGTTATTCATGTTCTTTTCCAAGTTCACTCGCGAATGGTGGGCCTGATAGGACTCGAACCTATGACCCCCGCCTTATCAAGGCGGTGCTCTAACCAACTGAGCTACAGGCCCTTTATTCAAGAGGCGCAGCTTTTGGAAGTTGGTGGAGGCACGGGGATTCGAACCCCGGACATCCAGCTTGCAAAGCTGGCGCTCTACCAACTGAGCTATACCCCCTCACGGGGAACTTTTGAAGAAGAAGAGGACGAAAGCTAAATCGTGTGCTGCGGGCTTCAAATCCGCGCGGGAATTAATATTTTGGTGTGGGATTCTTCATCTGATCCACAACCCCTTCATCTTTTTACAGATGAGGCAGGGTCTCGACCTGTCACAGGGACCTTGAGAAGGTTTGTGACTGCTCCATAGAAAGGAGGTGATCCAGCCGCAGGTTCCCCTACGGCTACCTTGTTACGACTTCATCCCAGTTACCAGCTTCACCTTAGGATCGTGCGATACTTCGGGTGCTACCGGCTTCCATGATGTGACGGGCGGTGTGTACAAGACCCGGGAACGTATTCACGCTGCCGTAGCTGATGCAGCATTACTAGCGATTCCGGCTTCATGGAGGCGAGTTGCAGCCTCCAATCCGAACTGGGCCCAGTTTTATAGATTTCCTCCACCTCGCGGTCTCGGTTCTCATTGTGCTGGGCATTGTAGTACGTGTGCAGCCCAAGGCGTAAGGGCCATACTGACCTGACGTCGTCCCCACCTTCCTCCCAGTTGATCTGGGCAGTCTGACTAGAGTCCCCACCATAACGTGCTGGCAACTAATCACAGGGGTTGCGCTCGTTGCGGGACTTAACCCAACATCTCACGACACGAGCTGACGACGGCCATGCAGCACCTGTGCAAATTCCCCGAAGGGTCACGCGCTTTCACGCGCTTAGAGATGCATGTCAAGCCTTGGTAAGGTTCTTCGCGTTGCATCGAATTAAGCCACATACTCCACCGCTTGTGCGGGTCCCCGTCAATTTCTTTGAGTTTTAGCCTTGCGGCCGTACTTCCCAGGCGGTGCGCTTAACGCGTTAGCTCCGGCACAAGGGGGGTCGAATCCCCTCACACCAAGCGCACACCGTTTACTGCTAGGACTACAGGGGTATCTAATCCCTTTTGCTCCCCTAGCCTTCGAGCCTCAGCGTCAGATGTTGTCCAGTAGCTCGCCTTCGCCACGAGTGTTCCTCTCGATATCCACGCATTTCACTGCTACACCGAGAATTCCAGCTACCTCTCCAACCCTCAAGCACGGCAGTATCGGATGCAGTTCCGGGGTTGAGCCCCGGGATTTCACATCTGACTTACCGCGCAGCCTACGCTCCCTTTACGCCCAGTGATTCCGAACAACGCTTGGGACCTTCGTATTACCGCGGCTGCTGGCACGAAGTTAGCCGTCCCTTCCTCTTCCGGTACTATCAACCCTGCCGGCTATTCACCGTCAGGTCTTACTCCCGGATGACAGGAGTTTACAATCCGAAGACCTTCATCCTCCACGCGGCGTTGCACCATCAGGGTTTCCCCCATTGTGAATTATTCTCGACTGCTGCCACCCGTAGGTGTCTGGACCGTGTCTCAGTTCCAGTGTGCCTGATCATCCTCTCAGACCAGGTACCCGTCGTAGCCTTGGTGGGCCGTTACCCCGCCAACTAGCTGATAGGCCGCGAGCCAATCCTGCAGCGGCAGCTTTCGCCACCTTTACCCTTGCGGGACCATGGGGTATTAATCCGCCTTTCGGCGGGCTATTCCCCACTGCAGGGCATGTAACTCACGTGTTACGCACCCGTGCGCCACTGAATGAAGCGGTATTGCTACAACTTCATCCCGTTCGACTTGCATGTCTTAAACACGCCGCCAGCGTTCGTTCTGAGCCAGAATCAAACTCTCCGTAAAAAACGTATGCGATGAGTCCTTGCGGACCATCGTCAAATTGACCGTTTCAAGTTCCGCCTTGCGGCTTCCCTCAAAACACCGCGCGCACTCTCATGCACGCAGCACACAATTTAGCCTTTTCCTCTTCACCCGGTCATTTTTGGCATGCCATCTGTTTACAACCTTCGCCGTGAACAACTTGCACCCTTCAAGACCGGGCCATGCTTGTGAAAGATCCTTCGTTCGAGGGGACTAAAAAGCCGATCGGACTCTCGAGGAGTCGCGATCGACCTTCGTCTCTCGCGTCGCTAGCGTTGCGGCGACGGGGAGACCCTAGTCTGAACCGGCCCCGCGGGTCAATCTCTTTCGTGAAGGTTTTCTCCAGTTTTTTCAGAGGAAACACTCAAGTCATTGGTTTTCAACAATGATACTCTTGAAGTTTTTTGAGCTCCGGGGCGACTTCGCCGCTCCCTCCACGTGCTCGGATGCAGAAGGACGTCAAAAACGGGGCTGAAATGCCGCTTGGGGCTATGTGTTCTTTATTACGGATCAATAGATTGCACACCTTTACGGACGCGCAACGGCACTTTTGGTGACGAGATCGGAAGAAGATCCGCTGCCTTAACCTATTGAATTCCCAGTGATTCCGCAAGTTCAGACTTCATTCCGTGCGGGTTCCTGAGGTCCCCAGTCGGGCGGCGGGACACTTTCCGGGCCCTCCAAAGGGGTCGGTGAGCCCCGTTCCGGCCCTCCGAAGGCGTCTATGGAGGTCTCGGGGTCCTCCTTCTGGATCTGTCCCTAGGAGCTGGCTCCCCGCTTGAGGAGGACTGCGGCCGATCTAAGGAGATTCTCCCCTCGAATGAGGGCGCAGAGGAAACTGCAGCGATGGCTGGGACATCCGGGCTGCGGGCGCCGGCATCGGGTCAATTACTAGATTTATCGTACTTCGCCACCGGAAGGCGGAAGATCACTGCCAACCCGTGCGGTGCTGCCGGCTCGGCACGCACGGTCCCGCCACATGCCTCCACGCCTGCGCGTACAATGGCCAAGCCAAGCCCGGATCCTCCCGCTTCACGGGTCCGCGCTGCATCCGGCCGGTAGAAGGGCTCAAACAGGCGCGGCAGATCGGCGGAGTCCACTCCGGGTCCATTATCCGCGATCACCAATTCCACTGCATCGCCATGCGGAGCCGCGGCGATCTTCACCAAGCAATCATCACCGCCGTGATTGCGGGCGTTTCGAAGAACATTCGCCACGGCACGCGCGAAGAGATTCCGATCCGCTGTCACGGCAAGGGCCGGCGCGATGCGGATCTCCGAATGCTGGCCGGCACACTCCCGGGAGAGCGCGAGCTGCACGATGGGCAGGATCTCCACGTTCTCGAGGCGGACCGAACCAGGCGCGGTGCTCGCCTTTGTGAACGCGAGTACTTCCGAAACCAGCCGCGACAGCTCGCTCACATCCTCCTCGATGGATTCGAGCCGCGTCTGTTGTTCCGAGGAGAGTCCATACTCCATGACGCCAAGCCCCGTGCGGATACGTGCGAGCGGCGAGCACAGCTCATGAGCCACATCTCCGAGAAAGCGCTTCTGGCCACGCACAAGCCGATCAAGCCGTGATGCCATCGATTCAATCGATGCGCCGAGGCTTCCCAATTCGTCCGAGCGCTCAACGCCGACGCGCGCTTCGAATCTGCCGTCCGCAATCGCTTCCGTGGCCCTGGAAAGCCGCGAGACGTAGCGGGTGATCCCAATGATGAAGGGAGCCCACAGCAGGAGGCTCAAGCCGAGTACGACCAAGGCACCGACACCCCATGGCTTCAAATCAAAGAAGAGGCCGTTTCCGGAGAGGTCGGCCGAGCGCAGGATGAGAAGCGCATGCAGCGGGACTTCTTGAGGAGGGTCGAAAAGAGGAAGATCGATGCCGGCCCAGTAGCCATTCCCGCCCTTGCCCCGGATCAGGAAATCGGGACGCACCTGGGGCTTGGCCATGCGATCTGCCATCCGGGGACGACCATCTTCTTCCCCGGGGCCTTCACGAGGCGGTGGAAAGCCGCGCATGCCTGGAGGTCCGCCCCCGGGAGGCGGGCCTTCCGCAAAGTCATCGGGAGGCCCCTCTGGCGGCGGGCCGCGGCGCCCCTCGGGACCACGCCCGCCAAAGCCACGGGGTGGCCTGGCGTCCCCTTGGGGCCGGCGGAATTCCTTGATCCGCCGTTCCACATTCTCCGGTACCGCTTCCGGGCGCGGGCCGATCCATTGATCCGGACCGAGCTGCAGGAAGAGCTGGATGCCCAGAGCCTGCTCATGCTGCCTGAGAATCTCAGGCCATTCTTTCCGCTGCGAGGCTCGCAATTCCGTGGCGAGTTCATCCCCGGCGATTTTCAGGCGCTCACCAGCCGCACCGCTGAGCAGCGAGTCCAACCCGAGCCGCAATTGCCAGGCAACGAAGAGCGCGAAGACCGCCGCGAGCACGCCGAGGTGGACGAGAAGCCAAACAAGCATCTTCGCCATCAGGGGAAATCTCGCGCGGCTCTTCATGATCCGGCGCCCTCGTCCATCAGCTTGTAACCCACGCCGCGGATGGTGTGGATGAAGCGCGGCTGTTTCGGATCATCCCCGAGCTTCCGGCGAAGCTGGGAAACGTGCACATCGATCGACCGATCGAAGACATCAAAGCGACGGTCCGAGACTTCCTCTAACAAGGACTCCCGGGTTTTCACGCGTCCCTTTGATTTCAGCAGGGTCGCCAAGATCGCGAATTCCAGCGCGGTGAGTTCCAGCGCTTCGCCGGCGAGGGTCGCCACGTGGCAGCCTTCATTCAAGACCAGCTCGCCTGCGACCAGATCCTTCGCGATGGCATCATCGCCGGCCGGCGGGGAAACGGAGCGACGCGTGACGGCGCGCAGGCGGGCGAGCAGCTCGCGGCTGGAGAAGGTCTTCGGCAGATAATCATCCGCGCCGAGTTCCAAGCCGACGATGCGATCCGCCTCTTCTCCCATCGCGGTCAGCATGAGGACGGGCACGGTGGAGGATTTCCGGAGTTCACGCAGGACCTCAAAGCCATCCATGCCCGGCATCATCACATCGAGCAGCACAGCCTCGAACTTTCCGGAGCGGGCCGCTTCGAGGCCCTCGGTACCGGTATGGCGCATGTCCACCTGCCAACCGTGAGGAGCCAGGTAATCGCGGATCAGCCCGCAGAGCTTGCGATCGTCGTCCACTACCAGCAGGGGACGGGCTTGGGGAAGATCCCTCGGATTCATGCTTCAGGGGAGGATGGCGCAAGCCGGCGACATTCAGCCACCGGTTTTACCTCTCCTTAACAAAACTTCCGGGAGGTGGAAGAGCGGCCTGTGTTCCGGGGAAAAGGCGACTTTTACACGAAGCCACCGCAACCCACACACACGCTTAACAATGGGCCGGTTCCATCGTTGGCGGATGACGGTTCTCCGCCGCTTAAACCACGAACGGATAACAACAATGAATACGACCACGATCACCTTCGCCGCAGCACTGCTGGCGGCGATCGCATGCCAGGCCCAAGAGGAACGCCAGGGACCTCCGGAGGGTGGACATCCTCCGCATCCTCCGATGCCCCTGATCCAAACGCTGGATAGCGACCGGGATCACAAAATCTCCGCAGCGGAGATTGCCGCCTCGGGCGAGGCGCTCAAGGCGCTGGATGAAAACGGCGATGGCGAACTAACCTTGGACGAACTGTTACCCGAGCCCCCGGAAGGTGCGCCGCCACCACCACATGGCCCAGCAGGCAGCCCCCCGCCTCTCCGAGCCGGTCCGCCACCCACGGAGGGAGCGGACCAGGAGGGCCGCCCTCCCCATCGGCCGTTGCCACCCGTGATTGCGACCCTCGACACGGATCGCGACGGGAAGGTCTCCGCAAGCGAGATCCAGACCGCACCGGAAGGGCTGGCCAAACTCGACAAGAACGGTGACGGCGAACTGACGCCTCGTGAACTGCAGCCCCAAGGGCCACCGCACGGACATGGACCGGCACAGCCACCGCAGGCGAATAAGGGCCCTTAGCAGCCCGTCGCAGCGCTTGGTTTGAGGATACCTGCGCTGCCGGATGGAAAAGGCGAGGCGGTATCCCTGAATTCATGGGGTACCGCCTCGCGACCATCCTACCGCTGGAAAGAGTTCGCAATCGCCCGCAACACACGGTGCTGAGGGCAGGTTTTCACCGGACGTGATGGCGATCGCGAAGGGGAGGCTGGGCATGAGCCCGCTGGCCTCACTGCATCTTCCACGCCAGATCACTTTTGATCTCAATTTCTGCCGATTATTGCAGAATCTGATTTGAAAGGCGCTAACGATCAATTCCTTGCGATCCAGAGCACGGGACACGAAAAACCCCGCCGCGGCCAAGCCGGGCGGGGTGGATGAAAGAGGCTTATGAACGCGGGAGCTTACCAAGTCTTGATGTCATCGCCCACGCCGGTCTTGCCCTTCGCGCCCTTCGCGCCATCGGGACCGTAGCTGTAAACGATCACCTGCTTGTTGCGGACGATATTGCCCTGCTCGAGCGGATCGGTGATCTCACCATCATAGTCGTCGTCGATCTTGATGTGGAACGGATTGCCCCAGGCATCATAGAGGCCTTCCGGGGTAGCACCGTTACCACCGTTGGAGTAAACAAGACCACCCTTGTTCTTGTTCTTGTTCACCTTGGCGTTGAGGAAGACGATCTGCTTCTTGTTCTGCATGCTGTCGCTCACTTCTTCCTTGCCCAGAAGGATGGTGAGGAGTTCGGAACCGGTCTGGCCATCCGTCTGGCCTTCGTCGCCCGACATACCGAAGTCAGGCATCTTGCTGTACTCCTGGTAGTAGTTCTCAATGGCGGTCTTCAGCCCGTTCGCGTCATTGGAACTCTGGAGCTTCTTGGCCTTGTTGATGGCCATGTTTGCAGCACCGAAGCTCATCGCGGCGAGCACCACGATGATGGAGATCACGACGAGAAGCTCGACGAGGGTGAAACCGCGGTTGGTGCGGTTGGCTGGACGGGTTTTCATGTCTGGATATTTCGTAGATTTCCTGAAAGAGAGCCAAAAGCCGGAGCGGTGGCAATCATCCGTTTTTCCCCGGTGGGAGTTTTTTCAAGATAGTGCAGGGGCGCTCAGTGCCAAGAGGATTTGTTGGGGCGCGGGGGACCACCGCTCCCGGGTTGCCACCTTGGCTTTAAGCGTGCATGATGCGGGCGTATGGATCGAAAAGAACTGCGGGGCGAGTTGCTCCGCTTGATGGGCGGCAAGGGTTACCGCCCGATGAATAAGTCGGAACTCTCCCGCGAACTGTCCCTCTCCACCAATGACCGACCGCTACTGCGCGGGGAACTGGCAGCGATGGTGAAGGAAGGGGTGATCGAAGAAGGGAAAAAGGGCCGGTATGAGACGCCGAAGGCGAAAACCGGCAACCATCTGCGCGGCACCATCCGCTTCCTGCCCCGGGGACATGCGTGGTTTTACCCGGACATGGCGGATCCCGGCAATCTGGCCTCGGGGATCGACCTGAAGAAGTACTCGCGCTTGCACATTCCCCGTCGCGATACCGGCACCGCGCTCGAAGGCGATCGCGTGGAGGTCATCTTTCACCTCCCCCGTCCCGCGCGCTGGCGTCAGGGCAAGCGTTTCTCGGAAGAAGAGGAACCGGATGCGCGCGGCAAGGTGGAGCGCGTGCTCGAGCGCCGCAGCGGCCGGGTGGTCGGGGTGTATAAGAGGAAAGGAAAATTCGGCTGGGTCGAGACCGAGGACCCCGCAATGGAAGGCCAGATCGACGTGCACGGCGATACGACCGCGGAGCCGGGACAGCTGGTCGTGGTGGATCTGGAGCAGTGGGAGAAGCATCGCACCCCGCGCGGCAGGATCTTGGAAGTGCTCGGCTGGCCGGGCGACGCAGGGGTGGACATCATGGCCGTGATCCACCGACAGGGTCTGCGCACCTCATTCCCGGAGGAAGTGCTACGGGAAACGCGCGCGGTGCCGGAGGAGGTCGATCCGAAGGAGATCGCGCGGCGCGAGGATTGGCGGGACCGTCTGGTCATCACGATCGACCCCGCGGATGCGAAGGACCACGACGATGCGATCTGGGTGGAGAAGCATGGCAAGGGGTGGACCCTCGCGGTGCACATCGCGGACGTATCTCACTACGTGAAACCGAGGACCGCACTCGACAAGGAAGCTTCGGAGCGCGGGAACTCGACTTATCTGGTCGATCGTGTGCTGCCGATGCTGCCGCCGGAGTTGAGCAATGGGATTTGTTCACTGAAGCCGGATGTGAACCGCCTGACGAAATGCGCGGTGATCGAGATTTCCCCAACGGGCAAGGTGAGCAAGACGACCTTCTGCGATGCCGTGATCAATTCACAGGCGAAGCTTTCCTATAAGCAGGCTCAGGCAATCCTGGATGGCAAGCCCGCTCCGGAAGGCTCGGTGAAGGGCCTCGAGGAGATGGTGCGCGAGGCATGGAAGATGGCCGCGATCCTGCGCAAGAAGCGCTTCGCCGATGGCGCCCTGGATCTGGAGATGCCGGAGATCCGCGTGAAGCTGGATGAAAAGGGCAAGCCGGTGGAGGTCCACCAAGTGGAACACACGGCCAGTCACCAATTGATCGAGGAGTGCATGTTGATCGCGAACGAAGCGGTCGCGCGTCTGCTGAAGATCAAGAACAAGCCGACCATTTATCGCGTCCACGAGGATCCGGATTTCGGAAAGCTGCACGAATATACCGAGACCGCACGGGCGCATGGATATCAGCCCGGGGACCTGACGAACCGTGCCCACATTCAAAAGCTGCTCGATAGCGCGAAAGGCCGACCCGATGAGCATCTGATCAAGCTGGGGCTGCTCAAGAGCCTGAAGCGCGCGATGTATGCCGCGGATCCGCTGGGACACTACGGCTTGGCGAAGGGCGACTACTGCCATTTCACCAGCCCGATCCGGCGCTATGCGGATTTGATCGTGCACCGGTCACTCCAAGCCTTCCTCACCAATCCTCCGAAACAGACGGACAAGGTTCCGGGGCAGAACGAACTCGCAGAATTCGCGCGCCACATCTCCGACACCGAGCGGACCTCGGCCGAAGCGGAGAACGAGACGAAGCAACTCAAGATGCTCGAGTACCTGAACCTCTGCTCGAAGATGCCGGAGCCTCCGGTATTCGAGGGCGTGGTGACAGACGTGCGTATGATGGGCTTGCTGGTGGAAGCGACCGATCTTGGCGCTCGCGGCATGATCAAGCGCGAGGATTTGCCTCGTGGCGAGTGGCGCTTCGAGCAATCACAGATGCGCTTCGTTTCGCGAAGCGGGCTGCAGTTCCAACTCGGCCAACGGATCAAGATGCAGGTGCAGCGCATCGACTTCCAAGGGAAGTTCATCGACTTCCGCATCGCGCTGGAGAAAGGCGAAGCTCAGCCGAAGGTTCACGGCGCTCCGGCGAAGTGGGAGGAGAAGCCTGCCAAGAAGGAGAAGAAGCGGAAGTTTGAAAAGAGCTGGCCGCCAAAGGGAAAAAGCAAGGATCGCAAGCCGGGGAAGAAGAAGCGGTAAAGCCTGAACATGGATCACGACGCGGCAAGCTGCTACCATGAGATGATGTCGTCTCCTCCGCCCGGATTTCTGTCCGGGCCAAAGCTGTAAACGACAACAGGCTTGTTGCGGATGACCTTCCCTTGTTCGAGCGGATCCTCGATCTGTTGGTCGCAGTCGATATCGAACTTCATATGCAGGGGATTGCCCCAAGCGTCGTAAAGACCTTCGGGAATGACGCCGGAACCTCCGCTCGAGTACACAAGGCCACCCCTAGCTCTACTCTTGCTTACCTTCACGTTGAGGAAGGCAATCCGCTTCCTATTCTGAATCTTGTCCGTCACCACCTCCTTGCCAAGAAGGATGGTGAAAAGCGATGAACCCGATCGCCCGTCGGCCTGAGCTTCATCTCCCTCCATGCCGAAGTCGGGATACATTCCATACTCTTCATGGAAATATTCGATGGCCATCGCGAGGGACTTCACGTCACCGGCAGTCCAAGCATGCGGCCGACCCGGAACACCGACTAGGGATGTGTAGAGGCTCACAGCCACCACCCCGGCAACAATCACTCCCATGGTGATGATGAAGTCCCTGCTCATGCCCATCGTTTTCCGGAAGAGTCGATTGGTGCAAAGAGGCAAAAGTCACCACGTTTTGATGTCGTCTTCGCTTTGGGGCTTTTTGTCCTCCCCGTCGCTATAAACGATCACCTGCTTGTTGCGGATGATGTTTCCTTCCTCGAGTGGATCTGCGATTTCCTGGTCGTTATCGAGATCGAACTTCAGTCGGAAGGGTCTCCCCCATGCATCGTAGAGCCCTTCGGGAAGGGTTGCGGATCCACCATTGGAGTAGATGAGGCCGCCCTTGGCTCTGTTCTTGTTCACCTTCGCATTGAGAAACGTGATCTGCTTCTTGTTCTGCATGTCATCACTCACCTCCTCCTTCCCCAGAAGAATGGTGAGAAGCTTGGAACCGACCACGCCATCGGTCTGCGCTTCATCGCCCCCCATGCCGAATTCCGGCAGCTTTTCGTACTCACTGTAGTAGTTGTTGAGCGCGGTCTGGAGCCCCATGGCATCGTTCAAGGTCTGCAGCTTCTTCGACTTGTTGATGGGCATGCAAGGGGACGCGAAGGCCCCAAGAAGGAGAATGCCAGCCAACGAAACCGTGAACACAATCAGAGGGAGAGGGGCTTTCTTTTTTGCCATCACAAGGCAGAGGTTTGGATTCTGAAAGAGATCCATGGCAGGGCAATGTGAAGCCCTGATGAAGCTCCGGGGAGATTCTTCCGCAGCGACGGAAAACGAAATCCCTGCCGGGCTAGCCACCAAACTTACACAATCGTTTGACATTTTTGGACGGTCGTGTAATTTCTTTCTTCGTGGAGCGGGAACTGTTTCCATCGAGTCCGAACAAAGGCGAGCAAGCGCGGCGGAAGCTGCTGCTGGCTGCGCTGAAGAAGTTCGGCGAAAAGGGCTACGACAACGCCTCGGTCCGGGAGATTGCGGATGAGGCGGGTCAGAACGTGGCGGCTATCGCCTATTACTTCGTCAATAAGGAGACTCTCTACACGGCGGTCCTCGAAGGCATCGGCCAGTATGTCCAAGGCGTCTTCGGCAAGGTGGCTGAGGAAGCGCGGGAACGCTTCAAGGAAGGAAGACCCGACCAGAAGTTGGCCAAGTCGATCATGAAGCGGATGATGCGGACTCTTCTAGGAGAACAACTGGAGGGCTCAGAATTCGAGAAGATCCGGCTGGTGATGCTGCGCGAGCAAGCGGCTCCCAGCGAGAAATTCGATCTTCTCTACGAAAAGACACTGCGCCCTCTCCACCAGCTTTTCACCCGGGCTGTGGCAGTGGCCACGGGAGAAGAGGCAGAATCCCAGCAGGTGATCCTGCGGACCCACGCGATCTTCGGCCAGGTGCTGGTCTTCACCCTGGCGAGAGCAACGATTCTCCGCCGGCTCGGAGTGGCCAAGCTCGACGAGAGCCACACCGCACAAATTGCGGCGATCCTCGACGAACATGTCGAGCTGATCTGTGAAGGACTGACAACGAAAGGAGTTCAACGATGAAAAAGGCAATCCCTGTGATCCTGCTGCTCGCCGCACTGGCGGGAGGCGGATGGTATTTCTACGGGAAGTACCGTAGCAATCACGAGCCGCTGGTCCTGCACGGCAACGTGGACATCCGCGGCGTTGATCTCGGGTTCCGCGTCTCAGGCCGGATCGCGGAAGTGCTCAAGGACGAGGGCGATCTGGTGAAGGCTGGCGAACTCCTGGCCCGGATCGACAACGAACCCTATGAGCGCGATCTGGAACAAGCCAAAGCCACGCTTGAACAGACCAAGGCGGGCTTGGGGCAAGCCAAGGCCACACTGGGACAAGCCAAGGCAGACGCTGATCTGAAACGCGCAGGTTATCGTACCGAAGAGATCGACCAAGCTCGCGCGACCTTGGCACAGGCCCAAGTGACGATGGAAAATGCCGAGCGCGCCTACACGCGGCAATCGCAGCTGGTAAAGACGAACGGGGTCTCCCGCCAGAATTTCGAGAACGCGGAAGCCGCCTTCCATGAAGCGCAACAGCGGGCGAAGGTCGCCGAGGCGAACCTGAACCAGCTCGAAGCAGGTTTCCGCAAGGAAGAGATCGCGGCATCGGAAGCCGCGGTGAATGCCGCGTCGGCAGGTGTCGGTGCCTCGGAAGCGGAAGTCCTGAAAGCCGAGGCGGCCGTGAAGACTGCGGAAATCAAGCTGGCGGACACCGAGCTGAAAAGCCCCTCCGACGGCGTGATCATCACCCGGGCACTCGAACCGGGCGCCATCGTGCAAGCCGGGCCGACCGTGCTGACCCTTTCGCTTGAAAAGCCGGTCTGGGTGCGCGCCTACGTGCATGAACCGCAGCTTGGAAAATTCCCGCCGGGCACCAAGGTAACGCTCAAGACCGATGGCGACCGCGACAAGGTCTATCACGGCACCGTGGGCTTCGTTTCGCCCCGCGCCGAGTTCACGCCGAAGTCGGTGGAGACGGAAGAGCTTCGCACCTCGCTGGTCTATCGCCTGCGCGTGGTGGTGGAAGATTCAGATGGCTCCTTGCGGCAAGGAATGCCGGTGACGGTCGAACTCCCCGCCGGCGAATCCAAGTAAGCCCGCAGGCATCAGACATCAAAAGCCCGGCACCGCATGGCGAATGGGAATATAGAAAAGGAGTCAGCAGCTTCGCAGCCGGGCGAAGTGGTGATCAGCTTCCATGAGGTCACGAAGACCTTTCCCGGGATGGACAAGCCCGCGCTGGATTCCGTGTCCGGCGAAGTCCGCAAGGGCTTGATCACCGGGCTCGCCGGGCCCGATGGCGCGGGAAAGACGACCTTGTTACGCCTGATTGCAGGCTTGATGGAGCCGGACAACGGAAAGATCCAGACCCTCGGCCATGATCCCATCGCCGAGGCTGCCGTCATCCGTGGCGACGTGGGCTACATGCCCCAGAAGTTCGGTCTCTATGAGGATCTCACGGTCATGGAGAACCTGAAACTCCAGGCGGATCTTCGCCATGTGATCGGCCAGGAACGCGAAGAAGCCTTCGAGCGCCTGCTCACCTTCACCGACCTCAAGCGCTTTACCGGACGCTTTGCCGGAAAGCTCTCGGGCGGGATGAAGCAGAAGCTCGGCTTGGCCTGTGCGCTCCTCGGCAAGCCAAAGCTCCTTTTGTTAGATGAGCCCGGGGTGGGCGTGGACCCGATTTCCCGCCGCGAACTCTGGGGGATGGTAGAGGACTTGGTGAACCAAGGCATCGCCGTGGTATGGAGCACCGCCTACCTCGATGAGGCGGAACTCTGCGGCACGACGCTGGTGCTAAACGAGGGCAAGATGCTCTTCAGCGGCACGCCCGGGGAAATCGCCGATCCATTGGCTGGCCGCGTCTACAATCTCCGCGAGCCCGGCGAAGCCAAGCGGCAGATGTTGACCCGCGCACTCTCGCGCCCCGAGGTCAGCGATGGAACGATCCAGGGCCACAGCCTGCGCCTGACGATCCGCAAGGATCAGGGGACATTCCCGCCCCAGGAGATCGGCGCAAATGCAGACGCCGAGTGGGTGGTGGTGAAACCCCGCTTCGAGGATGCCTTCATCGACCTCCTTGGAGGCGGCCCCAGCGGCGAATCGATCCTGGCAAAACACACCACCGAAATCCCCCGCAACGGGGAGACTGTCATCGAGGCACAGAATCTCACGAAACAATTTGGCGACTTCAAGGCGACTGATGACGTCACCTTCCAGGTGAAGCGCGGCGAGATCTATGGCCTGCTGGGTCCGAACGGCGCGGGGAAATCGACAACCTTCAAGATGATGTGCGGCTTGCTGGTTCCGACCGCAGGCACCGCGAAAGTGGTAGGAATGGACCTGCGGAAAAGCGGCAGGAAAGCCCGGCAGAAGCTCGGCTACATGGCCCAGAAGTTTTCCCTCTACGGAAACCTGACGGTGACCCAGAACCTGGCATTCTTCTCCGGCATTTATGGCTTGGATAGAAAGCAACAAAAGGAACGGAGCGAAGAGATGGCGCACATCTTCCACCTCGATCCCTTCCTGAACGCGAAAACGGATTCACTCTCGCTCGGCTACAAGCAGCGGCTGGCGCTCGCCTGCTCCGTGATGCACGAGCCGGACATCCTCTTCCTGGACGAACCGACCTCCGGCGTGGATCCGGTGACACGCCGCGAATTCTGGACCCATATCAATGGCCTGGTGGAACGTGGAGTGACCGTGATGGTGACCACCCACTTCATGGACGAGGCGGAATACTGTGACCGCATCGGCCTGGTCTATCGTGGCAAGCTGATCGCCAATGGCACGCCGGACGAGCTGAAGGAAAGCGTGGCGACGAAGGAGAATCCGGACCCGACCATGGAGGATGCCTTTATCGAACTCGTGACCGGAAAGGAGGATCCCTGATGAGCGGGGCGTCAAAGACGTCATTTTCGATCCGCAGGCTGAAGGCGCTGTGCTGGAAGGAAACGCTGCAGATGCTGCGGGATCCGAGTAGCAACCTCATCGCCTTCGCGCTGCCGATGCTGCTGATGTTTGTCTTCGGCTTCGGAATCAACCTCGATACGCCGACGCTGAAGATCGGCCTCCTCAACGAGGCAACAGGCACCGAAGCCGAAGGTTTCTCCTCAGCCTTGGTCGGAACGCCGTCGATGGAGATCCACCACTACCAGACACGGGAGGACATGGCTCGCGACATGGCGGACTCGAAGATCCGTGGCTTCGTGGTGATTCCTTCGGATTTCTCACGGCGGATGAAGGTTACCTCCGACACCGCTCCCCTGCAGGTGGTCGCGGATGGCTCGGAGCCAAACACGGCGCAATTCGTCGCGAACTACGTGAGCGGCGTGTGGCAGATCTGGATGACGCAGCGCGCCGATGACCGGGGGGAGGAGTTGAAGCGCGACGTGGCCCTGGAGCCACGGTATTGGTACAACCCATCGGCCAAGAGCCGGAATTTCCTGATCCCCGGGTCCATCACCGTGATCATGACGGTGATCGGCGCTCTACTGACTTCACTGGTGGTGGCGCGGGAGTGGGAACGCGGAACCATGGAGGCCCTGCTCGCTTCCCCCGTGACCCGCGCGGAGCTGCTGCTGAGCAAGATCCTGCCCTACTACGCCTTGGGAATGTTTTCGCTGCTGCTCTGCGTGGCCTCCGCGCGCTGGCTGCTGGGCGTTCCTTTCCGTGGTTCGGTGCTGGCGCTCTGCGTGGTCGGCACCTTTTTCCTCCTGAGCGTGCTCGGAATCGGCCTAGCGATTTCGACGGCGACACGGAACCAATTCAATGCAGCACAAGCCGCGCTGAATGCAGCCTTCCTGCCGGCCACCATGCTCTCGGGATTCATCTATGAAATTTCCAGCATGCCCACCTTCCTGCGCGGTGTGACGCATCTGATCCCGGCGCGCTACTTCGTTTCCGCCATCCAGACGCTCTTCCAGGTTCCGACGGACTGGAAGCACCTGATGCCGGACATCCTCCTCTTGATGGCCTCCGCCACCTTTTTCCTGGGGATCACCGCAAGGATGACCAAGCGACGCATGGAATGAACCCGATCCCTCCACCCTGACGCGCAATGAGATTTCTGCCCCGCATCCATGCCTTGGTCGTGAAGGAGCTGCAGTCGGTCTTTGGCAATCCTTCCAGCCGCACGCTGCTGATCATGCCTGTGATCTTGCAGACTCTGCTCTTTCCGTTTGCGGCGACGCTCGAGGTGAAAAACGCCTCGCTGGGGATTTTCAACCGTGACACGGGGGCACCGGCACAGGAGCTGGTGCAACGCTTCGCACAATCGAATGCCTTCACCGAAGTCATCCCCCTCCACAGCGAGGAGGACATGAGGGAGGCTATCGAATCCCGGAAGACCATGCTCAGCGTGAGCATCCCCGAGGATTTTTCACGGCGCCTCGCCTCGGGTGAGACAGCACCGGTGCAGGTGGTACTGGACGGGCGAAGATCGAATGGTGCGCAGATCGCCTTCGGCTATCTCCAAGGGATCACGGAGACTTTTATGAAGGACCGCCTGGAGGCCAAGGGCGCGGCGCTGCCTTCCGAGGTCGTGACCCGCTACTGGTATAACCCGAATCTGGACTACCGGAACTTCATCCTGCCGAACCTGGTGGCGATCATCACCACTATCGGCTCGCTGATCCTCACCGCGCTTTCCGTTTCACGGGAGCGGGAACAGGGCACCTTCGACCAGCTGCTGGTGTCCCCGCTGACGCCGGAAATGATCATGATCGGGAAAGCCGTCCCGGCCATGATCGTGGCCTTTTTCCAAGCCACGCTGATCCTCTGCGCGGCGGTCTTCATCTACGATGTGCCCTTCCGCGGCAGCCTGATCTTCCTCTACACCGGCATGTTCTGCTACGCGATGTCGCTGGTGGGCGTGGGGCTTTTCATCTCCTCGCTCTGCAATACCCAGCAACAGGCCTTCCTCGGCGCCTTCTCCTTCATGATGCCCGCAGTAATGCTTTCCGGTTTCGCGGCACCGGTGGAAAACATGCCGCGCTGGCTCCAGGTGATCACCTGGCCGAATCCCGTGCGGCACTTCGTGGAGATCGTGAAGGGGGTCTTTCTGAAAGACGCCTCCCTCGAGCGGGTTTTTGCCCTGACTTGGCCGCTGGTGGTGATCGGGGCGATCAACCTGACAGCGGCCGCCATTATGTTCCGGCGGAAGACCGCATGACCGCCGCTTAGGCAAATAGGCGCTTCTCGAGGCGATGCAAAAAGCGCTCCTCGGAAGGAGAGATCCCGTCGGCACCCAGCACCTTGGTCAGCCACGTAAGGGCCTGGGGTTCGGCACCGTCGGCCTTGATGATGTCCGAACGTTGGTCGAGGAAGCCCTCGATCTTGATGGCATCGGCAGAAGCTTCACGGGCGTTCGAGAAAGCTTGGAAAATGAAAGTCTCCCGCGGATGGGCCGAATCCCAGCCGAGGTGATCCAAGGCATCCGTGAGCACGTCGTCCTCGGCCAAGGAGAGATGATTGTCGAGGTAGAGCGAGAGGAACAGGAGTTCGATCAGGGCTTGGCGGGAGTTCTGGGTCATGGTGATTTTTGTGCCTTGGAACTATCCGGAGGAGACAAAATAACAATCCGATTCCGCTTTGTCTGAGGTCTATTTGGGCCTCCCGGGGAATTTCTCAAATCCTTCGTCCGTTTTTCACCCGCGGCTCCGAAACAAGAGGTGAACCGCATGAACTCCCCTGAAATCGGGCTCGAACAGCCACTCCAGCGAGAGGCCAGTGCTCAAGGAAAGTTAAACAACTTCCCCGGAACATTGTTTGGACATGCTGCCTCCCGCTTTATATCAACGCATCAGATGAAAACCCTTGCAGCACTTACCGCCGCATTGCTCGCGCTTCCGTCCTTCGCCGCAGACGAAGACGACAAGAAAGATAAGAAGGAGCTCGTCTCGCTCGATGAAGTCGTATTCGACGAAGGCCTGTGGGCGAAACCTCTTCAAGACATCAAAGGACCTGAGGAAGAACTCAGTGAAACCGACAAGCAGCGGGTCGAGAAAGCAAAGGAGAAGGGCGTTACCATCCGCTTCCGCGAAGAGGGTTTCTCCTGGCTTTCCGGAGCTAAGGACGGCCTGCGTGCCCGTCCCGGTGAATTCAAGCTGCTCGACGAGACGGTGGGCGAGGTGGTGATGCGCGGCACGGCAGACGGCACGCCTGTGGATGCCACCATCTCCGTCTATAACCGGGGCGACGACGGCGAGATTTCCTCCAGCGAGTTCGACAAGAGAATGACGATGTGGAAGGGCAAGCTCGACAAAAAGCTGGAGGTCCGCGCCACCCCCCGCGCCCAAGAGGGCGCCGTCGCCATGAGCGGCTGGGTCTGGAAAAAGGGCGACACCGCGGTGGCCTTGGAAGGCAGCATCAACAAGAAGGAGAAGCGGGTGGAATTCATTCGCCTCCGCATGGCCTCGCTGAGCAAGGCGAAGAACGAGCAAAAGGGCGTCGGTCGCCGCGGAAGCTTCGCCGCGAATGTGAAGAAAGACTCCGACGGCTTCACCTGGATCGATGGCGTCCCGATGGTTGACCAAGGCGAAAAGGGCTACTGCGTGGTCGCCTCGATCGAGCGCGTGACCCGCTATTTCGGAGCGGACATGGATCAGCATGAAATGGCCCAGCTCGCCAACACCAGCGATCGTGGCACCAGTGGCGATGCCATGGAGAAGGCCTTCCAGAAGGTCACCGGCAAGGTTCACCTGCGGACCCTGAAACACATTGAATTCGACATGAAGCAGATGGAGAAGGACATCCGCGGCTACAACCGGATCGCGAAGCAGAAGAACGTGAAGACCTTCGACATGGATCCGGATGAATACATGATCGACCCGCGCTACTTCTGGCAATCGGTCAACAAGGATGCCTTCCGCGAAATGAAGCGCAGCCAGCCGACCTACGATCACTTCAAGCGCAAGATCAAGGAATACGTCGACCAAGGCATCCCGCTCTGCTGGACCCTCTACCTCGGCATGTTCAAGGAGAAGGACATTCCACAGGTAGGCGGTGGCCACATGCGCCTGATCATCGGCTACAATTTCGATTCCCCGAACGAAGAGGAACACAAGATCTACTACACCGACTCATGGGGTGAAGGTCACGAGAAGAAGACCATGCGCACCGATGAGGCCTTCTGCATGACCATGGCGATGTATTCCATGGTGCCGAACAAGTAAGCTTCCTTCCTTTCACGAAGAAGCGCCGCTCCGGAAGGAGCGGCGCTTTCTTTTTAATCGGCACTTCAGCTCAGGCGGGCTGCCAGAAGCTCGCGCTGGAAGACGACTTCCTTCGGCAGGTAGTCATAGAGCTTCAAGAAGAGTTCGCCCTGCGAGAGGATCTCCTGCTTCCACTCCTCGGCATCGAAGGCCATGCATTGGTCGAAGCGCGCTTCGTCGAAGCCAGCGAGGCCATCGGTATTGAAATCCACCCAATCGGGGGTCCAGCCAATCTGTGTTTCGTGCCCCGGGATGCGTCCACGGCAGCGGTTCACGATCCACTCGAGCACGCGCATGTTCTCCCCGAAACCGGGCCACAGGAACTTGCCCTCGGCATCCTTGCGGAACCAGTTCACGTGGAAGAAACGCGGCAGGTGCGTGACCTTGCGACGCATGTCGAGCCAGTGGTGGAAGTAGTCCGCCATGTTGTAGCCGGTGAAAGGAAGCATCGCGAAGGGATCGCGGCGCACCCCGGCTTTCAGGCCGATCGCCGCGGCGGTGACCTCCGAGCCCATGGTGGCGCCGACATAGACGCCATGCGACCAATTGAAGGCCTGATAGACCAGCGGCATTGTATTCGGGCGGCGTCCGCCGAAGATGATCGCGGAAACGGGAACTCCCTCGGGATTTTGCCACTCCGGGTCAATCGTCGGACATTGGCTGGCGGGCGCGGTGAAGCGCGCATTCGCATGGGCCGCAGGACGCCCGCAATCCGGCGTCCAGTCCTTGCCCTGCCAATCAATGAGATGGGCGGGGGCCTCCTTGCTGAGGCCTTCCCACCAGACATCGCCGTCATCGGTCAGCGCGACGTTCGTGAAAATGGTGTTCTCCTTCATCGACTCCATCGCGATCGGATTGGTCTCGTAGGAAGTCCCGGGAGCCACGCCAAAGTAACCTGTCTCCGGATTGATCGCATGCAGCCTTCCGTCCTCATGCGGCCACAACCATGCGATGTCATCCCCGACAATGGTCGTCTTCCAGCCGGCTTCGGCATAGGTCTGCGGAGGAACAATCATCGCCAGATTGGTCTTTCCGCAGGCAGAGGGGAAAGCAGCGGTCACGTAGGTCTTCTCCCCCTTCGGAGATTCAAGGCCGAGGATCAGCATGTGCTCTGCCATCCAGTTGTGCTCGCGTGCGATGTTGCTGGCGATCCGCAGGGCGAGGCATTTCTTGCCGAGCAGGGCATTGCCGCCGTAGCCGGAGCCATATGACCAGATCTCACGCGATTCCGGAAAGTGGACGATGTATTTCTCTTCGTCACAGGGCCACGGCACATCCTGCTGTCCCGGCTGAAGGGGTGCGCCGATCGAATGAAGGCAGGGAATGAAGCGGCCATGGCCATCCCGCTTGGAGGCGATCTCGCCGCTCGCTTCGGCTTCCAAGCGATCCAGCACGCGCCTGCCCATGTGCGCCATAATGCGGGTATTCACTGCGACGTACGCGCTATCCGTGACCTGCACGCCGATCTTCGCCAGCGGTGAATCGAGCGGGCCCATGCAGAACGGCACCACATACATGGTCCGTCCCTTCATCGAGCCGCCGAATTTCCCGAGAAGCAGCGTCTTCATCTGGAAAGGCTCCATCCAGTGATTCGTCGGACCTGCTAGATCCCTCCGGCGGGAGCAAATGAAAGTGCGATCCTCGACGCGGGCGACGTCGGATGGTGCCGAGCGAGCGAGGAAGGAGTTCGGGCGCTTCTCCGGATTCAGCCGAGTGAAGGTGCCCTTCTCGACGAGTAGTTCACAGAGCCGATCCCATTCTTCCTGGGAGCCATCGCACCATTCAACATGATCAGGCTGGCACAGGGCAGTCATCTCCTCGACCCAGGCGAGAAGTTCGGCGTGACGAACGGGAGCGCTCATATCCGTGCTATCAGAAGCAGTCGGCGCGCATTGTTCAATTCAATCAGCTAGAATGGGCAGCATCTGCGGAGATTTGACCGGAATCGGTCCTTCCCTTGATCGAAACTGCTGCCCCCCTTTTCCCGATCGGGCCGCCGTCGCCCCGCCCGCCGTGACGACGGATGGGGC
This sequence comes from Luteolibacter luteus, assembly GCF_012913485.1. Lineage (GTDB taxonomy): Bacteria > Verrucomicrobiota > Verrucomicrobiia > Verrucomicrobiales > Akkermansiaceae > Haloferula > Haloferula lutea. Next base: position 3,782,384 of record NZ_CP051774.1, on the reverse strand, counting down.
GCTGGCCGCCCAAGATGGGAGGGGAAAATCAGATGCGGAATTGCCAGAGCGCATCGACTTGGCGGTCGCGCCACTCGGGCCTCCGTGAAATGGGATCCTGCAGGGTCCGGACGACTTTGCGGCCACCGGCAAAGACGAAGCTGTCGCATTCGATCTCCACCACTTCCAGACCCATGTAATAGGTATCATGGAGGGTGGCGACAGCATCCGTGCCGAAGACTTCCGCGAGATGCTCTCGCAGGAGTCCGGCTTCTTTTCGGCCTACGAAGAGGAATGCGGGCGTCTCTCCATGATCGCACTTTGAGCGGATCAGGGCAGAGACGGCTTCCACATCCCAAGCATCTTCGAACTCCAGCTCAGGGGCAACCGAAGTTGAGTCAGGGAAAGGCATCGACTCGTATCGTGTGTTCATCGGCATGTTGGGGTGAGGTCGCCGTTACGGGAGCAACATACGTGCCCGACCTACCAATTCATTACAAGAGAAGTGACAATTCCGTATGCCATGCCGGCCATTCATGAAACCGGAGGGATCCAATGAAACGCCGCATACCGGCAGCGAAATTTGCTGAAAGACACGGAAACCCGACCCTTTTCAGCAAAACACCAATGAAAGATGGCCCCTCCACTATGACTCACCATCCATGCCCGGAATCAGAAAATGACATTACCCGCCACACAGCAGCAGCATTCATCTACTACATTTATAGTAAATTATCGGGACAGCCCTCCAACCCCATCAAGGGGAATCAGCCGCCCCTTGCCCACCCACCACCATCAAAACGGAGTCCCCAACTCCACCCGCGGGATAGATCACGAACATCGAGCCAACCTTCGCCGTGAAGGTGGTCACCATCTCCGTATTCCCGAGGCGGAGGTTCAGCATCAAGGTCGTCTCCTCATTGGAATTAACCAGGCCTTGACCCTTGATTTCAAGGTCGGTCGACCGCCATTCGAAGGATCCCTCCGCCGCTTTCACCGCACCTTCGATCAAATCTTCCTGGCTCACCCCAGCTTCCAAGTCCTTGCAAAATTGCTCAATGTTCGCCACGTGGGAGATCGTCGGCAGATCAACCTCCCCGGGGGGCACCACAGAAGAATCTTCCGATCTCGCATCCTCCAACCTCGCAGGAATTCGAATCATCGCCAGTTCGCCTTCACGCACCTTCAAGAGCGAGCGGAGCTTGGCCAGAGCTTTCGACTCGCGTGATCGCCCCGCTTTATCCTGGCCCGTTGAACCCGCGCCGGCTCCTGCCGCAGGCACGATCGCGCGCTGCGCGCTGCCGCTCGAATCGCGAGCCCGCCCTGTGATCTTGGACTCCACGCCACGAAAGCAGATTCCTATCAACACAAGGGCTAGAGCGAACCACAAGAGACGATACCGGGAATGATGCATGATGGACGGCTGGGAAGATATATCCGCCGCGGCTCGGTTTTTGCCGGGGAAATTTCTCAACTATCCTTCAAATGCCCATCCCGCGCCTTCCTTGGCCGTTCTACAGGACGTAGTGACGGTTGAAGAGCCGCCCGCTCGCGGCTAGGCGATCGATGTTCGGCGATACCTCTAGACCCTCATAGCAGCCCAGCCATGGCCTCAGGTCATCGACCGCGATGAACAGCACATTCGGCCGCTCCGCCGCTGAAAAGAGCGGAGCCATGAAGATCGCAGCAATGACTGCGATCTTCATGACGCTCATCCGTGATCTTTACTCGCCGCTATCGGCCGGGCTTTCGGAAGCAGCGTCTCCGCCCTCCTCCGCCTCGCCAACAGCACCTTCACCGCCCTCACCGGGGGAGTCTTCGCCATCCGGGATGACCAGGGAAATATCCTGAAGCTTCTCGCCTTCCTTCAGGGTCAGGAGCTTCACGCCTTGAGCATTGCGGCCCGTCTCGCGAATCTCGTTCACCCGAATGCGGATGCTCTGGCCGGTCGAGGTCATGAGCATGAGCTCATCCGCATCGGTCACGGTGACGGCACCGACGACCGGGCCGGTCTTCTCCGTGACCTTCATGGTGATGATGCCCTTACCGCCGCGGGATTGCTTGCGGTACTCCTCGAATGAGGTGCGCTTGCCCAAGCCGTTCTCGGAAGCCACCAGCAAGGTAGACCCTTCGGTCACCAAGGCAAGGCCCACCACGAAGTCGTTCTCCACAGGACGGATACCCATCACGCCCGCCGAGGCCCGCCCCATGGAGCGGGTATCGTCCTCGTGGAAGCGCAAGCTCATCCCCTCATGGGTCACCAGCACGATCTCGTCCGAACCGGAAGTGAGGCGCACGCCGATGAGCTCGTTGTTCTCCTCAAGGATGATAGCGGTGAGACCGGCCTTGCGGTAGTTGCGGAAGTCATTGAGTGCCGTCTTCTTCACCTTGCCGCTGCGGGTCGCAAAGAACACATAGCCGGCGTCCTCACGGAAGGTGATGTCGTTGCCATTGTCGTCCGTGGCACGCTCGAGGCGCAGGAGCGCGGCAATCTTCTCCTCCGGCTTGAGATCGAGCACATTTTTGATGCTGCGACCCGTGGAGGTGCGGGAACCTTCCGGCAGGTCGTAGACTCGCTGGACGTAAACCCGACCGGTGTTCGTGAAGAACAGGAGGTAATCGTGCGCCTGGACACTGAAGAGGTGCTCGATGAAGTCGTCCGCCTCGTCCTTGCCGGTGGCCTTCGTCTCCATGCCCTTGAGGCCCTTGCCGCCACGTCCCTGTAGGCGGTATTCGCTGGCAGGAGTGCGCTTGATATAGCCGCGGTGGGAAAGGGTCACGATCATCGCGTCGTTGGCGATGAGTTCTTCCATGGCGATCTCGCCCGCTTCCGCAAGGATCGGGCACTTCCGTGGCGTCGCGTGCTTCTCGCGGATGACGCGCAGCTCGTCCTTGATGATGTTCAGCACGCGTTCCTCGCGGGCAAGGATATCGAGCAGGTCCTTGATGGTCTCCAGGACCTCGTCGTACTCGCCCTTCACCTTGTCACGCTCCAGACCGGTGAGCTGATAGAGGCGCAGCTCCAGGATCGCATTCACCTGGCGCTCGCTGAAGACATAGCGATCCCCCTGCACCGCGGCTTGAGAACGAATCAAGATGCCGAGACCCTCCGCAGTCGCGGTCGTGAAGCTGTAGGCGGCAAGCCGCTCGCGTGCTTCATCGCGATTCTTCGAGTCGCGGATGATCTTGATGAAGTCATCGAGGTGACCGAGGGCCAGCAGGAAGGCTTCCAGCAATTCCGCACGCTCTTCGGCCTTGCCCAAAAGGTAGCGGGTGCGGCGGATCACCACCTCGCGGCGGTGCTCGATATAGGCGTCAATCGCCTCCTTGAGGGAAAGCTGCTTAGGGCGGTTCTTGTGAATCGCCAGCATGTTCACGCTGAAGGAGGTCTCCAGCGCGGTAAGCTTGAAGAGTTGGGCGACCACCACCTGCGGGCGGGCATCGCGCTTCAGCTCGATCTCGATCCGGGTCTCCTCATCGGAGAGGTCACGCATGCCGGAGATACCGGTGAGGGTCTTCTCGTTCACCAGCTCCGCGATGCGCTCTTGAAGCACGGCGCGATTAACGCCGTACGGGACCTCGCGAATGACGATGAACGACTTGCCGTTCTCATTTTCCTCGATCTCCACTTTGCCCCGGAGGCGCATGGAGCCGCGGCCGGTGCGGAAGTACTCTTCGATCCCGCGGATCCCACGGATTTCACAGGAAACCGGGAAGTCCGGCCCCTTGATATACTGCATCAGCTCCGGCAGCGTGATCTCGGGATTGTCGATCTGCGCGCAAATCCCGTCGATCACCTCGCCGAGGTTATGCGGTGCCAGGTTCGTGGCCATCCCGACGGCGATGCCGGTGCCGCCGTTCACGAGGAAGTTCGGGAACGCGGAGGGCAGAACCGAAGGCTCATCCTGCGAACCGTCGTAGTTCGGCTGGAAGTCGACCGTGTCTTTGTCGAGGTCTTCCATCATCGCCATGCCGAGCGGATGAAGCCGGGCCTCGGTATAACGCATGGACGCCGCCGCATCACCTTCGACCGAGCCGAAGTTACCCTGGCCGTCGACCAGCATCTCGCGCATCGACCACGGCTGGCCCATGTTCACGAGCGTCGTGTAGATCGATTGGTCACCGTGCGGGTGGAAGTTACCCATCGTCTCACCGACGATCTTGGCGCACTTCACGTGGGCTTTGCCCGGGGTCACTCCAAGCTGGCGCATCGCGTAAAGCACGCGCCGCTGGGAAGGCTTGAGGCCGTCACGGACGTCGGGAAGCGCCCGCGAAATGATCACGGACATCGAATACTCCAGGAAGGAGTTCGAGAGTTCCTCGGCTACGTTGATGGGCTTGATGGATTCCTGAGACATGGGGTCGGGGTCGGCCGGTGATCGGGGATCAGAGGTCAGTGAAAATCAGAAGAACGTCCGGGAAGATCAGACGTCGAGGTTGCGGACGTTCAGCGCGTTGTCTTCGATGAAGCGCTTCCGGGGCTCAACGATATCGCCCATCAGGACGTCGAACATCTTGTCGGCTTCAACCGCATTGTCCTCATCGAGGCGGACTCGGAGGAACTGGCGCTTGTCCGGATCCATCGTCGTTTCGAAGAGCTGTTTGGCGTTCATTTCGCCGAGACCCTTGAATCGCTTGATCTGGACGCCGCGGCTGGCGATCTCGAGGACACGGACCAGCACCTCGGGGAGCGAGAAGACCGGATGAGATTTCTGCTTCTCGCCATCCCCTTCGAGAAGTTCGAAGAGCGGCTTGTCCTCGTCGAAGAAATGGGTCGTATCGATCCCGCTCTCATTAAGGCGCGAGAAGATCTTCGCGATGGCATGGGACTCGTGCAGTTCGTGCAAGTTGGCACGACGTGAAGGTCCGGTATGCGCGGCCATTTCTTCGCTGCTGAGCTGCTCGTCGAACAAGCGGAGATCCCGGTTCTCGGAAGAGTAGGCCCGCAGTGATTCCTCATCAGAGAAGTAGAGGATATTCTCGTCATTCCCGATACGCACGCGGACCATATACTCGGGAAGATGACCGTTGCTGCGGGCTGCGAGGTAGTTCTTGAAGTTGCCGCCGTTGCCTTCGATCGAATTCGAGTAGCGGGACAGCGACGAGAGATTCTCCAGGATCACCTTCAACTCATCCGCAGAGAAGCTGCGGGATTGGTCATGGGTGCGCAGCTCGACTTCGCTGGCGCCAAGATCAATGAGGATCTTGTTGAGCTGGTCATTGTCCTGCACGTACTCCGAGCGCTTCTTGCGAGTGACCAAATAGAGCGGCGGCTGGGCGATGTAGAGATAGCCGCGCTTCACCAGTTCCGGCATATGACGGCAGAAGAAGGTCAGCAGAAGCGTACGGATGTGGGAGCCGTCCACGTCGGCATCGGTCATGATCACGACCTTGTGGTAGCGGACTTTTTCGATGGTGAAGGAACCGTCCTGCTCGCCATCACCGATGCCTGCACCGATGGCTGTGATCAGGTTCTGGATTTCCTTGTTCTGCAGGGCGCGGTGCAGGCGGGCTTTCTCCACATTCAGCAGCTTGCCGCGCAGCGGGAGGATTGCCTGGGTACGGCGGTCGCGGCCCTGCTTGGCAGAGCCACCTGCGGAGTCACCTTCGACAATGTAGAGTTCGGACTTCGCTGGATCCCGCTCGGAGCAATCCGCCAGCTTGCCCGGCAGACCGCCGCCGGAAAGAGCAGACTTCCGGACCGTCTCGCGAGCCTTGCGGGCGGCTTCGCGGGCACGGGCGGCATTCAACGATTTCTCGATGATGCGCTTCGCGATCGCCGGATTCTCTTCGAAGAACTGGACGAGACCTTCATAAACGATCGAGGAAACGACCCCCTCGATCTCGGAATTCACCAGCTTGCCCTTGGTTTGAGAGGAGAAGCGCGGGCTCGGCATCTTGACCGAGATCACACAAACCAGACCTTCACGGACGTCATCGCCGGTCAAGGCGTTGTCCTTCTCCTTGAGAATCTTGTTCGCCTTGGCGTACTGGTTGATGCCCCGGGTCAGCGCAGTGCGGAAACCGGTAAGGTGGGTGCCGCCGTCAGCGTTCGGGATGGAGTTCGCGAAGCAGAGGATCTGGTCGTTGTAGGAGTCGTTATATTGGAAAACGACATCCGCGAAGACATCCTCCTGCGACTGCTTGCCATCGTAATCGATCTCGATCTGACGCTTGCCGGTGAGCACGACCGGATCATCGTGAACCAAGGTCTTGGTGCTACCGAGCTCGGTGACGAACTCCACGATGCCCTTGGCATAGAAGAACGAGGTTTTCCGCGCGGATTCCGGCCGCTCGTCCTCAAGATCGATCGTCAGGCCAGGATTAAGGAAAGCCAGCTCCTTGAGGCGGGTCGAGAGACGGTCGAACTTGAACTCGATCGTATCGACGAAAATCGTGGCATCCGGGAAGAAGGTGATCGTGGTGCCGGTGCGCCTCTGGTCCACCTCCCCCACCACGTGGAGCGGCTGGGTTGTGCGGCCGCGCTCGAAGGAGATCGCGTGGACCTTGCCATTCCGGTAGACCTCGGCCTTGAACCAATCGGAGAGCGCGTTCACGCACTTCGCACCGACCCCGTGCAGACCACCGGAGTATTTGTAGGCCCCTTGCCCGAACTTGCCGCCCGCGTGGAGATTCGTGAGCACCAGCTCGACTGCGGGAATCCCGAACTTCGGGTGAATGTCCACCGGGATACCACGACCATTGTCCGCCACGGAAATAGAGCCATCGACGTGGATCGACACCTTGATCCGGTCACAATAGCCGGCCAGATGCTCGTCGATCGAGTTGTCCAGCACCTCGAACACGCAGTGGTGAAGGCCACGCTCGTCGGGGTCGCCGATGTACATGCCGGGCCGCTTGCGGACGGCTTCCAGACCTTCAAGTTTGTCGATTTGCGCGGCGTCGTACGCCTGCTCTCCGCTGACGTTCGTATCAGCCTTTTCAGGCTCTTGGTGCTCTTCAGACATGGACCCCGGGAGGGTCTGAAATGCATGCCCCGGAGACAAGGCCGATTGTTAAAAAACCGGCATATTTTCCACCCTGAAAACCGCCGATTAACCGGCTGATTCACAGGAACTTAGAAGTCACACTTTTAGACCCCGTCTAACGAGAGGCATGACAACTGCCACTTGAGCAAAACATCAGCTGGCTGAACCTCTCCATCCGCAATGGATTCGATGATCGAACGGGGCGCAATCAGCGAGGAATCGATGTCCAATTCTGCCGCCTTGGCGTCCCGCGCCGAGATCAAGCGTGCCACCCGGGCATCGAAATCGGAATCACGGCGGCGGCGCAGGCCACGGGGCTTCTCCGGCCATTCGTCCGCATTGCGCGAACGCGCGGCGTCCAGCACCTCTGTAAGGCGCTTGCGACGCTCCGGACGATAGTGAGGAGGGATTTCGATCTTCTTCCCGCCAGCGAGCGCCTGGCTCCAATCAATGAGCTGGCGGTTCGTCACCACCATGAAGGACGGACGGTCCCAGGAAGAGGCCTCGGCATCCCGCCACTCCCAGAGGGATTTCAGGAAATTCAGGCCGGAGCGATCCAAACGGCCGGACCCTTGGATCCGCCAAGGCTCGCCACGAGTCTCATCGCGCTCCAAGACCTTCAGGCGGGCGGCCTCGCAGCTCTCGACGAACCACTCGAAGCGCCCCTTTTCCTTCAGGAGATCCGTGATTTTCTCGCCCATCGGCAGGAGATAGCACACGTCATTGAGCGCATACTCCATCATTTTGGCGGAAAGCGGGCGCTTGCCCCAATCCGCCTTCTGGGAGGATTTCGACAGGGTAACGCCGAAATAAAGCTCCACCAGATCCGCCAAACCAAAGCGCCGGACGCCCAGAAGCCGCGCTCCGATCTGGGTGTCATACACCACCGAAGGCAGCTTCGAGAAACTGCGGCGGAGCATGGTCATGTCGTAATCCGCGCCATGCATCCAGACCACCCGACTGGCGAGGAAATCCCCGAGCGGGCTCAAATCCTCGATGGAAAGCGGGTCGATGAGGACATTCTCGCCGCCACAGGAGTACTGCACCAAGCACAGCGACTCCCGATAGCGATGCAAGCTATCGGCCTCCGTATCGATGGCACAGACGGCATCGGAAGAAGGGCGCGAAAGCAACGATACGAGACCTTGCGTGTCGTTGACCAAAGGAAGCGATGACATGACCCTGGGGGGAGCCCTGATTCAGGCATGACGAAAGGCTCCGGAGCCCTGATTGCGGACTCCGGAGCCTTTGTCGAATTCAAAATCCCGCATCACGGAAGATGCCCGCGACTCACTTCAGAGTGCCCGGGTTCACCTTGACCCGGATGTCAGGAAGTTCGGCCAACGGATCGAGCACCGGTTCCTTGCTGCGCAGCACGTACTTCTGCACCTCGACATCCACCGAAACATCGGCCTGACCGTAAACACGCTGGAGCGTGAGCGGGTCAATCGTGTAGTATTGAACAGTGTAGGTGTTAGTTTGGGTCTCGGTAACAAGATCGAGATCGTAGTCGTTCATGTTGAGCTTGCTGGACTTCTTCTTGCCCGGCTTCTTGCCATCAACCCACAATTGGAACTCGTATTTGACCGTGTTGCCGGTGCGCGGACGGATCGGCACATCCATCACGATGAAGTTCTCCTCCAGCCTCGGGCCAACCGGGCCGTCGGGCTTGCGGGTCGGATCGGAAATCGGCTCCGGAACCGTCGAAACCAAGCTGTGGTAGGTGCCAGTGCCTGCGTATTGAGCCTTGGCCGAAGCGTTGATGTGCTCGTTGGTGAGCTGCTGGAACCCGTATTCCTCCGCGTTGGTCATCCCATCGTGGTCTGCATCGCCAGTGGGCGAGCGATCCCGCTTGGAAGTCCCGGCTGGAAGCGCCGTCTGGGAGTAACCGCCATAGGTATCCACGAAGAGCACCTTGGCACGGAAGTCGCGATCCGAGCCATCAAAGCTCACGCCGCTGCTCCGGAGGAAGCGATTGTATTCCAGGTTCATCACCCCTTCATCACCCACCACGAAGAAGAACGGGGGCATGTTGTAGGCCTGAACCGTCGGGTTTGCCAAACGCACCGGGTTTTCCGGAACGGTAGGTGGGAACACGATCGCGTCTTCGGCGGAATCCAAGATCGAGAAATACATCTGGTCTCCGGCGCGCACGATGGTGCGGTCATTGCCGGTCCAGCGGATCCGATTGATCAGACGGGGATCCATCTGATAGTACTCGTTGTTCCAAGAGCCCGTGGTGAAACGGAAACCTGCCTGAGTGCGGTTGGAAGGATCCAAGGCATTGAGGGAGGGAGTGATCGTCACCGCATAAGCCACCGGATTTTGGTCCGGCATGGTGATACGCGGGAAAGTGAAGACATACTGACCCGTCACGATTTCCTCGTTCATGCGGCGGAGATCGCCGGTACCCGGACCGTAGATACGCTCCATGTGGTACTGCGTCAGGTCGAACTGCGAAACATTGGGAGTGCGAATGTTGTAGAACACCACCGTGGTCTCGTCGCGGAAAGCATCCAACGGGCGCGGAAGCTTCGATGGCGGCGCTGCGTAAAGCTGCACCAGCTCAGGCCGCGAGGGCTCCACCGCCTGGGCCCCCTGAATCTCCGTGATCGACCAATAGGAGCTGTCATCGCGGACACCGTCTCCATTCAAGTCACCTGAAGTCACGAACCCGGTCGCACCAATCTGGCAAGGGGGGATTTCAGTCGGATTGTAGAAAACAGCGGAGCCATTTCGAGGGCAAATGGCATCGATGGCGTAGGCACCATCGACAAAAAGAAGATCAAGCTCCCCACCCTCGAAATTGAGGTTGAAAGCATTTGTTTGAGTATACGTACGATTCGCCGAAAGTGCCATCGCAACGTCCGCGTTTGCCGCAGGACTGAGGGCAATTGTGGCGACCGCGGCGGCTAGAATCCGGTGGGTTTCCATGGGTCGAACTTTCCCGCGCACCCCCGCTTTGACAAGCAGATTCTCGGCACGAGCAAGTTCTTCACGGCATCTTCATGGAGCGCCGTGCCCGCTGCTGAATGCATCGTGAATGCTATGTCACGCAAACTCCATCAACGCAAGCCCCGAAGCAGCAATTCTGCGTTGGACTTGGTCGCGCGGAGGTTCTTCAGCAGCGTCTCAATGGCATCCCCCACGGGCAATTGGGCAAGCTGCCGGCGGATGTCCAGGACTTTGACGAACTCGTCGGGGTGATAGAGACGGTCATCGTTGCGGGTACCGCTCTGAGGAATGTGAATCGCCGGAAAAACGCGACGCTCTGCAAGCTCGCGATCCAAGCGGACTTCCATGTTGCCCGTGCCCTTGAACTCTTCGAAAATCACGTCGTCCATCCGGCTCTCCGTTTCGATCAACGCGGTCGCGAGGACCGTGAGGCTACCACCCTCCTCGACGTTGCGGGCGTTGCCAAAGAACTTGCGGGATTTCTGAAGGGCGACGGGGCTGACACCACCGCTTCCAATCGGACCGCCTTGCGAGGCGGAATTGTGGCCCCGGGCAAGACGCGTAAGGCTGTCCAGCAGCAAGACGACATCCTTCCCCTGCTCAACCAGGCGCCGGGCGCGCTCGATCACCAAATCGGCCACCTGAGCATGACGGCGGGGGGCCTCATCGAAGGTGGAAGCATAGACCGTTGTTCCCACGGTTTCCTCAAAGTCGGTCACTTCCTCGGGCCGTTCATCCAGCAGAACCACAATGAGTTCGATCTCCGGATGGTTTTTTCGGATGGCCTTCGCAATCTGCTTCAGAAGAATCGTTTTGCCGCCGCGGGGCGGAGCCACGATCAAACCCCGCTGGCCCTTGCCGAGCGGAGCCACGAGATCGAGAACCCGCACGCTTACAGCTTCCGGACCTTCTCCCTCAAGGACGATACGCCGGTCGGGGAAAAGCGGTGTCAGCTTGTCGAATTCCTTCGGGACCTTGAATTCGGCGGCGGGAATCCCCTCAATCTCGAGAATCTCCGTCGCGGAAAGATACTTGTCCCGATCACGGGGGGCGCGGATCCGAACTTTGACCCGATGGCCGGCACGCAGGCCGTGATCGCGGAGCAGGTGTCCGTTGATGTAGAGATCGTCCGGAGAAGTGCGGAAGCTTCGCGCCGGATCACGCAGCATGGCGTAGTTTTCCTTGGCTTGCTCGACGATTCCCTCGCCAACCAGCGTTGCACCCTCGTTCGCGTAAAAGCTAAGCAGCTCGAAGATCAACTGGGTTTTCGGAGCACCCACCGTAATCTTGGCAGGGACGGCCTCCGCCATCGTAAGAAGCTCCGCCAAAGACTTCAGGCGGAAAGCATTGATATCGATGGTCTGGGGCACCGGGGCAGCTTCTTGCACGGCTGCGGAAGGAGTCGTCTCGTTGGCGGGAAGCTCGGGGAGCTTGGTATCGTCGTCGCTCATGATAGCGTGGAAATGGAGGAAGCGTCGCAATTGGGCTTCCAAAGCAGGGGCAGGTCCTTCGTTCCAGAAGACGTGATCCGCCAAGCGGAGCTTTTCTTCCTGAGGCATCTGCGCCGCGAAAATGGAATCGATGGTGGCATCGTCGAAGCCGTTCCGCTCTCGCAAGCGCCTGCGCCGTGTCGCGGTAGCGGCCGCGACCAGGAGGTTTCGCTCCTGACCAAAGTCGAACCCGTTCTCGAAGAGGAGCGGAATATCCGCAACGAACAAGGACCGCCCTATTCTGCGGGCGGAATCCAAAGATTCAAGACATTCCTCGCGAACCCTCGGGTGCAGAATGGCTTCCAAATCCTTGCGCGCAGCGGAATCCCCGAAAACCTGCCCCCTCAGGGCAGCGCGATCCACCCCGCCGGAGGCGTGGATCACTCCGGTTCCAAAGCGCGCCGCAATTGCATCAGCCACCACCGCGTCGCCGGCCAGAAGCACATGGACACAGGCGTCTGCGTCGAAAATCACCGCCTCCGGACACAAGCGGGCAATGAGGCGACAGGCGGTGGATTTCCCGCTGGCGACACCACCACTCAGGCCAAAGACATGCATGCGCCCAACGAAGCGCCCCCGCTTGCCGCCGACAACCCAGAATTCCGCGAAGGGCTGCCCCCCTTTCCCACAGCAATAAAAAACGGGCGGAAGGTTACCCTTCCGCCCGTCGTGATGATTATCGAAACCGGATCGCTTAGTTGCCAAGCGGAGGCAGGACGCCTTCGCCACCACCCACAGGGAGCGGCTCGGCAGTGCCACCAGCGGCCGGCAGGGCGTCGCCGCCGCGCACCGGACGACCGGTGGCGTCGATGATCTGCGCGGTCACGAAGATGATCAGGTTGCTCTTGATGCGGTTCTCAGCCTTGCTCTGGAAGAGGCGGCCAATCACCGGGATGTCCCCGAAGACCGGCACCTTGTCTTCCACCGTCTGCACGTCTTCGCGCATCAGGCCACCGACAGCCACCGTGTAGCCGTCATAGATGGTCAGAGCGGTCGTCACGCGACGGCTGGAGAACACCGGCATTTCGATCCGGTTTTCCGTGATGGTCACAGTCGTCGGGTTGCCGAGGAAGTCGGTCGCCGGCGATTGGATCGGGCTGCCGTAGTTCACGAAGCCTTCGAACTCGACGATGTCCGGCGCGAAGCGCAGGTCGATCGTGAAGTCGTTGCCACCGAGGGTCGGCTCGATCTCGAGCGTGACACCCGTGTTGCGGGTTTCGAACGAGGTCGGGGTCACCGGGGTCACCGGGAAGATACCGCTGTTACCGCCCAGGCCGAGGTCGCCACCGCTCACCGAACCACCGATGGAGTTCGGAAGTTCCGGGGGCTCGTATTCGGTCGGGTAGATGAATTCGCGGATGATTTCGATCATCGCCTTTTCACCGGAACGGGCGGTCACGCTCGGAGCGGTCATCAGGTCGGTGCCCTTCTTCTGCGCGAGACCGCGCATGATGAGCTGGACTTGGCCGTCGGAGAACAGACCGGTCAGGGCTGCGATACCCGGTGCCGGGCTCACGCTCTGGGCCGTGCGGTTCGGGTTGTTGAGGACCGCATCGATGTTGTTGCGGTTGATCGCGCCGTCGCCGCTGCGGAGACCGCCAGTCACGATGTCGGTGACATTCGTGCCCGTGGCAGCCGGGACGCCCGGGATGTTCACGCCATCCACGGTGCCGATGAAGTCGGCGTTGGTGCGGGTCTGGCCGCTGCCCACCGTGCCACCACCAAGGAAGACGGAGTTCGCGGAAAGGCCGAACGGAGAAACGATCCAGTCGAAGCCGAGTTCGTCGGTGTTCTCTTGGGAGATTTCAACGAACTTGGTCGAGATCTTCACCTGGCGCGGTGCATCACCGGCAACCTGCTCAACGATCTGCTCGATGAGGTCGAGGTTGGTCGGGGTGTTGCGCACAAGCAGCGTGGAGCTGCCGGAGAAGAACTTCGCGGAGGAGCCTTCCGGGAACTTCACACCGTTGGCGGTGAGGAGTTCGGTTTCGCTCTTGCGCGGGGCGAGTGCCTTCGGACCAGTGCCGCCACCATCGGTAGCGAATGGATCCTCACCACCGGCTTCACCACCTTCGGAGGAACCACCGCCAAGACGGCTGAGGAAGTCCGGCGGGACGCGGAAGCTCTTGGTGAAGAGATCTTCGTCGGTCTCGGTGGCAGGCACCAGGGTCACGGCGAAGTCATCCACCTTGTAGCGGAGCTTGGTCTGGTCGCAGATGTACTTCAGCGCTTGGGCGAGCGGCACGTTGCGGAGGTTCAGCTCGCGAATGCGCAGCGAACCTGGATCCGGAGCGGCACCTAGGCCACCACCTGCGGCATCAGCATCAAGGGCGGCATCGCCGCTGCCACCGGAGCGGGGCTTGCGGATCACGAAGTTGATGCCCTTCTTGGTCGGGTCGATCTCACCGGTGTCCAGCTCGATCGAGCGGGCGCGAAGGAAGTCGATGGCTTCTTCAACCGAAGTGTCGTCGAAGGAGATCATCGGGATGACGATCGATTCGAGCTTCTTCAGGATGTAGGTCGCACCGGTGGTAACGCCTGGCGTCTGGTTGTTTGAATCCAGATTCTCGCTGATGATCGGCGGGACGGAAAGCTCCCATGCCTTATCGACCTGCGCGAGAAGCTCGGCGCGGGTGTGATCGTAAGCGGCGCGATAGTAGTCAGCCTTGGCCTGAGCCACGCGCTCCATGCCACGGCGGGCTGCCTTGTTGAAAGGGTCGAGACGGAGGACGTCCTCGTAGAAGCGACCGGATTCGTCATACTTGCCCAAGTTGTAGGCACCTTCGGCGGTGTAGAGCAGGCGACGCACCTTGTCCACGTTCTCCGTGTGCTCGTAGGTCAGAGCCGGATTCGTGCGGATCGGATCATCCAGATACTCGTTGAGGCGCTTGGCTTCGGCATTGTTCGGATCAGCCGCGAGCACGTCGGAAGCGAGCTGACGCGCTTCTTCATACTTGCCAACCTTGCGATATTGTTCGCCAAGGGCACCGGAGCCGTCGGCAAGAAGCTGGATCAGGTAAGTCCGGCGGTCTTGGACCATCGGAGCATCCGGCAGCACTTGGAGGGCTTCCTTGTACTTATCCACGGCCTGCTTGTAATCACCCTTGGCATAGGCTTCGCGACCTTCGTCACGGAGCTGGTCCGACTGGGCGACCGCATTCTGGCGGCGGATCATTTCCTTTTGGGCGAGACCGCTGTAGCTGCCCCCACCGGATCCTTCACCGGCGTTGGCAACCGTCAGGGTGACCGGCATCACGGCGGCCACGGCCATCAAGGCGGCGGCTGTGCTGCAGGTACGGTGCATTGGCGTTTTTTGCATGGTTGGGGCTGTGTTCTGCCGGTCTGAGCGGCGGTTGGGAAGCGATTTTTTCAAAAACGGGTTGAATTGGGATCAAGGTGTGCCTTTGGCAATTTCCTTGGTCTGGGTTTGGCCCTGGGCGTCGGTGTACTCGACCTCGATGGAGCCCGGAGTGACCTTCTTCAGGGTGTAGTTCTTTTCCGGAGCATCCGGCGGCAGCGCGAACTTGGTCCGCTCTTCCACCTTGAACTCCTTGCCTTCAAATCCGATCGCCTTGAGATCAAGCACCGCGGTGCGGTCGTAGTAGGCGTTGGCTTGGAGTTCAGCCTCCGGCAGGTTAGCCTGGGACTCGTACTTCTCGCCCTTCTTGTTCTCCTTCAGATCTTCGTACTGAGCGAATTTGACGTTCTGGGTCAGCTTTGTCTTCGCACTGGTGATCTCCTTCTCGATCATTCCGGTGAACTTGAAGCGGTTCGCCATGGCACCATCCTTGAAGAAGGTGTCGCCGGGGCTCATCATCTCAAGGGCACTGACCTTGTTCTGGAGGCGCTTGTTATCGAAGGTAAGACCGGTGAAACGCGGCGACCACTTGCCTTCCGACTCGAAGCCGAACTGGACATACCACATCGTGGATTCGTCCTTCACGAAGACCAGCTTGTCGATGAGCGGCGGAACGCTCTTCGGATCCGTCGGCTTGGTCTTGGCCTCGAACTCTTCCAAGTTGGTGTAACCATCGTTGTCATCGTCACGCGACGGCGAGTTGGCGAAGGTCATATCAGCCCCATTGTCGATCCACCATTTGTTCGGAATCGGAGGATGAATCGCATCGCCTTTGAAGGGGTCGACGGGAACGTTCGGATTGTTCTTATTGGCAAACAGCGGGACGCCAATGAAGAGGTTCACCGCGCGACCTGCCGAATCCTCGCTCTTTTCGAAGACTCGATTGGAGGTGAGGGAATTGGTCGCCTTGGTGGTCGCCGTGGCCTGAGGGATCGTGGGATCCTTCGCGCCATTGCCTTTCAACTGGTGAGCGAAGTCAGTACCGACCGCGCTGAAGTTCATGAAACCGAGTGCAGCGCATCCGAGGGCGGCTACGCCTGCGACTCCCACCAGGATCTTTTCGAAGTTTTTAGGAAGCTTGGACATGACGGTGGGTTTTGATTACTTGTTGGATGCAGCTTCCTTGGAAGGTTGCTTGCCGCCAGCCGAGGCCGAGTCAGGAAGGAATTGGACGATGTCGATGCGGAAGAAGGCATTGATCTTCTCCGAACCGAGCACCTGTTGAAGGATCACACCGTCGCCACCCGCCGCAGCGGCAGGGGCTGCCGGAGTGGCGGCAGCTGGATCGGCCGCAGGGGCCGCCGGCTCCTCACCTGGCAATACGAAACCACCGGCACCACCGAAGGGATCTGCAGCGGCACCGCCAGCGGCGGGCGCGGCTCCACCATCGGCCTCTTCTGCCTTGAAGTTGCCGTCAGCAGCGGTCGGTGCCTTCGCTTTCTCGTTCGAGATACGCATCGAACGGACCAGGAAGTAGTGCTTTCCGGAATCGTCCAAGGACGAAAGGAACTTGCGGACGGAATCCTCGTTGCCGTTGAAGGAGATTTCGATCGGCAGGGTGCGGAAGCTCTTGCCCTTGGCATCGAAGGCCTTGCCATCTTCTTCCGGAAGCGACTCGCGGTAGATGTTCAGCAACTTCGTCGGAGCGGCCTCCGCGAGGTTGGCGGCAAGCTGGCTCAAGGCCTCCATTTCGAAGCTAAGGATGCCAGTGGCCTCCCGCTTCACCGGAGAGGTGGTATACTTTTCGAAGCCGAGGAAGAACTCGGGTGGAAGCTCCGTCTTCGAGGCTTCGAACGCCGCGGCGGCGGTATCCTTGGCCTTGCGCAAGGCTTCGTTGAAGGCGTCCGGTTCGACATTCGCAGGAGTCGGCGTGCGATAGGCATCGAAGGCCTTCTGCATCGCTTGGACACCCTTGTCGTAGTCTTCCACGGCGGCCTTCTTGGCCTTCAGATTGGCATCGTTCGGGTAGAGCTTGCCGCCCTCCATGCTATCCACGGCCGTCACGGCCGCCGCATAGTCTTCCTTGGCCTTGTTATATTTGGAACTTCCGGAGACTGCCCAGAAGATCAGCCCCCCGGCAGCGACGAGGGTGATGCCGCCAAGACCGGCGGCGAAACGGTTTTCCTGAATCCAGCTCATTTTCGAGGCGTGGTAATAGGGTTTTGAATCACTTGATGGGAACCTCGCGGGACAGCGGGATAATCAGCTCGAAGGGCGCAGCGAAATCTTCCGCTGCCGGGGCGCTTTCAAGCTGCTTGACGATCTGCTCGTCCTTCAGCTCAACCAGTTCCGCCTTACCCTGTACTTTTCCTTTCGCGTCCTTCTGAGGAACGGTCATGGCCTCGAATTTGAAGTGCTGCGGCTCTGCGCGCAGCTTCTTCAGGAGATCGTAAACAAGGTTGCCAGCGCGCGGATTGTCGCGCCAGAAACCACGGATGCGGACTGCATTGGCAGTCGGGGTCACCACGGGCACATCCGCCGCCTTCTGGCCGCGGGCCACGGGCACATCCACCTTGACACTTTCAAGGGCGGAGGTGCCGTAGTTCGTCGAGTAGAACTCACCCTTCACGATCGACTTGCCTGGCTTGCCCTTGTCCGTCGGATTGTAGTCAAACAGCGGCTCCAGATCGGTGATCCACACGGAGTCACTGGACATGGCAGCCTTCACCTCTTGGAGGAGATCCAACCAGAAGGTCCGGTCGTCTTCAGCTCCGGTGTACTGGTTGGCCAGCGCAACAAGGCTGTCTTCCTTCTTGAAGAGCGTCTGAATCGGATTCGCGACGCTTTCCAGCTTCTCCTTCTGCTCGACGAGATTCTTGGTCTCCTCTTGCGCCTTGCCGGCGGCAAGGGTGTTCAGCAGGCCCCATGCGGCCAGACCGCCGAGGAACAGCGCTGCGGCACCGATGAAGAAAGGCTTCTGCTTGTCCGCGGTGCGGGCCGCCTGAACCTTGGTCGGAACGAGGTCAATGTTGATCGCGGACTTGCCGACGCTACGGAGACCGAGGCCGATGAGTTCACCCATGAGGTGCGCCTCGCGACCGAGCTTGTCGGTGTCGACGCCCTTGCCCACGGAAACGGCGCTCACCGGGTTGAAGAACTCCACCGGCAGGTGCAGCTTCTCTTCGAAGAATTCCTTCGTGTAAGGCAGGTTGGCACCGCCACCAGCGAGAACCACCAGCTTCGGGGCATTTCCACCGTGCTGGCTGCGATAGTAGTTCGTCGTGCGGGCAATTTCCGCAGGCAGACGGCCGAGCGTATTGCGGATGGTCATCGCCAGCGCAGCGGTCGTTTCATCCAGCTGCTCGGTGTGGCCGCCTCCGAGGGCGACGAGACCGCTCTGCGTCTTGTGAGCTTCAGCTTCGCCGAAGGGCACACCATATTCCTTGGAGATCGCGGTGGTGATCGCCACGCCGCCCATCGCGACGCTACGGGTGAAGAAGCGCTTGCCCTCGATGTAGAGCAGATCGCTGGTCTTCGCACCGATGTCGATCAAGAGAACCGGATCGGAAACACTCGGATAGGCTGCACGGAAGGCATTGTAGAGCGCCATCGGAGCCACGTCGACTTCGGCGGTGCTCAGACCGGTCGAAGTCACGGACTCGTTCAGCTCATCCAGCGCATCGGCCTTGATGGCAACGATGACCACTTCCTTTTCCCCGGCGCTTTCCAGAATCTCGTAATCCCATGCCACTTCATCCAGCGGGAAGGGCACGTGCTGCTGGGCTTCGAAGGTGACAAGCTGCTCGATATCGTCGTCACCGAGCGGCGGCAGCTTGACGAAACGCGTGAAGACCGAGCTACCCGCGACGGAGTAGCGGGCCTTCGAGCGGCCTGCCTTGAGCTTTTGGGCAAGCTGGCTGATCGCGTAAGCTACCTGTGCCGGACGGGTCACTTCGGTAGCCGGATCGGCCAGGATGGTCTCGCTGTCGTAAGCCTTGAGAACGACACCGTTTTTCGACGGTTCGAACACGGCCATGCTCACGCGCTGCGAGCCGATGTTTAGAGCAATTGAGGACTGTGAATCAGCCATGACGGGCTAAGGGAAAAAACGGGATTTTTTGACGCTGGGATTCCGGGGGAGGCAGGAAAAATTAGCGCTCCTTCTGGATCTCGGCGTAGCGATCGTACCAGAGCATTGCAAAAGGAGTCTCGTCCTTGTTCAGAAGCGGGAACTTGTCGCTCTGATCGGAGAGGCTGCCGGCATTCCACCAGCCTTCCTTCTGCTTCACAGCGGACTGGGCGACCTTCTCGCCATCCACCAGCACTTCGACGCCGACGGCTTCCACGGCGCCCTTGCTGGCCTTGTCGGATCCGGTCAGGCGCTTGAGCGCGCTCGGGGACATGTAAACCGAGCTGAAAATCTCCTCATCGATCGGCACGTTGATGTGATTGATCGTCTTGGACAGCTTGATCACACCCTTGCCTTCCGGGTTCTTGACGGCGACGTACCACTTGACGGTCACCTGATTGATGAAGCCCGCCTTCTTCTGCTCGGCATTGGCCGCCGGGATCTTGATACCGGCTTCCACTTCGAGCCAATCCTTCGGCTTGAAGGCCTTGGCCTTGCCGGACTGGACTTCCGGAGAAGGGATATTGTCGAAGGTGACATTGCTAACCTCGCCCTTGCCCTGCGCGTTCGCGGTCGCAGTGAGAAGAGAAAGAACGGCTGCGGACGCGGCTACGGAAGCTAGCGCCGACCTACGGATGGATGCGAAACGATGTTTCATGGTGGGCTTTTGGTTTTTGGAGAACTAGGGAATGGCTCCGGGGATTGACCAGAGAAATCCTCACGTTGGCGGAGAAAAATCCGTCAGGTATTTACAACGAAACTGCGGAGCATCGACGGGCAAGGTTGACAGTCTGGTGAAGCGGCGTTTCTGCTGCTCCCATGAGCCGCGCGCCAGCCCTCCTGAACCCCTCCCAACCAAAGGTCGTGGGGAGCTTCGGAAACGCGAAAAGCCTCGGAAATACAAGCCTTGCGGCCGCTCGCGAGGCTTGCGACGTGGTGGAAATCCGCATGGACCTGTTGGAGGCGGAGGGCATCCTAACAAGCACTCGCCCCTGGGCACATCTGGAAGGCATCCCCCTGCTCTTCACGGCCCGGATCGCGGCGGAGGGTGGTGCAGGCAATTTAGGAGTCGGGGAGCGCATCAAGTTGCTGGAAAAAATTTTGCCCGACGCAGCTCTTGTCGATGTCGAACTGGCATCCGCGGGGGACTTGGGCGGCATCCTTTCCCGGATGAAAACCGAGGAGATCCCTTGGGTAGCATCCTTTCATGATTTCCAAGGACTTGCGGACACATTTGCAAGGATTCCCCCGATGGCGGAGCAGGCCGTCAAAGCCGGCGCCGCTTGCTTCAAGGCGGCGGTGCGAATGCATACCGCGGATGACGTGGCGAAGCTGGCGGGGCTTCTAAAATCCGTGGAGGGCATTCCGCTTTCGCTGATGGGGATGGGGCCGCTGGCACCCGTCTCCCGGCTGCTGTGTGCCCAATATGGCTCGGTGCTAAATTACGGTTTTATCGGCGATGCCCCGACGGCACCCGGCCAATGGAGCGCGGAATTGCTGAAACGGGGCATCGCGGAACTCGAGCGGATCTGAATCAGTTTTTCTTTTCCGGAGCCACGGGGGGCAGGCCCGCCTTCTCGCGCTCCAGGATCTTGATGAAATCCTCCAACTCCTTCCGGCCAGGTTCCGCGTCCGGGTCCTTGACGGCAGTTTGGAGGACTTTGATCGCCTCATCCTTCTTCCCCGCGTAGGCGAGGGTGCCCGCGTGATGTCCGTAGACCTGGGTGCGCACTTCTCCCTTCACGAGGGGATTTGCCAAAGTTTCCTCCACGAGCTTCGCCACTGCTTCCAGATCCTGCTTCGCGCGGAGCTCCATCAATTTCGTCATGTAGCCCGCGAAGGCCGCTTGGGTCGCCTCGCGCTTTGCAAAGCCGGTCTCGTCCGCCGGGTCGGCTTCCTTGATCTGGGTGGCAACGTCGCCGTACCAAGATGAAAGCATCTCCGGGGACAGCTGCATGCCTTCCAGCGTGCCAATCAGCAGCTTCGCCTTCTCCACTCCGGTTTTGGATCCCGCGTCGGCGAGACCTTTGTCCCGCGCCACCTTTCGCGCCTGCAATTCTTCCAGATGCTTCAGGTAGGCCTCCGGGCCGCCGGGCTGATATCCCGTGACTGCAAAGGGCTTTCCATCGGCATCACAGAGCAGGATGCTGGGATAGCTCTTGATCGGATATTTCTTCAGCAGTTCTTCATTCTGCTTCGCGACCGCTTCGGTCAGGCGTGACTTGTCCTTCGGATAGTCGAGCTCGACCAAAAGATAGCGGTCCTTCACGCCGGCTTCGAAGGGCGCTTGCTCGAAAACCTCTTGGCGAAGCTTGATGCACCAGGTGCACCAATCGGAGCCGGTGAAGTCGATCAGGAGATCTTTCTTCTCCGTCGCGGCTTGCTTCCGGGCAGCTTCGTAATCGCTGGACCAGTCGGCAGCCACGACGGATGAGACTGCGAGTGCGAGGATGGCGGCAACTCTTGGGAGAAGCGGGATAGCGGGCATGGGATAAAGGATGGATGGGGTTTCGGCCACGATTTCATGACGCGGCGGGAGCATCCTTTATCCTCTCTACAACCCAAGGTGCCTGTGACGAAGGCCGGATTCTCCGTGAGCAATCAGGCTTTCCGCCGCGAAGCGCGCGCTTGACCCTTTGTAATCAAGCGTCCAGCTTGTCCGCCCGCCGCGGCTAGGAGGCTCCGGCGTTCATCATCAGACCACCTATCGCCATGGCCGCGAAGATCTACACGAACAAGGACGCGTCCCTCACGCCGCTCAAGAAGAAGACCCTCGCCGTTATCGGCTTCGGTTCCCAGGGCCACGCCCACGCCCTCAACCTCAAGGACAGCGGCCTGAAGGTCGTCATCGGCCTCTACCCGAAGTCGAAGTCCCGCGAAGTCGCCAAGAAGCTTGGCTTCCAAGTCATGGACACCGCTGAGGCTGTCAAAGCCGCCGACGTGATCTTCGTCGCCGTCCCGGACACCAAGATCGCCGGCGTCTACAACAAGGACATCGCCGCGAACCTCACCAAGGGCAAGACCCTCCTCTTCTCCCACGGCTTCGCCGTTCACTTCAAGACCATCGAAGCACCGAAGGACGTCAACGTCATCATGGTCGCTCCGAAGGGCCCGGGCCACACGGTCCGCAGCCAATTCGTCGATGGCAAGGGTGTTCCCGGCCTCATCGCCGTGCACAACGATGCCGACGGCAAGGCCAAGGACATCGCCCTCGCATGGGCTCGCGGCGTCGGCTGCACCCGTGCCGGTGTGTTCGAGACCAACTTCCGTGAGGAAACCGTGACCGACCTCTTCGGCGAGCAAACCGTGCTCTGCGGCGGCGCTTCCGCCCTCGTCAAGGCAGGCTTCGAAGTGCTTGTCGAAGCCGGCTACCAGCCGGAGATGGCCTATTTCGAGTGCCTCCACGAGCTGAAGCTCATCGTCGATCTCATGAACGAGTCTGGCATCGCCGGAATGCGTTTCTCGATCTCCGAGACCGCCGAGTGGGGTGACGTCTCCGTGGGACCGAAGATCATCGACGCCGGCGTCAAGAAGCGCATGGCCAAGCAGCTCAAGGAGATCGAATCCGGCAAGTTCGCCAAAGAGTGGATCGCCGAAGCCACCACCGGCGGCTACAAGAAGTTCAATGCCATCCGCAAGGCCGAAGCCGCCCACCAGATCGAGAAGACCGGTGAGAAGCTCCGCTCCACCATGAGCTGGATCAAGCAGAAGAAGCTCAAGAAGGGTGCTGCCCAGGCGAGCTACATCTCTTCCTCCAAGTAAGCATCCGCTTTCCCAAGAGCCCGGTTCCCGACAGGGAGCCGGGCTTTTTCTTTGTCCAGGTCCGATCGCATCCTCGCCGGAGAACCGGCCCGTAATCCGGGCTCCGCCTCGCCTGTTACGCCTGATAAAAACATGGAAATTAACAGGTGGACCTGCGGATGAGAAGCACAGGCCGGCCATCGATCGCCCACGATCGGATGTCGGAATGAAATGCCTGGTCCGCGGATTTTCCACGGAAACGTCATAGCCGGGACCCGCGGTCTCGATCTACTGCCAAGCGGCGCCTGTCCCCACTTCGGGTGACCTAGGATGATTGCGACATCGCCGAAAGGAATTCTGCGGGAAATCCGTTCCCCGCTGCCATTCCGCATGCTTGCCATGGGAAAATTTGACCGTTAGACAGCCCCTCTACTTCCCAAGAAATCCATGACGACAACACTAAGCGATCAACCCATCGCTCATAATGCCAAGCGGCTCCTGTGGGCCGGATTCCTCGCCATCCTTGCCGCCGGCATCGGCTTCGGCGTCCGGGGTGGTATCCTTGCCAACTGGGCGAAAGAATTCGGTTTCACCGGCACCCAGCTCGGGGACATCGGCGGCGCCGGTTTCACCAGCTTCTGCTTCGGCATCGTGATCGGCGGCGTCATCGTCGACAAGATTGGTTACGGGAAGTTGGTTCTCGCCGCTTTCGTTTTCCACATCGCGTCCGCGCTGATCACCTTCGCCGCGCACGAGGGACAGACTCAGGAAACGGCTTACAAGTATCTCTACTGGGGCACCTTCGTCTTCGGCCTTGCGAACGGCACGCTTGAAGCCGTGGCCAACCCGCTGGTGGCGACACTTTTCCCGAACAACCGCACTCATTACCTGAACATCCTTCACGCTTCCTGGCCTGCCGGCATGGTCGTGGGTGGCTTGATCGGATGGACCTTGGGTGCTCAGGAGGTCAGCTGGAAGATCCAGCTCGGTCTCTTCCTGATCCCGACGATCCTCTACGGGGTTGCGTTCCTGGGACAATCCTTCCCGAAATCCGAAGCGGTGGAGAAGGGCCTCAAGCTTGGCGAAATGTTCAAGGAGGTCGGTATCCTCGGCGGTGCCACCATCGCATTCCTCTTCGTCCTCTTCTTCAAGGATGCCATGGGCCTGAACCCCGGCGTCGCCTGGGGCATTGGCGGTGCAATCCTCATCGCCGTGGGCGTCATCACGAGCTTCTCGATCGGCTCGCTTCTTCTCTTCGTTCTCTTCATCACCCATGCCTTGGTCGGCTCCGTTGAGCTGGGCACCGACGGCTGGATCCAGAACATCACCGGTAACATCCTGACGCCGGAGCAAGGCAAGCAGCTCTTCGTCTTCACCTCGGCGCTGATGTTCATCCTGCGCTTCTCGGCTCACTTCATCGAAAGCAAGCTGAAGATTTCCCCGATCGGCCTCCTGCTGATCTGCTCGATCCTCGGCGTCGTCGGCCTCAACCTTGTCAGCGGCATCACGACCTTCGCCGGCGCTCTTCTGGCCCTTGGTGTCTATGCCCTCGGCAAGACCTTCTTCTGGCCAACCATGCTCGCCGTGGTGGGTGACCGCTTCCCGCGCACCGGCGCGATCGCGATGTCGATCATGGGTGGCATCGGCATGATGTCGATGGGCCTGATCGGCAGCCCCGGTCTTGGCTACGCGAAGGACCGCTTCACCGCGGAGCACCTCAAGCAGGTGGACTCGACCGTCTATGAAGCCAACAAGGCTCAGAAGGAATCGAAGTTCCTTTTCGCCGAGAGCGTCTATGGCCTTGATGGCACGAAGCTCTCCGCTGCCCAATCCGCCAAGCCGGAAGAACGCACGCCGGAACAGAAGATCCTCTCCGAGGCCAGCATCGCGGGTGACCGCAAGACGCTCAAGGCGGACTCCTTCATCCCGGCTGCGATGGCTCTGATCTATCTGCTTCTGCTGATCTACTTCAAGGCTATCGGCGGTTACAAGGTCATCAAGATCACTCCGGAACAAGCTTCGGGTGGTGTTGCCGCCCCGGCCCCTTGATCGGATTTCCTCCCCATTCGAAATCCCTGCAATTCGCATCAGCGGCGTGGTCTCCGGACCACGCCGCTTTTTTGTCCCCGTCACGGGAGGGAGCATGGCTTCGGCGTCCTCTTGCCTGTCCGCCGGAACTTGTTAGTCTCCCGGCCCATGCGCTATTGGCTGATCAAATCCGAGCCCGACGTCTTTTCCATCGATCACCTGCAAAAGGCAAAGCGGGAGCCGTGGAGCGGCGTCCGGAATTATCAGGCGCGGAACTACATGCGGGATGACATGAAGCCCGGGGATCTCGCGCTCTTTTACCATTCCAGCACCGTGCCACCCGGCGTGGCGGGCGTGGCGAAGGTCGCGGGCGAGCCTTATCCCGATCCGACCCAGTTCGACGCGAAGTCGGAATACCACGACCCGAAATCGACCAAGGAGAACCCGCGCTGGATGCTCGTGGACTTCGACTTCGTGACCAAGTTTCCCGAACTGGTGACCCTGCAGCAGCTCAAGGAGGATGCCGCACTGGAAGGCATGGTCGTGCTTCAGAAAGGCACGCGCCTCTCCATCACCCCGGTAGAGACCAAGCACTTCAAGCACGTCTGCAAGCTCGCCGGCTGGAAGCCCTGAGGACATGGCCGAGAAGGCGGTCAATCCCTATGCCCCGCCGGTGGAAGACGTCGGCAGCACGCCTCCCCAGACGCACCTCTGGTGCGTGGTAGATGGCTTTCTGGCGGTGCGGCATAATGCCTTCCTGCCTCCCGTGGACCTTGAGGGAGATAGCAGCGGCGGATTGCTGACACCCGTTGTCCACACCCACTTCCAAGGGAACAGCCGCCGGAATGGTTCGCCCGCGCGGGTGAGATTCCGCGGCTATGCGTCTGTAGCTTCCTTCGAGAAGCGCGTGAAACGCAGGCAATGGATCACCCGACTGACCTTATTCGGCTTCCTGCTGTTTCTCGGAGGAATGGCGAGTGACCAACTCCCGAGCCATATGGCCCCTGCGATTGCCTTGGGGAAGCTGGTGCTGATCATCGGGTTAGTAGCTTTGATCGTGGCCATTGTCTGGGATAAGCTGCCAACGGACGTACGCTGTCACGGAGCTCGCGACGGGTGGTTCTACCTGCGTGGCGTATCGCCCCGATCCCTGACCCGCTTTTCCGCGCGCTCCCATGAGACGCCGGTCATGGTGAAGCGGAAGACCTTCCGCTTCTTCGGCCATCGCTTGCCCTTTTTCTCCCTAATCCAGCACAAGCGCTTCAATCCCGTGACGATCCTGGTCGTCGCATTCATGAAGGCGCGCCGATCGCCAGCTCTGGAAAGCCTCCACCTGCACTATTCGGAAGAAGCCCGCCGCTCCCCGGAATCGGCGGATCCCGCCTTGATCGAGCAATGGAAGAAGGAAAGCGAAGGCACCGAGCTGGCGCAGTGGCGCGCGGTCTCCGCCAAGACCCTGCACCTGCCCAGCGGCTCCATGGGGATCGAATCACTGCTCCTACTATCGCCGGACGGGAAGCGGAGCCTGACCTTGGCAATACGACGCTTTTCACTCGGCCGCACCGTCTCAAGCGCGAGACAGATCATCTTCCGCTCATGGACTGCGGACGGATGCATCCAGACCATTACCCCGCCCTGCCTTCCGATCGAATCACCGCGGGTCGACCGGATCATCGCCAAAGGGAAGCTCCTACGCCTGCTCGACCGCCATATGGCCCACGTGGGAAACCGGCCGCTAATCTCCATCCAGAGCAATGAGGAGCTCTACGGTCTCCTCGACGCGGAAACCGAGGAACAATACGCGGCCTCCGAAGCTGCGGGGCTCCAGTCACCCATCGAGATCATGGAGCTTCCGGAGTATCCCGCTGAAGCCAGGCCACGCGCCACTCCCCCACCGATGCCGATCTAAAAACGAGGATGGCCGGAGATTCCCACAATCCCTATCAGGCACCGGTCGAGGAGGCGGCTGAAAAGACCGAAGCTTCCAATAGCTGGAGCGTGAGCGGTGACTACCTGCTGGTACGTCCGGGAACACTGCTACCACCCGTGACCCTTGAAGGCAGGGGCAGCCTCCTGACACCGGCATTCTATCGCTTCAATGTCTTGGCAGGCGGACACAAAGCCATGACCGCATCCCTACTTCCGGCCCTCCTCATCGTCGGCTGGATCCAAGGAACGTCCGGGATCGTGGATGAAGGGATCCGATGGACGGTCGGCATCGTTTCGGCGGCTGTCGCCATGGCCATCGTCTCCCGCTTCGCAAAGACCATCAACACGATGATCTGGGGCTTCGTGCCGGTGGAAACGCTGCGCAAGCGCTCTCGCAGGAGAGCCCTTTCAAAACGACTCCTCACGTCCGGGCTCCTGCTATTGGGGGCCACCTTCTTGGCCGTGATGGTAACCGTCCCCCACCATGTAGGACGCCGCGGACTGGACATCGATGCCGTGTTCACATGGCTCCTGCCCGCCTTGGCCATTTCCTTTGCGCTCATGATCGCCTCGGTCGCCTGTGGCGGCTTCAAACTTGGACTGAACTGCACCCTCTACCGCGACGGGTGGCTGTATCTCAAAGGTGTGCCGATGGAATCGCTGGCCGAGTTTGCAGCCAAGTCGATGGCTCCGATCCCGGGCAAACGGATGCGCAAGGTTTACACCTATTACCTGAACCGGAAGTCGCTGAATCCGGCCTTGCCGGGGAAGAAATGGCACTTGGGAAAAGCCCTTCGATCCACCCTTTCGAATTTGAAGCCCTTAGCTCCGGTCGCGCGCCTCGGCTTTCACATCAGCGAACGGGTCACGCTCCCTTTGGCCGAGGCGGATCCGGATCTCCTAGCGAGGTGGAAACGTGAAAGCTCCAGTACCCGGCTCGGGGAATGGCCCCTGATCCTCGCAACCCGGATCGACTCTCCACAGGGCGAGATGCGTACGGAGTGGGTATTTTATGTTTCTCCGGACTGGCGACATTTCGCCGGGCTGAATGTAACCCGCGTTTCCGCAGGGCATGTCTTCCACGAAAGTCACGGAGTACATTTCCGTGCATGGGGAGAGGACGGGCGCAGTTTCTTTACCTCGTCGGCAGCCGCGGGCTCCGTAGTCCCGGACGACCATGATTGGTTAGAGGCCTCCGGATCCCTACCGGAGATTGCGGAAGCTCACTTCGCCCGGCTGCGGTCCACACCACTCCTTGTCTTGGGAAGCGTGGAGGAACTGGGGAAACGCATGGAGGAGGACGTCGAAGCCTTCTCCCGCCTCGCCGAAGGAAGGGGCGAGCAGGGCGCGGTTCAAGAAATGGAATTCCAAGACTTCCCCGCATAAACGAAACAGGCGACCGCCTCCCAGCGATCGCCTGATTCCGCGTCGAAACTCGATCGGTTTACTCGACCACCGTGGCCAGACGTTGGTCCTTCGAAATAGCAGCAGTGGGTTGGCTGACACCACCCGCGACGCGAACCTCATTCGCAACGATCATCACGCCCGGGATCCCGCGGGCCGTGGATTCAGCAGCAGCGCGCGCCTCATCATTCGGAGCGGTACCGGTAAGCGTGACTTGGTTACCTGCGGCGGAAGCCTGGATATCGGCACCCTTCAGGCGCGGATCCGCGGCGAAAGCATCCTCCAAGACCCGCAGGGTATCGGACGGCTTCGTGATCTTTCCATTCATGCCCTCCATCGCGAGATCGCGATTCACCATGATGTCGTCCGCCCAGACTTCCGTGACACCGGTGACATGGGAGCGGTGGACCAGCTGGTCTTTTTCTCCCGGGCTGCCCACCTCGCCGCCGAGGCTAACCACGCCATCCTTCACCTTCACGTCGATCGTGATGCCTTGGCACAGCGGATCGTCGTGAACCATGTGGAGGATCTGGGCCTTGATGGCGGAGTCGGTGCGGACCGTATCAAAGGTCACTTCCAAGCGATTGCTGATCTCCTTCAATCCGGGAATTTCCGTGGCGATCTCGCGAGCCAGCTCCTGCTCGTCCCAACTTCCCACCTGCCCGGCCAAGGTGGCCTTCCGGCCATCCACAATCACCCGGATGCGCGAGGCATCGATCGCTTCGCTCTTGGAAAGCCGCTGCTGAACCCGTTCGGCAAGAACGGCATCCTTGGCGACCGGATCGATGATCCGGAGGCGATTCACCACCGCGCGGATCTCGGCGGTGGCCATGGCGCGGGCCGCGGCACGCTCCGTCTGCTCTAGGGAAATAGCGGTCCCGTTAAGCGTGGCGATGCCGTTCTCAACGGCGACTTCCACCTTTGAACCGATCATGCGATTGTCGGCCTTCACATCCATTTCGATGAAATCGGCGGTATCGGAATCGCCCTGCGGGCCGAATTCCGGAGTGGCGCTGGCGAGGCCGACGGCGGCCGCCAGAATCATCCAGCGGGTGGCGCGGAAGAGAATCGGAGTCTTCATGGCTTTGCAAATTTCAGGAGCGAGGGGCGCTCCCTTCTTGCCCCTTCTCTCGCAAAGGCCATGCCACCCGAATACGGGTGCTAATCATCAAACAGTTAGTCCGCCGCACCCCATGCCAAAAGGGAAAATGCGCCCTCCAAGGGGGCGTCCCGCAGCCCTGTTAGGTGCAATATGCAGTGCGTTTTGCACCGCTCACTCCTCCTCGTTGGAAGCCACGTAATCGGACTCCACATCTGGAAGGATCTCCTCGGCAGCCGCGAGCTCTGCATCGACGCTTTCCCCGTCCACGATGAGCTCGTCCCCGGCGTCTTCCTGATCCGGCTCACCACGGGAGATTTCTTCGTCAGGCGGGGCTGGCTCCTCTTCATTACCCGCTCCTTGAGCCTCAACCTCAGTCTCGGACACCGCTTCCGCAGGCGCGGATGCTTCGACCTCCGCGGGAGTTTCCGCCGCGGCGATTTCTTCCGGATCGGGAATCCGGCCACCGGTCTCGAGCAGCATCACCACTTCCTCCTGCACCTTCTCCACCTGGCTGAGCGGAATATCGGGGTCACGCACGATGAAGAGGTCGCCCTGCTTCCGGTGTTCGTAGACGCGCAGGATGCCGGATGGCGTGCGCTGGGTGTCGGTTTCCCGGAGAACCTTTTGGCGCTCCAGCATGACCGCCAGGATGTAGCGGACATTCTCGGTATGATCTTCCTCCTCCTCCACCAGACGGCGGAGCAGCTCCTCCGGGCTCTCCTTCTTGAAGGCGTCCGGTTTCTCACCCACGACCGGCGCGTGATAGACCGTCTTCCAGAAGGAAAGCGGCTTCTCGTCCTCCGCCGTCCGCGCCTTCCAAGCATCCAAGCAATAATCTTTCCGTAGGTAGCCGGAGGATTCCGGGTCCGGAAACAGCGCGGTCATGATCTTCTCGCCGTCTTCGAAAGGGCGCTCGGTGGCAGCGCAGGATCGACCGCGGGAGCGGATATGCCAGGATTCTTGAAGGGCCATTGGGGAATCGGAACGCGGAAAGCGGAAACGGAAAGGGCGTCGGCTTCAAGCCTCGGCGGGAATGAACTTCCGGAGTGTCTGGTAAATCGGACGACCCGCCAAGCGCCGCTGGAAGAGGTAAACGGCCAAGCTCCCGAAAAGGAGGTTCGGCAGCCAGGCCGCCCAGCCGGGCCGGAGGTGCCCGGAATCTCCCAAGCTAAGGAAGATATTGGAAACGAAGAGCATCCCGGCGCAGAGGAAAACCGCCATGGCCACGCCGCCGCTGGTCCCCCGGCGCGAGAATACCACGCCGAGCGGCGTCGCCAGCAGCACCACAATCAGGCAATTGAAGGGCTGGGCCCAGCGATAGTGCCACTGGGTCAAGTGACCGCCGCGGTTCGCCCAGGCACCATCAGGATTCGACTCCAGCCAGTCATTCAAATCCGGGATACCCAGTTGCACGGCGGGTAGACCGGGACGGATGATCTGGGTCGGCACCTCGTTCCAGCCGGTGATCACCAGCGGATCCGGAATGCCTTGCTCGAATACCGGCCGGGATCCCTCGGATTTGATGACCTGTTTCCGGACCTCGTAGAATTTCCAATCGCGGAGCATCGGAGACCAGGACGCGCGCTTGGCGGTGAGGATGCTCTCCAAGGAGCCATCCGGACGCTCCTGGATCACCGTGACATCGGAAAGCGGGGCGCCCTTCTGGTAATCAGGCGGGAAAGCGCCCACCATCCAGAGGCGCCGTGCGGGGATATTCCGATAGCGGATATTCGGCTCTGCCACGCCATCTTGGCCCCGGGCCTTCCGCAGGATCGAATTCTCCTTCGCCACCGCGGCGGGTGCCCACTGGTAATTCAGGCCCGCGCAGAGCAGCCCGGCGAGGGCTCCGGCCACCAGGAAGGGAGCCGTGAGCCGGGCGAGGCCGCGACCGGTCTGGATCATCGCGACGATCTCGCGCGAGCGCGAAAGCTTGCCCAGACAGTAGAGAATCGAAAGCAGCAGCGAGTAGGGCAGCAACATTACTGCGATCTCCGGCAGCCGCGCCCCATAGAGCTGCACCGCGAACTGCGAAGGGCTGGGACTGTTTTTCAGATCGTCCAGATTGTCCCCGAGATCGGAAATCATCCAGATGACGAAAAGCCCCGCCACGCAGATCAGGAAAATCATCAGGAACTGCCGGCTCACATAGCGGGCCAGCGTGCCGCCCATGGCGTAGAAGAGCCCGCCCAGCGCGGGGAGAAAGCAAAGCGCCACCGCAATCACGGGCCGGAGCGAGTGGGCCTCTGCCTGAACGTCCGGGAAATTGCTCAATTGATCCCAGACTTGCTGTTGCTCGGCAGGGCCCACCTTCAGGGCTAGGAGCGCGCCGCCGAGGGCAAGCAGCATGGGAACGAGGATGCGCGGCATGGCAGGACTGGGCGGGAGCATGCGATGCATTGGCGGTTTGTAAAGATCGCCGGTTTGGTGCTTGGCAGGGGGGCCGCTCCCCGGTGCAAATGCCGTCCGCATGATTTCCGCCCTCGAGGGACAGCCGCTGCCCGACGCGTTCGTGGAGGAAATCGGTCTGGCTTTCTCGAACGGCGGCAGCCTCGCTCGCTCCCGGGACTTCGAGTTCCGGCCTGAGCAACAACAGCTCGCGGTCGCGGTCGCGGAGGCACTGGTGGAGAAACGCTGCCTCGTCGCGGAGGCAGGCACCGGGGTTGGCAAGTCCTTGGCCTACCTGCTACCCGCCTCCAAGTACTCCCTGCAAACGGGGCGAAAAGCGATCATCTCCACCCACACGATCAATCTGCAGGAGCAGCTGGTACGGAAGGACATTCCGATCGTCCGCAAGCTGCTCGGCGAGGAGCTGCCGGCGGTGCTTCTGAAGGGGCGGCAAAATTACCTCTGCCCGGCGCGCTTGAAGCGGGCCTTCGAGCAATCCGGCGACCTTTTCACTTCGACGGAGAACGACGAGCTGGAGCAGATCCGCCGCTGGGCGGAGGGCACGAAGGACGGGACCTTGAGCGATCTCGATTTCAGCCCCTCGATGAAGGTGTGGCTGCAGGTCTGCTCGGAGCCTCATGTCTGCACCGCCCGCTACTGCGGTCCGCGGGGAAATTGCTTCTTCCAAGAAGCCCGGAAGGCAGCGGCGGATGCGAACCTGATCGTGGTCAACCACACGCTCTTCTTCGCGCTGCTGAATACCGGCGATACTTTCGAGGAGGAGAAGCCCTCGGGTTTCCTGTTTCCGAACGATTTCGCGGTCCTCGACGAGGCGCACACGCTGGAGCAGGTGGCGGCGATCCAACTGGGCCTCCGTGTGAGCCAGGCGGGCATGCGCTTCGACCTCCAGCGGCTCTACAATCCGAGGACCAAGAAGGGCATCCTCCGCTCTTTCCGGAAGGCCTCGGTGATGAACGCGGTGGAGGAGGCGCTGAAATCAGCCGATGATTTTTTCGGCAATCTGGGCCACGCCGCGCATTTCGGCGAATACTCGAAGGAATGGCGGGTCCGCGAGCCGGAACTGGTGCCGAATTCCGCGGCTGAACCGCTGCGCCGTCTCTGGCAGGAGATCGATGCACTGGCGGCGGATGTGGAAAGCGAGACGACGCGCGCCGAGCTCCAAGATGCTTCTCGCAAGCTGCGCGAGACTCATGGGGCGATCGGCTGCTTCCTCGACCAGAGCGGTGACGACCATGTCCACTGGATCGAGCGCTCGGGCCGCGATGAGAGCCTGTTTTCCCTGCACGCCGCACCGATCCGGGTGGCGGACAAGCTGAAGCCGCTCCTTTTCGCGCCCGGAAAGTCCTGCGTGATGACCAGCGCGACGCTGGGCGTGGGCGATCCGGAGCTCGGCTGGTTCCGCGGCCGGGTGGGCGCGGACGATGTGCCGGCGCTGTGCATTGGCAGCCCCTTCGATTTCCAAAAGCAGATGAAGATCTGCATCTGGAAGAATATGCCGGAGCCGACGAGTCCCCAGTATGGGAAGGCTCTGGTGGAAGCGATCCGCACGGCAGTGGAATTCAGCGAGGGGAAGGCCTTCGTGCTCTTCACGAGCTATCGCACGATGCGTGATGCGGCGGACAAGCTGCGTAGCCATTTCGAGAAGAAGGGCTGGCGCCTGCTGGTGCAGGGCGACGGCATGCCGCGGCACCGGATGGTGGAGGAATTCCGCCGGGATGTGGACAGCATCCTCTTCGGCACGGATAGCTTCTGGACCGGGGTCGACGTGCCGGGTGAGACGCTCTCGAATGTGATCGTGACCCGGCTGCCTTTCGCGGTGCCGGATCATCCGCTCACCCAATCGCGCCTCGAAGCGCTGGAGGCGGAAGGCGGAAATCCCTTCATGGAATACTCGGTGCCGGAGGCGATCCTGAAGCTGCGCCAAGGGGTGGGCCGCCTGATCCGCACGGCGAAGGATCACGGTCTGGTGTGCATTCTCGACAACCGGATCCTGACGAAGCGCTACGGCAGGCTCTTCATCGATGCGCTGCCGGATGCGCCGCAGGAAATCGTGCAGTGATGGAGCGGGGCGGGCCTAGCTCACTTCGACGTAGCCCTTTCCTGTCTTCTCGGTGATGAGCTTGTTCATTTCACGCTGGGCTCGCGGTTCATCGGCGAAGGTCTTCGTTTGAACCTGTCCGGTAGTGCCGATACGGCCGAAGCGGACCACGAGCGAGGCGCCCTCTTGCGCGACGGCCCAGAATTTCCGGGAGTTGCCCTCGGTAAACTCGAAGCGGCGGCCTAGGGTGCTTGGGGCGGGAAGAGATGGAGGCCCGGGAGTCACGGGCGGCTCCAATGCGGGAGGCGCTACGGGTGAAGGCTGAGGTTCTTCTTCGATAATGGTTTCTTCCTCCTCCGCAATCTCGCGGCGGAGCAGACGTTCGATGCGGGTGAGCACGGCTTCGGGCTCGTGCCACCAATCCTTCGCGACCACCAAGACGACCTGCCAGCCGAAGGCGCGGAGGATGCCCGGACGAGTGTGGAAGTGCTCGAGGACATTCGTCGTGCGTGTTCCTTCGATGAGGATGGCGAGTTGATGGCGATCCGCGCCCGGTTCGCGGACGGCGACATCGCAGCGGAAGCGGCTCTGGCCGACATCGGTATCGGCAGACCAGCCGCGCCGCTTGAGGGCGCCGGCGATTTGTCCGGCGATGGCGCTGCCGGTGGCTGCGGAGGCGAGGGACTTGCGCTTGAGGGGATTGAGGCCATCCAGCACCTGGCGGGCAGCGGCGGGCTCGCCACGGGAAAGGCTCTCGGCGTAGTGGAGGAAGTTCCGCAGTGCTCGGGCGCCGTCGTTGTAGTCGTTGGTGATCTGCTGATGGCCGATGCTGCTCACCAGCACCATGTGGTGGCGGGCGCGGCTGAAGATCACATTGAGACGCTTCTCGCCGCCGCGCTGGTTGATGGGACCAAAGTTCATCCGCATCTTCCCATCGGTATCGGGCGCGTAGCAAACGGACATGAGGATGATATCGCGTTCGTCGCCTTGAACGTTCTCGAGGTTCTTCACGAAGAGCCCGCAGAATTGGTCGTCTTCTTCACGGACATACTCGGCTTCAAGAAGCGTGCCGAAAGCACTGTCCTCCTTGGCCAGGGATTCCAAGGAGGATTCGATTTCTCCCTGCTGGGCTTCGCTGAAGGCGGCGACACCGATGCTAAGCTTGTTTCCTGACACGAGGAGCTCGCGGACAAGCTGGGCGACCACGGCGGCTTCGGCGGGATTGCGGCGATCGATATACGGAGCCTTCGAGCAGCGGATGTAGCTGATCGGGCGCCCGAGGATCGCGGGAACGAGTTCGGCAGCTTCCATGGGGCTCTCCACGAGCAGTTCCGCCTTGTCATCAAGCGCCATCTGGCGGTCAGGGATGGTGTAGAGCTCGCCCCCATAGAAAGCCGCATTGCTGAAGCTGATGAGCGACTCATAGCGGCTGCGGTAGTGCCACGCGAGCAAGGTGCTGGGCAGATTCCGCGCGCATTGCGTGAGGAAGCTATCGGCATCCATGAGCACGCTGACGGACTCACCTTCCTCTTCGACGGTGATCTCGTCCTCGGCATCGCTGCCACTGCTGAAGAAGCTCGTCGGTGGAAGCTGCATTTCGTCACCCACGACAATGACCTGCGGCGCGCGGTAGGCGGCGGGCACCGCATCTTCCACCGGGATCTGGCTCGCTTCGTCGAAGATGACGACATCGAACAAATCAGGCTCCATCGGCAGCGCGTCCGAAACGGAGAGCGGGCTCATCAGCCAGATCGGCTTGAGGTCGCGGACCACCTCCCCGCTTTCGCCGGCGGCGAGATCGCGGATCGACTTGTAGCGCATCGTCTTGCCGAACTCGTGCTCCAGCTCGCGGCGACCGGCGCTGTAGGATTTCTTGAAGAGCTTCTGGTCCGCCGAAAGCACCGTAGCCGATTGGTTCGCAAGCTGGACGTGCTCGACAAAGCGGCGTCTCACTTGGCCGCGGATCCAAGCGGCATTGTGCTCCAGCCATTGGCGATGTGCGGCTGCCAGACGATCGAGCTTCTGCTGAAGCACGTGGCAATCGAAGCGCTGAAGCATGCGGTCCTCGCGATAGAGTGCCTCGAGGGTCTTGCGCGCACAGGCGGCCTCAAACTCTTCCGAGGTGAAGGGAAACTCCCGCACGGAACGGCGCAGGGATTCCGGAGCAGCAGCCAGATCGCGAAGGGCCGGAAGCAATTCGGGGAGACTATCCATTTCCTCCCGCATCTCACGCACCGCGGCCGCAAGGACGGAGAGGCTGCTTCCTTCCGCATGGTCGATGAGTTCCTTCAAGTCCCGCTCCAGCACTTGGAAGCTGGAATTGAGGGAGGCAAGCATCTTGACCAAGGCCGGGCCTTGATCCGAAGAGAGCAGCTGGCTCTTCAGAGCGATGACAGCGGGTGGCGCGGAGGGATCAGCGAGAAGCTTTAGATCGGCATGAAGGGCTGCCGGGTCAGCGCTCGCAAATTCCCGGGTGCATCGCCCCTCAAGCTCCGCAAGGCCGGACGCGGCGGCGTGCTCGGCAGAAAGATCGGAGAGAATCTGCTCCCAAGCCGGAGCGACGGCGTGCTTTGAGAAATCGTACCGGGCATTGAGAACCTTTCGCAATCTCCACCACGCAGGATTGAGAAACTTGAAGACGCCCTGAAGCTTCGGCGCGAGAGCCAGCGCATTGGCCGTGTCCTCCGGCGGAAGCTTGTCGGTCCAATTCGCCGTCTTGGTCCGCTTTGCTTCAAGATGCTGGCGCTTCGCCTGGTAATCCCCGACGAGCTTCACGAACTCTGCGTGGCGTTCGCTGCTGCTATCTAACAAGCCAAGCAATCCCCGCTCTGCCAGTGGCAGCAACCGGTTGGCGAACCCTAGCAGTTGCCCGATCTCGGCCAGCGTATCCCAGTGCTCCGCCGGCAGGCCGGTCTGCTGGAGCGCATCATCGAGATCATCGAGCTTCCGTTCCACCTCGTCGAAGCTGCCTGCGAGGCCTTCCAGAGGATGATCACGGGTAATGACCGGCTCGCCGAGCCAACGCATCGGATGAAGGGCAAACACCGAGGACGCCCCGAGATCACGCAGCACCTCTCCGAGGCGGATCACGCTCTCGCCGTGCTCCTGCCACTGCTTAAAATCGGGCAGCCGCTCTTCCGCGACGGCATCCAGAGGCGGACAGGCCTGTCCATCATGGATCCCGCGGATCTCGATCAAGCGCTGCAGCAACTCGTTCGCCGTGGCATTCGATCCCGCAGGCACCGAGTGAATCTGTGCGAGATATTTCTCCAGCGCCGCGAGCTCGGCATCCATCGCGCGCAGAGCCGCCGCACGCATGGCTTCGCCTTGGCCATTTTCATCTCCAGCCGCGAGCCATTGCTCGTAGGTCTGCTTGAGATTCAGGATGAACTCCTTCTTGTCCGTCTGCGAATCGTGGATCAGGCAGCAGAGCTCATCCAAGCCCTGCTGGCGCAGGCGGTGGAAAACGACATCGATCGCAGCGCGCTTCTCGCACACGAAAAGGACTCGCCGTCCACGCGCCACATAGTCCGCGATGAGATTCGTGATCGTTTGGGATTTACCGGTTCCCGGCGGCCCTTGGATGATCAGGCTGTCTCCACGGCGCGCCTTGGCGATCGCTCCGATCTGGGTGGCATCCGCCGCGATGATGAGATGCTGATCCGAGGGTGGAAGAGATGGTGCGGATTCCGGTTCGATGGCCTTGGGCTCGATCGAGAAAACCCGGTCGAAAGCGGCGTTCGGCGTGTCGTGTTCGATGAGGTTCGCGTAGTCGCGCACCAGGGTCATCTTGCGATAATTGAAGTTCGCGAGCGTCACCGCACAGAGATCGAACTCCCACGAATAGGGATTCCCTTCCGCCTCCTCCACCAGCGCGTACATCTGGCGGTCCGTCACCGTGGCCTCCGCCGGAGGCACCATGAAGGGCGTGCGGGGCCGTGGCGGAGCACCTGCCATCTCCCGCAGCGGCAAGGGCGCGGGCAGCACCAGACGCTGGAACATCTGCAATCCAAGCGGCCGGAAATCCGAGCGATCGTAACTATAGTCCAAGCTGCCGCTTCGATTCACGCGACGGGCCTGTCGCGCCATGCGGCGACGGTATTGATCGAGACTTTGCTTCGCTCGCTCGTGGATCAACTGGATCTTCGGCTTGTCCGAAAGCTCCAGAGTGACACCCGGTTCGGTGGCATGGATGAGCGCCTTCACCTTCTCATGGAAGGCAGCCAAGCTCGTCTCGCGCAGATCCACCATCACGGGTAGATCGAGGTCGTAGAGCTGCTTCAGATAATGGCGCAGCGCCGGGTTTACCTCCGCTTCCGTGCCCTGCGGCTCGAGCGTGTAATGATCCTTTACGCCCTTCTTCTTCACCAACTCCACGGGGAGGAGCAGGAGAGGCGAGTGGATGCGCTCGTTCGGGCTCTCCTTGAGATTGTTCCAACGCAGGAAGGCAATTACGAGACGAAGCTGCGAGAAGCCATATTCCGCACGACTGCGGCGCGCCTCGCTGATCAGCTTGTCGAGCTGTCCGGGCAAGTAAGGCGCTTCCTCAAGACGCAGCCATTTCTGCAAGGGGAGCGCTTTCCCGGAGCCCAGCTCCGCAGCCACGCCTTCATGCCAGAAGAGCAGTTGGTCCGGCTGGATA
Organism: Luteolibacter luteus; assembly: GCF_012913485.1. Taxonomy (GTDB): domain Bacteria; phylum Verrucomicrobiota; class Verrucomicrobiia; order Verrucomicrobiales; family Akkermansiaceae; genus Haloferula; species Haloferula lutea. Next base: position 3,744,254 of record NZ_CP051774.1, on the reverse strand, counting down.
TTGCGATAATCGAGCACCAGCGGCACGCTCGCATGGGTGAGATTGAGCGTGGTCTGGGAGCTCTTGAAATAAAGCAGGCGATTCCGGCGCGAAACCTCGAAGAGACGATCGCGGAGATGGGTCTGGATGATCTTCCGGCGGCCGCTCTTCGTCGCGGACTCGAGGCCGGGCAGGGCGAATACATCGGTATCCACCGGCTGGCCCCGGTAGTTCTCCAGTTGCCGGATCAACGAGCTCAGATCTTGAGCCCGCTTGCCGCGATGCAGCTCGGTCATCGAGACGATCAGCGCCGAAACCACCGGATGAAGGCGTGGAGCGAGAGCGAACAGGTTCTTGCGATGATTCGCGAACTTCTCCAACTCGTCGCGATCCGAGAAATCGAGCCCGCAGGCAAGGCTGGCCAGCAGCAAGCCCAGCGAGTGAATATCAGTCAGCTCGTCATGGTGACCGATGGCGTGCTCCCACGTGACGTATCCGGGAAGGTAAAGCGGCTTTGTGATCTCCTCGTCCCCCGAGCCGACATCAAGGTTGGACACCTTTGTGACCCACATGTCCTCCGACTCACGGCGCGTCCCGCCGATCACCTGAATCCCGTGACCAACCGGCGCGAGGAGCTGATAGACCTTCGCGGCATTCGAGGATGGCTCGATTCCGTCGGGGGATGAAAGCCCGAGGGCGCGTTCTTCATGGACGACCAGTGAAGACAGGCCGCGCAAAGGGGCAACCCTTCCTGCTTCATGGATCGCAGCGACTTCCCGCATCAGCGGCAAGACCGCGGCAAGGACATCATCGACTTCAAAGCCGCCCTGACCGGCACCATGCTCAAGAAAGCGGAGAAAAGGGCTATCGGTCATGACTTGGCTGCGGAGGCTGCGGTGAGAATTTCAGAGGCGGTTTCCTTGAGGCGTTTCAGATCCTTGGCTTTCACCTTCAGTTCCTTCGCTGCGATCTTCTCGAAGTGGCCCAGGCATTCCATTGCTCTCGCGCGCTCGACGGCCGCGGCGAGCGGCAGCTCGTCCAACTCCGGATCGACCGCACAGAAATCGAGCATCACCTGGCAGAGATACTCCCGACGCGCCTTCGAGAGCTCTAACAAATCGGCGGGCAGCGCCTCGTCCGTTTCTTCACCAAGCGAGAAGTCGGGAAAGAAGAGCTTCGCGTGAGCCAGCGCCGCCTCGCTCCGGAACCATGCCGGGCGAAGATGATCTCCAAGAAAACGCCGGGTGAGCATGGCGAGCTTCGCCTGCTGCATCAGATCCAGATCATCCAGGCCATCGCTTTCCTCAAGCATGCGGGCGACGGCGGTCTCCAGATCGGCTTCGTCCTCCACCCACAGTTTCAGCGCAAAGGCCCGCATGTAGGTTTCCGGATGAGTCAGCTGCTCGGTCTTCGGCTTTGACTTCGAAAAGATCTCCGCTGCTTGTCCCAAGTAGCTCTTGCCGCTGACCTGGGCGAGACCGGTACAGGTCTTCACCAGGCTCGCAACCGCAGTGTCGAGGCACCCTGCGGCCTGATAGCTTCCACGATCCGCGAAGAGCTCCGTCGCCAGGCTCCACAAGCGCGCGCTCTGGCCATGGCTGGACTTCGCCTCGGGATGAGCCGCGGACTGATGCAGGATCCGGTCCGCCAAATAATAGGCACCCTCCTCCATCTGCCAGAGAAGGTAGTGCGCAAGCTCATGGCCGATCACCGCCCGGAGCTCGATCGGCGAAAGCAGCGTGAGAATGGGGCCGGAGAAAATGAGGTGAGCCTCACCCGGCAGATAGCAAATGGCCGCATTCGGGCCGATCTGGCCCTGAGCCTGATAGGCGTGGACCTTGATCCCCTCCAGACCCAGCGCCGCCTGCGCCGCACCGATCTCCGCGAAGAGCTCCGGATGCCCTTCCGCGTCCATCCGGTAGGAATCGCGCAGCAGCGAGAGCCTGACCTCCTCGGCGTCCTGCGTGAGACGCTCGGCATCGGAATACCACGCCCAAACCTCGGGCTCGCGGGTCCGGATCCAGTCCACCAAGGCTCGGTGCTGGGGCAAAGGTTCGAGGGCTACAGGCATCGTGCCGCGGATTCAAAACGGCTGCTTGGCTCATCTCAATCTTTCAGTCCCGGATCCGTCGTTAGAGTCCCCGAGGGACAGATTTCGAAAATTTCCTCTTGTTGTTTACCAAATGGTCAACTATCTCTTCCGGCGTGGGACGCAAAAGCGACGCCAAGCAACGACTCCTCGAAGCTGCCCAGGATTTGATCTGGGAACACAGCTACGGGGTCGTGACGATTGACGCCATTTGCGAAAAAGCCGGGGTCAAGAAGGGTAGCTTCTACTACTTCTTCGAATCCAAGGCTGATCTCGCGGTCGCCGCCCTCGAAGAGGACTGGCAATCCGAGATGAAGCCGAAGTTCGACGCCATGTTCTCGGCCTCGAATCCCCCACTGGAGCGGATCCGCCTGATGATGCAGTCGTCCTACGATTGCCAGAAGGAGATGCTCGAGAAAGACGGCCAGATTCTCGGATGCCCTTGCTTTTCACTGGGTTCCGAGGTTTGCACACAAAACGAGCCGATCCGGGCGAAAGTCCAGGAGACGCTCTGTCGCCTCGTCCGCTACCTCGAATCCGCAATCCGCGACGCCCAAGCAGAAGGCTCGGTAGGTCCCGGTGATGCCCTGATCAAGGCAAAGGCGGTTTACACCCTCTACGAGGGTAGCCTCACCGAAGCCCGCATCCAGAACAGCCTCGAGCCCCTGCGGATCCTCCCGGAAATCGTCATGGATTTCCTCGGAGCAGCCGCTGCCGCCAAGGCTCCGTGACGGCTCCTCCCTTTTTTTGGCCACTTTCTTTACTAGTCAGTCAACTATAAACGCCCGTTTGAATCCATGAGTGCAAAGAAGAAACTCGAAGGAAAAGTCGCTGTCGTTACCGGAGCCTCGAAGGGCATCGGCGCGGCCATCGCAAAGGATCTCGCCGCGGAAGGTGCCGCAGTGGTCGTGAACTACGCTTCCAGCCGTGAAGGCGCGGACCGCGTGGTCGCCGAAGTGAAGGGCGCCGGTGGCAAGGCGATCGCCGTTCACGCGGACCTCTCCAAGCCGGACGACGTGGCCCGCCTTTTCAGCGAGACCAAGAAGGAATTCGGACGCCTCGATGTCCTGGTGAACAACGCCGGCGTCTATGGCTTCGCGCCGATCGAGGAAATCACCCCCGAGCACTTCAACTGGCACTTCAACCTGAACGTCCTCGGCCTCCTCCTCGCGACGAAGGAGGCGGCGGCACTCTTTCCTGCTGAAGGCGGCAGCGTGATCAACATCAGCTCCGTGGTGGCCAACAAGGGATTCCCCGGCGCCTCCGTTTACAGCGCGACCAAAGGTGCAGTCGACGCACTGACCCGCTCGCTGGCCGCCGAGCTCGGAGCCCGCAAGATCCGCGTGAATGCCATCAACCCCGGCATGACCATCACCGAAGGCGTCCAAAGCGCTGGCTTCGCCGAAGGTGAGATGAGAGCCCACATCGAATCCCAGACTCCGCTCGGCCGACTTGGACAACCCGAAGATATTTCAGGAGCCGCTGTCTTCCTCGCCTCCTCCGATTCGTCATGGATCACAGGAGAGACGTTCACCATCTCCGGAGGCCTCCGATGAATACTGCGTATTTTTTCGGGCCTAAATCTTTACTATTCAGTCAACTACCTCCATGAACACTCCAGAAGAAGAAACGGAAGAACGCTTGCCCGAGGATCAGGATATCCCGGCTTCCCGCTTCCACACCCGGCTGATCATGATGCTTTTCGGCATCGGTGCCTTGGCCGTGGGTTTCCACTACGTGCCGCAGGCTTTCGCCGCTGAAAGCAAGCCGGCCGCAGAAGTCTCCGCTCCCCTGCCCCAAGTCACCGTGGCTCCGGTGGAGCAGCAGACGGTCACCGATCATCGTGAACTCCTCGGTCGGGTAGACGCCCGCGAGACGGTCGAGATCCGGCCGAGGGTTTCCGGGCACATCGATGAAGTGCTGATGAAGGCCGGACAGATCGTCGAAAAAGGCCAGATCCTCTTCCGCATCGACCCGCGCTGGTACAAGGCGCAGGCCGATCTGGCAGAGGCCGCGGTCGAGCGGGCAAAGGTCCGCGTCGGCATCGCCGAAAGCGAAGCCAAGCGCACCGCCGGCCTGGTCTCTGCACGCGCCGTCTCCGTCGAGGAATCGGAAACGCGGAACTCCCGCCTCGCCGAAGCCCGCACCGAACTGCAATCCGCGGAAGCAGCACTGGCCACCGCCAAGCTCGACCTCGAATACACCGTGGTACGCGCCCCGATCCGCGGCAAGGTGAGCCGCGAACTGGTGACCGCAGGCAATCTCGTCTCCGGCAATCCGGGCGGCGCGAGCTTGCTGACCACCATCGTCTCAACCGGCGACGTGTATGTGTATGCCGACGTGGATGAGACGACCTCGCTGACCTTTGACCGCCTGCGCCGCGAAGGAAACATCGCGTCGCAAGACGGAAAGGTGATCGTGGAAATGCAGGTCGGCGATGAGAAGGGCTTCCCGCACCAAGGCTATATCGAGTCCGCCGACAACCGCGTCGACGCCGCCACCGGCACATTGGTTTACCGCATGGTCTTCCCGAATGCCGATGAGTCGCTGGTTCCCGGCCTCTTCGCCCGCGTGAGGCTGCCCGTTAGCTCGCCCGCGCCCGCCTTGATGGTGAGCGAACGCGCGATCGGCACGAACCAGAGCCAGAAGTTCGTGCTGACCGTCGCCGCGGACAACACCGTGGCCTACCGCACCGTGAAGCTCGGCCCCGTGCTGAATGGCAAGCGGGTGATCCGCGAGGGAATCCAGAATGGCGACCGCGTGATCGTCAACGGCCTCCAGCGCGTGACCGCCGGCATGATCGTGGATCCGGCCGTGGCCGTGAACTGAGCCGCAGGCCCTAACAAAATCGTACAACAAGCCGCCCCGGAAGGAGCTGCGAGGCAAGTGTCCTCGCGGTCCCGGGGCGGACCGGGCCCGTCGTGCCCGTTCGCAGAGGTGAGCCCTCTTTTGAATTCCCAGTCCTCCTGACTCCGATGAACTTTTCCGACTTCTTCATCAAACGTCCCATCTTCGCGGGCGTGCTATCGATCGTGATCTTCCTGGTCGGTGCGATCGCCCTCTGGAAGCTGCCCGTCAGCGAATACCCCGAGGTGATCCCGCCCACCGTGGTGGTCCGCGCGAGCTATCCGGGTGCAAACCCGAAAACCATCGCCGAGACGGTGTCCACACCGCTCGAGCAAGCCATCAACGGCGTCGAGAACTCCATCTACATGTTCTCCCAGGCGACGAGCGATGGCGTGATGACCCTGACCGTCACCTTCAAGCTCGGCACCGATCCGGACATGGCGCAGGTGCAGGTGCAGAACCGCGTGGCGCAGGCCCTGCCAAAGCTCCCCGAGGAAGTCCGCCGCATCGGAGTGACCACGGTAAAGAGCTCGCCGGACCTCACGATGGTGGTGCACTTGCTCTCACCTGATGGCCGCTATGACGATATCTTCGTCCGCAACTACGCGACACTGCAGGTCCGCGACGTGCTGACCCGTTTGCCCGGTGTCGGCCAAGTGCAGCTCTTCGGTTCCGGTGACTACGCGATGCGCGTGTGGCTGGATCCGAACAAGGTGGCCGCGCGTGGCATGACCGCAGGGGATGTGGTCAATGCGATCCGCGAGCAGAACGTGCAGGTGGCTGCCGGCGCGATCGGCCAGCAACCGAATCCCGGAAGCTCCGACACGGAGCTGCTGATCAATACCAAGGGCCGTCTGGTGACGGAGGAGGAGTTCGGCGAGATCGTGCTGAAGATTGGCGATCGCGGGGAGCGTGTGCTCTTGCGCGATGTCGCCCGCATTGAACTCGGCGCTTCGGAGTATGCGCTGCGCTCGCTGCTGAGCAACAAGACCGCGGTGGCTATCCCGATCTTCCAGTTGCCCGGCTCGAACTCGATCGCGCTGTCGAACTCGGTGCGCGAGACGATGAAGAAGCTCTCCGCGGATTTCCCGGAAGGCTTGGAATACCAGATCGCCTACGACCCGACCGTGTTCGTCCGGCACTCGATCAAGGCGGTGGTGCACACGCTCCTGGAGGCCATCGTGCTGGTGGTGCTGGTCGTGATCCTGTTCCTCCAGACATGGCGGGCCTCGATCATTCCCTTGGCCGCGGTGCCGGTCTCACTGGTGGGCACCTTCGCGGTCATGCACATGCTTGGCTTCTCGATCAATGCGCTCTCGCTCTTCGGCCTGGTGCTGGCGATCGGCATCGTGGTGGACGACGCCATCGTGGTGGTGGAGAACGTGGAGCGGAATATCGCGCTCGGTTTCTCACCCTTCGAGGCGACGAAACGCGCGATGCGGGAAGTGACAGGCCCTATCGTGGCGACGGCGCTGGTACTGTCCGCGGTGTTCATCCCGACCGCTTTCATCACGGGTCTCAGCGGCCAGTTCTACAAGCAGTTCGCGATCACGATTGCGATCTCGACGATCATCTCCGCCTTTAATTCGCTGACCCTCTCGCCCGCCCTGAGCGCCCTGCTCTTGAAGGATCACCATGCGCCGAAAGACCGCCTCTCGCGGATCATGGACAAGTCGCTGGGCTGGTTCTTCCGCCCCTTCAACCGCTTCTTCGAATGGTCTTCGAACAAGTATTCAAATGGCGTGAGCCGCTTGGTTCGCCGTGGAGCGATCGCGCTGCTGGTTTATGTCGGCCTGCTCTTCGTCACCTATGACATCTTCAAGAAGGTGCCTTCGGGGTTCGTGCCTGCGCAGGACAAGCAATACCTGGTAGCCTTCGCCCAGCTTCCGGAAGGAGCTTCGCTGGAACGCACCGATGAAGTGATCCGCAAGATGGGTGACATCATGCTGAAGCATCCGGGCGTGTCCGATTCCATCGCCTTCCCCGGCCTCTCGATCAACGGCTTCACCAATAGCCCGAACGCCGGCATTGCCTTCGTGAACCTGAAGCCTTTCGAGGAGCGCAAGGGCCCCGGCCTCTCCGGCAAGGAGATCGCGGACCAGCTTCAGAAGGAATTCAGCTCGATCCAAGGCGCCTTCGTGGCCGTCTTCCCGCCGCCGCCGGTGAACGGCCTCGGCACCACGGGCGGCTTCAAGCTCTATGTGGAAGACCGCGCGGGCATGGGCTACGACGAGCTCTACAACGCGACCCAAGCTCTGGTCGGCAAGGCGAACTCCACGCCAGGACTCGCAGGGGCCTTCTCGGGATTCACGGTGAACGTGCCGCAACTGGAAGCCGACGTGGATCGCGCGAAGGCAAAGCAACAGGGCATCCCTTTGAACAACATCTTCGAGGCGATGCAGGTAAACCTGGGTTCGCTCTACGTGAACGACTTCAACCGCTTCGGCCGCACCTACCAGGTGGTCGCACAAGCGGACGCGGAATTCCGCAGCAATGCGGAAGACATCGCCAAGCTGAAGACCCGCAACGGCAATGGCCAGATGGTCCCGCTGGGCTCCGTGCTGACCGTGAAGGAGACCTACGGCCCGGAACGCGCGATGCGCTACAACGGCTATCCGGCCGCGGAAATCAACGGTGGCCCGGCTCTCGGCTACAGCTCCGGCCAAGCCGAGGCGCTGATGGAAAAGGTGGCGAAGGAAACCCTGCCCAAGGGCATGGCACTCGACTGGACGGACCTGACCTACCAGAAGATCCTGGCGGGTAACACCGGGATGCTCGTCTTCCCGATCAGTATCCTGCTGGTCTTCCTGGTACTAGCCGCGCAGTACGAAAGCTTCCGCCTCCCCTTCGCGGTGCTCCTGATCGTGCCGATGGCCCTGCTCTCCGCCATGGCCGGTGTGTGGGCAACCGATGGTGACAACAACATCTTCACCCAGATCGGCCTGATCGTGCTGATCGGCCTGGCAGCGAAAAACGCGATCCTGATCGTGGAGTTCGCGGTGAAGCTGCGGGAAGAAGGCAAGGGCATCGTGGAGTCCGCCGTCGAAGCGGCCCGCCTCCGCCTGCGCCCGATCCTGATGACTTCCATCGCCTTCATCGCAGGTGTCTATCCTCTGGTGGCAGCCACCGGTGCCGGTGCCGAAATGCGCCAAGCCATGGGTGTTGCGGTCTTCGCCGGGATGATCGGGGTCACGGTCTTCGGCCTCTTCCTGACGCCGATCTTCTACGTGATCCTGGAGCGGATCGGCTCGAAGAAGCCGAAGCCGGGAGCGGTCGAAGCGCCCGCCGTCATCGAAGCTCACTGATAAACCAAACCACGGGCCGGCAAGGCGCCGGCCCCATTTCAAAGTCCCCATGAAAACGTCACGTCTTTTGCTGCTTTCCGCAGCCCTCTTTACCTCCTGCAACCTTGAGCCTTCGCTGGAGAAGCCCGGCGTCGAAGTCGTCCCGGTGAGCTTTTCCGGAAATGGCAGCGGCTCGGCCTCCGCCACGCTGGACTGGAAGTCCTTCTTCACCGATCCACGCCTGAAGAAGCTCGTAAGCACTGCCCTCGAGAACAACCGCGACCTGCGGGTGGCTGCCCTGAATGTGGAACAGTCACGTGCCCAGTACGGCATCTCCCGTAGCGCGTTGTTCCCTCAAATCGATTTGTCTGCTACCGGCTCACGACAGCGGACACCGGGCTCGACCGTCACCGGGGGGACGGCGGTCGAGTCCCGGAACTACGATGTCTCGGTAGGCATCGTGTCCTACGAGCTCGACCTCTTCGGGCGCGTGCGCAGTCTGAACCACGCCGCGCTGCAGGGATTCTTCGCGAGCGATGCGGCCCGCGTGGGCGTGCAGATCTCGCTGGTGGCGGAAATCGCCAGCCAATACTTCACGGAGCGCGCGCTGCTGGAGCAGATCGAGCTCTCCGAAAGCACCTTGCATGCGGTGAGCCAGACCTATGACCTCACCAAGAGACGCCTCGATGCCGGTGATGTCTCGGAGCTCGATTCGCGATCCGTGGAGATCCAAGTGCAGACGGCGAAGGCGAACCTCGCAACTTATCGCCAGCTGCTTTCCCGGACACAGAACGCGCTGGTCTTCCTGACCGGCAGTTCCCTGCCGGTCAGCCTCCCGGGCGGTCGCAGTCTGGAGCAGGGATTGGTAGCGGACATCAAGGCAGGCGTGCCGTCCGATCTGCTCACCCGCCGTCCCGATATCCTCGAAGCGGAACACAACCTGCGCGCCGCAAATGCGAACATCGGCGCGGCACGTGCAGCTTTCTTCCCGCGCATCACCCTCACCGGCAGTGCGGGCACAGCCAGCCGCAGCCTCGGCGATCTCTTCCAGAGCGGCAGCAGTGCCTGGGCATTCGCACCGCAGGTCAGCGTGCCGATCTTCGATGGCGGCTATAACAAGGCGAACCTGGAAGTGGCGGAGGTGCGCAAGCAGATCGGCATCGCCCAATACGAGAAGTCGATCCAGAACGCCTTCCGCGAAGTGTCCGATGGCCTCGCGGCCCGTTCCGGCCTGAACGAGCGCATCAAGGCTTACGAGGGCCTGGTGGAAGCACAGCAGCGTCGCTTCGACCTCGCCGATACCCGCTACAAGCAAGGCGTGGACAGCTACTTCGAAGTGCTGGACGCCCATCAGGACCTCTATGCGGCGCGCCAGATCCTCATCGATCTCCGCCTCGCGCGCCTGACCAATGCCGTCGGCCTCTACAAGGCACTCGGTGGCGGCTGGTGATCATCCCCCGCTTTTATCACAAACAACATGAGCACCATCGACCTCACCCAACGTCCGCCCCGCAGTGTCCGCACCCGTCTGGGCCGCTACCTGATCCTCCCGCGCATGCTGGACAAGTGTCGCGCGACCATCGCCGGCAAAAACGGCGAGTATCACTACAACTGTCCGCTCGATCAGTATTTCCTCAACTTCGTCGGCATCGATGCCGAGGAGCTGAAGAACGAGGTCTCCACCGGCAAGGGCGATGGCGAGATCCTGGAGTGGATCGAAGCCAACGCGAAGAAGCCCCGCGAACAATGGGAGATCGCCCAATGGAGCACCTTCCACGAAACGCGCGGCATCGATAGCGATGCGGAAACCTTCGGCTGGTATGCCGAGGCCATCGGCAAGCTGACCACCACCCGCGAGGATATCCGCGGCCTGGCGGATTTCCTCGACCTTGATGACTACGTGAGCTTCGGCGGCAAAGCCTGAGCCCCACTACCCTGACCTCCCGCTTCAATGATTCACATCCTTCTATCGACCTTCCTGAGCCGCTACCTGCGGCGGAAGAGACCTGCGCTCCTGTAAACAGCGCGATTGCATGGACCGCCGTTCCGCATTCCGGGACGGCGGTTCATTTTTTACCCCGGTTGGCAGTAGAAAGCCGTATCCCGCATGCTCGAAGCTTTCCTTCAGCATGATTTCTACAAACCGTTCCGCTCTGCCCGGCCCCCCTCGCTCCAACGTCCAATGTTGGGAGTCCGATGGGAGATATTCGGCTTCCCTCCCACCTGTTATTTTCCCTGTTTTAACAGGCATAACAGGCGGATTTCTTCAGAGCTTTCCATCGTCAGTGACGGCGAAATCGAGCTTCCACAAACGGAAAACGCCCGGCAGCGGTGGCTACCGGGCGCTTCTCAAAACGAGCAAATCAGGCGACGGTCAGCGTCACCGGGATGTTGCCGCGCGTCGCATCGGAGTACGGGCAAACGATGTGCGCTTGATCGACAAGGTCCTTCACTTGATCGCGGTCCAAGCCGGGAACATTGATGATCAACTCGGCTTCGATGCCGAAACCCTTCTCATCATCGCGCGGCCCGATGCCAACCTTGGCAGTCACGGTGGCCTCGGCAGGAATATGAATCTTCGCCTTGCCAGCGACGAACTTGAGCGCACCGAGGAAGCAGGCGGAGTAGCCTGCGGCGAAGAGCTGCTCGGGATTGGTGCCCGGACCACCGGCGCCACCGAGTTCCTTCGGCGTGGAGAGGGTCACGGCGAGCACGCCATCCGCGGTCTTGGAGCTGCCTTCGCGTCCACCGGTGGAGGTGGCTTCAGTTGTATAGAGCACTTTCATGGTGAGTGTGGAGATAACACCGGAGGATGTAGCGGCATTCCGGGATCATGCAAGGGGCCATGACGTCCGCGGAGGCATACGCGTTCGGCATGCTCAGTCACTAAAGCAGGCATTTCCCCAAAACCGTTCCGAGCGATAGTCTCAGCCAATCATGAAACGAGAAATCACCGGCATCCACCACGTCACCGCCATCGCCAGCGATCCGCAGCGGAATATCGACTTCTACGCGGGGTTGCTGGGTCTGCGCATGGTGAAGAAGACCGTGAACTTCGACGATCCCTCCGCCTACCACCTTTACTATGGGGATGAGAAGGGCTCGCCGGGCAGCATTGTCACCTTCTTCTACTGGCCGGGCCACGAAGCCCGCGGACGCCGCGGCAGCGGCCAGACCACCGCGCTGGTATTCTCGGCACCCGCAGGATCGCTCGACTATTGGACCGAGCGCCTGCAGCGGAATGGAGTCGCAGTGGAGCGCAAGAGCCGCTTCGGCGAGGAAGTGTTGTCCTTGGCAGATCCCGATGACATCCCCGTCGAGATCGTCGAGGTGGGCGATGATGCCCGTAGCGGATGGACTGCTCCGGGTATCCCGGAAGAGCATGCCCTGCGTGGCCTGCATACGGCGGAACTCACCGTCGGCTTCGCCTCGCCGACCGAAGGGCTGCTTTCGATCGAGATGGGCTTCCGCCTCGTCAAGCGTGAGGGCAACCGCGCCCGCTTCGAAGCAGGTCCCGGTGGTTCTGGCCATTACGCGGACGTGATCGAAGACAGCAAGGTCGCCCGCGGTACCGGCGGCTCCGGCACCATCCACCACATCGCCTGGAGCGTGCCGGATGACGAAACGGAACTCGCCAAGCAGAGTGAACTTGAGAAATCAGGCTACCATGTGTCCCCGGTAATGGACCGCGACTACTTCCACTCCATCTACTATCGCGAGCGCGGCGGCATCCTCTTTGAGATCGCCACCGAGACACCCGGTTTCGCCGTGGATGAGGCCCCGGAAGCACTTGGCACCGGCCTGAAGCTGCCGAAACAATTCACCGAACTGCGCCCGCGCATTGAGGCGATCCTGCCTCAGTTGCAAGCCGCCAAAACTTTCGCCTGATACGACCATGACTCTTCACGATCCAAGCCGGACTCTGAAACGCGGCACCCCGCTCAACAAGGCACAGGCCGCCCTGATCCTGATCCACGGCCGTGGGGCCGATGCGGAAGACATCGCCGGATTGGCGAGCTATCTTCCCTCTCAGGGCCTCGCGGTGTTGGCGCCGGAAGCCCAGGGACACACTTGGTATCCGCAGCGCTTCTTCGTGCCGCTCCAAGAGAATGAACCGTGGCTGAGCAGCGGGCTGGAGCTCATTGACAAGCTGGTGTCCGATATCCACGCCGCAGGCATTCCGCACGAGAGAATTGGCATCGCCGGCTTTTCGCAGGGCGGCTGCCTCGCGCTCGAGTATGCCCTCCGCAATCCTCGCCGCTATGGCTTCATCGCAGGGATGAGCAGCGCCTTGATCGGCCCGCTCAAGACTCCGCGCGCCAAGGCCGACCTGCAAGGAACGCCAGTCCTCATCGCCTGCGCCGAGAATGACGCCCACATTCCCCTGCCTTTCGTGGAGGAAAGCGCGGAGATCCTTGCGGCCTCCGGCACCGACCTCACCAAGCAGATTTTCCGGGGCTATGACCACACGGTCTTTCCCGAGGAGATCCAGTGGCTGGGCAGCCAGCTGGAGGCTTGGGCGCCTCATGTATGAGGCCCTCGCGGATTGCCATCCCGGGAAGGAAATGCCTTCCTTCCCGGGCATGTCCATCACGCGCATTTTCCTGATCCGCCACGGGGCGACGGTCCTGACCGCGGAAGACCGCTTCGCCGGTGCTACCGATGTGGAGCTTTCCGACGAAGGCCGCGGCCAAGTAAGCCGCTTGGCTGAACGACTGAGCCTCATTCCCGTGGATGCCGTTTACGCTTCGCCCCTCGGACGCACGATGGAAACCGCCCGCATCCTGGCGAGCCCGCACAACATCGGGGTTCAGGCCCGCGAAGGCCTCCGCGAAATTTCCCACGGCCACTGGGAGCAACTCACCCGCCAGGAAGTGGAAGACAAATATCCCGCCGAAGCGGCTGCATGGGACCAGGATCCCTACACCTTCGCGCCTGAGGGTGGCGAAAGCGGACTCGAGGTTACCGCACGGGCCCTGCCTGCCCTGCTGGACATCGTGAAGCGCCACCAAGGCAAGCCGGTGATCGTGGTCTCCCACAAGGCGACGATCCGCCTGCTTCTCAGCTCTCTGTTAGGCTTCGACCCCCGCCGCTACCGGGACAACCTCGACCAAGACCCGGCCGCGCTGAACATCGTGGACTTCAAGGATCCGGTCCGCGCGCGCCTGATGCTCTTCAACGATAGCTCCCACTACTCGGAGTCCGGCCTCGCGATCCCCGACATCGCCAGCGCTTGCCTCTCGAAGTGGTGGGGTGGACATTGATTCCCTTCCGATCATGAAAATCGCCATCGGTTCCGATCACGCGGGCTACCACTACAAGCAGGAGATCATCGCGCACCTGAAGAACGCCGGCCATGAGGTCGCGGACTTCGGCACGGACTCCGAGGCTTCGGTGGACTATCCGAAATTTATTCGCCCCGTGGCGGAAGCGGTGGCGCGCGGCGAATACGAGCGCGGGATCGTGCTAGGCGGTTCGGGCAATGGCGAGGCGATCGCCGCCAACCGCGTCAAGGGGGTGCGCTGCGGCCTCTGCTGGAATACCGAGTCCGCACGGCTCACCCGCTTGCACAACAACGCGAACGTCCTTTCGCTCGGCGAGCGCATGATGCCCTTGGAGACCGCTCTCGAAATCGTGGACGTCTTCCTTGCCACGGCCTTCGAAGGCGGCAGACACCTCGCGCGGATCCAACAACTGGACGAGTGAATGAAGGATGAAGCGCGCCTGAAGGAGACCGAAGCTTTCCTTCACCAGCAAATCCCCATCACCAAGACGATGGGTGTCCGCGTGGATACCTACGATGAGGAGAAGCTGGTGCTGAGCGCACCCTTGGAGGTGAATCACAATCACCTCGGCACCGCCTTCGGCGGCAGCCTTGTCGCGATTGCCACACTCGCAGGCTATAGCACGCTATGGCTGGAGCTCGGCAATCGCGAGGCGCACATCGTGGTGAGGAAGAGCGAGATGGACTATCGCCATCCGGTGAAGGGTGACATCGTCGCGACCTGCAAACGCCCTGGCGCTTCGGCCATCGCTTCGTTCCGGAAGAAGTTCGAGCGTACCGGCAAGGCGCGCATCAAATTGCATGTGACAATGGACGAGGACGGCCAGACCTGCGCGAGCTTCGAAGGCACCTTTGTCGCCATCCTTTGAACGATGGACACGCTGGCACAAGTGCGCAACGGCCAGCTTGCCGGTGCCACTCGCCTGGATCTCTCCTGCGGTCTCACTGAAATCCCTCCGGAGATCTTCGAGCTCGCAGAGACGCTCGAGATCCTGAACCTCTCTGGCAATTGCCTGCATGATCTCCCGCAGGACTTGGCTCGGCTCAAGAAGCTCCGCATTCTCTTTTGCTCTCAGAACAACTTCGAGCATTTACCCGATGTGATCGGCAACTTGCCCTCGCTGCAAATGCTCGGTTTCAAGTCGAACCGGATCGCACGGGTGGATGAAGCTTCGCTGCCTCCCTCCTTGCGTTGGCTCATTCTTACCGACAACCGGATCGAGCAACTCCCCTCCTCCATCGGGAAGTGCCTGCCACTGCAAAAGCTGATGCTTGCGGGCAATCGCCTCAGTCGTCTGCCCGAAGAGATGGCGCGCTGCGTGAACCTCGAATTGATCCGGCTCGCCGCGAACCAGTTCGAAGTGCTGCCCGATTGGCTCTTTCATCTTCCGAAGCTCTCTTGGCTGGCCTACTCGGGGAATCCGGTGGCCGCGGACGCAACAGGCAGCCGCGCCGGTTCGATCGCCTGGGATGAGTTGGAACTGATGGAGAAGCTTGGCGAAGGAGCCTCCGGAGTTATTTCGCGAGCCCGATGGCAAAACGGCAGCCGCCATGTCGCCGTGAAGATCTTCAAGGGCGAGATGACAAGCGATGGCCTGCCCGCCAGTGAAAAGGCCGCCTGTCTCGCCGCCGGCGCACATCCTCATCTGGTGCCGGTGATCGCGGAACTTGCGTCACATCCGGAAGACGCTTCCGGCCTGGTCATGGAATGGATCGGAGGCGGCTTCACGAATCTGGCGGGCCCGCCGGATTTCCAAAGCTGCACGCGGGACGTATATGCGGAGGACATCCGCTTTCCGCCTTCCGTTCTCCTGAAGATCGCCAGAGGCATCGCGGAGGCCGCGCGAGCCTTGCACGCGAAGGGCATCATGCATGGCGACCTCTATGCTCACAATATTCTGCGGGATGAGGAAGGTCATGCACTGCTGGGCGACTTCGGCGCGGCTACCTTTCACGGCAGAACGGATCGCCTGGCAGAGAAGCTGGAAGTCCGCGCCTTCGGCTGCCTGCTTGAGGAACTGCTGGAGCGCTGGGAAGGAAGCAAGGCGCCGGAAGAACTGCGGGACCTCGTCCGGCATTGCATGGATCCGGAGGTCGCCAGACGACCCGGATTCCCGGAGATCACAGTCTTGCTAGGTGCATTCGGATTGCCTTCGGGGCCGATTTGAAGTGTTCTATGGCAACGACTTCCCCGGCCGGATTGCTCCCGATGGCTGCTTCCCAGGAACCCCCGAAACCATCCGCCTCCTTTTGGAAAGCTCCACCGCAGTGGTTCGCCGTTCTCATCGGGACCCTGATCATCCTGGGCATCGGCTCGGTCGATATGGTGATCACGCCGCAACTCGGCAGCGCCTTTTTCTACCTGCTTCCCGTGCTCTACGTGAGCCGCCATGCGAGCTGGAGAGCCGCCCTTGCCTGCGCGGTTCTCGCCTGCCTGGTCTCCCTGAATGCGGACATCATCACCGAGAGGCCGGGGACGCCCATGTATTTGCCCTTCGCCAACGCGGCACTTCGTCTGGGCGTGCTGCTCATCGTCGTCCGGCTCGTCGATTCCCTGCGCTCGCTCAATGACTCGCTGGAAGCCCGCGTGCGGGACCGCACCGCGCGCCTCCAGGCGGAAGTCCGGGAGCGACTGAAGCTGGAAAATCACATCCTGGAAATCCGCGAGACCGAACAAGCCCGCATCGGCCAGGACATCCATGACGGCCTCTGCCAGCATCTGGTCGCCACTGCTTTCTCCACCAGCATGCTACAGCGCAAGCTGGAGGAACAGGGCAGCACCGAGTCGGGTGACGCCACGGAAATCGTGGGGCTTATCGATGATGCGATCACGCAGGCCCGCGACGTGGCCAAAGGGCTCTATCCGGTGCGGCTCGATGAAGAGGGGCTTGAGACCGCCTTGCTGGCGCTTGCAAACGGAGCCTCCAAGCGCACTGGGCTCCGCTGCTCGGTAAGCGTCGCGGAACTGCCATCCGCCCTGAGTGAAGGAACAGCGGTCCAACTTTACCGCATCGCCCAAGAGGCGGTGAACAATACCCTGAAGCATGCAGACGCCAGCGAACTCGACATCGAATTCGAATCCTCGATCGACTCGTTCGACCTCAGGATCCGTGACAACGGGAAAGGCATGAAAGCCGAAGCCCGCTCCGGGCTGGGCATGGGGTTGCACATCATGGAATATCGTGCGAAAGCCATCGGAGCAAAACTGGAGATCGCCCCCAATAATGGCCGCGGCGTGATCGTGCGCTGCGTTTCCAACCATGATTCCCCTGACCATGAGTGAGTCCTCATCCGTCGTTCGCATCGTGATCGTGGACGATCATCCGATGGTCCGCGAACGGCTCGCGGAAGTGATCAACCGCGAGGCGGACATGAAAGTTTGCGGCGAGGCGGAGGATCGTGCCGGTGCTCTCGAATTGATCGGCAAGGAGGCCCCGACGCTGGCGATTGTCGATCTCTCGCTCCGTCGCTCGAACGGCTTGGATCTGATCAAGGACTTGCGGGTGATGTATCCGGATGTCCGGGTCCTGGTGGTCTCGATGCAAGAGGAGAACCTTTATGCAGAGCGGGTGATCCGCGCCGGGGCCCATGGTTACATCACCAAACAGGAAGCCACCCGCAAGATCTTGGAAGCCATCCGCCAGGTACTGGATGGCAAGGTCTTCCTGAGCGAGGCCCTCTCCGCGGAGATGCTTTCCCGCATGGTCGGAAAGCCCAAGACAACCCCCGGAATTTCATTCGAGCTGCTCACGGACCGGGAACTCCAGGTCTTCGATCTGGTGGGACAGGGCTTCGGCACACGGCAGATCGCGGAGCAACTGGGAGTCGATGTGAAAACGATCGAAACTTATCGCGCGAGAATTAAGGATAAGTTGGAACTAAAGGACGCCTCCGAGCTCTTAAGAAAGGCAATTGCTTGGAAACTGGACCATCCGACGACCTGACTCCCCTCACGTAGTGCATTCCACTACAATGACATCGGGGTTTACCCACTGCTAACAATCATCGCCGGGCCTGATAGATCTTTTTTGATAGATAGGGCATGCTTTGCACAGATTCATCGGTGCGCCTGCCCTACACCGGCCCGGGGGGGACACGGAGAGGGCAGGCCTCCGATGTGATTTTTCTCTTTCCTCCGTTCTTACCGCGGAGATCGGAGCCGGCCACCGCTCAATCCGGCTTTACTCGTGCAATGGCCCCACGAAGCTTGGCGGCGCCCATGAGTGCGACTCTCATCCCCGGTCTCCGCAGTCCCTACGATCAGGTGAGTGGCTTCGTCCACTTCGGTCGGATGCTGGATAAGATCCGCCTCGATTCGAAGGCCGCGCTGCCGCCGCTCTGGGCAGAGGTCCGGGGAATCAAGGGTGGCTTTGATCAGCGCTGCTGTTCCTTTCTCGGGATTGATTACAGCGCCCTGGAAGCACGCGTGCTGAAGGGCGGAAGCGATGAGGAGATTTTGGAATGGGCCTTCGAGAAAGGCCGGAAGCCTTCCGGCGAGGAGATCGAAGTTTGGAACGGCTTCATGATGAAGCTCGGCTGGCGCGATGCAACCGCTGCACGCGTGCATTTTCGGTTGGCGGAATCCGGATTTCCGGAGGACGCGGCACTGACGATGTTCGACTTCATCGATCTCGATGAAGGACGGCCGGTGCGGTGGAGCTAGCTCAGACAACACCGATCCTCACGCGCGAGCACCACAGCCATCGCTTGGCCTGGGGCATGAGAGCGGTCGCAAGCTCGCGGAAACGATCGATGCCCATATCAGCTTCGTTGAAACCGGCTTTCAGCACGGTCTGCACGCTGCCTTGGCTGAAGAGCAGCCCCACAAGGCGCGCTGCGTCTCCCTGTTCCTCGTGATGGAGTAGAACCTCACGTGTCCAACGAAAGGCTCCGCTCGATCTCATGCGATCCAGATGGCCGGACTTCTCTTGAAACTTGATGCCTTCGGAAAGGGCGTGTGCCCGTTCCATTTCACGACCGCGCTGGTCGCAGGCTTGATAGGCTTGATCGAGTTCCCAGACTCCCGTAACCGGCGGCCAATCATAATCGCAGGCCGCGAAAACACCTCCCGGCCTAAGGATACGCTTCGCCTCCTTGAAAGTCCCCTGCGGATCCATCCAGTGCAGCGCCTGCGAGCACACCACGATCGAAGCACTCCCATCGGGAAGTCCGGTGTCATGGGAAAAGCCGCGACGATAAGAAACGCCTGCCCCGCCGTGACGTTCCGCTTC
Source organism: Luteolibacter luteus (assembly GCF_012913485.1). Taxonomy (GTDB): domain Bacteria; phylum Verrucomicrobiota; class Verrucomicrobiia; order Verrucomicrobiales; family Akkermansiaceae; genus Haloferula; species Haloferula lutea. The sequence goes on along the minus strand of NZ_CP051774.1, from coordinate 3,725,540 downwards.
CTCACGCATGGCATCGGTGGGTTCGATGCCGATGACTTCCCTTACCTTCCCGCTCCAGTAGCGGGTGGAGAGACCGGTGCCGCTGCCAAGATCGACGACAGTGCTGCTTTTATGAGCGCGGGCGACTTCGAGCAGCAGGCCTGAGAGCGCTTCGGGCAGAGTCGGGCGAAAGGCGTCGTAGTGACCGGCGAAACCCGTGAAGCGCTTGATGTTCGTAGCAAAGTCCGCGTCGTCCGACATGCGGCGACGATGGCCCCGATGGGCGGGGATGCAAGTGACGGTCCGAAGCACTTAAAGCCCACCGCTACACTCGACGATCCCGGCGGGGCACTCCTTCGACCGGCGGGCGAACATGAGGACGACCGAAAGAATCACCGCGATGCCGACCACTCCTGCGGCAGCCCACCCGACAAAAGACAGGCCATAATGGTCAATGACGCGGCCCCCAACCATCGCACCCAAGCCGATGCCCATATTGGCACCAGAGATATTCAGCGAAGCCCCGAGGGCTGCATTGGCGGAAGCCGACTTCATCACGCGGACGTGCGACACCGTAAAAAGCGCTGCTTGAGCTGTGCCCCAGATGCCAAGCACCACCGCTAGCCAACCAAAAGACTGCACCACCGGAACCACCGAGATCATGGCGATGGCGATCGGGATCGAGAAGGTAATCGAGGCTCCCAAGGCGCTGCGATCCACTAAACGGCCCCCGAGCCAATTCCCCAGCAGGCCCATCCCGCCGAAGCCCATGAGGATCCAGCCCACCGTGGCCCCATCAAAATGACCAAGTCGCTCAAGGATATCGGCCAGATAGGTGTAGGAAGTGAACATCCCTGCAAAAACCAGCAGGGAAAGCAACACGTGCCCCGCGATCATCGGATCTCGCAGAATACTCATCTGCTTCAAGACGGAGGCCTCCTCCTTTTTTCCGGCCATGCTTGGCAGGAAGAAGAACAAGAGTGCTGCTTTCGCGAAGGCCAAGGCGGCAAGACTTCCGAAAGCCACCCGCCAGCCGAAGGCATCCGCCACCAAGGTCCCGATCGGAATGCCGAAGATGGTTGCCGCCACCACGCCAAAGGAGACCATCGAGATCGCCTTCCCTGCCTTCTCCGGGCCGGTGATCTGGACCGCGGTCTCACTCGCCAGTGCCCAAAAGATCGGCAGCATTACCGCCGGGATAAACCGGGCGAAGGCCATCACGCCGAAATTCGCAGATAGCGCGGCCAACAAATTGGAAACCGAGAAGAGCACCAAGGTCGCGACGAAAAGCCGCTTCCGTTCGAAGCGCGAAGCAAAGGCCGTCAGCGGCGGTCCGACCGCCGCTACGGTAAAGGCGAAGAGCGTCACCAGCAGCCCCGCAGTGGGGACGCTTACGCGGAGATCACGGGCCATCGCGGGAAGCAGACCCACGATAATGAATTCCGTGGTTAGCACCGTGAAGCCCGCCGCGGAAAGAAGGAAGATGGGCAGCAGCGAGCGGCTACCTTTGCCAAGGTCATTCATCGGGATCAGAGACAAAAAAGGCGGTCATCAGCCCGCGCGGCGACCCTGCGCTCGCACGGGCTGAAGTCCACCTTTCATTCCAAGCTAGGGGCTCATGCTGCCGCTAGAGCCTCTGTCAGGACGCGCTTGTCCTGCAGGCCGCGGAAGACATTCACCGGTTTGCCGTCCTTGAAGATAATCAGCGTCGGGATCGCTTGGACGCCAAAGCGTCGGGCGAGCTCGATATTATCGGAAATATCCACTTTCGCCACGAGGGCCTTTCCCTCGTTTTCTGCAGCGATCTCCTCGACGACCGGGCCAATCATTTTGCAGGGACCGCACCAGTCGGCCCAGAAGTCGACGAGGACGGGCTGCGTCGTGCCGGAGATGGCGGCATCGAAGGACTCAGTGGTAAGCGCAATGGCTTTCATGGTTTTACCTGGTTGTGTTCGCCCGGGAGGTAGCGCCTGCGGCCGAAGGGCCGGAAGTTTCTCACCCGAGACTTTTGTAACGAACGGTATTGATGTAACATATGGACAAAACTCCGTCAAGGGAGTTTTTTACCGCCAAGTATGGAAGTTCGCAGACCCTCATCCTCAATGGGCCGTCCACGGGAGTTTGATCCTGATGAGGCCTTGGAGAAGGCGCTGCGCGTCTTCTGGGCGAAGGGATACGAGGGAACTTCGATGACCGACCTCACGGAGGCGATGGGAATCAACAAGCCGAGCCTCTATGCAGCCTTCGGAAACAAGGAGGCCCTCTTCCGCAAGGCCCTAGATCGATATTCAACAGGCCCGGGAGCCTATATTCCCAAGGCTTTTGAAGCGCCGACCGCAAAGGAAGTGGCGGAAAAGCTCCTCGATGGTGCGGCTTGGGTGCTAGGAAACCCGGCGAATCCGGGGGGCTGCCTGACCATCCAAGGAGCACTGGTCTGTGGCGACGAGGCTGCAGCGGTAAAGAATCAGCTGATTTCCCTGCGGAGCGGAACATTCGAAACGATGGCGCGGCGCTTTGAGCAGGCGAAGCAAGCGGGGGAATTTTCCACCGAGGTGGATCCTTTCCGCCTGGCCCGCTATATCTCCGCGGTCGTCCAAGGCATGTCCGTGCAGTCGGCCAGCGGAGCGACCTACGAGGACCTGAAAGGAGTTGCAGATCAGGCGATGATGGCTTGGCCGGCGTAAATCGCGACCCGGTTCACCCGGCCTGTTCAAAACGAAATTTACGGCTCGTCGGATCGAATTCCCGACAACCTTATCCGTCGCAGAAACCCGCTCGGTTTCAAAAAACAAGGGTATTGACCCGAGTCATAACTTCCACATAGGAAGGCCTTTGCGGCGTAATCCGCGATTTATGAAATTACATCCTACTCTTCCTTCATGGTTGTCCTCCGGGCTCGTCCCGTTCGCCTTGGCCTGCCTGCTGTTCACAGCCTCTCCGGCGACGGCAGCTGGAGCTGCAGCGAAGATCTATCGCTTCACCTCTGCCCCGAGCAATACATCCGGTAGCCTGCTCACCTTGGAACATCCGGCACTGAACGGAAAATCCACTCTTCGCCCGGTCATTACCCAATATTCGACCGGCGTCGCCAATCCCCATCCGGTCGGAGTGCTTTACAGCAATCTGTTCAAGAAATGGCAGATCGTGAACGAGGATGGCGAGGACATCCCCGCGAACGCGAATTTCAACGTCATGATCCTGCCGACTACCAAACCGGTCGGCGTGGGACCTGCGAATCTGGACGGGAATCTGGCGTTCTTCACCATCCAGAAGAACAACGCGCAAGCGAGGCTTCTGGCGACCCACATGTGCAATCCTTACCCGACCTTGCAACCTGGCATGCAGCGTAACGTGATGGGTCTCTTCTACATCCCGGCGGGCTCGCGTGCACCGCAAAGCTCGGCGAGATGGGCCCTTTTCCAAGAAAACGGACAGGCTCAAACTGTGTCGACCTACCATATCGCGGACGTTACCAACCTTGCCGTGGCAAAGGCTCCCATCTCGTTCCGCCACACCGCCGCCGCGGCCAATACCACCGGAAGTGAAACCGTCATCACCAATCCCCTCACCGATGGGAAGCCGGATGCCGTCCTTTTCATCCAGCACGTATTCACCGAGGCCGCCCCGAAGAACGTCGATGAATCGCTGGGGGTGCGCTACACGGACGGAAAATGGCGCATCTTCGTCCAAGATGGCGGTGCCCTGCCCGTCACTTCGGAGTTCGTCGTGGCAGCCTTCCCGGGCGTGAGCCCTTGAGAAGGCCCTCGTGACTTGCCGCCGGAGCCCGGGGGAAACCTCGGGTTCCGGTAGCCGCCCTTCCGAATCCGGAAAATTGCGCGGATCCCGCACCTTTTGTGCCTCTTGACTTCCTTCGGCGGCTGGAACGTCACATGCTTCCCCCTTGCCAATTCGGGGAAAAGCGTCCATAGCCCCGCCCCGCCCTTGTCCAGGGCCCCGCCGCGCCATGTCCTTGAAGATCCGCAACCTCGCCATTATCGCCCACGTTGACCACGGGAAAACCACGCTCGTGGACCAACTCCTGCAGGCCGGCGGAACCTACCGTGACAACCAAGCCCAGCAAGAGCGTGCCATGGACTCCATGGACCTCGAAAAGGAAAAGGGGATCACCATCAAGGCCAAGAACACTTCCATTCACTGGGAAGGCTACACGATCAACATCGTGGACACCCCTGGCCACGCCGACTTCGGCGCGGAAGTGGAGCGCGTGATGAAGATGGTGGACGGCGTGCTTCTCGTGGTGGACGCCTCCGGCGGACCTCAGGCACAGACCCGCTTCGTGCTCCGCAAGGCGATGCAGGAAGGCCTCAAGCCGATCGTGGTGGTCAACAAGATCGACCGCCCGCTCGCTACGCCGTTGAAGGTTCACGATCAGGTGCTGGAGCTGCTGCTCGACCTGGATGCAGACGAAGAGCAGTTCAATGCTCCCTTCTGTTACGGCTCCGCCCGCGACGGCTACTTCATGGATCACCCGGATGACGAGCGGAAGGACTGCGTGCCGCTCCTCAAGAAGATCATCGAGCACATCCCTGCCCCAAAAGCCGATCCGGAGGCTCCTTTCCTCATGCTCGTCTCTAACATCGAGTGGGACGACTACGTGGGTCGTGTCGCGGTGGGCAAGGTCCTCGGTGGCAGCGTGAAAAAAGGCGACACCGTCTGGCTGCTCCGCGAGGACGGCACCAAGACGCAATCGAAGGTGATGAAGACCTTCAGCTACTCCGGTCTGGCGACCACCGACTCGGAAGGCTGCAGCGCCGGTGGCATCGTCGGCGTCGCCGCTGGCATCGAGAACGTGAATATCGGCGAGACCCTCGCAGGTTCCGCAGATCAAGAGCCGCTTCCCTTCGTCGCAATCGACCCTCCAACCGTGTCGATGCAGTTCTCCATCAATGACGGCCCGCTGGCCGGCAAGGAAGGCAAGCATGTGACCTCCCGCGCCATCCGCGATCGCCTGATGCGCGAGTTGAAGACCAACATCTCCATCACCGTCGAAGACACCGACACCTCCGGCGTCTTCAACGTCTCCGCCCGCGGTGCCATGCAGATCGCCGTGCTGGTCGAACAGATGCGCCGCGAAGGCTTCGAGGTTCTCGTCTCCCGCCCGGTGGTGATTTTCCGCCGCGATGAAGCAGGCAAGGTGCTTGAGCCCTTCGAGACACTCTATGTGGAAGCTCCCGGCGACTACACCCAAGGGATCCTGAAGATCCTCATGAACCGCAAGGGCATGATGGAGCACATGGACACCGAGGCCAGCGGCCGCGTCTTCATCCAGGCAAATATCCCGACTCGTGGCCTGATCGGCTTCGAAACCGAGCTGGTCAACCTGACCTCCGGCCACGGCATCATGAGCCACCTCTTCAAGGAATACGCTCCACACGCGGGCGAAATCCAGAACCGCACGACTGGCACGCTGGTCTCGATGGATTCAGGAGCTGCCACTCCTTACTCGCTCCAGATGCTTGAAGACCGGGGCGTGCTCTTCGTCGCCCCTGGCGATGCCGTCTACGAGGGCATGCTGGTGGGTGAAAATCCGCGCGTGGGTGACCTGCCAGTCAACCCTGTGAAGGAGAAGCACCTCGATAACATGCGCTCCGCCGGCAAGGACAAGACCTCCAAGCTGACCCCTGCGATCCGCTTCTCGCTCGAGCGCGCCATCGAATACATCGATGCCGACGAGCTCGTGGAAGCCACCCCGCAGAACATCCGCTTGCGCAAGCGCATTCTGGACGCCAACGCCCGCAAGCGTGCTGCCAAGGGCATCGCCTACGAGGACCGCAGCAACCGCGGCTGAAGCCCCGCTTCCCAAAGCCTTCCCCGCACAGGCCGTCCTTTCACGAGGACGGCCTGTCGTCTTTTCGGGGAAACTTGGCAGAGGGCAAGAACGGGCATCCCGCTGGGAACAAGCGACATTTTCACCTACGATCGCCAAGCCTCGGGAGCTGAAGCGCTGCTACTCCGGACCGATGGCAGCATGGCCCCTTGAAAATCGAAAAGGACGGGCGCGTGCCCTTGGGCAGGAAGGACTACTTCGATCCCTCTCAGCCGATCTGGAGTGACACCAAGCCGGACCCAAGATGGCCGGCGAAATGATCAGCGCGCCTGATTGGAGCCGCTGGAAGCCCCGTCAGCTCAGAACAGATCCTTCAGCCTCTGGGCATCGATCTTGTTCTCGCCCATGAGGACGTAGACCCATTCGTCGTCGGCCCAGCGTGCAACGGACCATTTGCCGTGCTTGCTGATGTCCGGCTCGCCCTTCTCGGGCAGTCGGCACTTCACGTCGCAGCGCTTGAAGGCGACGAGGTGAACGAGGTCATCCTCTTGCTTGAAGCAGACGAGGGCACCGCGCTTGCCATCGATCTTCAGCTCTCGGCAACCGAGTCCCGGCACGTCCTTGAGCCCTTTGGGAAGGCAGGCATTCGGGCAAGGCAGCTTGGCAGCCTTGAGGTGCTCGAAGAGCGCATGATGATCCGGATTCTTTAGGTCCAGCGTGAAGCGCGGGTCCTCATAGGTATCGATGAAGCCGGTCTCGACCTTGCTGATGCTGATCGTGCTGACCGGGATCGTACCGACGTTGCCAGCGGGAAGATCATCATTGGAAGCCAAGCGAGCCCTCTTCGCTGGAGCCTCGTTCTGCGCGAGTCCACTTGTCGAAGTCACCACGGCATCCGGCCGACCTCCGACGAAGGCAAAAGCGATCCCTGCGGCGGCGGCCAAAGGCGCCCCCCAGAGCCAGGTCCACTTCCAGGAACGGCGCGGTGCGGCGGTGCGCTGCATCGCAGCCAAGATCTCGCAGCGGAGACCAGCAGGCGGGCAAATTGCGGCCATCGCTCCCATCAGTGAGTGATCGAAGGCATCCGGACGGGGCGTCAGATCACCGCGCTCCATCGCGAGGCCGGTGAGAATCTCCTCTCGCAACTCCCCGGGAATCACGACCGCATTGAGAGCCGTGGCGAAATCCGCATCCTGCGAGCGCTCATGGGCCAGCCACTCGCCAAGTTCACGATCCTTCGCGGCCCAAGCCAACGCCTCGGCGAAATCCGGGTTTCCGGCGTCCGCGCCATCAGGGCGGAAACAACGGAGAATGAAGCGGGCTTCCTCCTTATCCATGTCTGAGTGCCTCCGGTTGAAGTTGAAGGATGTTTTTGGGTGCGCTGGACGGCTCGGCGGTCATGCGGCGGCGGAGCATCTCCTTCGCTCTTGAAATGCGGGACATCACGGTGCCGATCGGCACGTCGAGGATCTCGGCAATTTCCTTGTAGCTGTGTTGCTGGAGGTAGAAGAGGGCCAGTGGGGATCGGAAAGTTTCATCAAGCTCGCCAAGCAGTTCGAGCGCCCGCTGGCCATCCATCTGGCGTTCGGTGTCGTCCTCCTCGGAGCAAATGCGGCCTGCCACCGCTTCGGTCAGCTCCTCGTCGGTGTAGCGCTTCGCCTTGCGGGCATGGGCTAGGAACTCGCGGTGCAGGGTGGTGAAGAGCCAAGTCTTCGCCTTGTCCCGCTCCTTCAGCTGGTGCCCCTTCTGGGCCCAGATGCAGAAGGTCTGCTGGACAAGGTCCGCCGCCGTGTCCGCACTTTTCGAGAGGGACATCGCGAAGCGATAGAGCGCCTCGTAATGCGAGTCGACAAGTTGCTGGAATTCCGACATTTGCTGATCTTGGGAGACCTACCCAATGGAGTTATTCCACAATTTTCCATCGCCACCGAGCAGCGACCTTGTCCAGTTTTCGCAGAATCATGAAATCCGCGCTACTCGCTCTTTTACTTATTTCGCCCGCTTTCGCCGCGGACGGCTTCACGACTTCCGCCGCCGGGGGAAAGGTCACCGTGACGCTGGATGGAAAGCTCTTCACGGAATACCGGACCGATTCGAAAGTCCCCTACTGCTATCCGCTGATGTCTGCCTCCGGTGCGGTCCTTTCCCGCCACTGGCCGATGAAGAACGACGTGAAAGAGGAGGAAAAGGATCACCCGCACCACCGCTCCTTCTGGATGAGCCATGGCGCGGTCAATGGCCACGACTTCTGGGCTTGGACCACGAAAGAAAGCGATCCGAAGATCGAACACAAGGGCACCCGCGACGTGAAGGACAACGCCTTCACCGTGGACCTTGCTTGGACAGCGGCGGGCAAGACCCACCTAACCGAAGAGCGGACCTATACCTTCACGAAGATCGACGCTGAAACCACGGAGATTGATGTGACCTCGAAACTCACCGCCGCGGATGGCGACGCCACCTTCGGAGATACCAAGGAAGGCATGTTTGCGATCCGGGTCGACCGGACCCTGCGCCAGAAGGGCGAGCAGGCGAAGGGACACATCACCGACTCCGAAGGCCGCAAGGACGGGGAGGTGTGGGGGAAAAAATCGGATTGGGTGGCCTTCGATGGCCCGGATGAAAAAGGCGAACCGGCGGTGATCGCCATGTTCGATCATCCCTCCAACCTCCGCCACCCCACCTGGTGGCACGCCCGGGACTACGGCCTGCTGGCCGCAAACCCCTTCGGCATCCACGATTTCGAGAGCAAGAAGGACACTCACACCGGCGATCACGTCCTGAAGAAAGGAGAGACCCTCGTGTTCCGTTATGGAGTTGTCCTACATCATGGCAGCTTGGAATCCGCCAAGCTGGCCGAGCGGTGGGCCTCCTTTTCCAAACCCAAATGAAGCGTCGTCATTTCCTCGGCACCTCCGCCTTCGCGGGAACCTGGTCCTTGCTAGCCCCGCATGCCCGCGCCCAAGGAGCCAACTCCGAACTCCGCGTGGCGGTGATCGGCCTGAACGGCCGGGGGATGAACCACGTGGAAGGCATCATCGCGGCCAAAGGCGCGCGTCTGGTGGCCCTCTGCGATTGCGACTCGACGGTGCTGGCAAGGGCGAAGGACTTGGCGGAGAAGAACAATGTCCAGGTGACGACCTACGGTGACTTCCGTAAATTGTGCGAATCGAAGGAAATCGACGCCGTCACCATCGCGACCCCGAATCACACCCATGCGTTGATCGCCATCACAGCGGCGGCAAATGGCAAGCATGTCTATGTAGAGAAGCCGGTATCCCACAATGTATGGGAAGGCCGGATGCTGGCGGACGCGCAGGCGAAGTACGGCGTGATCATCCAGCACGGCTTCCAACGCCGTTCCGAGACCTCGTGGGCGGAGGCCTTCGAGATCGTGAAGGGCGGAGAGATCGGCAAACTGAAGCTGGCCCGCGGCTTCTGCTACAAGCCGCGCCCCTCCATCGGCAAGGTGGCCGCGCCGCTGAAACCGCCAGCGGAAGTGGACTACAATCTGTGGTGTGGCCCGCGCGAAATGACGGACGTGCATCGCGAGAGATTCCACTATGATTGGCACTGGCAATTCGCTTACGGAAACGGGGATCTGGGCAACCAAGGCCCGCACCAGCTGGATGTATGCCGCTGGGCGCTGGGGGATCCGGAGATGCTGCCGCACGTGGTGATCTCCTGCGGCGACCGCTATGCGCACAAGGACGATGGCGAATGGGCGAATACCCAGCTGGTTTTGCTGAAGTACGATCCTGCACCGATTCTCTTCGAGGTGCGCGGCCTGCCAATGAAAGACGTCGACTACTCCAGCGGGATGGATTCCTTCAAAGGCGAGCAGATCGGCAACGTCATGGAGTACGAGGGCGGCTGGCTTTCCGGAGACCACGCGGGGAACTGCGCGATCTTCGACAAGGACGGAAAGGAGCTGAAGCGTTTCTCGGGCGGCCGCTCGCACTTCCAGACGTGGATCGATTCAGTCCACTCGAAGAAGCAGGAGCGGATGTACTCCGCGGAGAACGGGCACCTTTCCTCGGCTCTGGCTCACATCGGAAACATCTCCTGGCGCCTCGGCGAAACACAGCCGGTGGATGCGGTGAAGGCCGCCTTTGATCATCCCGCCGGCGTGGAAGCCGTGGAGCGCATGGAGGTTCACCTGGCGGCCAATGGTGTGGATGTCGCGAAGCAAGGGATCCGCCTCGGGCCCGCCCTCGAAAGGGCAGAAAAGGGCGAGCAATTCACCGGTGCAAACGCGGAGAAGGCGAATGCCATGCTGAAGGGCAGCTACCGGAAGGAGTTTGAGATCAAGGTCTAGATCCGCACTCCGGAAAAATTCATGCGAAGGCCGGCACCCACGAGGATGCCGGCCTTTCTGCAGCAGGTTTTGTTAGAACGTGAAACGCAGGCCGGCTTCCACGAGGACATCATCCTCGAAGGTCGCGATACCCCCGGCATTGCCAAGGCCTTCGGGTTCATCGAGGTAGACCCAGCGGGCACCCGTGAAGACCTCGAAGTTATCGGTGACGTCATATCCGAGGCCCGCGAAAATCTGGGCGTAGAAGACGGTATCATCTTCCGAAACGCGCAGCGAGGGACCCGAGATGAAGGGAGCAAAGGCCTCGAATTCCGTGAAGGCCACACCCAAACCGGCGCCCGCGTAGAAGTGCAGGTTCTGCGCGATCTCACGCTCAAGCTTGAAGTTCACCGTCAGCGGCACGAACTGGAAGTCCGAGAATAGGGTGGTATTCACCAGCGCCGTCGGGATGGTGGGATCGATGATCGGGACGGCATCGTCCGTTTCGGCGAAGCCCACTTCCAGATAGATGGAGGGCTTGAAGCCAGCCCATTCGTAAGGCATGTCCACGCCGAGCTGGGCATGGTACATTTCTTCCTCCCAATCGATCAGGTAACCGGCGCTACCGCCGATGAACCACCGCCAGAGACTAGGCTCTTCTTGGATCGGTGCGGGGATGGGCTCCTTCGAGGTGGTGCCGGCCATGGCGGAGCCGGCGACTAACATCAGCGCAATGAGTGCTTTCTTCATGGCACTCTCTACACTGGGGGATCGGCTTGCAAAACGCAACCTCCAAATATCTAGCGGCTTACGGGCTCGATCTTACATATCCCCGAAGAGATCCAGCTGGGGTGCATTGGCCAGCGGCATCGCATCCTGCCGGGTGTTCTTCGCCTTGGGTCCCTGCTTCTTGGCATCCGGCTTCGCCGAGTGGAGTTCCAAGTGGGAAAGGATCGACTTCGCACGTTCGATGATCGGCTTCGGCAAGCCGGCGAGACGGGCCACCTGGATGCCGTAGCTCTTGTCCGCAGCCCCCGGGAGGATCTTGCGGAGGAAGATGATCTCATCGTTCCACTCGCGCACCGCCACGTTGAAATTCGCCACCGCGGGGCGCGTGTTCGCGAGATCGGTTAGCTCGTGATAGTGGGTCGCGAAGAGGGTGCGGCAGCCGATGACATCATGCAGGTGCTCGGCCACGGCCCAAGCGATCGAAAGTCCGTCAAAGGTGGCGGTGCCACGTCCGATCTCATCCAGGATGACCAGTGACTTGTCGGTCGCGTGGTTCAGGATCAGCGCCGTCTCGTTCATCTCCACCATGAAGGTGGATTGGCCGCGAGAGAGATCGTCCGACGCGCCCACCCGGCAGAAGATGCGGTCTACCATGCCTATCGTAGCATTCTCCGCCGGGACGAAGGCACCAATCTGCGCCATCAGGGTCACAAGGGCGACCTGGCGGATGTAGGTGGACTTACCCGCCATGTTCGGCCCGGTAAGGATCTGCAGGAGTGAATCCGCAGGATCGAAGGCCGTGTCATTCGGCACGAATTTCTCCTCGACCAAAGTCTGCTCCAGCACCGGATGGCGGCCATTCGTGATGAGCAAGCCGCGCGAATCGTCGAGCACCGGCCGCACATGGCTGTGGATCTGGGCAGTCTCGGCAAGCCCGCAGAGCACGTCGATCTCCGCGATGCCAGCGGCGGTTTGCTGTAGCGGGACGAGCCGGGTGCAGACTTGCTGGCGGAGCTGGAGGAAAAGCTCCATCTCAAGCTGCTTGGCGCGCTCTTCGGCACCCAGCACCTTGTTCTCCATCTCCTTGAGCGCAGGGGTGATGTAGCGCTCGCAGTTCGCCATGGTCTGTTTCCGGGTGTAGTCGTCCGGAACTTTGGCAAGCTTCGACGAGGTGATCTCGATGAAGTAGCCGAAGACGTTGTTAAACTTCACCTTCAGCGAGTCGATGCCAGTGCGCTTCCGCTCGTCCTCCTGAAGCTTCGCGATCCAAGACTTGCCATCGCGCGACAGCGAGCGGAGCTCGTCGAGCTCCGGCGCATAACCATCGCGGATGATGCCGCCATCCCTCAGGATCGCCGGAGGCTCTTCCGCGAGGGCGGTTTCGAGAAGTTCCACCAGATCGGGGAAAGGCTGGATCTCTGAGGCGTAGGGAACGGAAAGGCAGGCGAGATCATCCTGCAGTGCGGGGATATGGCCCAGCGAAATGGCGAGCGCCTGAAGATCCCGCGCATTTCCCGCGCCCTGCGAAAGGCGGCTGACAGTGCGCTCGATGTCGCGGATCCCCTGCAGGGACTCCCGGCACTTTGATAGGATAAAGGGCTGTTCCAATAGACCCGAAATGAAATCGTGGCGGGCACCCAAGGCATCCCGGTCACGCAGCGGATGGAGAATCCAATCGCGCAACAGACGAGCTCCCATGGGCGTTTTCGCGCGATCGAGAGCACCCAGCAGCGTGTGTTTCTTCCCCGAACGTGAGTCGATAAGATCGAGGTTCCGCTGCGAGGCTGCATCGATGAGAACATGCCGGGCATTCTCCCGCATCCGCATCGTGCGCATGTGATCGCATGGCCGGCGGAGCTGGTGCACCAGATAGTGCAGGATGGCCCCGGCCGCCGCGACCGCGGAGTGGGCATCCGCACAGCCAAAGCCGTGCAGCGAGTGCACCCCGAAGTGATCGCAGAGCATCTGCCGGGCGGGATCCGGCAGGAAGGCGTAGCCATCGTAGGGCTGCGAGGCACCCAGTTCGCCGAAGACCGCGAGCTGTTCTTCCGAGATCAAGAGCTCCGAAGGCGTGAGGCGTGCAAGCTCATCATCGAGCTGTGCCTGATCCGCGAACTCGGCGACGGTGAACTCGCCCGTGGAGTGGTCGACACAGGCAAGGCCGCGCATTTTCCCGAGCAGGAAAACGGCAGCGAGATAGTTCGGGCGCTGGTCATCGAGCAGGTGACTTTCCACCACCGAACCAGCGGAGATGATGCGCGTGATCTCGCGCTCGACGATCTTGCCCGGCTTCGGCTCGCTGGTCTGCTCCGCGATGGCGACGCGCTTCCCGGCGCGGACGAGGCGGGCGATATAGTTGTCCGCGGCATGGTAGGGAACGCCGCACATCGGCACGGTATTCCGCTTGGTCAGGGCGACATTGAGGATCGGCGCGGCGGTCTTCGCATCCTCGAAGAACATCTCGTAGAAATCGCCCAACCGATAGAGCAGCAACACGTCGGCAGGCAGCGAGCGGCGCATCGCTTGATATTGCGCCATCATCGGGGTGAGCGTCGGTGCGGACATCGGTCCCGGAGTTTGGGGAGCCGGACGCGGTGGGAAAAGGCAAACTAGCGGTTTTTGATGAGCGCCCGCCAAAGGACCTCTCCGGCGAGCGAAGGATCCGGCCAAAAGACCTCCAGGCCACGTCTCGCCGGCTCCCAGCCCTGTGCCAAGGCTAGATCCACCAGAGCACCTGCCATCTCGTCGGTTATTTCGTCATACCACGGGATCCCGCCCGCCATCAAAACTTGTCCGTCCGGCAGCTCGAGGGACCAGATCTTGAGATGCATGGTTTCATCGCCTTCCGGCGTCCAGGCGCATCGATGACCGGCCCGCACGATCTCCCGAGGAAAACACCCGAAAGCGTCGCGTGCAGCTTCCCGGCTGAGAGCCAGGGATTCCGCAGCACCCGCCTGAGGGTCCCATCCTTGCGACAAACCTTTTTCGATGACCCGACGCACCAGCCCCGGGCTCACGATCTCGGCGTGGGAATGAGCACTGAGTTGGGCGCCGTTGCGATTTCCTTCGGCGAGCACAAGCACGGTCTTGAGCCACGGGTAGTCGTCATCAATGGCGAGATGCCAGCGATAGGTCGCGGCCCCGACCGTGATCTTGCGGGAGTATTTCTGCCGGATCGCCATAGACCTGCCCGGCATCCTAACAACACGGATCCATCAAACAAGAATCAACGCGGCAGCATCACCATGCCCTTTCCGAGAGAGGCGCGATATTGCTCCAGCTGCTTTTCATCCAGCACGCCGCTCATGCTGTTCACCTTATCATCGATCTGGGCTTGATGCTGCTGCCGCGCTTGTTCGATGGCGCTTTCATCCGAACCAAAGGCGTCGGAGCCGGCCATGCGAAATGACATCACGGCGTCCACCGAACTCCCTTCCCCTCCAGCTTCCATCGGTGGAGCGAGCATGCCTGCATTGAGCATCTTGGGACCGGGTGCGGACTCATCGCCCCGTGCCTGTTCTTGGAGGATCGCGTAGACGGCATCGCGCTGCTCCGGCCTGAGTTCCACCGCTTGGGTCAGAGACGCCATCTCTCGCAGTGTCCGCGCTTCGACCCGCTGGTCGCGCTCGGTTTCCTTCATCTTTGTGTAGTCCTGTTCCTGGCTATCGGTCAGCAGATCCTTCAAAAAATCGTCCAGGGATTTGCCATCATTGCGCTGGGTCATCTGCACGCTCTTGCCATCATCGCCGACTGTGACCTTCGTGGCTTCTGCCTGCTGCTTGAAGTAGTCCCGTAGCTTGGCTTCCTGCGAGGCATCGAGTCCGAGCTTGTCCACCAGCTTCGCGATCCGCTCCTCATGGCGTTTGGTTTGCTGTTCTTGCATCGAGTCCATCAGGTGTTTGGTCACTGCCTCGATCTGCATCTTGGGAAGCTCGTCTTGAGCCTCCTTGGGCGGGCGGTCATGGGATTTCCCGGATGCTTGCGTGGAGCCGCCCGCGGGACCAGCTGCAACAAGAGCGCTTGAATTTGCGACGGCGGCCCCGCCCCGCGTTTCACTCGATGACATGTGGGAAGCTTCCGCAGCATCCGGGATGTTCTTGATGAGCCAGCCGATGACGATGCCGATGACCAAAGCCCCGAGAGGTAATGCTGCTTTCACGCGGGAGAAGCGCCGGGGCCGGGAATATTTATCACGAAGGCCACCGGAAAAAGGCGCAGGACATCCGGCTCATCACCCCGGGGAATCACGGAGATGAAGGAATGCGATTGGCAGTCCGGGTGGCGAAAGGCGATGCTCGCTCCGTGAGCTCGATCCCCACCACCAACGCTGCTCCCCTGCTCTACGAATCCCATTCCCATACGCCGCTGTGCAAGCACGCCTATGGAACACCCCAGGAGTTCGCCGCGGTGGCGCTGGAGCGGAATCTGAAGGGGATCACTTTCACCTGTCACTGTCCGCTGCCGGACGGCAACTCGTCCCATGTGCGGATGGACCCGGAACAATTTCCGGAGTACCTCGATCTCATCACCAGCGCACGCGAAGCATATGCGGGAAAGGTGGACGTGCGCACCGGGATCGAGAGCGATTATTTCCCCGGCGTGGAACCATGGTTGGAAGCGCTGCACGCCCGAGCACCGCTGAGCCACGTCCTCGGCTCCGTGCACTATCAATTGGCGCCATACCGGAAGCACTACTTCAAAGGCGATGTGCTGGCTTACCAGAAGCTCTACTACGAGCACCTGGCGATGTCGGCGGAGACGGGACTTTTCGACACGCTGGCACACCCCGACTTGATCAAGAACGAGTCGCCTGCCGACTGGGATTTCGAGCGGCTGCGCGATGACATTTCCCGTTCGCTGGACCGCATCGCCGCGACCGGAGTGGCGATGGAGCTGAATACCAGCGGGCTATTCAAAAGCCTGCCGGAAATGAATCCCTCCCCTTCCCAACTCGTCCTGATGCGCGAACGAGGAATCCCGGTGGTGATCGGAGCGGATGCGCACCGGGCGGATCGCGTCGGTGACGGCTACATGGAGGCGCTCGAACTCCTTCAGGATGCGGGCTACGCCGAGGTGAGCTTCTTCATCGACCGGAAGCGTCAGGATGTGCCGATCACGGCCGCGCTGGCTTCGCTGCCCCCCCTTTCCGTTGGAGCCGGGCTTCCTTGACAGTACGGCATGTGGAACGCTGTATGCGCGTGCGTATGAAGAAACTGATTTTCCCTGCATTCCTCCTCGCGGCCACGCTGGTGATGCCGCTGCCGGTCCGTGCCGATGACGACACGCCGCTCGCCAAGGAGATGGAGAAGCTGGATGAGGCTTACAAGTCCTTCCGCCGCGAGACCGACGCAGCCAAGGGTGCCGCCGCTGCCCGCGAAGCCCAGTCGACCGTGCTCAAGGCGATTCCGCTGACCCCGGCGATGCTCGAGAAGATGCCGGCCGGAGAAGCGAAGGACAAGGCCCTCGCCGCCTACCGCCTGCAGATGGGCAAGCTCTTCGTCTCCCTCTGTGAAGTGGAGTCCGCCTTCGTCGCCAAGGATCTCGACGCCGTGGCCAAGCTCGTCGACACGCTGAAGGGCGAGAAGAAGGACGGCCACGACAAGTTCATCGAGGAAGAGGAATAAGTCCCCTTTTCAAGGAAAAGCCCCGTCCGCGAACTGCGGACGGGGCTTTTTCGTGAAGTGATCTTTGGAAAGCTGGGCGCTTACTCTTCCACGGAAACCGGAGTGCCAACCTTCACCTTGCCGTAAACGGTGGGCATCACGGCGCTCGGGCCGCGGATGCAGGCGTGCGAGGCCGCGCGGCGAGAACGTGGGATGGGGCCAATGTGGTGGCCGACACCGTCCCAGGTAAGACGCATCCAGTAGTTCATCGAAGCACCCACGAACTTGCCGCCTTCCGGCACGTCCTTGGGCGTTTCCCCATCGACCTGATTGCCCTCGGCGTCAAAGACACGGCCGTAGCTGTTGGAGGACTTGTCGACGATCTTCTCGAGGATCTTGTAGTTGCCCGGAGGTGTCGGACGGGAAGGCACGCCACTGGAAACCGGGTAGTCGATCACCACCTCTTCGCCGCGCATGAGGAAACCACGCTGGATCGGCAGGGAAATGACGATCCGCGAGTTGGAGTCGTTCGTGGTAGAGAGCAGCTCCTCGTTCTTCCAGACCTTCATGGTCTTGGGGTAGTCCGGCTCCGCCTTGAAATGATCGTAAGTGCCAGGTGGAAAAGGATTCACCGGCTTGCCTGCCGAGTCGATCGGCTTCCCGTCGGCACCGGTGGCAGGCTTGTTAGCACAACTTGCGAGAACGAGTGCGAGCACGCTGGCGAGGATGCTCAAAAGGGACGACGACGAATTCATGGGGACTGGCTGGCGGCGCTCTATACCCCGAGTCCCCGCAACCTGCAACCCCTTAACTTCTAACGAGGATCAAGAGAATCCGCCCGCTGCAGCAATGAGTTAGCCGCTTCCGCGTTCCGATTTTCCTTCTGCCAGATGCCTGCGAGGCGCCGCATGGCAGCCGCGGTTTCCTTCCGCTGCTCGGCCGGGAAAGCACGGATCGCGGCACGCAGGCGCTCTTCCGCAGCCTTCGTCTGGCCGTCCTGCAGGAGGATCTCGGAAAACTCTTGGAGGAAGACGGGATCGCCCGCCGGGCCATCTTGCCCGGAGAGATTCTCCGCCTGCCGGAAAAGGAGCGACGCCCGTTCCCGCGTTTCGGGATCGCGACGCGACGCGACCGCAAGCTTCACGGCCAAAGAGGCGTCGGATTGGTTGAAGAAAACTGCCTTCTCCAGCAGCAGGCGGGCTTCCCGCGGCTGGTCCGCTGCCAGGAATTCGTCGGCCAACTGCAGGAACTCGGAGGGATCGCCACCCCGGATCTTGAGCGCTTCGGACGCGTGCGGGAGTGCTTCCGGGATGCGCCCTTGCTTCCGGTAGAGCTTGGCAAGCGTCTGATGGGCAAGTGCTTGACGAGGATCGATTTCAAGCACGGCGAGCAGGGTCTTTTCGCCCTCCGCCGGTTTCTCCGCGGCGAGCTGGAGGATGCCGAGCCGGGTCCGCAGCTCAAGCGAGGAAGGAGCCGCCGCCACATGTCCGGCGAGGATCTCCGCGGCTTCCGCCACACGCCCGGTGGTCCGGAAATGCTCGCTCGCCGCGCGGGCCAGAACCGCATTCTTCGGACTCTGCTGGCAGGCAGCTTTCAGCATCTCATCGAGCTGGGCGCGCGCACTCTCATCATCCTTCGAGAAAAGCGTCCGGGCCATCTCCAGCGCGGCAAGGGTGTCGCTCGGGGTGGCATGGGGTCTCGCAAGGGCCTCGAAGATCGCTCTGGAGCGATCCCGCTGTTCTAGCCCTTCGTAGATCCGGAACAGCCGGCGCTCGATGGCGAGATTATCGGGAAACTGCTTCCGCGCCGCTTCCAGGGTGTCCCTCGCCATCTTGGTCGCGAAGTCATCGTCCGGGGTAGAACTCCGCAGAAAGTCGGCATAGTCCAGCTGCGCATCCAGCCGCTCCGGGTGCCCCTTCGCAAATTCCCGGTACAAGGTGGATGCGCCCTCGATGTCTCCCTGCCGCTGCTTGTATCCGGCGACACGGGCGACCAGCGGGAAGGCCGAGGGATCCGCCACGCGGGCTTTTTCGATCGCTGCCGCGGCAGCCGCTTGGTCACCCCGCTGCTCCGCCAGGATGCCGTAGGCGAAGTCGAGCTTCGGCTCCGCGAGGGCGACCGCCGTGAAGGACAGGGGCAAGAGCGCGAGGGATCTCATGGGCTGCCTCCAAGAAAGCGGGCGGGAGGGAAAAGGTCAAATCCTCCAGCCCGCGCCGTCCCGTCCGGTTTACTTCTCGTTAAAGCGTACCCAGTCGAGATTCATGATGCCGCCTTTCCCGGGATTCACGAAGACCGCGACGAGATCCACAGGCCCTTTAACCTCCAAGGGCGCAGTGACTTCCTCCCACTTGTCCCAGGCACCGGTTGACTTCACTTCCAGCTTCGCGACCAAGCGACCGGAGGCCGAACCGTCGCGGAACTCGATCACCCCGCCCTGACCACCGCTGGAAACGCGGGCGGTCAGGCTCACGCTGTCGTCCAGCTGCAATTTCCCCAGATCGAGGCGATGCCCGTGATCGATGGAGCCGATGAATTGCCCCTGCGCTCCCGAGCCGCTCAGGACTTTTGCTCCTTGGACCTTGCCGCTCTCCGCCTGGAGAAGCCGCGGCAGGAGCCGGATGCTGGCGCTGCTGCCAAGCGAGCCGACCGTGCCCTTTCCGGCATCAGTATAGGAGGCCTCAAGCTGGCCGCCTCTCAATCTGCGTTCGTTCGGAACGGTGAGTTCGCCCGTGAGACCGCGGTTCACCGCCGGAGCGGCCTTGCCCGGCTCCAAGGAGAAGATCCAGCGCACCATCAGGTTCGCCTCGTCGGGATTGATCTGCGGGTGAGGCAACATGCCGACCTCTCCCCAGACTCCGGACGACCCCTTGAGGACCCGCTCGGCAGCGGGAGCAATCGCCTCCGACTTGCCACGATAGCGGTTTGCGATGTCCAACAGCGGTGGTCCCACCAGCTTCTGGTCCACGGAGTGACAATTGAAGCAGTCATTCTGCTTCATCAGCGCAAGCCCGCTTTCCACGCCGCTCGCATCGTCCCCCGCTTCCCAAGAGGCATTGACCAAGGTCCGGTAACCGATCTCATCCGGCTTGTCCTTGCTGCTGCCATCCTCCACATCCTTGACCTCGATCTCGTAACGGAGCTTCTGACCGGGTGTCACGAAGGTGCCATCGGCAGGAGCCACGATGTGGACTTCCGGCGCGTGATTCCCCACGACCAGGTTCACGCTTGATTTCGCCGTACCACCCTTCGTGTCCTTCACGGTGAGCTCGGCGGTGTAATTCCCTGCCGTGGAGAGCGTCACCTTCGCCTCTTTCGCTTTCCCGATCACCTTGTCCCCAGGCTGCAAGCGCCATTCGTAGGCCAAGGTATCGCCTTCATAGTCTTTTGAGCCTTCCGCGGAAAGGGAGACCGCCAGAGGCTCCGGACCGCGCGTGTTGTTCGCCTCGATCTTCGCGACCGGAGCCAGGTTTCCCCATTGGAATGAGATACGGACCAGGCGGGCATCCTTGTTCGCGCCCCAGGTCTCGCCGTAGTCCATCACGTAGAGAGCGCCATCCTTCCCGAAGCACATGTCCACCGGGCGCTTGATCTGGAAGCGGCCGCTGTCGTCATCCGCACCCTGGGCGAGCCGCACCGCGTTGGTGAAGGGCTCCATCTTCTCAAGGTTGCCCCTCGCGTCCATGCGCAGCCAGACAATGAAAGGACGCTGCCAATCGTAGAAAATGATACTACGGTCATAGTACTCCGGGAAACCGCCGCTTTGCCGGAACTTCGGATCGTAATGGAAGGCAGGACCTCCGCAGGCGGTGCGGCCGCCGCCACCGATCAGCGGGAAGTCCGGCGTGGGGCGTCCGGGATACCAGACCAGAGGCGACTGGACCGCTGGCAGCTTCTTCATGCCGGTGTTGTTCGGGCTGTCATTGGTCGGCCCTTTCATGTCGAAGGCCTTGCCCGCCTTGTTCGCGGTGAAATCGAAATCGTTGTATAGCTCCTTGCCGCGCGAATAGGGCCAACCGTAGTTCCCCGGCTTGGTGATGCGGTTCAGCGTGTCGAAACCGTTTGGTCCGCGGTCCTCCCGGGTCTCGCCGGAATCCGGACCCACGTCGCCGACATAAAGCGCTCCATCCGCGGGATCGATGCTGAAGCGCCACGGATTACGAAAGCCCATCGCGTAGATCTCCGGGCGCGTGTCCGGCGTGCCTTTCCGGAAAAGGTTACCCTCCGGAATCTCATAGCTGCCATCGGCCTTCGGACGGATGCGGAGGATCTTGCCCCGCAGGTCATTGGTATTTCCCGCGGACTTCTGGGCGTCCCACGGATTGCGACCGTCACGCTCGTCGAGCGGCGAGAAACCGTCGGACTGGAAGGGATTCGTATTATCGCCGGTCGAAATGTAGAGCATTCCGTCCGGGCCGAAGCGCAAGGCCCCGGCATGGTGGCAGCACTCCTTCCGCTGCTCCGGGATTTTCAAGAGGTCCTTGCGGCTATCCTTGTCGAGCTTGTCGTCCTTCACCTCGAAGCGGCTGAGCGTCTGGCCATCGAAGTCAGGCGCGGAGTGCAGCAGGTAAATCCAGTGATTCTCCGCAAAGCCGGGATCCAGAGCCATGCCCAGCAGGCCGTTCTCCATCGCGTTCGTCACCTCCAGCTTGCCCACTTCCTTCACGGAGCGGTCCTTCGGGTCGAAGATCTTCACCACCCCCGCGATCTCATTGAAGAAAAGGCGGCCATCCGGCGCGAATTGCATCTGCATCGGCTGCGGCATGCCTTCGAGCAGGGACTCCACCTTGAAGCGGTAGTCCGGAGGGACCGGCCCATCGGCGGAAAGCGCGTGCGGCTGGGTCAGGAGCAGGAGGGAAAACAAGGCGGACGGGGTCTTCATGGAACGTTATGATCGGAACGCCCCCGCCCGGAATGCCCTTTCAGAGGGCGGCGTACCCATATCGGGGACACAAGGCAGCCCGGGAAAGGTGCTTCCGGCTTGCAAGTCGGCCCTTTTGCCGCAAGCGATTGAGGATTCCGCATTTTCTGGAAGATTGACCTGTAAAACCCGTATCACCTAGCAACTTTTGAACCCTTTTATGAAGAACCCCATACGACTCCGATGGCTCGCGCCTTCACTGGCGGTGGCGGCAGCCCTGCTGCCCTGTCTGGCCAAAGGCCAGCAGCCCGCCGTCTGGAAATACACCACCGACAAGCCGGCCGACGGCTGGGAAGCCCCCGGCTTTGACGACTCCGCCTGGAAATCCGGTCCCGGTGGCTTCGGCGGCAAGGAAGGCCAGAAGCGCGCACCCGGTGGCGTGGTGAACACCGAGTGGACGAGCGACGACATCTGGCTGCGCCGCGAATTCGAGCTGAAGGAAGTGCCGGCCAAGCCCGCGCTTTTCATCCACCACGATGACGACGCGGAGGTCTACCTGAACGGAAAGGAAGTCCGCCGTTTCGCGAACTACTCGACCAACTACGAGATCGTCCCGCTCGATCCAGCGCAGAGTTCCGCGCTCAAAGCCGGATCGAACCTGCTTTCGGTGCATTGCCATCAGGGCGTGGGCGGCCAATATATCGACGTGCATGTGATCAATGCGAATTCCCTGCCGGACGTCCGCACGCTGATCGGAAGCGATGGCGCGGTGCGCTCCGCCTTGATCACCCCATGGGGTGAAAAGGTGACCGAGCAGAACGCGTGGCGCGAGTACCCCCGCCCGCAGCTCCAGCGCAAGGAGTGGACGAATCTCAACGGCAAGTGGGATTACACGATCACCACGCTGGACGCGAAGACGCCTGCAAACTGGCTGGGTAAGATCCTCGTCCCCTTCCCCATCGAATCGAAACTCTCCGGCGTGCAGCGCATGCTGCAACCCTATGAGGCGCTGTGGTATCGCCGCCCCATCGAAGCGAAGGCCAGCGAGGGCAAGCGGGTCTTCATCCGCTTCGAAGCAGTGGACTACAAGACCACGGTGTGGTGCAACGAGCAGGAGCTTGGCACGCACATCGGCGGCAACCTGCCATTCAGCTATGATATCACCGACACGCTGAAGGATAGCGGCAACGTGATCACCGTCCGCGTGGAGGACTCCACCGGCGGCTCCCAGCTGCGCGGCAAGCAAGTGCTGAATCCGGGCGGCATCTTCTACACGCGGAACTCCGGCATCTGGCAGACCGTCTGGCTGGAGGAAGTCCCCGAGCAACGCATCGAAGCGTTGGCGATCACCACCGACATCAAGACCGGCGAAATCACCATCAAGCCGACGCTCAAGGGCAACGATTATTCCGACGTGGACCTCAAGGCCCAGGCACTGGATGACGGCAAGGTGGTGGCCGAGGCCAAGGGCAGCCCGCTGGTGCTGAAAGTGCCGGATGCCAAGCTGTGGTCACCCGCCAGCCCGCATCTCTATCAGATCAAGGTAAGCATCGGGGCCGATGAGGTCACTTCCTACACCGGCATCCGCAAGGTCGGCCAGGAGCGCGACAAGGACGGCAACCTGCGCTTCATGCTGAACGACAAGCCGATCTTCCACTGGGGTCCCTTGGACCAAGGCTGGTGGCCGGACGGCGTGCTTGCCCCGCCATCCGATACCGCGATGGCCTTCGAAATCCAGTGGCTCAAGGACGCGGGCTTCAACATGATCCGCAAGCACATCAAGGTGGAGCCTAGCCGCTACTACTACCACTGCGACAAGATCGGCATGCTCGTCTGGCAGGATCAGGTGAGCGGTGGCGCGAGCCCGCCGTGGACCAAATTCGACCTGAATCCGAAGGATGCCCAGTGGTCCGATGCGGATCACAAGCAGTGGCTCAGCGAGCTGGACCAGATGATCACGCATCTCGGCAATTTCCCGAGCATCGTGGTGTGGACTCCCTTCAACGAAGCATGGGGCCAGCATCGCACGATGGAAGTCGGCGAGTGGACCGTGAAGCGCGATCCGACCCGCACCGTGAACATTGCCAGCGGTGGCAATTTCTGGCCGGTGGGCCATGTGGCAGACCTTCACCACTATCCCGACCCGGGCTATCCGACAGAAGATCCACGCTACAAGGATTTCGTGAAAGTGGTGGGCGAATTCGGCGGCCACGGCTGGCCGGTGAAGGATCACCTCTGGAATGTCTCAAAGGAAAACTGGGGCTACGGCGGCCTGCCGAAGAGCATCGAGGAATACCGCGAGCGCTATGAGAAATCGATCCGCATCCTCGCCGAGCTGAAGGCGAAGGGCGTGGCGGGCGGCGTCTACACCCAGACCACCGACGTGGAAGAGGAGATCAATGGTCTGATGACCTATGACCGGAAGGTCATGAAGATCTCCGCGGAGGATCTGAAGAAGATCCACGCGCCGCTGATGGCGGACTGAGGTCCCCGTCGAACGACGATTGTAAGGAGCGGCTGCCGGGATTCCGGCAGCTGTTTTCTTTTGGGCTTAGAAACGAATGATCAAGCCGATGTTCGGACCGCTGGTTTCGGTATCATAGACGAAGCCGCCCTGGTGGTAGTCCACCGAGATGACGCGATAGGCAAGGGCCAGCGTGGTGCTCTCCGAAAGCCGGTAGCCAAGCCCGACCACGGCCTGCCAGTATTCGTCGGAGGACACCTCGAATCCGCCATAGGCACCATTCGCGAAGAAGGTCCAGCAAGCACCAATCTCCTGACGGAAACGCAACGCGAGAAAAGGATCCAACCACTCCTGCGAACCCGATCCGGAACGCGCCTGAACCGGCAAGCGCGGCGTGAAGAGATCCAGATCTGCATCAATGCTGTTCAGCATGACGCCCGCGGCAAGGTCGAGGGAGCTGCTTTCACTACCATAGATCTCGTAGGCGGCCGAGAGCGAGGCCGTGACCTGATCCTGGCTGAGCCGGATGTAAGAACTTGCGGGCCCTTGCTGCGAAGCGGACATCTTCAGCCAGATGGCATCCGCGGTGATCGACCAAGGGCCTTTCCTCGCTTCAAAGCTGCCGCTCAGGCCGGCATCAAGGTCATCGAGGATATCGCTGAAGGACATGTCCACCTTCGCCGGGGCGAGACCGGCGACACCGACATCGCCTTCCAAGCCCATCAAGGGAGCATAGAGGGCGGTGGTGAATTCCCAGTCGTCCGAAATGGTGGCGGCGTGAAGGACGGGCGAAAGGATGGAGATGCTGGCGAGGCGCAGCAGGGAACTTTTCATGGAAGGCATTGGGGTCGATGGAGGCTTGTCAGGATTTCAACCAGGCACGGGCGGAGACCTCGTCGCCAGTGGCGAAGTATTCGATGGGAAAGGGCCGCAGGCCCTTCGCGGTAAAGAGCAGCGCGAACTGCTCCCAGCGGACGTCCGCGACCAAGGCCATGCCTTGGATCAAGTGATCGTGGTCCGTTTGGAATGAGACATCACTCCAGGCATCGTCGTCACTCCAGCCGGTGAACCTTTCCGCGAGGATCAGGAGCTTGCCCCCGCTCCAGTTGCGGAGATGCGTCCCCATTTCCTGATGGATCGATGCCAGCTCATCCGGCACTAGCTGGCCGGTCAGCTCAATGGTTACGATGCCGCCAAAGGCATCAAGCAATGTAGCACTCATGCAAGGGGTCCCGAAGGGAAGGCTGTCGCAAGGAAGAGGGAACGGAGTGAACGGAGACCAAGCCAAGGGGCGGACACCTCCCCCGGAATCGCGCCCGGCGCTTCGCGCGTCATCCGTCCCCTCTTCCGAATTTGCCTCACCAAGGAGAAGGAATCAGGGTTCCGCGGTGGCCGTATTTTCCTCTGTGGGGATCGGCGCGGGACCAAAGATGCCGCTGAAGACGGACTGCATGGCGGTCTCCATGAAGAGCGGCTTGGCGGATTCCGAGGCCAGCTTTTCGAGGCGCGCCTGGAGTGCCTTCACCTTTTCAGGATTCTCGGCTGCGAGGTTGGTCGTCTCGTTTGGATCTTTGGAAAGGTCGAAGAGTTCCAAGGAGGAAGGTAGCAGGTTTCGCCACACCAGCTTCCACTGACCTTGGCGGATCGCACCGCGGAAAGGCTCGACATTGTAGAGCATCTCTTCCCGGGCAGAGGGCTTGCCCTCGGCGATGACAGGCCACGCATCGATGCCATCGAGCGGCTTGCACTTCGCCGTGGATGCGTCAGCAAGCCTCGCAAGCGTCGGCAGCATGTCCACGATGTGGATCACTTCATTCACCTCGCCCGATTTCACGTGGCCAGGCCAGTTCGCGAAGGCAGGCACACGGGTCCCTCCTTCATAAAGCTGACCCTTGCCGCCCTTGAGCGGACCATTATCACAAGGCACCGACTTCACCTTGCTCTCCCCGGTCATCGAGGCATCGCGGGTGCCGCCATTGTCGCCGTGGAAGACGATCAGCGTGTCTTTCCGCATGCCCTTCTTCTCCAACTCCGCGAGGACTTTCCCGATCTCGTCGTCCATACAGGTGATCTGCCCTGCATAGGCGCGGCGGGATTCATCGCCGATCGACTTGTAGCGTTCGAGGTATTCCGGTGGTGCCTGGTAAGGCGCGTGCGCCGCGGTGAAAGCCAAGTAGAGAAAAAGCGGCTTCGAGGAATCATGAGCGTCGATGAGTTTGACGGCATCCGCACCCAGCAATTGGGTCACGTAGCCCTCCTCTTCCACCGGCTGGTTGTCGCGCTGCCAGTCCAGCACGCCATGGGCGGAGTGGGTAAAATAGTCGATTTCCCCGAGGACCGCACCGTAGTGGTAATCGAAGCCACGCTGGCGCGGCCAATATTTTCGGTCGGCGTGGCCGAGGTGCCACTTGCCGATCATGGTGGTGCGGTAATCCGCGCCCTTGAGCACCTGCGGTAGTGTGTATTCATCCGTGGCCAAACCGTAGGTTCCCTTGCTGGGAATCACGACCGTCTGCAGACCGTAGCGACAAGGGTACCGGCCGGTCATCAGCGCGGCGCGGGTGGGCGTACACATCGGCTGCACGTAGAAGCGCTCCAAACGCGCACCCTCCGCGGCAAGCTTGTCCAGGTTCGGCGTCTTGATTTCCGTCGAGCCGTGGAAGCCGACATCCTTCCAGCCGAGATCATCGGCGACGATGTAGAGAATGTGCGGCGGACGTTCGGCAGCAGCCGAAACCGTGATGCAAAGGGCGGCACAAAGAATAACCAGGAAACACGCGACCAAGCTGTGCCTGGGCAAAAAACGAGAATTCATAAGGGGAAGAAATGAGAGGACGAATCCTGTCAAAACGCTGGCTTTCCATTCTATCCGTTTTGCGCACAATTCAGGCGTGGCCCCCCCCGTCACTGCCCCTCCCCTTTACCGTCGCTCAAGCCGGGTGATCACGGAGCCGGATGAATTTGCCGATGCGGCATCGGGCATCGATCTGCGGGTGGATTTCCAGAAACGGCAGGAGCGCGTCTCCAGGGTGGAGCAATTCCAAAGCGCCGGCTGGGCGCTCGATTTCGGCGAGGCGAACGTGAAGACCCGCGTGCGCGGCGTACTGAATGGAGGTTGGGCCTCTTTGTGCCTGGCGCGGGGACCAGGAGAAGCAACCTGGAACGGCCAAGCAGCACCACCAGGCAGCATCAGCCTTTTGCCACCCGGCGCGGAACTGGAAGGACGCACGACCGCGGACTTCGCTTGGCTAACCTTCGCCATCCCTCCCTCCGCCTGGAGCCGCTGCCTCCAGATCGCGGGAATTAGGGAACGAGCGCCGCAGCAACTGATGGTCTGCCATCTCCCGGAAGCCGTGCTGACATCTCTCGGGCACCAGTTGCGCCAGAGTCACCGATTGCTCACCGAAGGAAGCGACCCCACAACGATAGACCAAACCTCCGGCTTCGTGAGCGAGGCCTTCACCACCGCTTGCGAACTCGCCAGCCGGGCAAAGCCGCCCCGCGATTCCCTGCGCAACCGCGCCCGCTTGGTCCGTCGCGCCACGACATGGCTGCAGGAGCACATGGCCGAAGCGGTACAGATCCCGGACCTCTGCCTCGCCCTCGGCGTGAGCCGCCGGGAGCTGGAGTATGCTTTCCGGTCGGTCTTCGACCAAAGTCCCCGCGATTACTTGGAAGCCCTTCGCCTGAATGCCATCCGCCGTGCCCTGCTGCGCGCGGATGCCTCCAGAGACACGGTCATCAACGTCGCCTACGCTCACGGCGTCACGCATCTCAGCCGCTTCGCCGCGAACTACCGGGTACTCTTTGGTGAAAATCCTGCGGAAACCTTGAAGGGCTGATCCGACCTCTCCTGCCCTAGCGGTGCTCAAGCTCCGCCCTCACCGATTCCGGCAGCTCGCCGTGCGAATCGATCCAATCGCGGGCGGCCTTGCGATTGTAGGTCAGCCACCGGTCCAGGGTTTCGCGGTAGAGGAACTCACGCGACTCTTGATTTCCCACTCTTTCAATTGTCGAAAGGGCCAAGTCCCACTCCTTCTGATTGTTGGTGGCAACCTCCATCCACTGTAACAAGAGCCATTTGTCGACCGACTCGGGATTGCGGTTCATCACCTCCAAGGCCTGCCGGGGCTGGCCTTTATAGATGAGCCCGTCGACCGAAGCCGCGACGGCGGCGTTCTTGTTAGCGCCCTTGGGAAGCTTCCCGAGGCTTTCCAATGCCGCTTCATAGTTCTGCGCCATCCACTGCTCGTAGATTTGGCCGGCTCCCGGCCGGTTCAGCGCGCCGGGATAGTCAGCCAGCAGTTTCAGGCGTTCATCCAGCGTCTTCATTCCGGAAACCATCGCGGCCACCGCTTCGTCCCTTGCCTCTCCCGGAGAAAAAGATTCCAGCCACTCACGCTGCTCTTCCGCACTGAGTCTGCCGATCTCAGCTCCCAAGGGAACGATCACGCTCTGTCGCGTTTCGACCGGTAGCTGCGAAAACTCCCGGATCACTTCCTTCAAACGCTTGGGCAGCATTCCCTTCAACACGATGCCGAGTGCGCCATGGTCCCTGTCGCCGGCGTCATGGCGCATTGCCCAAGCCAAGGCTGTCTCCGGATCGTGACTGACCAGAATCCGCAGTGCTTGGCCAACCAGTGCTGCGGACTTTCCATTCTCCTTGAGCCAGGCAAGCGCTCTTGTGGGATCTCGTTCTACCCAGACCTTCAGCGCGGTACTGTCCCGGAAGAGCTTCTCCTTGAGTTCCTCCTGAAGGGCCGTCTCGGGATCTACCTCCGCCCAAGCGGCGAGGACCAGGAGCAACATCGGATCGCCGTACGTCGGGTCGCCACCATTCTTGCAGATCTTCTTCATCTCTTCGTAGAAGGCGGGGAAATCAGCCGGATTCAGACCGTCGATCATCCCCAGCAAATCCTGGGTCCGTGCGATTGGGTCGCCAGTAATCAGGAGACTGGAGAGCCGCTGCTGAAAGGCAGCACGATCTCCGATGCGTGTCGGAGCAGGACCTGATTCAGCCGCGCCACGTTCCGTCACTTTGCCTTGGCTGCCAGGAGAGAGACTGGCGGCTAAAGCCCGGCTCTCTTCGTCGCGGCGTTCGTCCGCCGAATGCCGGAGCGCTACGCAAACCCCGGATCCGGCGAGAAGCGCTACGACAAGAACTGCGGTCAGCAAACGGGTGGAGGAGGCTTTCATGGCGTCTCGACGGGGCGGAAGTCGATGGGTGCGGACGGCTGCTCCACAGGTGAATGCATGGCAGCGCGAACCTTCTCAGTTACCGCCTCGGGATTGGCTTCGAGCCAAGCCTGCACGGCATCCGGATTCTTGGCCCGCCACTGCTGGAGCTGGCGGAGCTGCTCGCTTTCCCTCATCTCCGGGTTCTGGATTCTCGCCAGATAGGCGATGGTCTCGCCGCTGGGATTTCTGCTCATGTCGTAGCTCACCAGCTCGGAAACCAGCTTGTCCCCGGACTCCTCCGGATAACGGTCCAGCAGTTCAAAGGCGGCTCGCGCGCTCCGCTGCGAGGCTAGCGCGGTGACAACACCTTTGAACGCCTTCGACCGGACCGGTCCCGGCTCCATCTCTTGAAGAGCTTCGCTGGCGGTCTCAGGCACCATGAGGCCCAGATTGAGGAAAAACCGCTCGATATTGGTCTGTTGCAGGACCTCAGGCTCGGACTTGAGGACTTCCCATACGATGGGGGCATTTGGAACCGATCTTCCTTCGTTCTCTACCAAGGCGCGGACCAATGCGGAGCGCTCCGCACCAGGCTCGGCTATCCCTACGATCCTTGCCACGATGTCAGGCTGATCGCTCATGCGGCTGCATATCCAGTGGAGACTCCCCGACCGCTGTTCCTCCGGAACACCCTCCAACATTGCGGTGACCGCAGCGGGGAGATCGACGCTTCCTACCCCGCTCAGAAGACTTCCCCGATAGTAGGGGCTCGCCTCCTTCGCCCATTCCAATGCTTCTCTGGGATGGGTGGCTCCCAAGGCGAATCCCAGCACGGTATGGTAGTCCGATTTCAGGACGGCTAGCACGCTCTCGGGATCCTTGCGAGACCAGGCAGTGGCCAGGATCTTATGCTCCGGGCCGAGGTTCACCGTCCCCGCCCCTGGCGAGGAGTAGAGCCGTTGATAGTATTCATCGAACGCGGCGTGGAGATCCTTGAAGTGCTCCGGCTGAAGCTGCGAGGCGAAGTCCAGCATTTCCCGCCGCTTGGTCAGGGCGTTCTCAATGGAGAGGATCGCATCAAGGCGCGCCCGGCGCCCCTCCGCGGTGGCAGGGAGAGATGGCTGGTTCCGCGGCGTGCGGGCGCTCGCGGGCAAGGACGCTTGCTCTCCGGAAAGCTTGGTTCCGGAGGAAATGACGGCTGGGGGCGGAGCCGCTCCAACAGGCCGTGCCGCATATCCCAGCGACGCGATAAAGACCGCAGCAGCGGCGATGATCAGGGATTTCTGGGTGGCATTCATGACGAGAATTACGGCTTGGAAGCCTGTGGGAACCAGCGGAGTGACGCCTTGGGCCGCCTGCAAGATAAGTCCCTTCAAAGCCGCCGGGGCGGAAGCAGACGACGCATGCGCAGGAAGCAGCGTGGCCAGCGCCGAGGAAGTCGTGGTGATCCCCCGCTTCCCCAGCATGGACCGGAGTTTCTCCAGCGCGCGCGAACTGCGCTTGCGGGCGAGCACCTCGCTCAGGCCCAATCTGGCGGCGATCACGGCGTGCGCTTCACCCCGGTAGAAGCGGGCGAGGACGAGTTCGCGATCAGCGCTTGGGAGCGCATCCACCAAGCGGTCGATCACCGGTGCCAGGGCATCCCACTCCTGCGAGCGTGGAGGGTCGTCGTTCGCATTCATCTCAGTGGTGGCCACCAGCCGTTCGCGTTTCTTCCGGCGTTCCTCCCCGCGGACCAGACTGGCCGCGAGCGATTGCGTGGTCCGGTGCAGCCACGCGGTTAGACTCAGCCCGGCAGGGATCAAGGCAGCGTGGGAGGCCAACCGCACGAAAACGCTCTGGGAGACATCCCGCGCCAAATCCTCACTGCGCGTCACCCGGCGGGCAACGGCATGGACCAGGCTCAGGTAGCGCTCGACCAGGAGACGAAAGGCCGCCTCGTCGTTCCCGGCGAGGTACCGGTCCAGCAGCTGGCGGTCGGATGCTTCCATGATTCATCCCGTATTCTCCGACCACGCGAATCCGTGACAGGAAATTTCGTGAGACAGCCCCTCCTGCACTCCACCCCGCTGGCAACAATCTGCCGCCGCTCCATTCCTAACCACAGCAAAACGCCGGGGACCTCTGGCGCCGCTTCATTCCCTATCTCGCCTCTGCCACCGTGGCGTCGAATTACCCCTCGAACCCCGATGAACACGCAGCAGCCAAAGAATGTTCCGATCGCCCGCCTGATACTCCCCGGCAATTTCCGCCTGTTATTTTTCCTGTTTTAACAGGCGGAACAGGTAGGGCGTCCGGTGATCCCGGGGGCCTCTCCAGCCCCCGGAAAACGGTGTGACCTCAGAACCTCCAATCGCCCTTGTCCAACTCGCAGACGCAGGCAACCAGCAGATCGATGGAGGCCTGGAGGTCATTCTTGTTCACCGTCTCGATGGTCTGGTGAATGTGGCGCGTGGGAACCGAAACGGCACCGGCGATGGAACCGCCGGGAACCATGCGCTGAAGACCCGCGGTATCCGTGCCACCGGCAGCGAGGATCTCCGGCTGCCACTTGATCTTGTGGGCATCCGCCGTCTTCTTCATGAAGGCAACCATGCGGTAATCGCAGATCACGGAGCTATCCATGATCTTGATACCGGCACCTTCACCGAGCGCGGTGCAGCGCTCCTGCGGTGTGGAGCCGGGAACATCGTAGGCGATGGTGGTGTCGAGACCGAAACCGAAGTCCGGTTTGATCTCGAGGGCGGAGACATTCGCACCGCGGAGACCGACTTCTTCCTGAACGGTGAAGACGGCGTAGAAGTCGTAGGCAGGCTTCTTCCTGCTCTTCTGCAGCGCGCGCAGGGCCTCGATCAGCAGGAAGACACACACGCGATTGTCGAGGGACTTCACGTTCACACACTCGCCGAGCTCAAG
Source organism: Luteolibacter luteus (assembly GCF_012913485.1). Classification (GTDB taxonomy): domain Bacteria; phylum Verrucomicrobiota; class Verrucomicrobiia; order Verrucomicrobiales; family Akkermansiaceae; genus Haloferula; species Haloferula lutea. Next base: position 3,693,728 of record NZ_CP051774.1, on the reverse strand, counting down.
CAGCGGGCTCCAGCGGGTGACGGGGTTGCCGACTTCGACGAATTTCTCGACCTCCTTCTTCAGCAAGCCGGTGTCAATGAAGTAATCGGTGATCTTGGCCGGCTTGTTACGGTCTTCCGGCTGCATGATGTGGGTCGGCTTCGAGCCCATCACGCCGATGATGTCCTTCTTCCCGTGAACGATCACGCGCTGGGAAGTGAGGGTCTTCGCATCGAAGCCGCCGAGGGGATTGAAGCGGATGAAGCCCTTGTCATCGACGTGGGTGACGATGAAACCGATCTCGTCCATGTGCGCCGCGGCCATCGCGCGCTTGGCGGAAGACTTGCCCTTCTTCAGGGCGACCACGTTGCCCATGTTGTCGACGCGGATCTCATCGGCGAGATCCTTGATCTCCTCCAGGACGAGTTCGCGGATGAGCTTCTCGAATCCCGGCGCGCCGGGAGCTTCACAGACACGGGCAAGCAAGGACACGTCGATAGCCATGGCGCGGACGCTAGGAGGTCCTGCCCGGCCATGAAAACCACAAAACCGTGGATTTAACGGGATTTTTCGCCGTCCACCGTCACCGCCAGATCAGGGAAGGAGGGACGCAGATCGAGGGGATCGCCGGTCTCCTGCTGGATCTCCAGCAAACGCTGGAAGAGCGGCACCGCCAAGGCCTTTCCTTCGCCGGTTGCGGCGAGGTCATTCATCTCATCGGGATCCTTCTTCAGGTCGAAGACTCGCATCACTTTCGCCTGCGGATAAAGGATGAGCTTCTTCCCGTCCTTTTCGATCATCCGCTGGAGATCGCGGAAGGCACCGATAGCAGCGTCTCGGGGCTGGCCCTTCCCCTCCCAGAGCGGCTTCAAGTCGGAGAAGCCGACGTCCGCGGAGACCATGCCTCCGGCAAGCTTGATGGTGGTAGGCATGGCGTCCTGCAGATAGACGGGCGAATCGATCTTCGCACCGGCAGGCACGCCCGGTCCGGCGACGATGAAGGGCACGCGCACGCTGGCATCATAGAGATTTTGTTTTCCCATCAGCCCGTGCTCCCCGCAGGCGAGGCCGTGGTCGGCGGTGAAGATGATGAAGGTATTCTTCCCCGCCTCGCTCTTCTCCAGCTCATCGAGGATGCGCCCGACCTGGGTATCCAGGAACGTAATGGCCGCATAGTATTCCCGGCGGTGGGTCTGGACGGCGTAAGGCGTCCGCGGGAAGGGTGCCAGGTTCTCGTCCCGCAGGCCCTTGTCCGCCCCCATGGCCGCGCGATGCGGATAGAGCGGCAGGAAATTCGCGGGCAGCTTCACGCGCGAAAGAGGATAGCGATCGAGCACCTCCTGCGGCGACTGGCGGGGATCATGAGGCGCATTGAAGGCGAGATACATGAACCATGGCCGCGGATCGGGATCGCCGAGGAAGCCGGTGAAGTCATCCACCATGACCTCGCTCCAATGCTTGCCGCCGGTCCAGAAGCCGCCCTCTTTCGGATCACTGGCGCTCCAAGTATCCGGCTTGCCTTCCTCCGGACGGAAATAGGCGTTCTGGGCGTCGGGTGCCATGCCGCCCTTCCGGAAATGGCCGACCTGATTGAAGAGCGGCTTGTGGGGCGTCTCGATGTGCCACTTCCCGGCAAAGCAGGTCCGGTAACCCTGGGCTGCCATCTGCTGCGGCCACATCTTGCCACGCTCAACGAAATCGGGCCCAAGACGTGGCTCGGCGGCCTTCGCCTGCCACAGGGGACGACCGGTCATCAGCATGGTCCGGCTGGCCACGCAGATCGCACCATGCCAGCCACCCGGATTGTAGGCGTGGGTGAATGTGGTCCCACGGGCGGCGAGACGGTCGAGATTCGGGGTGTCGATATCCTCATGGCCAAGGGAGCGCACGGTTTTCCACGCCATGTCATCGGCAAAGAGAACGAGCACATTCGGCTTCTCCGCGGCCCGCGCGGCCAAGAGAGGAAAGATAAGGAAGAGGGCTGCCAGCGTCCGGTTCACGGTCCGGATTACCCCACGAAAAGCCCCTCTTTGTCAGCGCCCGGTTTCTTTAGAAACGCAAATCAAACGAGCCAATGTGCCGACTCCTCAATCCCTTCCCGGGTATCGGAGCCGCTGCATGACGCGAATTGCACGCAATTCGACTACCTGCGTCATTTTGAAACGCGGTTGACTCTTGGCCGCGTAAGACCACTTCGTTACATCTTATCCACATGTCGGTAGTCAAAAACCCATTCCGCCTGGACGGCCGTGTCGCCTGGGTGACCGGATCGAGCCGAGGGCTCGGTCGCATCATTGCAGAAACCTTGGCGGCCGCGGGAGCGAAGGTCGTGGTCAATTGCGTCTCCAGCCAGGAAGCTGGCCAAGCGGTAGTCGCCGGAATCCGGGCTTCCGGAGGCGAGGCGATGCTGGTGACCGGCGACGTCATGGACGAGGGCGAGGTGAACCGCATGGCCAGCGAGATCGAGGCCCGCTTCGGCCACGTGGATGTGGTCGTGGCAAACGCTACCCCCTTCCAACCCATGAAGAAGCTCGAGGACTACACTTGGGAAGATCACCAATCGATGGTGGACGCCTTCATCAAGAGCCCCTTCCTGCTGGCGAAGCGCCTGATCCCGCGGATGAAGGAGCGCCAGAGCGGCCGGATCATCAATATCACCAGCGAGGTTTTCCACGCCGGAGTCCCGGAATTCAGCGCCTACGTGGCCGCCAAGGGCGGGCAGATCGGCTGGAGCCGCTCGATGGCGAACGAGCTGGCTCCCCACGGGATCACCGTGAACACGGTGGCACCCGGCTGGATCCCGGTGGAGCGCCACGATGACGTGCCGGAAAAGACCAAGGCCAGCTACCTTTCCACAATCCCGATCGGACGCTGGGGAAAGCCCTCGGACATCGCTCACGCCGTGAGCTTTTTCGCGGCGGACGAATCTTCCTTCCTCACCGGCCAAACCTTGATTGTCAACGGGGGGCGAACCCTCTGGTAAACTCGCGGGAAAAAGAGGGTCGGGCGGATCTAACAAAGTCGGATTTTCCCTTGCCAAAGACCGCCCTCCCCCCTAGTTCTCCGTCCCCGCCGAAACAAAGGGTAGGTTCCGGAGCGGCCAAACGGGGCAGACTGTAAATCTGCTGTCTTACGACTTCGCTGGTTCGAATCCAGCCCTGCCCACCATCCTCTCTCAGTGAGAGAGGTTCGGTGATAAAGAAGGCACCTTTTAAAGGTGCCTCTTTTTTTTGCTCCGAAGGCGGCTTGGCAAAAGGCTTCTCTCAAGGACGAAGAGATCCAGTTGTCATACATTTCGCTCGCCCGGCCGTAAGGGTTACACTGGATGTTTCAGGTAGCCATGAGCACTTCCCCTGATTCTTCGCCCAAGCGCGTGAGCCTGCGGGACATCGCAAAGGAAGTCGGCGTGACGCATGTGACCGTGTCGCTGGCACTGCGAAATCATCCGCGGATCTCGGCAGAGATGAGGATGAAGGTGCAGGAAACGGCGGAACGTCTCGGCTATCGCCCTGATCCCATGCTCGCGGCGCTGGCGAACTACCGGCGGGGCAAATCGGATCATCCCATTACCTCGGCCATTGCTTGGATCAATGCTTGGCCCGAGCCGGACAAGCTGCGGAGCTTCCGTGAATTCGATCTCTATTGGAAGGGTGCCCACGCGGCGGCGGAAAAATTCGGCTACCGCCTTGAGGAATTCCGGATCGGAGGAACGAACCTCAGTCCCCAACGGCTCCACGAAATTCTTTCCACGCGGGATATTCGCGGCCTGCTCCTGCCGCCGCATCGCCATGAGCCGAATTGGGAGGACTTTCCTTGGTCGGAGTATTCCGTGGTGCGCTTCGGGCGCTCGCTCCGCTTTCCGCGTGCACACCTGGTGACCTCCGATCAAGTCGGCAACACCTTGCGGGCTTTCGCAACGATGAGCGAGCGGGGTTACGAGAGAATCGGTTTTGTGACCACAGGGGGCGACCTGCGCCGGAATGGCCATCTTTTCGAGGCGGGTTTCCTGGCAGCCCAGCGCGAAGTAGATGAATCGCGTCGTGTTCCGATCCTGCATCTTGGCGAGTTCGCTGCGGGACCGGCATCCGCCCGATTGGCAGCCTGGATCAAGGACCATGGGGTGGACGCCATTTATACGGATCTGCCTGGCGTTTCCTCTTATCTCAAGAAGGCCGGAATCTCTTGCCCCGGGGAGATCGGGCTCGCGGCCACCACGGTGCTGGACACAGGGATCGACAGCGGGATCAACCAGAATCCTGAAGAAACCGGGCGGGTCGGCTTCCTGACTTTGAACGCCCTGATCAACGACGGCACCCGCGGCATCCCCTCGCTCATGCGGCAAATCCTTGTCGAAGGCACTTGGATCGATGGCATCAGCTTGCCGCTGAAGCCAGCCAAGCCACCCGCAAGAAAGAAGGCACGCTAGTCAGCCCGGAAAGCTGCTCCCCTCGCGCCAAGTACCTTCAATGGCGACTTGCCGGAAGAGACGTGCGGGTCCGCCAGTTCCCTCGCTGGTGAGCGAGTCGAGCATACGTACGGCGGTACGGCCGATCTCCTCGAACTCCGGATCGACCCCCGTCAACTTTGATCCCTCGCTGGCGCTCATGGTAACGACCGGGAATCGGGCCTCCCTCAAGGAGCGGGCCAAAGGCACGTGATCTGTTAGAACGGCTTCAATCCGGTTCCGGCGGATCCAATCCCCTGCCAGGCGGACGGCCGCTTCCCCGGAAACTTCGGCCAGATCGAGGAAGGGGACCTCGACATGGCGCTTCATCGAAGGAAGCCACTCTTCCATGCAGTAGCCAGACTCCCGTAGAACCGAGTTCCCGCTGACGCAGGCGATGCGGGCATATCCGGCAGCAGTGATCTTTCCGAGCGCCATGGAAAGATTCGCCTTTATGGCGGGCATGACACGCTGCGACCGCGGGCCATGTTCCCATGAGCCGAGGCCGACAATGTCATAGTCCTCCCATGGCAACCCATGCCAATCCGTGACAGGTGAATGAGGCGGCAAGAGGATCCCTTGGATATTTCGGGTCCTCAGGACCTGATGCAGCCGCTCCGCGCTCAGATCCGTGCCGAGCCGGAACTCTTCGAGGCGATAGCCAGATTCCGTCGCAGCTTCGCTTGCTCCCTGCCAATAGCGGGAGATGCACGGATCAAGAAGCATCCGGCCTGAATCGGGCCATGCATTGATCCACGCAACGACACCGCGGATGGTATGTCGCGATTTCCGATAGCGGTAGGCGGCAAGTGCGGCGAGGAGCGGATCGCGCTGATAGCCGACTGCCTCCGCGTGATCACGGATCCGGTCGCCCAGCGATTTCGAAACACGGTTGCTATGGCGCAGGGCAAGCGAGACGGTCACGTGACTCACCCCGAAATGCCGGGCGATGTCCCGCTGGCTGACCGGACCCGCAGCAGCACGGGACATTTCTTTCCGATTGTCGGTCGCGTTCATCAGGCGATCCCCAGGTTGCGGTTGATTTCGTTTGCCCCTGCCTTGAGAGCCTCCAAGTAGCGGGGATAATTCTTCTCACCGCTCTTCGTTCCGGAGAGATAGGAGATGACTAAAGCTCCAGCGACATCAGAGCCTGGAACGCCGACCGGCACGGCGATGTCAGCCACGCCTTCCGTCGTGCTACTGGAGACATGGCAATGAGCGGCTCCGCGGAGGTCCGCCAAGGCCTGTAAAAGCTTGTGCCGATAGGCCTTCGAGGCGTCCCGGAAATCGGGAAGCTGGTCCAGAAATTCCAAGGCTTCAGCTTCAGGCCAGTTCGCGAGCAATAGCTTCCCCGAGGTGGACTGCAGCACGGGCATCCGCGAGCCTTCTCCAACCGCCAGGCAAACTTGGCAGGCGGGCATGCGCTCCATCAGCACCAGCAGCATGGGGCCGTTCATCACGCTGAGATGGCAGGCTTGGCCGACGGTTTCGGCGATCGACTCCATTGGCAAGCGCGCCGCTTTCCTCAGCAGGGTGGTGGAATTCTGACGATGGCTTAGTTCGTAGAGTCGCAAGGTAAGGCGGAATTTTCCGCTGCCTTCGTCCCGCATCACGTAGCCACGCTCTTCGAGGCACATCAGCATCCGGTAGATCTCGCCCGGCGTGCGGCCCAATGCCCGCGCGATCTCGAGTTGGCCAAGCGGCAAGCTCTCATGGGAGAGGTGCTCCAAAATATCGAGCCCCTTGTCCAAGGCTGGCGCGCCATAGCGGCGCTCTTCGGAGGGTATCGAAAGCTTGCTCATCTGATTTCACTGATGAATTTCAAATTCATATTTGAACTCAAGTCGGAAATCCAGCAGGAGACCCCTGCATGATCGAACGCGTGCTCGCCAAGCGCATTGTCCCCGTCGTCGTCCTTGATGACGCGGGCTCCGCTGAACCCCTTGCCGAGGCCTTGCTGGCAGGCGGGCTCGACATCATGGAGATCACCTTCCGCACCCCGGCGGCGGAGGAATCAATCCGGCGGATCGCGAAAACCTTTCCCGAGATTCTCCTCGGTGCGGGAACGCTGCTGGACGAGGACCAAGTGTCGCGCGCGAGGGATGCGGGAGCGGTCTTCGGGCTCGCGCCGGGTCTCAACCCGAAGATTGTGACCAAAGCGCGGGAGGCCGGACTGCAATTTTCACCCGGGGTGATGACGCCGGGCGAGGTCGAGCAGGCGCTGTCTCTCGGTTGCAAGCTGCTCAAATTCTTCCCCGCCGAGGTCGCGGGCGGGACCGCCATGCTGAAGGCACTGGCGGGACCCTACGCCCACACCGGCGTGAAATTCGTGCCGACCGGAGGAATCACGTCCGCACTGCTTGAGGCATATCTGAGGCTCCCCATCGTCGCGGCGATCGGAGGATCGTGGATGGTAGAGAAATCGCTGGTAAACGAGGGCCAGTGGTCTGAGATCACTCGTCTCACGCGCGAGGCACTCGCTGCCGCCGCGGACGCCAGATAGATTCATGATCGCAGGCATCGAGCTCGGAGGAACGAAAACCGTCGTCGCAACCGGAACCGGAGAAGGGGCCGTCACCGAAGAGTGGCGTTTTCCCACAACCACGCCGGAAGAAACTTTTAGCCGGGCGACGGGCTGGCTACGCGAACGGGGCACGCCATCCGCGATCGGAGTGGCGGCTTTCGGCCCGCTGGGAGTAGTCCCTCGTCACGGCAACTATGGCAAGCTACTCGCCACACCCAAGCCGGGCTGGGCCGACTACTCGATCATTGGCGCGCTGCATGAGGCCTTCCCCGGAGCGCAAGTCACCATCGAGACTGACGTGAATGCCGCTGCTCTGGCCGAGGCACGGATCGGTGCCGCAAGCGGGATGGAGGATGTGGCTTACATCACGATCGGCACCGGAATCGGTGCCGGGATCCTCAGCGGAGGGCATTTGATCCACGGAACCCTGCACCCGGAATTCGGGCATCTAAAAGTGCCACGCAAACCGGATGACCACTTCGCGGGAGTGTGTCCCTTCCATGCCGATTGCCTCGAAGGGCTGGCCAGCGGTCCCTCCATGGCCGCGCGCTGGGGCAAGCCTGCCCACGAACTTCCGCCCGATCATCCGGCCTGGAACACGGAAGCTTGGTATCTCGCTCACGGAGCACTCTCGCTGGTGGGAATCGTAGCTCCCGAACGTGTCATCATCGGCGGCGGCGTGTCCCAAGCGGAAGGCTTCCACGAAAAGGTGGAGACTCTTTTGAACGAGATCGCCGCGGGGTATTTCGCCCCGATCCAGCACAAGCCCTACATCGTGGCACCTCATCTGGAACAACAGGCAGGAATCATCGGGGCGCTCTTGCTGACCGCACGCTGAATAGGTTGTGCATTTTGCGCCGCTGCTTCTTGGAGGGAGGGGTAAGTCGCACCTTTGAAGCAGCGGGGAGCCTTTCTGGCAAGCGACCTAAGGGACTCGTTTGGAAAAGCTTGCGCAGTATCGATTGGCGGTGGCCCATATCGTGCGATGGTAGGATCAGCCATGAAACCACTATCGATCGATGAGAATGCCGAGAGCCGCATGGTGGACTCGGAACAACATTGGAATGAACTTCATCAGGCACCGCTGGGCGTGCAGTTGGGCGAAGTCTTGAGGGGTGCCGGAAGGCGCTTGAGGACCATGCCTCTGGCAGAAGTTGCGGGCTTCGCCGTGGCCGGGGTTGCTTTGGGGGTCTTGTTTTTCTCCCGAGGCGGTCACCGTCGTACAAGAGGGGAACGTTTTACCCGGATGATCGAAAAATCGGTGATTCCTGCCGCAAGAAAAGGGCTGCATCACGCTTATGATACCTTGCGCGATGGAAAAACCGTGGATCGTGTGACCCGCGAAATGTCGAAACTCCGCTCCCGTTGGTAATCCCAACCCCCCTCCCTATTTCCATGAACGTCTCACCGCGTGAACGTCTCGATGCCGACCAATGGGTCGAGACCAAGATTTCTGAAGGCAAGGCCCGCGCTCGCGAGGTCCAAGCCGACGTGGAATCCATGATCGTCCGTCGGCCCTTGGGGGCAGTGGGGATCGCCTTCGCAGTTGGCTACCTCGCAAGAAGTTTGCCGCTTCCACGAGTTGCAGCGGCGGCGGTCCGGCTGGGGCTGTCCTTCGCACCGCATGCCCTGCTCGCTCTAGGCGCTGCCCGGGCGTGGCATTGCCTGCGGGAAGAACAGGAGCAAGGACGACTAGGTTCCTTGCCGAAAGTCGGCGGGCGGGAAGCAAGCGCACCGGGAGTCACTGTCTTTCCGGGTGGATGAATTAATTCTTAACTTTACTGGGTAAACCGGGGGTTTCCATTTCCCCGAAAACGCAAAAAGGCCGGGAGGGGATACCTTCCCGGCCTTTTGTGTCTTCTTGTGAAAATCCAATCGATCGCGTGGATAAAGATTCCGGTCATCGCCGACTTAGACAGGCATCCCCTCTTATAAGCAGCTTGAGCCTCTCCCTACGCCCACTCACCGGGCAAAGGGCCTTGCAAATCAATGACAGAAAGGAGCCGCCACCTAACAAATAATTTAAGGCTTTCTTTCAAATCTATTGATTTTTATATTCGATTAATGTCATTTATAAGAGGATCGAAACATCTTGCCGTGCCGCTATTGCGTTTGGCACTGGCGATCCTTTCCCTCTCCGATCCTGTTCTAGGAGCGATTTCCCCCGGTTCTGCAAGTGTCGCTTGGGACCGGAATTCCGAAGAAAATATTTCGGGATATAAGATCTATTGGGGAGAGTCCACGCGCCAATATACCCGGGTTCTCGATGTCGGGAACGCGCTGGAGGCGGTGCTGACGAGCCTGACTTCGGGGCAGACCTACTTCTGCGCGGTAACTGCGTACAATACCGCGGGGCAAGAAAGCCTCTTTTCGGCCGAGGTGAGTCTAACCTACGTGGCCGAGCCGGGAGCCCAAGACACCAGCACACGGATGATACTGGTGGAGGCGGAAAGCGGGCAAATGACTTCTCCCTTCGCCAAGACCACGGAGTCCGGCACGACTTACGTGAGCTGCCCGGTTTATCCCATCGCCGGCTCGATCAGCGTGAATTTCAACGTGCCGACCGACGATGAATATCAGGTCTGGTGCCGGGTCCGGGGAGGAACTTCCAGCAGCGACTCGATCTATATCGCGATGGATGGGACGACGGATGAGGAGATTTTCCATTTCTACGGCGCACCGGATCCGCTGATCGGCGTCCGCAGCGGCAATTGGATGTGGAAGAAAATCTTCATTCCTCCTCCGGCCTCTCCTGCGCCTACAGGCGCGACAGTGCTGTCCCCGCGTGTCTATTCCCTGACGACTGGAGGTCATTCACTCCGATTCAGGGCGCGCGAGCAGCACGCCCAGATCGACCGGATCGTACTAACGTCCGACCCGAACTTTGTGCCCAACGATACCTTGGCCCGAAGTGGGGATGTCCTTACCGTGACCGGCAATCCCGTGAGCCAAATACGGAATGCCGGGCAGGCGGCAGCCTTCACCGTCTCAGCCGTGGCCACCGGTCCGGTTTCTTACCAGTGGAAAAAGAATGGCGTGGCACTAAGCGGGGCCAACTCCGCCACCCTGATCCTAACCAATCTGGATCCGGCCGATAGCGGCACCTACTCCGTAGACCTGAGCCGCGGTAGCACTGCCGCAAGTGCTGGTCCGGCCTCGCTGGTGGTGAACGGCGCAGCTCTGCCGGAAATTTTCAAGGTGAGCCGCGTGATCGTGAACCCGGATCACACGCTCTCCTTTCACATCGAGGGCGAGCCGGACACCAATATCCTGGTCTATGCCTCCAGCGACATGATCACCTGGAGCCTGATCGCCGTGGAGCCAAACGAAAGCGGCCAGATCTCGGTCTCCGATCCCGGCTCAGGCGGAAAAACGAAACGCTTCTACCGACTGGTGAGCGAATCAACTGCCCCTCTCTAGGAACCGGCAAAAGCCAACACCACGAAACAAAGAGACCGCTCCCGAAAATCAGGAGCGGTCTTCCGGTTTTCAGAGGAAAACGATTACCAGCGGCTCTGCTTCACGTAAATCGTGTCGTAGGGACGGAGGTAGAAGGCGCTGCTCGACGCCCCGCTGAGGGTATCGCTCAGGTTGAGGGCATAGCGTTGGTGCTTGCCGTTTACATTGCGCACCACCACGACCTGCTTGGGATTGGCGAACTTGGTGAAGCCGCCCGCTTCCATGATGGCCTCGAAAGCGGTCATAGGGCGGTCGAGGGCGATCTTGCCGGGCTTCACGACTTCACCGGAGACATAGACGCCGGAAGCAGCGGTCTCCACGGCGACGAGGACGGTGGGATTTTGGAGGTGGCTCTGATAAAGCCCGGTCAGCTGGCTCTGGAGGCTGGCGACGCTTTTTCCCTGAGCGGTAACGGAACCAATGGTAGGCAGGCTGACCTTTCCGTTAGCCTCGATCTTCTGGACCGTATTGAGTTCCGGGGCACCGGGATAGGAAACGCGGATCACGTCTCCCGCGTTCAGCGTGCCAGCAGGGCGTGCCGAGTAGGCTTCCGCGGGGATCGGAGTGTAGGGCTCGGCGCTTTCGCAGCCAGTGAAAGCAAACGCGAACACAAGTGCCATGACGCCGGTCAGGGCAGCAAGGAGGGCACTGCGGAGGCGGGGTGGATTGCCGGCTTGGGTTGCTGGGGTTGTTTTCATCGATGTAGGTTCGGGAGTGGGGGTGAATCGGGGGAGGTATGCCCGAGGTGCAGATTGGTGATGAGGTCCGGTCTACTTTCTCAGGCACGGGTAGTTCCGGGCCTTATGTTGTTAGTTATCACCTCGCCACCCGGCAGACGAGATTTTTCCGGCTGCCGCTTTCGTGATTCCTCGTGGCGCAGCCACCCCGCGAGGCGATGGAGAGAATGGTCAGAAGAAGCGAGCAGCGGGCGTTGGCAGGCGCGGGCACGAGTCTCGCCATGGCTCCCGGGGAGATCCTCCGATCTCCAAGGAACGGTGAACTTCCGGCGCGAGAGCCGGCCTTCTGCCTGCATAGCGATCACATCTCACATTTCACTGGCGGGCGATGTAACGATCCCAATCCGGGGGAAGCGGGGCCTTTTCGACATCACTCACAATGCGGCCTTCCCACTCGGGATTGAAGACGGTGCTGGTGCCATAGACCATGATCAGGTCTTCGTTACCGACATTGCGCAATGCGTGAGCGACGCCCGAAGGGATCACCACCGCGGCATTGTCCGGTCCGGAGCGACTGTCACCGGGGATAACAAAGCGCATGACGCGGCGAGGCATGCCCGCCCGTTCATCGACTAGGAGCATCTCACAAATGCCAGTGAGAAAGAACATGACGTCCCATTGCTCCCGGTCGTAGGGACGCAGCGAGTAGTCATCCGAGGACCCGACGTAGAGCTTCTGGAACCAGGCCGCAGGTTCTTCCCCTGCCGGAATGAAGGGCGGATGGATGTGAAATCCCTTCGCGCTATCACGATGCATGAGCGCCGATGCCCATTGGCGCGGCGCGAGGCCGATACGGTCGAGGGTTCCCTCGGTAAGACGCGTAAGTTCACCGAAGTATCCCCTTCCCTTCTGCTGATAGACACGCCGTTTGAAGAGCTCGACACCGGGAATCCATGCCTCGCCCAAGCTGGCACGGCCGTCGATGGCCTCCGAAGCGTTCACGCCGCTGGTGCCAAGGCGCAGGGCGAGGTCGGATTTTGAATAGTCGCGGGTTTCAAGAAGCGCACGCGCCTCCGGCTTAAGCCCGGCCCACCGATCTTGATTGGTCTCGGACATGGACTCAGAGCGTAGCGAGATATTCACCATAGGGAGTCTTGGCGTATTTCTTGATCGATTCGTTCAGCTTGTCCCGATCGATGCGTCCTTGCAGGAAGGCAACTTCTTCCGGGCAGGCAATCTTCAGGCCTTGGCGCTGTTGGATGACCTGTACGAACTGGGTCGCATCCGCCAATGAATCCGGGGTGCCGGTATCGAGCCAGGTGGTGCCGCGCCCGAGGAGCTCGACGCGAAGATCACCCCGTTCGAGATAGACGCGATTGAGGTCGGTGATCTCGAGCTCGCCCCGCGCGGATGGCTTCAGCGACTTGGCGGTTTCAACCACCTTGTCATCGTAGAAGTAGATCCCTGGGACCGCGTAATTCGATTTCGGTTTCGCGGGCTTTTCTTCGAGTGAGACGACGTTCCCGGCGGCATCGAACTCCACCACGCCGTATTGCTCGGGTTGGTTCGTGTGGTAGCCGAAAACGGTAGCCCCGTCCTTGCGACGAGACGCGGCGAGCAGGGACTTCGCGAGATCGTGGCCGTAGAAAAGGTTGTCGCCAAGGACAAGGCAGACCGGCTCTCCGGCGAGGAACTCCTCACCGATGAGGAAGGCTTGGGCGAGCCCTTCAGGCTTTGGTTGCTCCGCGTAGGAAATCTCCAGCCCCCACTGCGAGCCATCGGCGAGGAGGTGCTGAAAGCCCGGCAGATCGCGCGGTGTGGAAATGACGAGGATTTCCTTCACGCCCGCGAGCATCAGCACGGTGAGCGGGTAGTAGATCATCGGCTTGTCATAGACCGGGATGAGCTGCTTGCTCACCGAGTGGGTCATCGGGAAGAGGCGGCTGCCGGTGCCACCCGCCAGGATAATGCCTTTGCGGATGGCGAGATCTTCAGGCGTCTGGGAGAAGCGGCTTTTATCGATGTAGACCATGGGAGGAATCAGGCAAGGGTTCCGAGTCGTTCGCCACGGTAGCTGCCATCCTCGATCCCGCGGATCCACTCCTGGTGATCGAGGTACCACTGGACGGCCTTGCGCAGGCCGGAAGCAAAGTTTTCACGAGGGGACCAACCGAGTTCATTCTCGATCCGGGAAGGATCGATCGCATAGCGGCGGTCATGACCAGGACGATCCTTCACGTAGGTGATGAGTTCATCGGCGGTCTTGGTGGCACTTTCGGGGGCGAGTTCGTGAACGGTCCTGATGAGTTCCTTTACCACATCGACGTTCCGCATCTCGTTCTTGCCGCCAATCACGTAGGTTTCGCCAATCGTGCCGCGGACAAGAGCCATGGCGAGGCCGCGACAGTGGTCTTCCACGTAGAGCCAATCGCGGACGTTCGAGCCGTCCCCATAGACCGGCAGGGATTCTCCGCGAAGGGTCTTCTGAATCATCAGCGGGAGCAATTTTTCCGGGAACTGATAGGGCCCGTAATTGTTGGAGCAATTCGTGGTAATCACCGGCATCCCATAAGTGTGATGATAGGCACGTGCGAGGTGATCACTACCGGCCTTCGAGGCGCTATAAGGACTATTCGGCGCGTAAGGAGTGCTCTCGCAGAACATCGGGTCGGAAGGACCAAGCGAACCGAAAACTTCGTCGGTGGAGACGTGGAGAAAGGCGGATTCGCCCCCATCGGCGATCGACTTGCCATAATTCGGCAACTTGGTTCGACCCGTTTCTGCCAGGTATTTGCGGAAGGCATCCAAAAGCCGGAAGGTGCCCACGACATTGGTCATGATGAAGGCTTCCGGGCCGTCAATGGAGCGATCGACATGCGACTCTGCGGCTAGGTGCATGACGGCATCGATCTGGTGCTCCTTCAAAAGGGCGCTGACGAATTTCTCGTCGCAGATGTCACCTTGAGCGAAGACATGGCGGGGATCCGAATCGAGATCCTCGAGGCTGGTCCGGTTGCCCGCGTAGGTGAGCTTGTCGAGGTTGACCACCTTGTCGATGGGCACGCCCAATTCGGACGAGGCCTCCCCGAGGAGGTAGTGGACCAGATTTGATCCGATGAATCCGGCACCGCCGGTGACGAGTATGTTCATGGGTGGGGAAGGGTGAGCTTTGTTAAAAACATAGCGCCGTGGTCAACTCAGGCGGCGATCAGGGATTTCCCGAGGAACCCGGAGGTGGCAAAATGGGCGGCCAGGGCCTCTTCCCATGAACGGGGGGTGATCCCGGTGTAGGAAACATACTTGGCATTGCTCATCGCGCTGTTGGGCGGGCGCTTGGCGGTCATCGCGGCGATATCGGCGAGCGCATTCGCGGCGATCCGCCCGGCACGGATCGGCGCCCCGGCTTCCCGGGCGAGATCGATGCAGGCTTGGCCCCACTCCTGCCAAGTGCAGGATCCGGAGTTGCAGAGGTGGAAGAGGCCGCCGGCAGGGGCTCCTTCCGATCCGAAAATGAGGGGCTCCAGGAGCTCGGCGGTATCAACGCTGCAAGTAGGGCTTCCGGTCTTGTCGGCGGGAAGCCACAGCTCCGCCTCCGCGCAGGCCTGGCCGGTGATCCACTCCGGGAAGGCTGGCTTTCCCGGACCGTAGAGCCACGAGATCCGCACCACGAGATTGTGGGGGCTGGTGGCGAGCACATGCTCCTCCCCTTCCAGCTTGGAAGCGCCGTAGACGCTCACCGGGCGGGGCTTGTCGGCTTCCGTGTAGAAGCCGGCTTTCTTGCCATCGAAGACAAAGTCGGTGCTCACATGGGTCATGTGAGCCTTCTTGCTGCCGCAGATCTCCGCGATCAGGCGGGGGGCGTAGGCATTGATGGCGTAAGCCTGATCCTCATGGGTCTCGCAGAGATCCACCGCCGTCATGGCGGCGGGGAGGATCAGGTGGTCAAAATCGAGGGGTTCCAGTGCGTCACGAATCGACTGGGCACAGGAGAGATCGATAAGGGGACGGGCTAGACCGGTGACGGTGTTTTCCCGTGAGAAGCGGGATTCAAGTGCTTGGCCGAGGCGGCCTGCGGCACCGACAATGACGACGCGGGGGGGACGTTTCATCGCTGGGAAGGGAGGAATTAAAGGAAATCTATCAGATCACGTGCCAGTTCATCAAGTTCGGGATTGTGAAAACAAGAAACTCCGGGGAGGCGGCCACCTCCCCGAACAAGAATCACCTATTCGGCAGGCTCAAAGTAGAGCCGGTAGAACCCACGGGATCCGCCCGTCGTGTCCTCGAAGCCGTAATTCTGACGCTGGAATACGGTCATGGCTTCGATCTCTGCACGAGTGATGGTTTCAACCCGGTTGGCCACGTTACCGATGTTGTTCAGCGAAGTGCTTCGATGGAGATGGTAGTTTCCGAGCGGCTTGAGCTCGGGAAGCGAGATCACCACATCATTCCCCGAATCCGAGCAACGCAACGAGAACTCGAGATCGTCCGAAGGATCGTTCGGGTCCATCTGGAGCTCGTATTCGCCGAAGTTGTCGAGCGTGCCGCCGTCCGAATCCGCAGTCGTTTGACCTGCCAGCCCATTTGTCTCGAGCCACTGCTCAAAGGTCTGCTGGGCTCCGCCGCCCTGGATCGGGTAGACCTCGATCGCGCAGACCTTCGGGTTCTGTGCCGCCCCGTGAACCCAGCGCAAGTTCAGGCTGCCGTCCGCAACGACGACCGGGAAGGTGATCACGCAGGCCCGGTTTAGTCCGGCATGAGCGAAGATATCGAAATCATCCAGCGCGAGGTTGTTCTCCGCGAAGACATCGAACAGGCGCTGCCCCGGAGCAGTGACACCGGAGTAAGTCTCCGCAAAGTGAAGTCGCACTTCATATTGCCCGTTCGCGAGCGCGAAGTTGTATTCGAGGAAGGCACCGGTGGATTGCGGATCGTAGCGCTCGGTCTGGTAGAGCGTATCGTCGTCCGTTCCCGCGATGGCGTTGGTGGAGGTATTCGTGGATCCCGAGCTGAAGCCCGTGTCTGCTTCCCAAACGCGGCCCAGGGTATCCGTATAGGCTAGGCCCCCGGAATTGATGCGCTTCACGACGTTCCCGACGATCCGAGGTTTCGCGGAATCCATGGCCGGAGCAGAGACGTTTCCGACACCATCAATGGCACGGACCTCGTAAGTATAGAGCACGCCATTGGTGAGGCCGCTGTCTTCGAAACCCGGGATGGGTACCGTGGCAAGCAAGATGCCGTTACGGCGGATCTCATAGGCCGCCACTCCGACATTGTCGGCCGAAGGCTGCCACGTCAGGCTCATGGTTTCATCGCCAGGGGTCGCCTCGAAGCCGCCGGGAATGGTCGGGGCCTGGTTGTCCGCGGGAGTTGCGGTGGTGGCAGTGGCGGCGGCCGAAGCATTTCCTGCCAGGTCGATCGCACGGATGTGGTACTGGAGGGCCGTGCCGGGCACCAGGCCGGTATCCTCATACGTTGTTCCTTGGATCGTCGCGAGGAGTTCCGCACCGCGATAGACGCGATAGCCGATGACGCCGACATTGTCCGTGGAAGCCGTCCAAACGAGGCTGACGCTATTGAAGGACGGGGTGGCGGCCAAACTTCCGGGGATGCTCGGGGCCGCAGTGTCAGCCAAGGTGGATGTCGTGACCTGGGCCGGCGAGGACAGGTTGCCGGAGGCATCGAGGGCGATGATTTCGTAGCCGAACTCCACTCCGCTCGGCAGCCCGCTGTCGGCAAAGTCCGTGGTGGTCACCGTGGTGAGGAGTTGGCCGTTGCGGATGATCCGGTATCCTGTCACCGCGACATTGTCGGTCGAAGCTTCCCAGTCCAGATTGATCGAGGTCAGGCCCGCCGTTGCAACAAGACCCTGTGGGATGCTTGGCCCCTGAAGATCGGGAGCCGTGGTCGTGGCAGATACCAGCGCCGGCGGCGAGGTATTGCCCGCGGCGTCCACCGCGATCACCGAGTAGTTGTAGAGTGTGCCGGTGCTCAGGCCGGTGTCATTGAAGGACAGCCCGGTGACGGTGTTTACCAGCAGCGCATTCCGGTAGATCCGGTAGCCTGTCACGCCAACATTGTCGGTGGAAGCTGTCCAACCCAAGCCAATGCTGTTCTCGGTGACGTTGTTGGCCGCGAGATTACCCGGTGTGGTCGGCGGCTCCATCTCCAAGGCACCTGCCGCAATCGGATAGATCTCGATGCCCGAGAGATTCGGATTCTGGATGACGTGTACGAAGTCGATGGTCAACTTGCCATCGGCAACGGTCACTGGAGTCGCAATGACCAAAGCCCTATTGGCTCCAACCCGGGCAAAGACATCCAGATCGTTGATGGCCAGTGCTCCCTCCATGAGGACATCGAAGACCCGGATGCCCGTGGCATAGGCTCCAGGCCAGACCTCGGCGAAGTGGAGGCGGACCTCATAATCTCCATTCGGAACGGTGAGCTGATATTTCAACTCGGCACCGCTGATGCGGTCGATGCGGCGGCTTTGGTAGAGCGCGGGCATGTCGGTGCCCGTGATCGCATTGGTCGTGGCCTCCATATATCCGGTGTTGTAGCCGGTGTCCGCAACCCAAGTGTGGCCGGCCGGATCGAGGAAGGAGGTCGCACTTCCCGCGTTCACACGCACGATTGCGTCTCCCAGGGCACGCGGGGTCACAACTACCGAGGCGGGGGTCGAAACGTTGTTCGCGCTATCGACGGCGCGCACCTCATAGGTATAGGCGGTGCCATTGGTGAGGCCGCTATCGGAGAATGCGGTAGTGGTCACCGTTCCGAGAAGGCCGCCATTTCGGTAGACCCGATAGCCCGTGACCAAGCCGTTGTCGGTGGAAGCCGTCCAAGTCAGGTTGGCGATGCCATTGCCGGGATTTCCCGTGAGCATGCCGGGCATGGAGGGCGGAGTGGTATCTGCAGCAGTGGTGCCGCTTGTAGTCGCGGCCACGGAAGCATTGCCCGCTGCATCGAGCGCAACGACGGAATATTGGTAGAGCGTACTCGCGGAAAGGCCGGTGTCGGTGTAGTTGAGTCCGGGAACGGTGGCCAGCACTGTCGCACCACGTTTGATCCGGTAGCCGGTGACGCCGACATTATCCGTCGCGGCGTTCCAGCCCAGAGAGATGGAGTTCTGCGTCTTACCGGTCACCGCGAAACTACCCGGCGTGCTTGGCAAGATGGTATCCGGTGGCGGGCCTTCCAAGGCGTAAACCTCTATGCCCGCAAGGGTCGGATTATTCACCCCGTGGAAGAATTCGATCGTGAGGTTTCCTCCGGTGACGGTCACCGGGATGGGCACCACCAGAGCGGTGGCAAATCCCGCGGTGGCGAAGATGTCAAAGTTGTCGAGGACCAGTTGATCTTCCACTTTTACATCAAAGACGCGGGCTCCTGGAACGCCATTGGCACCGGACCAGACCTCAGCGAAATGCAGGCGCAGTTCGTATTCACCGTCCGGCAAAGGAAGGGAATACTTTAGCTCTGCACCATAAGAGCGGTCGAAGCGCCGGGTCTGATAGATCCCATCCTCGACAGTTCCCGCAATCGCGCCGGTGGACGCCTCCGTAATGCCGGTATTAAAGCCGGTGTCAGCCTGCCAGGTTTGCGAGAGCGAATCCACGAAGGGAACCGCGGATCCGACATCAATGCGAAGCGCTGCAGAGCCAAGGGCACGCGGACGAACCGAGACGGAAGCAGCGGCGGAGTTCTTGCCGGAGGCATCGATGGCGCGCACCTGATAATTGTAGAGCGTGCCGTTAACAAGACCGCCGTCGGTATAGCCAAGGCCCGTTACGGTGGTGACCAGCACGGTGTCGCGATAGATGCGGTAGCCGGTGACACCCGCATCATCCGTGGAAGCGGTCCATGAAAGGATCGCCACCTGATTTCCCGCCACGCCCTTGAGATTGCCGGGAACGGTGGGATTCTGGGTGTCTGCTGTCGTGCTGACCGTCAGCAGCACGGGTGCGGAGATATTGTTCGAGGCGTCCACCGCCTTCACGGAGAAATGATATTGCGTGGAGGGGGTCAGGCCGGTGCTGGTGAAGGAAAGGCTGGTGCTGGCGCCAATTTCCACGCCTTCACGGAAGATCTTGTAACCCGTCACCCCGACGTTGTCCGCAGCGGCCGGCCAACCCAAGGTGATGGACCCGGCTCCAACGCTGGTCGCATTGAGGGTGGCGGGAGCTGCGGGTGGCTCAGTGTCGAGCCCTCCCGTGCCGAGCGAGAAGACCTCGATGCCGCAGATGAAGGGGTTCTGCACGACATGGCGCAGACCAATGGTAAGCTGGCCATCGGTCACGGTAGCAGGCAGGGTCACCGAGTAGGCGGTATTTGCGCCAGCCACGGCAAAGACGTCCAAATTATCGATGGCGAGTTGGTTCTCGATAAACACATCGAATATGCGCTGGCCGACGGCAGTGACGCCCGACCACGTCTCGGCAAAATGAAGCCGCACCTCGTATTGGCCGTTGGTCACGGGGAACGAGTAATCCAGCGGTGAGGACGGCGTGTCGTCGTAGCGGAAGGTCTGATAGATTGCGTCGTTAACAGTCCCGGCGATCGGATTTGCAAAGGTGCTGGTGCTACCGGATGTGAAGCCATTGTCCGCAGCCCAGGTCTGGCTATTCGAATCTACATAGGACGGACCACCGGCGTTGACGCGGATCAGCGCATTCGTGCTACCGGTGGGGTCATAGTCGATGACCAGGATGTCCGAGCACGAGCTGCGCCTGCCGCTGGCATCCAGCAACTGGGCGGCCACGAAGTTGATACCACCTGTCGCACCAGCGTCCTTCAACACCACCGGCAGATCGACGTAGCCATTGACGCCGACAGTGCCATTGATCGTGGCGAAGGAAGTAACATTGTTCGCCTCGAAAGGATCCACATCGTAACCTCCTGCCTCCAGGAAGAGTTCTGCGGAAAGAACCCACACCTTCACCGTGGAGCCAACCGGTCCCGCCACGCGCACCGTGGGCTGGGTATTGGCGACAAAGGGCGAGGTTTTGCCGACCACGGTCAATTTCGGCGTGGGAAGAACGTCCGAAGTCAACAAAGCGACGGAGGTCTTGTTGCTATGGGTGTAGCCACTGACCTGAAGACCCGAGGTGCGAACCTTGCGAACCGTGCCATCGCTAAAGGTCACGGTGACGGTCGTGCCGCTCAACTCGAGGCCGGTGACGCTTGAAGCATCGCCGGGGCCCGGGCCGGCTGAGCCCTTCACGCTCGTGGGGTCGATGTCAGAGGAAAAGGTCATCTCATTTCCCGGCGCGAAGTTCGCCGAGGGAAAGGTGATATTCAGCACCTCGTAGCCGTCCTGACTGCTCGAACCGTCGTGGGGCTGGGCGAAGGTGCCGACGGGAGTGCCGGTGCCGGTGAAGGAGTCGAGCGTGAAGCCCTTGCCATCGGTATCACCGGCCGTGCCCGCCGGGTCGAAGACGACATCGGGCAAGGCCGCTGTGCTCACATCAACCTTGATGGAAGTGATCTTCTGGCCACCGGTAGAAAGGTTCTGGACCTGGAAGGATCCGCCGCTGTTGGTGCTGGAGGTGAGGATACTGCCGCTACCACTATTGATGGTGAGCCTGGCCGCGGCTGTTCCGGCGATCGGAGTGACCTCGAAATAGTCCCAGGTCGCATTGAAGGTCGGCGTGGAAGCATCACCTGTGGTCGCCAGGAGGCCGACGGCCATGCCCTTGCCGCGGACTGAAGCAAGGACCTTCCCTCCCAGCACGATCGGAGGCCCCACGTTCACGATCGCTCCTTCACCGATCGAGTAGCCGGGCTGTGCCGTACCAGCGATGGGGTCGACCAGAAAGCTAAGGGCAATCGTGCTGCTGAAAAGATTGGGCCGGCTGTAGAACTCATGGGCGAGCATGGTTCCGTTTTCCTCATGGACGATTTCAATCGCTCCAGCTCCCGACGCCGCGTTTACGGCAATCTTCAGGTAGTTGTCCTGATCGCCATTGCCGATGAAGATGCCTTGGGATTGCGCGGCGACAGGTGCTCCGTTGAAAAGCAAGCCTCCGAGCCCGGCACGAACCCGAAAGATGCCGGTGGCTTCATCCACATTCACGCCAAACTGGAAGGCGTTCATCTGACTGTTGTTCGCGCCATGCGGATTTCCCGGGCCGACCGTGGGATCCGTGAAGAGCCCGGCGGTACCTCCGGCGATGATCTCGCTTTCATCGATCGAGAGGCGGTAATCTTCGCCCGGATCGATCATCACGCCGGTGAAGCCGATGCCGAAGAAACCGATGCCGAGCTCGTTGAAGAGATCGTAGCGCATCGGCACGCCGACGCTTGCGCCGCTGAGGCTATCGATGGGAAACGGGTCGTAGGAATCGGAGACTCCGTCGTTGTCGTCATCCGTATCGAGAAGATCGGAAAGGAAGTCGCCATCGCGATCCAAAGGCGTGACCGCTGACGAGCAAGGATCGGAATTGTTCGCGGCCTCATCGGCATTTGAATATCCGTCGTTATCCTCATCAAGGGCGTAGCTTACCGCACCCGTGCAAGTGCTCCCGCTGCCGTTCTCGAAATCACTCGGCTCCAGCACCGTGATCTTGCTGGAATGATGACCGACGAAAATCGTCCCGGCCAAAGCAGGCGCGGCACCCGCCCCCGGACAGGCGACATCCAGCGGAGTGCCATAGGAGCTACCCTGCAGGAGCACGCTGCTACCGGTGACTTGCGTGCCATCGGCGTTCAGGATCAGGCGTTGGACCGTATTGCTGCTGTACTGGGTCGCGATGATGTTCCCCAGCATGGCACCGCTGAAATTGTTCGCGGTGTATTCCGCGAGGCCCGTGGTAGAGGCGCTATTCGTGAAGAGCGCGTTGTTCGCGGCGCCTGGCAACTTGAAGTCTCCCTGACGCGGATCCGCCATGGCAGCAGGAACCGGCGGCCAGTCACTCGTGGGCGTGACGGAGTAAACCATGCCCGCTCCGCCGCTTCCGCCATCATAGCGAAGCCAGCCGGCACCGCTAGGATTCGCACGGATCGGATTCGGATGACCTCCGTAGTAGCCTTGGCTGATGAGCTGAAGACTATCAAGATTGTTCACGGCTCCGGGTTCGCCGGAAACATACTGGTTGGTCACCGGACTCGGCTGACCCACTGCAACCGAACCTTCATTCTTCGGATAACCGCCCCACCCGGAGTTGGCGGCGTTGTCGACGGTGTACATCTTGCCTGCGCGTGCACCGGTCTTCGCGATCAGCACGTCGTAGGGATTCCGGAAGCCGGAGGCGAAGACTTGCACCGGGCCTCCCTGCACCAGACGTGCTTGGTTCAGGCCGTCATTGCCACCGAAGGGATCGTTCACATCCGAGCCATCGCCATTATGGGCGCGGGCCGGGTTTGGATCGTTCACCGTGGGAAGGTTGTAGACGTATTGCTGGCCGTACGTATCCGTCTGGACGGGCATCGCATTGATCGCCGCGAGGTTGACCGACAGCACGGCGGCAGAGAGAGCCGTTTCGCACGAGAAGGCGAAATTGTTCGAAGGGCCGCCGGCGTTCGTATTGCCGCCTTGGGCAAGAAACAGCGTGTTGCCGTCCGGGCTGATGTTGAGTCCATTGCTCGCGTGGTTTTCTTCCGAACGTGGCAAGCCGCGAACGATGTCCACTTTCTCCCAGACACCGCTGCTGTTCTTCTTGAGGCGGGAAATAATGCCGGAGTTCGTATCCAGGTTTAGATCGGTCGCACCGGATCCGGCGCCTTCGCGCGGATCGCTCGAGCTAACATAGATGATCGGACTGGCCGCCGTGCCGACCACGAGGATGCCCGTCGCTTGACGGGTGTTCAGTGTGAAATTGCGGACTCCGTCATCATCATAATTGGGGATATTCTTCACCAGGCTGATCGTCTCTGCATTCGAGGCGACATAGTTGTTTGCGGCGCTTCGGGTGACATCGCACGCGATGATGGTGCCGTTGACCTGGGTGAAGTAGAGCCGGTTATCCGGACCAAACTGGAGCGAGGTGACCTTGCTCGCCTTGTTGTTGCTACCGGATACCAAGCCGCCCAGCGTGCTCGCGGAGAAGCCCACCTGGGCACGTGCCGGAGCAAGCAATGCGGCTGCCGCCATCAGCGACATGCATGACGAGGCTGCGAGGGATCCCGACCGGAATCCCGTTCGAGGGACACGAGTTTCCAAACCGGGGACGGGGGACACTGATTTCATCTGGGGGGTTGAGTGGGGGAGGATAAGGAGACAGCGGGGAGGAGGGAGAGGGGAAGGTCTGCAGCATCAAGACCCATTGGGCCATCGACGCGCGCGGGGATGCCGGGGTATCAAGGCAGGCTCCGGCCGAGCCTGAAACGGAGCCATGTGAACCAAACGAAGGATAGCGCTCCAAAGCGTTTTCCATTCCAAAGCCAATCTCTCGAAGGCTCTTCGCATGGGTGAGGGGTGGGAAGGTTCTCCCTGAATTGGCGGCCCGCGACGCGAGCAAGCCGATCTCAGGTTGAAAGGGGGGATAGGGAGGAGGAAAACCAACTCAAACTATCAACAGATCCAATAGCGCACTACAAGATTTTAATCATCTGCAGCTTGCTTATATTTTGCATTGATTAACTTATCCAAGGAGACATCTGGGACAGTCGATCAGATCGAAAGCAAATCAAGGATCATGAAGCCATGCCACGATCCGTAATGTGGGAGCTCATTTGCCCTGCACTGTCTGCTGTCCTTGCCAGACGCCGAGATTCCAGTGGTGCCGCTGCTGGTAGTGGAAGCGTCTGGAGTCGCTGAGAAAGAGCCTGCCGAGTAGATTCAATACGCGGAGGCTGGCGATCTTGCCCAAGGCGACGACCGCCTTGCCGAGCCGCTCGGGAACCGGGCCATGGGCGAGCTTCCGTCCAACAAGCAGCCCCATGCGCCGGTTACGCTCAAGCGTCCACGCCAGCGAGCAGCGTTCCTCGGGAACGTGATGCCAGACAAGCCCCGCAGGCAGGTAGATGCCTTTCACACCTTGGGAGAACATGATCTTTTGAAGGTCTGTTTCCTCTCCCACCGAGATAAGCCTGCCAGGGCCGATATTCGCATTAAAGTTCCCGGCCCTCTTCAAATCATCGGCGAAGGCGGCCCAGTTAAAGCCAAGGGCAAGCGGCTCCTTGAGCTCGCGGATCTCGTCACCATAGCTCCATCCCTTCGCGGAATAGGGAAGGTAGTCCTTAAGCCACTCCGGAGGCGCCACATCGTAATCCACGTTGCACTTGCCAGCGTAAAATTCACCGCCGGTCTTATCCTTCGCCGCATCCGCATAAGCGCGGACACAGGCGGGATCGATGCGGACGTCATCGTCGAAGAAGACGACGAACTCCCCGGAGCATTCCTCCAGAACCAAGTTCAGCGCGGCGCTCTTGCTACCCTCCGGAGTGTAGCGGTATTCGAGCGGGAGCACGGAGCGGAACCTTTCGATCTTGGTTTCCGCCTGCTCCTTCTTGCCGTTTTCCACGACAAAGACTCGCTTCAGGGTATCCGGTCGGTCGGCGTCGACCAGACATTGGAGGGTGCGTTCCAACAACTCACCCCGCTGGCAGGTGGGAATGATAATGATCATGACGGGAGGGGGAAAGACAGCCACTCAACGGGAGCGGAATTCCCCGGCGATCCGTCGGAAGAAATCCAGCTTCTTGAATCCGAAAAGAAGGACGACCGCATAGATGACGCCGAAGGTGATCATCGCAGCAAGGATCCATGGCCAGTCGTCGATGCGGCCTTGGGCCATGCTCTTGACCCACCATGCTGCAGCGACAGCCGGGAGACAGGCGAGCGTCGGGGTCAGCATGGTCTTGAGCACCGAGGAAAGGCTGACCGGCGTCCCCTTCAGCGCCCAAGCCCAGTAGGGAACAAAGTTCAGCAGCATCGCAACCGAATAGCCGATGGCGACGCCACGCATGGAACCCCATTGGCCTGCTTCCTTCGGCCCGTAGATCAGGCCGATCACGAACGCGGCGACGATAATCGCGGAATTGACGATACCTAGCATGCGGTAGCGCTTCGTGAGGCCGAGCGAGATGAGGAGCCAACCGGAAGGATTCGAAATTCCACCAAGCAGCGCGGCCAAGGCCAGCAGTCGGAAGAGGTCGGCGGACGTGGCCCAATCCGGGCCGAGCCAAACGAGCACAATCTGATCCGCGAATAACGTGATTCCCGCGATGACCGGCATGCTCAAGGCACAGACGAGCAGGATCGCATTCAGGTAGTAGCGGCGATAGCGGCCCAGGTCCTCCTGCAAACGCGAAAGCGCCGGGATGGTGACCGCACCAAGCGGCCCATTGATCTGGCCGACGGGCATCAGGAGCAGGCTATAGGCCTTCTCGTAAGCGGCCATGGGTGCAGCACCGCAGTACTTCGCAACAAGGATGGTGTCCGCTTGCCGCGAGAAGTAGTTCACGATGTTGAAGCCAAGAACATCCCCTCCGAACTTCAACATCCCTTTTACGCCTGTGCCACGAGAGGGGAGGCCGGGCGTCCAGCGCAGCGCCACCCACGCGGCAAGCGTCTTCGCGATCGCGGGAGCGAGGGCCATTCCCACCAACGACCAATAACCCATACCCAAGCGGGCCATTACCACCGCGACAATAACGCCTGAGAACATCGAAAAAATCTCGACCCCTGCGAGCAGGGGAAAGCGCATGTTCCGGGTGAGGAGAGCAACATGTTGAAGGCCGAGGCCACCAAAGAGAAAGCTGAGTGCGAGCACCGGAATGATGGTCGCCAACGCCGGCTGCCCGAAAAAGACGGCGATCGCCGGAGCACCGAGGGCAAAAATGCCGGCGATGAATGCCCCGAGCGCAACATTGATCCAGAAGAGCGTGGAGATCTGGCGATGGTTGATCTCGGCCCTCTGAATCGTTGCTTGGGAAAGACCGACGTCCATGAAGATCGCGAGGAAGCCGGAGATCGCGGTGGTCATTCCGAAGATCCCGAAATCTTCCCGGGTGATCATGCGCGCGAGAATGCCTGTCGAGAGGAACCGGAGGCCCATTCCCGCCACCCGGGCAAAAGACATTAGGGAGGCACCCCGCACGGAACTCTTGCGGAGATTCGCGGAGACATCGGGCGCCTCGAAAGGATCCCTCCGGGCGACTCGCGGTTTCGTTACTTCGTCGATGACGCTCTCAGCCTGCATGGAAGTCCGGGGAATGGAAAGGCAATCGGTTGGGTCTTGCTAGCGGACTTGGTCAAGGAGGCCAGCGAGCTTGAGCGTCAAGTTCTTGCGCTCGAACTGCCGGACGAAGTCCTCGTTGCTGCGAGGCTTCGCTCTCCCGTTCTTCCACTTTAAATGCTGCTCCTTGAGGGCCGCGAGCATGCCGGGCACATCCCCCGGATCGCACACAACCCCCGTACCTGCGTTGAGGACAAAGTCGCGGGCATCGCTATCGGGGACAGTGGCAAGGATCGGGCGCCCGGCAGCCATGTATTCGTAAGCCTTACCCGGCACGATGCCCGCTTTCATGCCGGAGGGCATCTTATGCATGGGCAGGAAAAGGAGGTCCGCACCGCGGACATAGCGGAGGCATTCGGCGTGGCTCAGGTAGCCGGAACAATCGAAGAGCAGCTTCGCGGACGATCTTTCTATCAGCGCGGTGTCCGATTGCGAGAGCACACCAACGCAGTGGACACGGACCTCGTTCACAATCGACGGGTCTTCCTTCAGCCACTCTTCGAGCGCCCGGAGGAGATAGAAGTGCGAGCGCGGCAGGCGCTCAACGCCGGGGATCGTGCGGCCTAGCAGTTTGTATTGGAATTGGCGGTCGCGCTCGGTGAGGCCCGATTCGGCGTGAAAGTAGCCGGAATGGACAATGGCGAACTTGTCGGCACCGTTGATTGGCTCGACCTCTCCGGAGAAGTCGCTGGCATCGTAGCCGTTGGTAAGGCTCACGATGTTATTTTTCTTCAAGCGGGGAAAGGCTTCTGCAAGGCGGCGAGCCGATTCCGGCGTGTTCATGATGATCATGGCCGCAGTGCTAAGGGATGCCTCCATTTGCATCTTCTCCAAGCCGCGGTGCCAGCGACTGCGATGGAGCTGGAATTCATCCAAGGCCCATGGGTCGCGCAGGTCAGCGACCCATGGAATCCCGGTTCGCCGGGAGATCTCCGCGGCAGCATCCGCGCCCTCGAAGGGCGAAAGAGTGACGAAGATTAGCTCCGGTTGCTCCTTCTCGACGAGTTCGGTGCCCGCTTCGATGACCTCATTCATCCATGTGAGACCGAAGCGACTGCGCATGCCGAGCAACTCGCGGGCAGCGCGCTCCAGCTTGCCGGGCACGTGCACTTCATCCGGAAGCGAGACCGAGGTGACTCGCACGGACTTCGGCACTTCATCAAGGAGAGCTTGGTCAGTAGGGGTCCAGCGACGCTCGTTGTTCGGCTTGGCGGTGAGGACCACGGGATCGTAGCCACACTCGGGCAAATACTTCACAAACTTCAGGGAACGCTGCACGCCGCCTCCACCAGAAGGGGGGAAGTGATAGGCGATGAACAGGACTTTCCTCACAGGAGAAAACGGGATAACAGGCTGGCCGGATCCTTCCGCCGTCTCGCCGTAAAGCGGGGTTTCGGCCATAAGGGAAATGGAATTCATCGAGAGGGGCGAAGCGGTTTTCCGTTAAACAGCAGCTCCAGGATTGGAACCCGCCAGATCACGAAGCGATGGAAGCAAAGCGTCGTGGCGAAGGTGGCAATCGAGATCGCGACAAGGAGCGGAATGGTCGCGTGGATCCAAGGACGCAGGAGGGTCGCGAAGAGGTAGAGCGAGAGGAAGTGGAAGAGATAGACGGTGTAGGCCGCATCCGAGAGGGAGCGAGCCCAAGGGTTCTCTTTCCGCACCAGCTTGGCCGCGAGCCAGAACAGGAGACTGGAGAGGCAGAGCGCGGTGTAGGTCTGGGCTGCAAGGATTGCCACTTCCCCAAGCTTACCGGGATTCTCACCGGAAGCACGATGGGACAGATAAAGCAGGACGCAGGAGAGCAAGGTTTGGAACCAGCGGGCCTTTGAAAAGACGTTCCGCAGCTCGATCGAAGCGAAGAGCACCATGCCCAAGGCATAGTAAGGGAGGAAATTTCCAATGGAGCGGACCACATAGTGAGCCTCCGGATGGAGCAAGGGCTTGATGGACTCGAAGGCAACTCGCGCACCGACACAGCCGCCGCAAACCATCAGGCAGAGCGCAAGAAACTTCAAACCGGGGACCACGGGAGCGAGTTTTCCCAAGGTCCAAGGGCGGGGAATGCGATCATAGGAGGCACGCATTACGCCATCCACAGCGCGACCGATAACCGGAGCCAACAGGGAGTAGATGAAGAGCGCGGCGAGGAACCAGAGGTGAAGGTGCCAATTCATCGGCCCCTTCGGGTGAGAACTCCCCTTCCCTGCCAGGTAGTCCATGAAAGGGATCGGGGTATTGTGGTAGCAGTAGACGATATAGTTCGTCGCCGGGTTCAGGAGCACCAATGCCGTCACAAAGGGAAGACCAATCGCGAGCAGACGCTTCTTCACGGTGACCTTTGCCCCGTATTTCTTCAGCAACATGTAGGCGAGGAAACCGGAGATGACAAAGAAGGCCTCCATGCGAACCAAGCCGGAGACCTCCGCAATGGCACGAAAGACCGGCGAGTTCTCCACGGTGCTGGCATGCACGAGAATGCCCCAGAACATCAGGCCGGCACGCAATGCATCGAGGTGGAAAAAGCGCTCACTCTTCTTCCCACCATGATCGGCAAAAGAAACGTCGCGGGCTTCTGCCTGGGGCAGAGCCGGCTCGACAAGCTCTAAGGATTTCGCGTGGGTCATCTGGGGGGGACGAGGGATGCGAAGCTTGGAAAACGGCTAACTCGAATACTGCATCTTCGAGGCGGGATCGTCGTCTTCCCGAATGGCCTCCAACGACTCTTCCTGCAGGCCGAAACGGAGCCAAGCGAGGGAGCTGATGGTAGCGATGCTGAACCAGAAGAAGAATACCGACTGATCGTAGTAGGCCACCGAAATGCTCGTGGCCACGTGCGAGAAGAGGCTTGAGCCCATGCACCAGATCATGAAACGGTCTCCGTGCTCATCCGTCTCCTCCGGGATCGCATCGATCATTTGGCCGGTCCATCGGAAGGCCACCCAGATCATGGCGATCAGGAGAAGCATGGCGAGGAGGCCACCCATCACCCCGAAAGCGAGGTAGTAGTTGGTGATATCGGTGTGCTCCTCACTGAAGGTCACGCCGGTGGGCATCCAGGAGCGGGTGTGATCGGTGCCAAAGGCCCACCAATCGCCAAAGTATCGGATCGAGGAGTCGATCAGCTTCGAGCGGTGCCAACCCGTGCTTCCCCCCATGCTCAATCTGCCGATGATGAACCAAACCGGCTTTTCCATCACCATGTGGAGCGTGAGGAGACCTACCGGAATGCTCCACCGGATCAGCGTCATCAAATTCCGGAAGCGCCACAGGCATACGCCCATCATCCCGAAGATCAGGCTCAGGACGGGCCCGCTCGAAGCGCAGGAAGCGACCATCGTAAGGCAAGCGACCAGCCCGATCATCGCGGCCCTCGGATTACGGCGCCACAGGCCAAGCATGATCGGAATCAACGAGGCCCCGACCGTGCCAGCGAGGATCGCATGGCGGAAGGGCCCGCGAGCCCGGAGCTCGCCTTCGCGCACAACAACCGCTTCCCGCACGCCGCCGAAGATCTTGGAGAACAAATTGATCTCCGTGAATTTCTCCTGAATCATCTCCAGCGCGATGGGAACCATCAGAATCGCGATGACCCCCATAATGGAGGCGAAATCATCGAGATCCTGGCAAAACGAGCGGACGAGGAAGTAGCAGAGAGAGATTTCGGCCACCTTGCCGATGATGAAGGTCGGCCCCGCAGCGGCCGCGCCCGGCTCATGGAAGAAGCTGGCAAAGAACAGCCATCCGCCAAGCATGAGCATTAGCTTGTCGATGAGGTTGAAGCCCCCCGCGAATCCTTCACCCCTCACAACGACCCGGACCAAGCCGACAGCAAGCAGCATCCGGAAGACGGGAAGCTTGATTCCGCCGAGGTTCACCGCTTGGCCATGGGTGATGTAGATCACCCCCATGAGGAGGGGGATCACCGCCCATCTCCGAGGCACGCTCATCAGAGCGATGGCGGAGATCACGAAGAAGATGATGCCGAGGATATTCACGCGGGGGGAAGCGTGGTTTGAGAACCGGGGTCAGGGTCGGCGAAGCTCCCGATAGACATCAGCAAGTTTCCGGCCTGCTTCGGCCCAGGTGAGGTGATCGAGATCGGAAAGCGATGCCGCCCGCAGTTTTGCGAGCAGCTCACGGTCGCCATCAAGAAGGCGGATGTGCTCCGCCAGAGCGTCTACATCGCGGGAAGGATGGATCATGCCGTTCTGCAGATGCTCGCAAACCGCGCCGGCGGCGTCGGACACGAGCAGCACACAGCCGGAACCGCGAGCCTCATAGGTCACGAGCGCACTCCCCTCCTCCACCGAAGAGAGCACGAAGAGATCGCTCTGGCGCATGAGGTCGGGCAGATCGCTGCGATGCCCCATCACCTTCACGCTCGGGTGGGAAAGCATCGGCTGAAGCAGTTCGGCATAGCCAGGAATGAACTCACCGCAAACCATGAAAGTCCCCTTCTCCTGCGCCCCGGAGGCAAACCAAGCCTTGAGGGCATGATGCAAGCCCTTGCGCGGTTCAATCACACCGGCATAGATCATGATGAGACCATCGTGTTCCGTGGCCCTGGCATCGGGGGACGAGAAACGCGAATGGTCGAAGCCGTACTGGTGGCGGACCAGCTTTTCATTCGCGAAGCCACGGTCGCGGAACGTCCTTGCCACGAAATCCGAGGGACAAAGCAGATAGTCTGCCTCGGCGTACTCGGTTTCCTCCAGCGCGAGGCGCTTTCCGTTGAAAAGATGATCATGATTGCCGGGAAGGTCGATGCCGACATTCTTGTTTTCCTTCGCCACTTCTTCGTAGGCGAAGGCGGTGTGGGCATTCGGCCGCTCCAGCACCACGGGAATGCCGTGCTTCTTCGCCACTCGAATCGTCTTCAGCGATGAAAGCGGCCAGCCGTGGACGACATCGATCTCACGGTGATTCGCATCCAGCCATCGGGCGGTTACGGCATCATGCCAATTGCAGGCCATGTCCCGGCCAATCAAGCGATAAGGGATGCGGAATCTTCCGACGGACAAGGTCTTCTTCACCTTTACCTCGGAGTTCAGCGGCTTCACCTGCGAACCCGCGATCACCGTTACCTTGGTACCGGCGCGGGAGGCACCTTCAACCTGGTGCCACGCGGTGGTGCAGATGCGACCTCCACCGAGCTTGTGGGGAAAACTGTAAAGGACACGGACAGGGGGGGATGTCACGGGAGGGGGAAGGTTGCGATGGGAGTCGCGCCTCGTCCACGCCTCCTAGGACGCAAACGGGATGAGGATGGATCATTATCTCTGGAAAACGAGCGGCACCACGTTATGAGGTGATGCCGCTCTTGAAATCCCGGAGATCAGGGCTGGCGGGTCCTCAGGGCGAGGACAAGACGCGGAGGCCCTGCGGAGCGGTCGGCGCTGCCGTGGTCCCGAAGACGATGTCAGACACGGTGTGCGAGCCGCCATCAAGCGCAACGATGGCAAAGTGATCCAAGGTAGCCACCGTGGCCTGCTCGTTACGGAACTTGTAGTTGGTCGCGATCTGGACAGGCGAGGCCCCATCCGGGGTTACGGTCACCGAGTAGGTCTTGGCGTTCAGGTCCACGTTCAACTCGAAGCGATAGATTTTTCCGGCGACATAGGTGACGGTGTTCTGTGCCTGATAGGCACCGCCATTGCGCACATCGATCACGCCATTGACTGCAAAGCGGACGATGCAAGCGAGGTCGGGATAATTGTCCACGGGTCCCAAGGCCAGGCCGGTCACACCGTCAATCTGGCTGCCATCCGGAATCGCACTCCAGCGGACGGTGAAGTTGCTAGACTGAGCCGGAATGGTGACGTTCGTCCATGCCTCGCTGGCGATATAGGCTTCACCGATGCCGAAGCTGGCCATCGCTACCTGGCTATCATCATAGCCGCTGCGGATGCCCACCGCTTTCAGGGTGGAAGTCGTGGAGATCAGGACGGGTGCCGTGTAGGCTGTCGAGGACGCGGTCGGCGTGGAACCATCCAGCGTGTAATAGATGGTCGCGCCCGGAGTGGTGGTCGTCAGGGTGACCGGCTGCGGAGTGCTAAAGAGGCCGCCGTTCGGCGAGATCACCGGTTGCTCCACCTGATTGACGATGCGGTATTCCGCGGTCACCACCGGAGAAGGATCCAAGCCCGCAGCGGTGGCCAGCGCCTTGACGGTACGGGAAGCCGATACCGGGATGGGGCCCGTGTAGCGAGTCGAGGAGATGGTAGGTACCGAGCCATCCAGCGTGTAGAAGATGGAGGAGTTCTTGGTCGAGCAGGTGATGGTCACCTGCTGGGCCGAGCCATAGGTGCCAGCCGCCGGCACAAAAACCGGACGGGAGACCTGGGTGGTCGCACCAGGATTCGCCCAGATCGTTTCCAAATAGCTGTCGTTCGGATAAGGAGGCATCCCGGAGTTTCCGGCATTCATTCCGGCTACCACCGTCCACTGGCCGCTCAAGGGCTGGTTCGAGTCACCGTAGGCCTTGTTGACCTTGGTATTGGTAACCGAAGCCCAAGGCCGCGCAGCATCCCGGGTGTTGAGAGCCATCCCGCCGTAGAAGACACTGTCAATCGCCTTGAAGTTCTTGCCCGAGCCATTGAAGGCGTTGCTTGTAGCCTCATCGGCCCCCCCCGGAAGGTGCGGGTAGCGGGAAAGGGAAACATCGCCCGAAACCACGTAGCACTTCTCAAGCGTCATGCCGTCGATGTTGCCGGTCTGAATCGAGCAGTTGTTCGAAGAGAACACCGCCGTATCGCGGAAATAAACGTTGGAGTAGCTGCCACCGCCTGCTGCCGCGAACTGGATGGTGTCGGTGTGGGGCTTGCCGCCGGTGTAGTTCGCTTCAAAGAAGCGCGGGGCGTGATAGCATCCGTCAAAGCGAAAGTCCGTGAAGCCACCGCCGCCCGCGTAGAAGTCCGCGGAATCGTCACTGACCACGTAGTGATCCGGTTGGACCACCTCGACAAGTTCGATGCCTTCGGTGCGGTAGCCTTCGGTCCCGTAGACGCCGAGATGGCCGGTGCACTTGATCCAAGCCAGCGCGGAACGGCTGCAGCCCTGCATTTTCACGCCGCTGATCCCGGTCGACTCGAAGCCGGCGAAACACACGCCGTAGACTTTCAGGAAGCGGACTCCGTTTTTCCAAGTCACCGTGCCATAGCCGTCGCGCGGGGCGACCGTGACGCGTTGTCCCCAGCTTGTGGAGCCGACGCTCTCAAGCACCGGAATCGAGCCGCTGGAGCTGCCGTTACCAGTCAGTTCGCCCGGTTGGACGAGGATGAGGGTACCGCTATTTGCCTGGTTCGCCGTGACGGCTTGAATGGCCGATTTGATGGCGTTCCAGTTGCAAGGAACCTCCACGATGTTTGCCACCGTGTTGTCATACATGAACGGTGTCGCAATCACTTCAGGCCAATGGGTACCATTGGGACCGAAAGCGGGGACTCGCTCCGGCTTGGCGATGGCCGAGAACGGCATCGCAAGGAGTGCGAGTAGTAGAACGTAAGCTTTGTTTCTCATGAACATGGTCGGTTTTTTCCGAGTGCTCCTAGATCAGGAATGGAATGGGGGCTCGGGGGGGAGCCGGGGGATCGCCTTGTTCACCGGATTGAGGGCCATGTCCCAAGGGGACACGGATCCGGCCTGTTTTGACGACCCCGGGGGTGATGGTCGCCATTCCCTCAAAATCAGATTCTTAACTAATTTTGAATGTAGCAGCAGTCTTCCAATTTGAGGTTCCAAGGGTCCAATCTTTCGCCCTGTTAGCAAGTTGATTTTGCATTTTGCGACTAACCGCAAACCAGCTCGCAACTCACTTAAAATCAGAAAATAAGAACATCCTCAAAATGACCTTTAATCGTTAGGTGGTAGATTCACGGAGACCGGCATTTTCTCGCTGCCGACGGCATCATTCCTCATGGAGTGAGGCCTTGTTTCATCGCTCCGATGCGCTGCAGGGTCTCCGTTCGCAAGGGTTTCCGGAGTTCCAAAAGCCTCGGGAAGAGCTGTCCGGCCGACTTCATCGCGCGAGCGAAATCCCTTACATGACCACCCCCGCAGGCCTTCACAAACTGATAGCAAGTCCGCGGCAAGACGTACTGGATCGCCTTCAGTCCGGGCAGGCAGGCAACGGCGAGCAAGATCTGGTTCCGAGGCTTATAGAAGACCGTCACTTCACTCCGTCTCGAAACCTCGTTCGCATGGTGAAGAGCCACGAGTTCCGGACAGTGGAGAATGGATCCACCTTGGTCGATGATGCGGAAGGCGAGCTCCACCTCTTCGTAGTGCATATAAAGGATCTCCGGATACATGCCTGCTTTCACCAGCTCCTCCCGGCGGAAGGCATAGGCGGTACCACTGAAATACGAAGTGACGAATTCCCTGTCCGCATAGCTTCCGATGGGGACTGGATGCCACCAGCGCGGGGTGTCTTCCGATTTGCCGTCCGGCTTGAGAAGGCGGAAGGCGAGGCCGGTGACCCGCGGCAGAGCCTTGAAGCGAGTCTCCACTTTGGAAAGCAGGTGCTCGTCCGGAATGGTCACATCGCTGTCAAAACCAACGACGACATCTCCTTTCGCGGCGCGGATGCCGCGATTCCGCGTGACAGCGGGCCCGCCGTTTTTCCCGTTCACCAGCAAGATGACCTGCGGAAACTCGCGGCGGATCACCTCGACGCTATCGTCCGGTGAGCAATCATCGACCACGATGACCTCCATCTCCACACCCTTCTGGGCATAGACATCCTTGAGCAAGGCCAGCACGCAATGGCTCCGGTTGTAGCTGGGAATGACGACGCTGATCATCTCGCGATTCGTTTCGGAGTTGAACCGATGTTTCAGACGGGGCTCTGCCCGGTGGTGCCATAGCCGCAAATCCACTTGCTGCGGTCCCGCCAAAGTGTCTGCCAGCGACCCGCACTGTCATTCCGACCGGGCGAAGATCGCAGGCGGCTCATCGCGGCGCGCAGACCGGTGCCAGTGGCGAGGAAGAAGAGACCCAACCACTGGGAGAGGCCGCTCCAGTGCGTGCGCACCAAGCTGGCCTTCCCGCGGTAAAGCAACATCGTCTTGTGCACCGGAGTGTCCGAGCAGCCGCCCACTTCGTGGACAAGCCTCGCATCCGGACAGATGACGGGACGATACCCCGAGGACGAGGCACGCATGGCAAGATCGGCATCCTCTCCATACATGAAATAGCGCTCATCGAGTCCACCGAGCTTGTTCCAGACTTCCGTCGGAGCGAGAAGGAAGCAGCCGGTGATCACGCCGACCTCCCGCACCGTATCACGCTGCCAGCTCCCAAGCGACTCCGGGTCGAGAAAACGGTTGCGCGGTGCGAGCGTGGTCAGGCCGAAGGCGAAAAGGGTCATGCTCCACAAGGTGGGGCGCCCCCAGCAAGAAGACGGCTCGAGACTGCCATCCGGACGCAGGGTGCGGCCACCGTAGAGACCGTGGCCGGGATTCTTGCGGGCAAACTCGACGATGACATCGACGGCATTGTCGAGGATCTCGGTGTCGGGATTGAGAAGCAGCACGAACTCGGCGTCCGAATGCTTCACCCCGAGATTCACACCGGCAGCAAAGCCGAGGTTCACGCCGGGAAGCACCAGTTGGACCTCGGGAAAGTTCTCGCGGATATATGCGACAGTTCCGTCCCGCGAGTCGTTGTCGACCACGATCACTTGCTGGCTCACGGACTTCCTCTGAGCAAAGACGCTCTTGAGGCAGGTTCCTATATGGTCCTCCGAATTGTAGGACACGATCACAATGGCTACGTCAGCTTTCATTTGGGGGGCAATTCAGCTAAGGGCGGGTAATGGGGAAGACTCTCGCTTTCCGATCACTCGTGCGGGGACACCCGCCGCAATGGCTCCGGCGGGAAGATCTTTGGTAACGACGGCACCGGCACCGACGATGCATCCGTCACCAATGGTGACACCGGCGGTAACGACGACACGGGCGCCAAGCCAGACGTCATTGCCGATGCGGATATCGCGCTCGTTCTTCGGCTGTTGCCGGAAAGGCTTGCCGGCTTCGAACTTGTAGTCGGAGGCGGTAATGAAGACTTCCGGGGCAAGGGACACATAGTTGCCGATGATGATCCGGCCAGTCGAATCCCCGGCCCAAAGGTAGCAGCGTTCGCCGATGTGGCAGTCGTGTCCCATGAGGATCCGCTCGCCATTGCGGAAGGAAACATTGGGAGCAATACCCGTGCCTCGTCCGGCCCTCAGCTTCCGGCGCTCCCGCACGTGGCTATAGCCAGTGTAGTGAATGAGGCGCAGGGCATGCAGGTAGTTCCGCGGATCAAGGAGCGAGCAAGCGGCATGAATGGCCTTGGACAGCTTCGACTTCATGGACGAGTCCCCTTCCCTTCAAAGATAAAATTCCTGAGCCCCTCGATCAGCGGACCGGAAGCGTAAGGCGCGATGGCATGGCGCGCCTTGAGGGTCTCCACCACTTCGAGCTTCTGAAGCATCTCTTCCTCATCGAAGGCGACGTTCACATTGCCGAGTGCCATCATGCGCTTCGCGGTGGCCGTCTGGTGTTCGTTGCGATGCTCTCCGAGGCGCGCCAACTTCGGCATCACCAGGATCGGCTTTCCATGCAACAGCGCCGAGAGAATGGTTCCCATACCGGCATGGCCGATAATCAGCGAAGCCTGTGCGAAGCGGGTCTTGAACTCGACCGGTTCGAGGAAATTGACGAAGGGCACGTGTGCGGGCTCCCATCCGCCCTCGCCAATCTGGGCGAAGACATCCTTCCTGCAGGCCTCACCTGCCCAGCGGTCCACGACCTTCATCATCCGGTCGAAGGGCTGGTCTGTTCCGACGGTTACGAAAATCATAGAACGTTTCCCATACAGGTCGGTCCTTCTTTTCGGGCGAGATGAGGCCACTGAGTGAGCCATAGGTCTGCACAGCCACCCGCCTGCGCGCCCGACATCGAAAGTTCTTCTGCATTTGCGATGCTATCCACCCAGACGGTGCGCATTCCCATCAGCTTGCCGATCCTCAGTGCAAAGAAGCCGGGAGCAGCACCGGTGGAAACCACCACGTCCGGACGTTCCCTCCGCAGGAGCATGAAGACGCTCCACAGCGACTTGAGCAGCCCGATCTTGTTCGATCGGTTCGCATCGACGATCACACGGAACTGCGCCTCGCCGACATCGGATCGGTAGCCCTCCTTCGCCGTGGCAAAGACCACGTCACAGCCTTCGAAAGCCGGGCGCAGCCGCAGCAGCTGCACCCAGTGGCCACCCCCGGAAGCGAGCGCCAGGACTTTTGGTCTGGTCCGTGACATCAGAAAATTTTGTTAGGCAGCCCCTCGACCAAGCAGGACGGCAGGAACGGTTTTCACCAGGATCTCCAGATCCAGCCAGATCGACCAGTTGTCGATGTATTCGTTGTCCATCTCCATCCAACGCTCGAAGCTCGTGTTGCTGCGACCGCTGATCTGCCAAACGCAG
Source organism: Luteolibacter luteus (assembly GCF_012913485.1). Taxonomy (GTDB): domain Bacteria; phylum Verrucomicrobiota; class Verrucomicrobiia; order Verrucomicrobiales; family Akkermansiaceae; genus Haloferula; species Haloferula lutea. The sequence goes on along the minus strand of NZ_CP051774.1, from coordinate 3,655,994 downwards.
GTGATGCCCGGCTTCACGGAAAGGCGCTTGCGGAAGAGCCACTCGTACTTCTTGACCTCTTCCGGCAGCGGCGGACGCGGGCCAACAAGGCTCATCTCACCGTGAAGCACATTGAAGAGCTGGGGCAACTCATCGATGCTGGTCTTGCGGATGAAGCGGCCGATCCTGGTAATGCGGGGATCATTCTTCATCTTGAAAGCGGGGCCGTCCGCAATCTCATTGAGGTGCGCGAGCTCCTGCTTCTTTTCTTCCGCATCCACCACCATGGAGCGGAACTTGTAGATGCGGAAGCGGCGCTGATTCATGCCCACGCGATCCTGTGCGAACAACACAGGGCCCGGGCTGGAGGTCTTGATCAGGATCGCCACCGTGATCATCAGCGGCGCGAGCACGATCAGGGCAGTCAGGGAGACGACAGTATCCACCATCCGCTTGGCGAGCAGTTGCAGCAGCATCTGCTCGCGGAACAAAGTGACGACCTGCTCGCCTTCGAACTCCTCCAAATGGAGCGTTTTGAAAAGCGTGTTGTCCCGGAGTTCCGGCATGAGGCGCAGGACGATGCCGAGATCCCGTGCCAGCTGGACCACCTTCACGATATCGCTGAAGCGGGAATCCACCGGGAGGCAAACAATCATTTCATCCACCCGCTCGCGCTTTAGCACGGACTGCAGGTCATCGAGCACACCGAGGACCTCGCCAGGGATGCCGGGCATCTGTTGCCAAGCTTCCTGCGTGGCGGGCGTTTCTGCAACGTAGCCGACGATCTTGTAGCCAAGTTCCGGCCGGTCATCGATGCGCGCGGCAACCTCGCGGGCGCGTGAATTCGCGCCGATCACCAGCAGGAAGCGGTAGTTGTAGCCGGAGCGACGGGCACTCATCAGCATCATCCGCAGCGCGAAGCGGCTGATCACGCCGGCGAAAGTAACGGCTGCCCAGAAAAGCAGGATATTTCCGGTATTGATGCTGCGGAAGGAGAAGATCCCGCTAACGATCACCAGCCAAAAGGAAGCGAGACTCGTCGCTTTCAGAAGATCCTTCAGCTGCGTGGTCAGGGCTACAAAGCGGTCCGCCTTGTAACGAATGCAATAAGCAAAGATGCCGACCCAGCCGAGCCCGAGCAAGAGGACTCCAATGGTATCGCCCATGCGATAAGTCGCGGGGGCGACCGGACTTCCTCCCAAGAGAGCGATCTCCGGGCGGAAGTAGATGATCAAGGCTGCCACAGCGATGAGGATCAATTGATCCAACACGCGAAAACTATGGATCAACACCTTGTGACGAAGGCGAATCATGGGGGGACTTGGGGGGGGGAGGAGGATTCAGCGAGGGAGGGGCGGGGGCCGTTCAGGAAGGTGAATCAACTTCTCTGGACATAGTCATCATCGCGCCTTCGTACCATATCGCAAGCTCCTTTGCGAGGGGGTTCCAAAACTGGCCACGGTACTTGGCGCATAGGAAATCGAGGAACTCGCGGATCATCGCCGCGGGGTAATGGGACGAGGTCCGCCTCCCGGTGAAATCAACGTAGTCCGGGTGGATATTGACGAGAGCGAGCCCGCCGCGGCCAGCAATCCAGTCTAGCTTGCGCTTCCAGATCTCCGGTGTTTCCTCGCCCAGTAGCAGGAAAATGGTGGAGTCTTGGGGAAGCGTGTAGGGAAGCTCGACGTAGCCGCTTCCACCATCTCTCGCCCCGCGTCGGACGAGAAACGGAAAGATCGTCTGGGAGCCTTCGGGCTGGGGCTCGAAGGGGTCGGTATCGAAAGTTGAAGCGTCATAGATCACATCCAGATCATGGATCCAATCGAGTTGGCGGAGCATGAAGCCGGAACGGAAGCCAACTGCGTTCCACGACCTTAGGTAGCGGTTGATGCGCCCTGCCTTCCGGCGGAATCCCTCGCGAGATCCATAGAGCCTACCGTCATGATTAAGATCGTGAACGCCGATCTCGAAGCCCTTTTCCTCAAGCCATTTCCGAATCTCCGCGGGATCGTTGTAGCTGCCCTCGGGGATGAAGTTGAAGGATGAGCGGAGTCCGTAGGCGATCTCGATTTCCGCGAGCTCACGCACCTTTGCCAAACCGCCGCGGGATTCAACGTCGTGGGTGAATACGACGGCGAAATCCTTCCCGTTCGGCCAGCCCGGCCAACCGGCCGGAGTCGCACCCGCGGCCTCATTGATCGGCCAGATGGCCTCGCATTCTCGAATGATCCCGCGGGCCCGGCTACGGCGGACCGCCCAGCGGACGCTCCGGGGAACGAAAGGCTTCACCAGGAAATACGCCCGGGCAAGCAAGCCGGGGGAGCTAGCTGCCAGCGCTTGGTAGGCGGACACCATGGGTCGTGACATGGCGGTGCGGAGGGCGGGCCGGATAAGCGGGTGGCAGCCTCGCTTCGCTTGTCTTCTTCAGACGTCACCTAGGACCCAGCTGGGCGCGTGGGATTTGGCCTTGTTGAAGATGCAGGAAACATCGGCACGGCCCTTCACCAGTTCGGAGTAACCCCACTTGAGGGTCTCGCGACTGGTATCCTCGCCGTCCACGACCAGCAGCACCTTGTCCATCAAACCGGCCATCGCGACAGTCGGGCTGGTCTGGGCAAGTGCGGGCATGTCGAAAATAATGTAATCGAACTCACTCGCGCGGAAGTGGGGCAGAAGCTCGTAGAGATGCATCGGCCCAAAAGGACTGGCATTCGGGTCGCTCTTCCGGGAGGCCGCGCTGGCCAGGTAAAGGTTCTGGGAGCCTTCCTTGAAGCGCGTGTTCCGGGCAGCTTGCAGGGCGCCAACCAGCGAGTGAAGCGGCCTATTCCCGAACATTGGGTTGTCATCCGGAAACTCGGAGTTGAGATCCACCAACAACACCTTCGCACCATTCACCTCGGAGAAAGCCTTGGCCAAGCCGGCGGCAATGGTGGACGTGCCCGCGCCCGCCGAGAGACCGGTCACGGCCATCAGCTTCGGCTTGTGGGTCATGTTGTTGACCTGGAAGTTGAACACGATCCGGTCACGGATGGCTTCCGAGTAAGGATGGATGAAATGATCGTTTTTCGCGGGGAATTGATGGAAGCCATTGGCACCGCGGACCGCGGGCAGGTTGGGTTTTTCCCCTTCCCCACCGCTTTCGCTGCGATCATTGGCAATCAACAATGCCCCCCGGTGCTTCGGACGCACGTAAGGGATCGAAAGCATGAGCGGCAGTTGGAGACGAGACTCGATCTCGGTCGGGCGCTTGATGCGGCGGTCGATCACGAGTTCAAGGAGAAAAGCAAGGCCGAGTCCGGACAGCACGCCCGCACCAGCGAGGCCCAAGGCGATCTTGGTCGAGAGCTCGCTAAAGATCTGCTGCGGGGCAGAGGGGTGCTGAAGCACCGGGATGTTGGGAATCTGGGAAGGATCGAGCGTACGATCGACGCGAGCCTTGTTGAGGTTGGTTTCGAGCAAGCGGTACTCGGCATCTTCCATCTCTTTGCGACGCTCGAGTTCATCAATCTTAGGCTGCACCCCGGAAAGCCTCTTGATGCGGGCTTCCAGCTCGGTGAGATGGGTGCGGTAACGCTCGATGCGGGCTTCAAGCGCTGCCAAGGTATCCCGCTCCTTGCGCAGTTCCTGTAGCGGATTTGGAGGTTCATTCCCGGACGGAGCCGTAGCAGCTTCCATCGCGAGGCCGGGGTTTTTTTCAAGAACCGAGGCACGCTTCGCCTTGAGGCTGGCGACTTCCTGCTGATTGCGGATCACCTGCGCATTGCCGGAGGCAAATTTGCTACGAAGTTCGAAGCCCTGCTGCTGGAGCATTTCGATCTGCTTCGCCAGTTCCCGATACTCCTCGATTTCTTCGGGCTTCGGCGGGGCAGGGACCGGTTTCTCAGCCTTGGGGATTGGCTTCAGGGAAACGGAAGCCACGGCAGTCTCATCGGATTGGCCGGCAACAGCTAGATCCCGCTCCAAAGCACGGACCTTGGTGGCCTGCGCATCGCGCTCGGCTTCGGCGGACACAAGATCCTGCTTCGTCTTGTCGCGCTGGACGGCCAGGGACGAAGTCTCATCGGTCACGGAAAGGATGCCGGCCTCTGATTTGAGATCGTTCAGTTCATCTTCGGTCTGGAGAAGGCGATTGCGGACTTGATCCACCTGCTGAGCGACGGAGTCGAAAGCTCCAACCGAACGGTGGATCTCGAGGTGTTTGTTAAAGTAGCGCTTTACCACTTCCTGGAGCACATCCACAGCAAGCTGGGGATCCTCGTTACGATAGGTAACGTAGACCACGTTGCTGCCGCGGGTGGCCGGCATGACATCAAGTCCTCCTAACACCACGCCAGCAGCCGCGTTCACATGCGCCGTCTCCCCCAGCGTGGGCAGTAGACGGTCGGGCCCGATGGCTGCAGCCACTTCCTTCGCCAGGTCACGGCTCCGAAGGATCTCCAATTCGGTGTTCACAACCTGGTCTCCGCCACGACCGCCGGCTTCGACTTCGGACTCGTGCGAATCCACACCGCCGCGCTGCAGGACATACTTGATCGCGATCTTTGCCTGAGACTGATAGAGCGGCTTCCGGGTCACAAGGACGGCAGCCGCCGCACCGAAACCCAGGGCACTCATGAACAAGATTTTCCACTTATGCTTGAAAAGCACGTAGAGGATGTCCTGAAAACCGAAGGACCCTTTGGATCCATGGGGAACAGACTTTTGCATCACTAGGGGGTGTTATCGTTTTCAATCCGGAAGGGAGGTGGATCAACGATCCAAGGATCCGGTCAAGATACGGGGGAGGAAACCAACCAGAGATCGATGTCATCACGCGTCATTGGAATTTCCCTGTTCTGAGATTGTTTCCATAGCGGCGAGCGGTCGCGCCGGATTCCCGGCTACCACCATACCTGCAGGAACGCTCCGCGTGACGACGCTGCCAGCGCCAACCATTGCACCCCTGCCGATAGTCAGGCCACCCAGGATCGTACTTCCGGAGCCGATCGAGGCGCCCTTCTCCACGGTCGTTCTTTGGCAGGTCCAGTCGGCATCCGATCGCAACGAGCCATCGGCATTCGTAGCCCGAGGAAAGCGGTCGTTCACAAACATCACGCCGTGACCGATGAAAACCTCGTCCTCGATGGTGACGCCCTCGCAGATGAAGCTATGGCTAGAGATCTTGCAGCGGGCACCGACTTTCGCATCTTTCTGGATCTCGACGAAGGTCCCGACGCGCGAGTCATCGCCGATTTGGCAGCCGTAAAGATTTACGAAGCCATGCAGATGCACCCGCATCCCCAACCTCACGTCTGGGGCGATCCGGATCGCATCGGCAAGTTCTTCGATCATACGCCGGTCAATTTCAGTGAACGGAAATCAGCAGGAGGGCTTCGAAACCCGGGCAAGGACTGGACCCGCGAGGAAGAGAAAGGCACAGGACCGCCCTTGGAGTGAAGTGACTCGGAACTGGCTTCCAAGATCCTTACCATCTCAAGGCCACGGATCCCGCAGGTTTGAGGCACCAGCCCCTCGCGAACGCATCCGATGAAGTGACCGCACATGTTTTTCAGCGGCTCGCTCTGCTCGATGCGGGGGAGGTAGCAGTCCCCGTAATGGTAGGAGTACTGGAACTCGGCAAAGTTGTCGTAGTGGGGCGGACACTCCACTCGCACGTCGTAGATGCGGAGCTTTTCCAAGGGTTGGAGATCATCGTAGACGATCATCTTGTGAGTGCCGACGAAGGTCATCTGCCGGACCTTGCGCGGCTCCAGCCAGCTGCTCTGGACAGTAGCGAAGCGATGATTGCGGAAGGTGAGCGAGAGATTGGTAACGTCCTCGATCCCTGGATTGATGTTGGCATTGCCCTGGCAATTCACAAGCTGCGGGCACTCTCCCATCACATGGAGGATGATCGAGATGTCGTGCGGCGCGAGGTCCCAGGTGACATTGATATCTTTCTGGAAGAGGCCGAGATTGAGACGCTGGCAGTTGATGTATTTGATCTCACCGATTCCCCCCGCCCCGATGATCTCGGCGATTTTCCTGACCGGCTCGGAGTAGAGATAGGTGTGGCCCACCATCAGCGTGAGGCGCTTTTCCCGGGCAATCGCGATCAGCTCTTCGCATTCCTCCGAGGTAGAAGCCATCGGCTTCTCAATGAGCACGTGCTTGCCTGCAAGGAGTGCAGCCTTGGCGAGAGGATGGTGGGTTCTGACCGGCGTAGCGATAACCACCGCGTCGAGGTCGCAGGCGGCGAGCATGGCCGCGAAGTCCTGGAAGAAGGCGCTCTGCGGATAGAATATCCGCATGTGATCGATTCGGGTGGGATCGGTGTCACAGATGGCTGCCACGCGAGCGTCCTGATGGGCATCGAAGTTGCGGGCCAAGTTCGGGCCCCAGTAGCCGCAACCAGCGATCCCCACTGACAGGGGCTTGTTCATACATGATCCGAAAAGTGCCTGACACCACCGTAACCAAGAGTCGGGTGGCTGGCCGGAACTGGCAGCCCTTCCGCACGGCAATGTTGCCGCTGATGTGCCAGGCAATCTGCCATCTGCTGGACGAGCGCGAGCGGTGTCCGAACCATGATGGCCACATCAAGCATGGGAGATGATTTCCGGGCGTAGTGAACATCCATCGCGTTCATCTCACGGAAAGTGGTGCGATTCTTCCCCTTCACTTGCCACAGGCCGGTAAGGCCGGGCAGCACGGTGAAGCGTTCACGCTGTGAAGAGGTAAAGAAGCCGTATTCCTCGGCAAGGCAGGGGCGCGGTCCGACCAAGCTCATCTCCCCACGGAGAACATTCAGGAACTGCGGAAGCTCATCCAAGCCCGCCATCCGGAGAAAACGGCCACCCGGAATCAGACGCGAGTCGCCAAGGCAATCGAGCTTGACCATCGGTTGATCGGATTCAACCAAGCGCTCCACATGAGCCTCATGATGGGCCGTCGAGGCGCCATGCCGCATGGTCCGGAACTTATAGAGCGTAAACCGCCGGCCTCCCAAGCCAATGCGCTCTTGCCGAAAGAGAGCAGGACCGTGCGAAACTAGCCGGATCCAAAGGACCACCAGCCCGATCAAGGGAAGAGCGAAGGGAAAGCTCATGGCCACACAGACCATGTCGCTCCAGCGCTTCCATGTCGGGATTGGTTCCCGGCGAGCGCTGCCGCGCGGGCGGGGCGAAATGGAGACGCCAGCAGTGCGTTTCCTCAGGTGAAGACGGACGGGAAAGCTCGTCCGGTTCGTTGGTCGGTCGGGACGATCCGCGGGCTCGCTGGCTCGAGGGCGCGGGGAAAGCGCACGGATCCGCCGTTCCTTGAATTGCGTTCTCATCCTTGGGGGGGATTAAGGAGTGGATTGACGATGAGTTGAGAAAATCACATACTCAAGTTATCTAATATACCGCCTTTGGTGAGCAAGGGTTGCTGGAATCCTTATTCACGCTGCCGCCCTTGGTCGTTTAACGCTTTTCAGCGCCAAAACCTTCATACGACAGGCCGGGTAGTGACCTCCTCGCATGTGAGTCCGGGGGAGCTTCTACCACATCAGTCCCTCAAAGTAGAGAACGGATGAGATGCGCTTATCGGCTCTTCAGGGGCTCAAATGGGGGGGAGATTTGCAGGTTCGGGAGGGGGAACAGCAATAGTGTTTCTATCAGAATCGCAACGACCTACAAGCATTTATTGGAAGAACCACGTGGTCGTCTGTTACTTTTTTATAATAACTTAACTTAAGGATCGATGTCGTCCTCTTGAAAAGCGATTCGGAGGTGAGATACGATGATTCCTATGTTCCTGCTGGAGCTGGAACGGGAGAAAGCAGATGTGGGGGGTTTTAGGGGGAGGGAGTTCGGGATTAGCCAGTCGAATCCGAGATAATCAATTCGAGCAAGCTACATGCCAGATGAACCCGCCCTAGGTTTTCATTGATGCGTGATTTCCGAGGTTTGGGGTTTTCCAGATGCGGCGCCCGAATGCCGGGAAGCCGCACCCGAAGGAAAGCAGACTAGAACTCGATGCCGACACCTGTGGTCAGTTGCCATTGTGACCAGTCCTTCTGGCCATCGTTGGCGGCGTAGCGGAGCGAGCTTTCCCACGATACGCGATCGAGGAAAAGTTTCCGCCGGTAGGTCAGATAAGCATGAAAGAATTGGTCGTCCTCGCGGAGGGTAGCCACAGTACCCACTGCCTCGTAGTCGGAAAAGCTGATGCCGATGCCTGCTTCGAGGCTCCCTCCCCGGTCGAAATGCCTCACCAGGGCGGTGAAGAGGGAAAAGTCGTCGACGACATAGTTGGCATTCACCGGCGAAGGCACGGTGGCGTAGCCAATCGAACCTTTCAGGGTCCAGCGCTCGTTGATCAAGTACTGAACCTCGAGCGAGCCCGCCGGCCCGATCTCGTAATCGTCACCTTGCCGTGAGTTTTTGGCGAACTCGACACCGGCCGATGCATCAAAGAAGAAGCGTTCGCCCCACTGGTAGCGGACCTTGAGCAGGGCAGCGATGGCGTCGCGTTCACCGGTATTGTCTGACTCGGTGATGGTATAGCGGAGAGCGGGGCCAATCTGGATGCGTTCAGTCGCATCCCAAAGACCCGCGAGTTGGGTGGTATAGACATCCGCGCCGCTGCGGCCGCCGCTATCGTAGTCCGAAGAAGACGCGGTCCATGCCGCCTGAAGCGAGGTCCGGGGGGCAATCTGGTAGGTGCCCTTGATTCCGTAACTGAAGATCGAGCCTTCGACAAAGGTGCCCGAAAGACGATCCGCCGATGAGACTTCGCTGTAGTCTGCGAAGACCGTCAACGTCGTCCTGGAGCCTTGATACTTGAAGGCCACGCTACCGGATTGATTGATGCCGTTTAGGTCGGAATTGTTCCAGTAGGCGAGGAAGGTAGGCGAATACTTGGCCTCAAAGGAGTACCTCGCGTGACCTTCCGGATCGCTCCGGTAGCTGATCCACGGGGACACTGCGCCATAGAACTCGCTCTCGGTATAGTCGTCATCGAGGTAGAAGTTCGAGTCGTAGGTAGCCGAGGCATAAACGCCGAAATCGAAACCGCCTTTGATTGGCACTGCAACCGCATCCGGGATGGGAAACGGTTCGAAGAGCGCTTGGTTTCCGTCTGCGAGACGCAACGCGAAATCCTGAGCGAAACCTTGGGAACAGAGGAGCGCCGAAGCCAACACGACCACAGGGGAAAGCTCCTTCCGGGAATGCATGATGGGGGTGACCATGGGGGGAAGGTCTGGGTGGACGGTATAAGGTTTCCGCCCATGACTTCGCCCCGTCAAACCGATTCAGGCCATGCGGTATCTCACAAGGAATTCCATTGGTTAGAAGTTCGTTAGCTTTCTTAAGCAATTTACAATTTGGTTCCGAAATGAACGAACCGGAACACCTTCAGCGAGGCTGCAAGGAGAAGAATGCCTTTGGCTCCTGAATCGGAACCAGTAGATCCACGCCCCCTTGGGGGTTAATGGTCATCTGAGATTCAGACACCGGGAACAGCTGGAAGTTCGAGAAATCCGTCGCTTTCTTCACCGCAAGGGTAAGCACGAAATCCCCTTTTACCGGATCCTTCGAAAGGAGCGGCGTGTCGGGGTGCAGATCCTGGAGTTGCTGCTGGCTGTACAGTCCAGTGGCATTTGCTCCCGAACGGAGGATGGCCACGAGTTCCTCATCATTGACCTGCCAATCGAAGCCCAAGGCCTCCAATTGCAACTCCACGACATCGTTCAGGCCGTCGCCGTCCGTGTCGTCGGCAGCGGAGAGCGCCTGCCCCGTTAAGGTAACATCAAAGGGACTGCTCGATGCCGCATTGCTCAAGATCCGGAATATGGCGATGCGGCTGCCCGCCGCGACCGGTGCGAAGGCCACATTGAAAGCAATCGTTTGATCGATCCCGAGGACAGAGGGCAAAGGCGGAGCATCCACGGAGAATTCCCCCACGTCTCCGAAAAGCAGCGAAATCGACGTGAGAGTGAGGGCAGCGGTGCCGGTGTTCCGGATGAGCACGGTCTGAATCCCTCCGTTCGTGCTCACTGCAGCGTCGCCGAAGTGGATGCTCGCTGCACCACTGATAAGTCCGGTGCCTGGAGGTTGCTCCACCTCCATCTTTGGCGAGGGCGGATCCGGATCGAAGAGGAACGCCGCACCGCGATTCTCGGTAGCGCCATCCTCCAACGGCGCTCCCACGACAATATTCATCTGATCAATAGCGCAGGAATAGCCGAACCAATCGCCAGTCTTCTTCTCGGGGTTGTCGAGAATAGCCACCGGCAGCGCGGGGGTTGCGTAGGAGAGCTCATAAACGTAGGCGCTGCCGGTATCCCCCGCCCCGAGGTCCACCTCCGATGCGCCAACCACCAGACGGGTCCCGGACATCGCGAGAGAAATCCCGAAGTAGTCTTCCGGCTCCGGGGCGGGGTTGTCCAGGGTCAGCACAGGGACCGTCTGGGATTGCGACAAATCGAAAATATAGACGCTTCCCGAGTCGTTCGCGCCGGACTCATTCATTGGCGAGCCCACCGCCACATAGTTCCCTGAAATGCCCACGGTATAGCCGAACCCATCGCCCTCAGCGGGAGAAGGATCACGAAGGATCGCCACGGGCGTGGTGGGAGTGGGTGAGCTTGTATCGTAGATATAAACGCTTCCGGAATTCGTCGCTCCGGCGTCATTGCCATGGGCCCCGATTGCCACCTTGGTGCCGGAAATCGCCACGGAACAACCAAACCAATCGTCCAAGCCTGGCTCCGGATTGTCGAAGGTCAGGATGGGCACGGAAGGAGTGGCGGAAGCGAGATTGAAAACATAGGCAGAGCCCGCATCGACCATTCCTCCCACGTCATTTTTGAATGCCCCTGCCACAAGCAAGTTCCCGGACACCGCGAGGGCATTTCCAAACTGGTCCTGGACCTGCGGCACCGGATTCGGGATTGAGTAAACGGGAACCGTCGGCGTTCCTGAATTACGCTGATAGACGTAGATCGTCCCGGCATTCGGAGCCCCGCCGTCGTCCTGAGAAGCGGCCACGATGATCCGGTTTCCCGCCGCTGCCACAGCTCCCCCGAAGTAGTCGTTCAATACCGGCGTTGGATTCTCAAGCGTCCGCACCGGGAAATGCGGCGTGTCCGACGAGAAATCATGAACATAGACGCAGCCTGCATTCGAGGCGCCGCGGTCGTCATGGTGACAACCTACGACGACCATCGTACCACTGATCGCCACCGAGGTACCGAATTCTTCGTCGGATGAGAGGCTCGGGGTGTTGATGGAGTAGGAAGGCAGGGCGGGCGTGTTCGAATTCAGATCATGGACGTAGGCGCTCCCCGCGTCGCTGGCACCGGTGTTGTCACCGGGAGCTCCCACCACAAGCCGCGGTCCGGCGATGGCAACCGAACGCCCGTAAAAGTCGTTGTTCGCGGGGGTCGGATTGTCGATCACCAAGGACGGAATGAAAGGTGTCCCCGAGGAAAGAGCGAAAAGGTAAACCCTTCCGCAATCGAGGCCGCCTTGGTCGTCGAGATAAGACCCGACCACGAGACTCGATCCCTCGAGAGAAATCGCGGAACCAAAATGATCGTTCAAGGCAGGGGCCGGATTATGAATCGTCACAATGGGCGCAGCCGGCGTTCCTTCAGCGATATCGAAAACATAGCAAGCACCCGCATTTTGTGCGCCGGTGTCATCCTGAGGTGATGACACCACCACGGTGGTTCCCTCGATATCCACCAGCATGCCGAACTGATCGTTGGTCGTGGGCGTGTCATCGGCGAGCACCACGACAGGGATCAGCGGTGCCGACGAATTCGTCTCATAGATGTACGCCCTGCAACCATCCCCGCTGAGGTCTTCGGGCGCGGCTCCTATCGCAACGCGAATGCCGGACACTGCTACCGAAACCCCGAAGTTATCGCCGCCGGAGTTCGGGTTGTCGAACCGCAGAACGGGTGTGGCCGGAGTGGTGGAACCCAGATCAAAGACATAGGCGCAGCCCGTATCCAATTGCCCGGAGTCTCCCTCCGGGACCCCAACAACCACGAGATCTCCATCGATCGCCACCGCCGAGCCGAAGGTGTCATTCTGACCCGGATGGGGATTCTTGAACGTGAAAAGCGGCACGGTGGGCGTGGCGGCCCCAACATCATAGACGTAGGCGATGCCGACATCGTTACCACCAGTATCATCCTGCGGAGCACCGATCACCACGCGGGTTCCCGAGATCGCAATCGACCAGCCGAAGTAGCTCTCCCGAGAGGGGTTCGGATTTGCCAAGCAATACAGATGAGTCCCGGTCGTAACATCGTAGAGATTCACGACACCACTATCCGCTCCGCCGATGTCGTCATAGGGCGAACCTACCGCGAGGAGATTGCCCCCCATCGCGGCGCTTTGGCCGAGGCTGTTCCCCGCTTGGCGGGCGGTGCTCTGGGAACGGAACACTTGTTCCAAGGAATGGGGAATCGGAGCAGAATCCGCCCGCGGGAGCCCTGCCATCGCCAGGCCGAGGACCAGGAGAATCGTGAGAGGCAGGCGATGGAGGGGATGCTGCATGGGAGGGGAAGCAGGAGGACCCTTAATCCGTTTCCAGCCGGTAGTAGGCGGCGTTATCTGTTCCGCTGAAGCGGAGCTCGAGCTCACCCTGCAGGTTGATCGAGGCCTGTGGAACCGTCATTGGAAATGGAACGTATGTGGAGAAGTCGGACGATTTGGTCAGAGCCCACTTCAATCTCAAGGTCGAGGACTCCTTGGAAATCTCGGGCCCTAGGAGGCGGAGCGCTTGGACCTGTCCAGTCGAGTGGAATCCAGCGGCGCTCAAGTTCGCTTGAAAAGAATCCACCAGACCGGGGTCCGGGTTCTGCCAGTCGAATCCGAAAGAGGCCATGCGCAGTTCCGCTACGTCATTGAGGCCGTCTCCATCGGTATCCTGCGCGGAAGAGAGCCCTTGGCCCGTAAGCACAATCGTGAAGGGGTTCTCATTCGCGTCGCCGTTCTCAATCCGGAGCGTGGTGCTGCGGAGGCCGGAGGCCGACGGATTGAAAACCACCATCAGAACGGCATCATCATCCGCAGGGATGATTGCGGGTACTTCGGATCGGGAAACGGTGAAATCTTCGGAATCCCCACCGGCAACGACGATCCCCGTGATCGGGAGACCGGTAATGCCGGTATTCAGGATCGTGAAACTCAAGCTCGCCCCGCCGTCCTGTCCTATCGCGACCGCGCCAAAGTCCGCGGCTCCGCCACTGATGAGTTCGGCAGCTCCGGGCCCTTCCACGGCGATTTCCGGAGCGGCAGGCCCAAAGATGTAGGCAGCTCCCTTGTCCGTCGCAGTCTTGTTATCCAAGGGCACGCCGACCACCACGATGGAGCCGGAAACTCCAACCGAGGAACCGAACTGGTCGCCATTGGTGGGAGTATTCTTCGCCAAGGTAGCCGATGGAATCGTCGGAGTGGCAGAGACCATATTGAAGGTGTAAGCCCGGCCCGAATCCGTGGGGCTATTGTCCAGATGTGCCCCGACAACCACGCGGGGTTCTGCTACCGCGACCGCTTGGCCGAACCGGTCGTCATTAGAAGGACTGGGATTGGGAATCGTGAAGACAGGCTGATGCGGTGTGGCAGCACCCAGATCGTAGACGTAGACGGAACCCGCATCGGTCGCGCCGGTATCATCCGCAGACGCAGCGACCACCACGCGGTTGAAAAAGACAGCCACCGCGTTGCCGAAGCCATCCTCCGCAGCCGGGCTGGGATTGGAAAGGGTCAGCCACGGAATCGTGGGAAGGTTCCCATCGAGATCAAAGACATAGGCCGTGCCGGAATTCGTCGCGCCTACATCATCCCTCATCGCGCCCACGATCAACCTCGTGCCGGAAATTCCGACCGAACAACCGAACCGGTCGTCCACAGCAGGCGTCGGGTTCGGAATGATGAATACGGGAACCGCGGGATTCTCCGAGGAAAGATCGAAGACGTGAACCACGCCTGAGTCCACCGCGCCCATATCATCCAAGGGCGAGCCGACCGCAACGAGACTCCCCGAAACGGCAACCGCGGTTCCGAAACCATCCCCCGCCTCAGGAGCAGGATTGGGAAGCACGTGCGCCGGAGAAGTCGCGGGCCCTGCGGAGAAATTGTAGCTATAAACCGATCCCGCGTTCGGGGCTCCAGCGTCGTCACCCGGCGCACCAATCACGATCCATGGAGCGCTTGCGGCAACGGCAGCTCCGAAGGCATCGTTGAAGGCCGGGGTCGGATTCTCGATGAACGCCAAGGTCGCGCTCGGCTTCGACGATGCGAGATCATGGACGCTCACCCGCCCCGCTCGCGTGGCACCGGAGTCGGAATCCGGCGATCCAACCACAACGAGATCTCCCGAAATGGACACTGCACTTCCAAAGTGATCCGCCGAGCCTTGGTGCGGGCTATCCAGCGCCGCCACGGGATTCGCAGGAATCTCGCCGCTCAGGTCATAGACATAGGAAATACCGGAATCCAGATCGCCGGTGTCATCACGCCAAGCCCCCACCACGATCCGGTTCCCCGAGATGGAAACGGCATTTCCAAAATAGTCGTCCTCGTCGGCCGTCGGTCGGGAAAGCACCACACTCGGCACGGTCGGGGTGACGCCACCGAGATCAAAAACATAGCATGCGCCGGTATTGGCCGCCGGAGTATCATTCCGGTAAGCCCCCACCGTGAGAAGATTCCCCGAAATCGACACACTGGTTCCGAAGTAGCCTTGCGCCTGCGGGACTGGATTGGAAAGCGTGTGGAGCGGCTGGGTCGGCGTGCCGGAAGCGAGATCGAAGATGTAGGCGTTTCCGGAATTCCATGCATCCGCGTCGCTCGCCTCCGCGCCAACCGCCAGCAAGGAGCCGGACATGGCAAGCGAGTTGCCAAAGCAATCATTGCGCTCGGAGTTCGGCTTTCCCAGCGACATCCATGGAACACCGGGAACCTGGCCATCCACGTCGAAGACGTAGACTCTCCCGGCTTTGGAACCACCGGTTCCATCATGATAGGCCGCCACCGCGACTTTCGATCCGGAAACCGCCACGGAGACACCGAAGCAATCGTTCTCTGCCGGACCCGGATTCTCCAGGACGAGCACCGGATCGGTGGGCGAAGAGCTGCCGATATCATAGACATAGGCCCGGCCGGAGTTGGTTTCGCCGGCGTCATCGAGCCATGCGCCGACCACGATCAGGTTGCCATCAATCGCAACGGAATGTCCAAACTGGGCACGCTTGGAGGAGGCAGGATTATTGAAAGTGAAGACCGGGACCGAAGGCGCAGCGGAAGCGATGTCATAGACATGCACCCGGCCCGAGCCGGAATCATCGCCAACAGGCTCATCCGAACCAACAATCACTTTTGTTCCCGAGATGGCCACCGCTCCGCCAAAGTAACCGAAGGGGGTCCCGCTCGGGCTCTTCAACCGCTGCAGCAGGTTGCCATTCGCGGTGTCGTAGATCTTCACCACCCCGCAGTCCAAGGCGGAGATGGGATTCTCGTCGAATAGCGGTGATCCGACCACCGCAACACTCCCTGACACCGCAACGGAAAAGCCCTGTTGTTCGAATTGTTGGGGAAGAGTCTTCGGCGCGTGAAACGAATACCTCAAGGTATCCGGGATCTGCGCGGACAAAAACGATGCGGTCGCGGAGATCCCAAAGAGGATCCGGGCAACTAGACCGAATGCATGAGGGGGGAGGCGGTGGGACATGCGGGACTCGGACCGGGGGAACAGGCGAACCTTCAAGCCGGGGATAAGCAGCACCAATCGCGCCAGATATGATAGCACTGGTGATGGAAAACCGACGGGGTGGGAGGGGGAGGGAAAAGAATCGGCATGGTTTGTCTTGGGACACCCATCGCTTTCGGCATGGAACCGCGGCAACCAGAAGCCCTCGGAACCTTGCTGTTAGCGCCGGAAATCCTTGTGAGTGGGCCGCGAAATACCCTCCCCCGGAAGTATCCGCGACGGCCTTGCTTCTAGGGCCATTAGAAAATCCAAGGCAGAACAGCCAGTCTTTTTTAGGTTTCCGGCTTAGATACAGTCTAGGAATTCGCCCAAGAATCGGAAGCAGAGAAATTAAACTTATCTTATCTTTTCCTCCGGAAGCTGCCTGTCTATCAAGGACGAGAAGACTTCAGGAATCCCTGCAGCAAGCATTGCCACGATCATTACAATCCTTAGAAAAAACATAGTCCGCTGTAATCCCGGTACGGAATTTGCCTTGATTTATTTCATATCTTCTCACAGCCTCCATACGTCCCCCCTCCACCCTAGAATGGCTGGATTGCCCTGCAATCCTTCCCCTTCTAAACAACCTCATCGCTCGTGCATTCCCCCCGATTGCTGCACCTGAGACACCTGTGCCTGTACGGTTCCACCCTTCTCGCCGTGGTACAATTGGCATTGGGCACCTCCCCTTCCGGTCTCAATGGTCCAGAGCCCGTCGGTCCGTTCTTTAATGGCACCTTCCCTGCCACAGCTCCCGGCGATCCCTCCGGCTGGGCGGTCGAGAACGCCTTTCCGAACCTGACTTTCACGGATCCGATGATGCTCGCGGAGATTCCCGGCCAGAGCCAATTCCTGGTGGTCGGAAAGAACGGGAAGATCTGGCGCTTCCCAAAGAGTTCTGCTGCGACGATGGCACAACGCATCGAGGTACTCGACCATACGGCGAAGACAGAGACCTCCGAGGACCAAGGTTTCTACAGCTTGGCCTTTCACCCCAACTTCTCAGTGAACGGTGCCCAGGGTCAGAACAAAGTGTATGTCTGTTACAGCCGCCGGGCCTTCGAGGGAGTGGATGACAATGACCGGACTTACTGGACGGTCTCTCAGTTCACCTGGCTTCCCTCTTTGGGCACGCTCGATCCAAACAGCGAGTCGATCTTGATCTCCCAATACGATCCGCACCGCTTCCACAACGGCGGAGCCACCTTCTTCGGCGACGACGGCTTCCTTTATATCACCGTCGGCGATGGGGGCTTGGGCGGAGACGCCCTCGATAATTCGCAACGCATCAACGTCGGCCTGTTTGGCGGCATGCTGCGCATCGACGTGAACAACGACCCGGCGAAGTCGCATGCGATCAGGCGCCAACCCACCGAGGATTCGCTGTGGGAAATCAATCCCCGCCCGGCGGAGTGGCCCGCAAGCTTTACCCAGGGATACGGCATTCCGAACACCAATCCCTTCCAGAACGCCGGAGGATCGGTACTGGAGGAGTTCTACGCGATCGGCCTGCGCAGCCCTCATTCCGCGCATTTCGATTCCCAGACCGACGAGATCTGGGTGGGCGAAGTGGGCGAAGGCAACCGCGAGGAACTGACCCGTGTCGCGAATGGCAGCAACTGCCAGTGGGCCTACAAAGAGGGCACGCGCAATACTTCCAAGATCAAGCCTTCCCCCTTGATCGGCACGGAAATGATCCCGGTGCACGAGTATGATCACTCGGTGGGATCCAGCATCATCGGCGGGATGCGCTACCGGGGCACCAAGTGGGCCAGCTATCTGGCTGACAAGGTAATCTTTGGCGACCACGTCCGCGGCCGGATCTGGAGCCTCGAGCTTACTTCCGGGGCTCCCATCGTCACCGAGATGGTTTCATCCTTCGATACCGGTTACAAGAAGGGCCTCTGTGGCTTTTTCACGGATAGCGCGGGCGAGATCTACATCATGAACCTGGCGGGCACCAATAGCCCGAACGGAAAGATCATGAAGCTGGCGCTTCCCGCCATCTCGGCCGAGCCGCCACAGCTTCTTTCGCAAACCGGAGTCTTCACCAACCTGGCGACTCTTTCCACGGCCGCGGGTGTGATTCCTTACGATGTACCGAACCCGCTGTGGTCCGACGCCGCGGCGAAGAAGCGCTGGGTGATCCTGCCGAACAATGGCAGCTTCGATACGCCTGCCGAGGACATCGTCTTCAGCGAGGAGGGAAACTGGGGTTTCCCGGCTGGCACGGTCTTCGTGAAGCACTTCGAGGTGAGCACCAGCGCTTCCGATCCATCGGCCGTCAAACGATTGGAAACCCGCTTCTTGGTCTGTACCGCGAATGGCGGCAAGTATGGCTTCACCTACAAGTGGAACGAAACCGGGACCGACGCGGAACTCATGGAGCACGGTCTGGAGGAGGCCTACAGTTTCACCAAGGCCGATAACAGCATCGAGCAACGCTTGTGGACCTTCCCTTCCCGCGGCGACTGCATGATCTGTCACAATGACACCTCGGGGCAGGCGCTCGGCTTCCGCACCGCCCCTCTCAATTCGAACTACCACTACGCCGCCACGGGCCGCACGGCCAACCAACTCGCAACGCTGAACTCGCTGGGCGCCTTCAACGTGACGCTGACGGCGACACAACTGGCAAACTACATTGAAGCGCGCGGGTTGGATGACCAGACCGCCCCGCTGGAGCACCGGGTGCGTTCGTATCTCGACACGAACTGCTCGCATTGCCACCAGCCCGGCGGCGCTGGCGATGGATTCGATGCACGCCTTGGCACACCCCTCAATCTTCAGGACATCATCAATGGCATCCCGGATCGCTACGAATCGCTCGGTCCGGACGGACGCTACGTGGTGCCGGGAAATCCTTCCCTCTCCGCGATCTTCGTCCGTGCCGGTGCGGTGGATAACGGGGATGCGATGCCACCGCTGGCCAAGCATATGGCCCATGCCAATGGGATAGCCGTACTACGGAGCTATATCGATAGTCTGACGCCCTCCCAGTTTGTTCCTCCGCTTGGTTCGGGTCCGCAGGCACGCTTTGTCCGCCTGACCTCTCTGAGCGGCAAAAGCCGTTTCGCAGCGGTCGGGGAGTTTTCCATTCTCGATGCCGACGGGGTGGCAATTCACCCTGGCCAAGCAAGCGTCACTTACACCAAGGGCGGAGTAGCCGCCACTTCGATGCCCGGTTGTCTGCCCTCGGAAGCGAGCGACGGAAACCTGGGATCCTCGACCAATTTCTGGCAGAGCTACAAGGGCACGACCAATGCAGAAACACCGGCTCACCCTCATGAGCTGACCTTCGATCTCGGCACCAGTCGCGAGATCGCAGGTTATATCTATTATCCCCGCCCGACTTCGGATGATGGCCGCATCTTCCAATACAAGGTGGAATACAGCACCGACGGGACGAACTGGACAACCTTCGACTCCGGCACGTGGGCAAATGTCGCAACCCCGCAAACCTTCGCGCCCGGCTACAACAAGCGTGCCACACGGGCGCAAATCGCCGGCCCCTCGCAGTCGGTTGCCCGTGATTTCGATGTAACCGTGGTCTTCGACATGGACGTCACGGACTTCACGCCGTCCGACCTCCAGGTCACAGGAGGAACTGTCAGCTCGCTCCGCGGATCCGGATACTACTATGTAGCTAGTATTTCCCCTGCCAGCGGAGCCGCCAACGTATCCGTATCCGTTCCCGCCAACGTGGTGAATCCCCAAGGCAAAGGCAGCTTCGCTTCGGGCATGGTTCCCGTGACCATCATCACGGACACCACCGCGCCTTCCGACCCCACCGGGCTGGTGGCGACGCCAACCCTGCTCTCGGTGGGTCTTTCCTGGGACGCCTCCACCGATGACGTGGCCGTGACAGGCTATCAAATCCGACGCGGCGCAACGCTGCTCGCAACGGTTCCAGGAACCAGCTATACGGACAGCGGCCTCGACTATAACACGCCCTATACCTACTCGGTGACCGCCGTGGACGCCGCGGGCAATGTCTCCGGCGCCATCCAGATTTCCACCGCCACCCTGCCAGATCTCACAGCTCCTTCCTCACCGCAAAATCTGACGGCTACTCCGAACACCGGATCGGTGGAGCTCGCATGGGCGGCCTCGACCGATGACGTCGGCGTGGATGCCTACCAGATCACCCGGGACAACGTCGTGGTCGCCACGGTCCAGAATCCGGGATTCATCGATAGCGGCCTGCAAAGCGGAACCACCTACAACTACAAGGTCGTCGCGCTTGACGAGGCTAACAACGCATCCGAACCGGCCATGGTTTCCTCCACCACCTTGGGCGATTCCATCGCGCCTTCTCCGCCGGCGGATCTGGCAGCGGCCCCCGCCTTGACCTCCGTCACACTCACTTGGCTCGCCTCTACCGATAACGTGGAGGTCACCGGCTATCGGGTGAAGCGGGGCAGCCTCACTGTCGCCACTGTAACGGAACTTAGCCACACGGATACCGGACTGAACATCAACACGCCTTACGAGTATCAGGTCATCGCTCTGGATGCGCAGGGCAACGAATCGACACCCGCCACGGTTGTCACAGCCACCTTGGCCGACACGCAGGCACCGGCTAGGCCATTGACTTTCACCGCGACACCCTCGACCCAATCGGTTCAGCTTTCCTGGACCGCTTCTACGGACAATGTGGAAGTCACCGGCTACCGGGTGAAGCGCGGCAATCTCACCTTGGCCACCGTCCCGGGGCTTGGCTATACCGACGTCGATCTCGACCCGGATACCTCCTATGACTACCACTTGATCGCCGTGGACGGCAACGGCAACGAATCGCTACCGGCCACGCTTTCGACCAGTACCCTTGCCGACACCGCGGCCCCGACGACGCCGGACTCCTTGGTCGCGGCGCCTTCCGTTCAGTCGGTCCAACTAAGCTGGGGTGCCTCCAGCGACAACATCGCGGTGACCGGTTACCGGATCCTGAGGAATGGCACGGTCATCGCCACCGTCCAAAGCCTGGCTTACAACGATGCCGGGCTGCAACCGGACACTAGCTACAGCTATCAGGTCATCGCGGTGGATGCCGCCGACAATGCTTCCGCTGCCGCTACGGTTTCGACCTCCACTCTCAGCGACTCGTCCGCACCCGAGATTCCGGGCGATCTGGCCGCGACGCCGCAACTCATGTCGATCCAGCTCGTCTGGAGCGTTCCGGCCGACAATGTCGGGGTCACCGGCTATGAAGTGCGCCGCGACGGACAGTTGCTGGCGACAGTGGAGGATCCGGCTTACATCGACACCGGCCTGCAACCGGCGACGGCCTACAGCTACGACGTCAGGGCTCGCGACGCTGCTGGCAACATTTCCAGCCCGGCCCTGCTGGGCACCTCGACCTTGGAGGATACCGCGAATCCCTCCTTGCCCGGGAACCTCAATGCCTCGCCCGAATACCATTCCGTGGCACTCATCTGGGACGCCTCTTCCGACAATGTCGGCGTGATATCCTACGAGATCTGGCGCGATGCCGAATTGATCGGTTCGGTCTTGAATCCCTCCTACCTCGATAGTGGCCTTGCCGATGGGACAACCTACGTCTTCAAGGTCATCGCGGTGGACGCTGCCGGGAACAAGTCGGCAGCAGCCGAGGTCCAAGTAGAAACAAAGGGCTTCGAGGACTGGCTGGACGAAAACAATCTCCCCGGCGCGGTCGCTGGCGATTCCGACGGCGGCAGCTTGGATAACCTCACCGAGTACTACCTCGGCATGAACCCGAACGATTCTGCCGATGATCTCGGCTTCCGCATCCTCTGCGTTCCGACGCCAAACCATTGGGAGATCACCTTCCCCAAGCTAGTCCCGCGCGGCAGCTTCCATCTGCACGTGAGCGAGAGCATCGAAAACATCGGAAGCCCGCTTAAGCGCGTCCTAACCATCACCTCGGAAGAGATCGAACAAATGACGCCTGCTGAGAGAAGCACGCACATCGAGACGATCACACCTCCTGGAGCGCGTGGATTCTTCCAGCTCTTCTTCGAACCGGACGCAGATTGAATTCACAGACCGTGGAGTCCACGAAGCACCCCCGGTTTTCTCACCTTGGGACTTTGCAGGGAGCAAGACCACCTGAGGATATCAGCGCAGTTCCTGCACGGACTCCTCGTAAGCCTTGTCGATCTGCTCGCGCTTCTTGATCTCGGCAAGGGCGCTCTCGCGGTGGAACCAGGTGTAGCTCTCGGTGTTGAAGGCTGACATCTGCGCCCGTGAGCGGTGCCGCGCTCCATCAAGGATGCCGTAAAGACGTTTCTTGCGGTCGCTCTCGCTGAAGCGTTGGCCACCGCTGGTCTGGTCCGAAATCCAAGTCTCCAGGCCCCGGATGTCCCTGGCCAGGGGATTCTGGCTGAGACGCCGGAAAACCTCGCTGTTCCACTGATCCGGCTGAAGGGCCGCAATCATCAGTTCTGATTGCTCCTGCACCGCGAGCAACGCCTTTCCTTCCTTGAGGAAAGCCTCCACCGGAATCTTCTTCCAGTCCCACATGCGATCAAGGCGGCATCCAAAACGCCGCACCTCCGAATAGCGGGTTTCCTGAGCCCAGAGATCTTTTCGCTCTGCGGTGAGGTGAGTCACCACACCAATGGCTTGGCGCGTCTTACCATCGAGAATCGGGCCCCCGCTGTTTCCTTGAATGACCTGGGCATCGATCTCGATCGACTCAGCCCCGACTCCCATGATCTTTCCTTCTTCGAAGCCGACGGTCCCTCCACCACCTGCGTTACCCGAGGCGAAGACGGGCTCGCCCACCTTGGCCATCCCGGTTTCCGGAGCGATCTCCAGCACCTGTGGCACCGTCTCTTCCAAGGGAAGCCTCACCAAGTCGGCACCTTCTGCCGCCTCCAGCATTCCAAACTTCCGCACCACCGTGCCGTTTCTCAGCTTTACTTGGAGTCGCGCGTTTCCGGACAGGACATGGGCCGCGGTGTAAAGATAGCTCTTCCCCTCCGACTCACAAAAGAAGCCGGTGCCATTTGAGCGGTCACCTTCGATCACAGCAATGGCCTCCGCCACCGACGCATCGGCGAGGACAGCTTTTTTCCCCGCAACCGGGGACGCGCTTCCGTAAAGATCCGTCCAGATCTCCGGCCACTCGGAACTCTTGAGTTCGGTGTCGCCCGCGGCATGGGCGAAGGAGATGACGCCATCTTCAACCTTCTTCACCACCACCGACTCATAAGTCTTTCCCCGCTTGGTCTGAATGCTGCGGAATCTCATCCCCGACGCATGCTCCCGCACCAATTCCTGTAGCTTGGCGTTCTCGGCCTTGAGATCGGCGATTTCATCGCCTCTCAAGGGGCTGAGGGCCGCGAGACCTACCAAGGCCACGCGGGGGGATATCATCCTGAGCATCCATCAAGGATGCATGTCCGGCAGCGCCGTGCAATCCGGAAGAGATCGTTAAAAGCGCAGCCGCAAGGCAACCGACCCAAAATCGGACCCGTCCCCACGCTGCTCCTCGTACTCGATCGTCCGCCAAGTGTGGACGTAGCTCAGCTCGACATCGCGATAGCGTATCCCCGCACCACAGAAGACTTCACCGACAAAGGGTTCGCGGTGATTCCCGGTCTTGAAATCGCTGAACAAGGGGCCGTCCAAGGTTGCATCGTGAGCGATCGCCCGACCGGTGGTCCCGAACAGCAGATAAAGGGACCAATTTCCCACATAAGGGTCATTGGTATCGAAGTAGAGGTTCGAGTAGGCGGTCTCCGAAAGCCGCGGGTCGGAAAAGTCCGGGGGAAGATTGAAACCCAGGCGGAAAAAGCCCCCGAGATGGGCGGAGGTCCGGAAGGTGCCGAGGCGGGTGCCCCACTCCGTCAGACCGTCTGCCCGGAAAGCTCCGTAGTTCCACTTGATGAAATCCGCCCGCCGCTTCTGCACGAACATCAAGTCCGCCGTGATCTCGTTCGGGATCTGGTAGTCCCAGCCGTTGAATTTATCGATGCCGCGGATGCTGTGGATGAAATCCTGGGAATTCTCCGCCAAGGAATTCGAGCCGGTAGTACCCACGATGAACTCGATGGAATTCAGGATGTTGTCATCCTTCACGTGGAGCGAGTAACCCAAGGCCAGCCAGCCGGCGTAGCGCCGCTCCCCCGGCGGCTGCACATACGATGAGGCCGTTTCCGGCGTGAACATCAGCTGCGTGAGGGAGAAGCCGTAGTTGTACTGGATATCGTCCGGATCCTTGAAGCCGGTGATCTTCTGGAGAAATCCTAGGCTATCCGGGTCTCCGGAAAGACGCCGCAAACCCTGCTGGAAGAAATTCAGATCTTCGACATCAAGGTTCGGCGAGATCCATGACATCCGGACTCCATTCGTATAGTCCTTGTCGTTGTCACCGAAGAGATCGTTGTCGAAGTAGAAGGTCAGGTAGCCTTTGTCGCTGACATCCGGCAGGGGCCGGTCCCGGTCCGAATCGGGGACCTGTGCCTGAATCGCAAAAGGCAGCGACAATGCTGCTGCCAGTACATAACGGAGCATGGATTTATTCATCTGCTGAAAAAGTTGGGGCGGGCACCCCTCCCCGAGCGCCCGCCCCGCCACGGTGTTACCCGCGGCAAATCTTTTCATTGGCCGGTTTTCCCAGCTCCCCGCTTCGTCTCGCGGGTCGTTGCCTCCTTAGCGTCACGAACGCCAGCCTCGGCCTTTTCTGCCGGACATTTCTTCCTCCAGCCCATGGTTGCGGCTAGGAGCGAATAATTCAAAACGCTGAAGATCATGAGGTTTCTGTCCGGGAAAGGCGGTTAGGAATCTTGTGTCATAAGGACGCGCTCATGGCGCTTTACCGCCCATGGCCCGCCCAAAGAACGAGATCACCAGCAGCACTAGGAAAACAAAGAACAGGACCTTGGCGATGCCTGCGGCAGCCCCTGCGATCCCCGTGAAGCCCAAAAGTCCGGCGATCAGTGCCAAGACGATAAATACAATGGTCCAGTGGAGCATGAATTCCCTTTCGTTGAGTTCAGGAGGGATCTCGCACGAATCCGGCCACGTTTCAAAAGTAGCGCATGTTGCTCATAGTAAGTGATTCACATCACAACTTTAACCTTTCTTTGCGTTTTTTCGGGTGCATCCTGCGCTCGGTGGCCCCCTCCCCAATGCATCCTGCACGATTCCCCGGCACATCCCGTGCTTGCCACGTCGCGGGCGGTTCCGTTCCCTCCGCCCGGCATCCATGAGCGAAGGCATCGCAATTCTTACCTCCGGCGGCGACGCGGCCGGCATGAACCCCGCTGTGAAATGTGCCGCAGATTACGCTGCGGCCAAAGGTTTCAAACCGTGGCTGGTCTATGACGGCCTCCGCGGGCTGATCGACGACAAGATCGTCGAATCAAACCGTGACCTGATCTCCGGCATCCTCCACCGCGGTGGCACCTTCCTCCGCTCTTCCCGCTCCAAGCGTTTCTTTGAAATCGATTTCCGCCGCCAAGCTTACGAGAATCTCAAGAAGCGCGGGATCACGAAGCTTGTCGTGATCGGCGGTGACGGATCCTTCCGCGCACTGAACCAATTTTACTCGGATTTCGGAGTCCCCTTCGCCGGCATCCCGGCCACGATCGACAACGACATCGCCGGAACCGACTACTGCCTCGGCGTGGACACCGCGTTGAATATGATCCGTCAGTCGGTCGACTCGATCCGCGATACGGCAACCTCGTTCTCCCGGGCCTTCGTGATTGAGGTGATGGGCCGTCACTGCGGCTACTTGGCCATGGTCAGCGCGCTGGCTTGCGGGGCTGAGCTCTGTCTCACCACCGAGATCCCCTACGATCTCGAAAAAATCGGTGCCAAGCTGAAGCACGAGATCAAGCACGAGGGGCGTGACCATATCATCGCAATTGTGGCGGAAGGCACCAAGATGGCGGACTACACGACCCGCTACATCAATGATTCCATCGGCATGGAAGCCCGTCTCACGGTGCTGGGCCACGTCCAGCGCGGCGGCTCGCCGACAGTCCACGACCGCATCATGGCCTACAAATTCGCGGTGGCAGCGGTCGACTCTCTGATCGCCGGCGAAACCAATGCGATCATGGTGTATCGCGACGGCACCTTCGGTCACCTGCCGATTCATACGGTAGTGGACTCCAAGTACAAGATCGATGCCTCGATCATGCGCCTGGTGGCACCTCTGTGCGGGGGCTAGTTCTCCTGCCTGAATTGAAGCACGGGATCTGGCATCTAACAGGAGAACTAAAATCCTGCCATGAAGCCGCTCCTCGTCGTGCTCGTGTCCCTTGCCGCGACTTCCCCTAGCGCGTCCGCGCGGTGCGCAGCAATAAGAAGGCGGTGAAGTCCGCCTTGGAGAAACTCTAAAGACGGAGGCCGGAATGGGCCCGGCGTCTTGTAGGCTCGAGTCCTGTCTGATGGATTGCCGGGTATGAATGAGGCACCCGCGCCCCTGCGCAGTTCCACCGTCGTCGCGATCCTGCTCCGGCTCTTCT
Source organism: Luteolibacter luteus (assembly GCF_012913485.1). Classification (GTDB taxonomy): domain Bacteria; phylum Verrucomicrobiota; class Verrucomicrobiia; order Verrucomicrobiales; family Akkermansiaceae; genus Haloferula; species Haloferula lutea. The sequence continues at coordinate 3,629,814 of NZ_CP051774.1, read as the reverse complement.
CCATCTATTGGACGGTCCAAGGAGTTCTCCTTATCCCCACCGCCATCATGAGCGGGACCCTTAGCGGCTGGCTCCCCGTCGTGGCCAATCTCATGACGCCGGTCCTCTACGGATTCCTCGCCTTCCTCTCGTGGATTTTCGCGGGTGCGATCGCCACCAAGGTCGCCGGCCAGGGCGATCCCGCGGTTCCGTTCTTGCAGATTTCGCGGGGTGATCTTTTCGCCTTCGGACTCCTCGTTCTCGGCCTCTACTTCTTCCTCAGTTACCTCGCTTCCTCGGTCAACTGGCTTCACTACCTCGCGATAAAGGGCCCCGAGAGCATCGGCGCGGGAAACCCGAACACCATGTACGAGCTCAGCGCCCAGCTCATTCCCTGCATCGCCGGTCTGATGATGGCGATCACCTCCACCAGGTTCGGACACAGGCTTGCGGGAAGCCGTGGGGGCAAACAAGCAGCCGCGACCTGAGCGAGACGCCCGCTATTTCGCGGCCGCATCCTTCTGCCGCCATTCCCGCATCTCTTCAAGAATGGCGGGATCCGAAATACCCTCGAGCGCCTGATCCCGCACCGCGGCGTTTTTTCGAGAGTCGGCAGTCATCGCAAGTTGGGCGAGCGCTTGATTACGATGCCAGCCTTCCGGCAGGGAGAGCGCCCAATCCCGGCTACCATCGAGATCCTTCCGGAAGCGGCCCGCCACGGCGTGGCGATAGAGATCCCTTGCCTCATCGCGCGCGGGAATATCTTGAGCCCACCGGGCCATGGCCTGGAGGTCGGCACCGTCGTAGTCGAACACCTTGTCCACGACCGCAGGCCCCTTGTCCGAAAGGAGATCCCATTGGCCGCTTTCCATCAACATGGATAGGGTCGCGCTCACCATCTCCGAGTTGAAGGAGCGGCGCTCCGCTTCGGCAAGGAGCCGGGGGCCGAGGAACTGCTGGTCCTCCGCCGAGAGACGCCGGAAGTTGTCCGCAGACTGCCCCAAGCTCGCCGTGCTCATCAGGGTGTCCGCATACTTCCGCAGAGCGCTCTCGCGCGCTTCCTTCGGGATACCCTCCATGGCAAGAAGCTCATGCGTCTGATCCGGCCCCATCTTCTGCCAGGCGCTCTCGATCGCTCCTTCCAGAAGGGATTTCCATGCGAGCGTCTTGAGCCGCTCATCCGGCAGCTTTGCAATCATGTCGATCTGGGTCGGACCGGCTTTGCCAAATACCTGCTCGAAGAAAGTCCGTTCAAACGCCGGTGGAACCCTGCCAATCAACTGGAGAGGCAACTCCGGATTTTTGGCCGTGCCCCAGAATCCCCAGAAACGCAAAACGTCCCTGCCCGCCAGCCCGAAGTCACCGGCCATGATCCAATCGAAAAGCTCCTCGCTCCGGTCGATCGAATGCATCCAACTGAAGGCATTGAGGTCTTCTGAGGTATAGGCCTTGTCGTTCGTCACTGCGATGAGTGCGGACCGCAGGTCCTTGACCGACCATTCCTTCAGCAATTCCGCTCGCAGGATCTTCAACTCACCCGGAGAAATCCTCAGCGTGCCCAATGCCCGCCATGCCTTCCTGAAATCGGCAGCGGACCACGGTGAGTCTCCCTGCTTCATGTCCGGAGGCAACGGAGCGAGCACCGGAGGCCTAACCTTTCCATCCTGCTTCGATTCCGTAGCTGCTTCCCGCGGCGGCTCATTCGACAACCAATGGAGTCCGTAACCCGCTCCGACGAGGGCGAGATGGGAAAGGGTGAGAAGGACGATCCGCTTCATGGCACGGGGCGGGCTTTCACTTCGGGATCACGAATCAACGCCTGCATTTCCCTGGCACCTTCCTGATTCCCATCCGCGGCGAAACGCTTCGCGGTCTGATAGAGCACAAGATCCAGGTTCAGGCTTTGGGGCTGGCTTTTAAGCCACTCCTTCCAGAAATCGCCGTAATGCTCGATCTTCTGCGGAAGTTGGGCCTCATACATGCTGTCATAGCGCTCGATGTGGGGACGCAGTTCGTCCTCGGGAATCAGGCCTGCAAGCTCGATGCTGGCTTGGACGTCCGGATAAATCTTCGTCCAGACGATCTTCGCCACTTGATCGGCAATGGTCCCTTTCACGGCCTCTTTCTTGAGCACCTCCATGGCTCCTTTCGGATCAAGTACCCCGGCACTTCCCAAGACAGCGGCCAGCAGCTTCTGGCGGTCCTCACCTTCCTGATATTGGGGGAACTGAACCTTAGTCTGGGACCACAGACCGACCAGATCCTTCTCTCCGGAAAGCAGCCCTTGCTGGAGGGAGGAGGCCTTCATCCAGACGCCCACGTCCTCAGACATGATTTTTTCGAGGGCACGCGCCCGCTTCTGCTCGTCCGGCCCTCCTTGTTGATCACCGATCATGGCCGCCTCGATGCGATCTGCCATGGGAGAATCGCGATCCACGCCGCCACCTAGGATCTCGCGGAAATTCCCAAAGCGTTCCATCTGACGCCGCACCTCGGGATCAAGATCCCCGGCAATGACTTCCTTCAAAAACTCACGCGCTTCCTTCGCATCGAAAATCCCGGTAGCCATGTTGATAATGGCATCCGCCGCTTCGTTCGAAGGAAGCTGGCCCTGAGCGAACGCGACGGCCGCCTGCCGCTTTTCCTCAGGCAGCCCGCGAAAGGCCTCGCCGATGAGGAAATCGCGGGAAGTCACGCCTTTCAGGCTCTCGAGCAGATCGTTCAAGGACTCGAGGTTCTCGCGTCCGGCAATCCTCATTGCCGCCCCCGCAACCGGGGACTGCAGCTTCGGGAAGTCCTTCATGAGCGCGCCGACCTCAAGAGGCCCTTTCTCTCCGACCCAGATTTCCAAAGCCAGCCCGGGAACCTCGTAGTTGTAGTAGCGTTCGTCGGAGGAGATCATGCTCATTGCCGTCTCCGGATCCACCCGCAGCCACGCCGCGAAATAGGCACCGAGTTCGATCTCATCTCCGCCGATGGTCTTCAGGCCCTCTACAGGATCGTTCGGAAGAACGATGCTGAGACTAAGCTTGCGGATCTCCTCCAGCTTCTTCGCACGCCTCTCCGCATCCTCCCGCCGGACTTCGCCGAAATCACGCTCGGCAGGATCTTGGGGCTCCGCTTCATATTTCTTCTGCGTCTCCCATCCGATCCTCATCTCCCGGAGCAGGAGTTTGCCTTCCTCCAGATCGGCCTTGCGATCGCGCTCCACTTTCGTGGTGACGCCGCCATCCGCGTGACCAATGCCGGGCGACAAGCCGCCGTCCCACAACACAAGCCAACCTGCGCCAAGCGCAAGGGCGTGGGTGGCTAACAGGACGGCCTTGTTCATGAGTCAAACCGACTACACATGCCTGTGACGACAACAAGACGAAAGACCGTCTCCGATTATTCGACCGCTCATACGTGTCTGCCTACTTCGCCACCGCCTTAGCAGCCCGCCATTCCCGCATCTCCTGCTGAAGCGCCGGATCCGCAATTCCCGCCAGTGCTTGGTCGCGCATCGCAGCATTCCTGTGATCCCGGTCGGCACTAATGGCCAGTTGGGCGAAGGCCTGCTCGCGGTGCCAACCCTCCGGCAGAGACGCGACCCATGTGGCACCCTCCTCGAGATCTTCCCGGAAGCGTTCGGACACCGCACGACGAAAGATCTCGGCGGTCTCCTCCCGCGCGGGAAGCTTGAGCGCCCAGCGGCTCAGTTCCCCACCGCTTTGTTTGCGTCTCTCCAGAAACGTGTCGATGGCCGCGGGGCCTTCTTCGGCAAGAAGCTCCCAGTTCTCCAATTCGCAGAGCATCTCCAAGACATTCGGAACAGCAGATCCGGAGGCCAAGGCATTGCCTTTCGCTTCCGCTAGCAGTTGTGGGGCGATGACCAGTTGATCGTCATCCGAAAGCTTGTGAAAGTCCTCCATCGCCTTCGCAGGCTGAGAGGACCGGGCGATCCGTTCCGCGAGCAAACCCAACCCCGCCTGCCGGGCTTGCCCGGGGATCTCTTGTCGCGCAATCAACTCGTGGATGCGATCCGGCCCGCCATTGTTAATCGCATTGAACGCGATGCCTCGAAGCATCGCGTTCCAACACGCCGTCTTTACCCCATCGTCCGTAAGCTTGGCCAACTCCTCCACGCAGGCATCGATCTCCTCCACCGTCATGCTCCAGCGAAAGGTGGACTGTATCACCTGTTCCCGGAACTCGACGGGAATTTTTCCGAGCGAGCGAAGGACCAATCCGCGATCCTTCTCCCCCACCCTGGCGGCCCAGCAATCGAGAACGGCACGACCATCCAAGCCGAAGTCCCCGGCCAAAATCCAATCCAGCATTTCCTCTTCGTGTCCTTTTAGATGACCTTGAATCTTGGTCCCTACATCAGAGGCATCGAGAGTCTCCTCATCCGACCATACCATGAGCGCAGCGCGGAGATCCTTCACAAGCCACTCCCGGCGCAGCTTGTCGCGGAGGATCGCGAGCTCATCCGGAGGAAGTGCCGAGCCCTTGAGTGCATGCCAAGCTCTTCGAAGATCACCCGCCGACCAAGGCCCCTCTCCCGGAGAAAGATACCCTGATAGGGGCCTCACCGGCCCCGGCTTCGGCATCTCGACAGGGGGTGGCAGGGCGGACACCGCGATCATCTCGGGAGAGTTCGCCCCCGCTCCACGATGAAAAGCATAGCCGGCCGCCAGCACAGCCAAGTGAGAAACGGTGAGAAGGGCATTCCGTTGGATCGCTTTCATAAAAAGATCACCGGAGGGGACGTTCCTTGATACCAAGGTCTTGAATCAACTCGCGGAGGCTCGCGGCCTCCGCATCCTTACCCTTCTTCACGAGGCGCTTGGCAGTGTAGTGCATCACCAGATCGCGGTTCAGTCCCGCAGGTTGACGCTGGATCCAGTCGACCCAAAAGGAGCCGTATTCGGCAGCCGCGTTGTTGATCGCTGTCGAGTAGAACCGATCATAAAGGGAGATGTTTTCCCTTAGCTCCTCGGTTGGAATCACCGCGGCCAAACGTATCGAGGCCTCCACATTACGGTGAATACCAGACTCGATGCTCGTGAGGAAATGTTCCGCGACCTCGCTCTCCTTGCCCTCCTTTTGCATGAGGGCAAGGGCTCCCTCGGGGTCGCTGAGGGAACTCTCTTGGATGAAGGCCTTCAGCATCAGGTCGCGGCCTGCCGGATCGGAGAATTGAGGCAGCGCGGCTTCCACCTGGCCCCACAATTCCTCCGCTCCTACATCCCCGCTCTTCAAGGAATGGAATAGGAAGCTCTCCATCAACCAGCGCTCCACATCCTCCGTCGCGATGCGCTGCATCGCACTCGCCTGCTTTTCTTCGGGCGTCTTCCCTTCGATACCGGAATCCAACAGCAACTCGACTCGCTCGTTGAGCGGAGAGTCTGGGCCGACCCCGCTGCGCATGATGTCGTGAAAGTTTCCCCAGCCTTTCAACTGCTCAATCACTTCCGGCTCGAGACCACCCGCCATCGCCGCTTTCAGGAACGTCTTTCCCTCGCGCTTGTCCTCAGTGTTGATCGCGATCTTCATGATCGAGTTCCCGACCTCGCGGCCCTTGAGATTGGCTGTGATCCAGTCCAAGGCGGCAGCACGCTTCCCTTCCGGCAATTCCTTATGAAAAGCGCGCTCCAATAGTTCCGATCGATCCAACCATCCTTCCATGCGGGCCATCAGATCGCCAAGGGATGAGGGATCTTCCGCGGCTGCCTCTTGCATCACAAAGCCTGCGACAACGCCCCGAAGCTTCGGATTTCCCTCCACCAAGTCGGGAACCGCGCCAGCGCCCCACTCGCGGACCCACAGGGCAAAGAAGTACCGTGACGCGCTCCGACCGTGTATCTCCGGATTGCTCTCCAGAAACGCCAGGGCCGCCTTGGAGTCCGCACGCAGCCAAGCGAGGGCAAAGGCTGCCAAAGCCCTGGTATCGCCTTTTTCGAGGCGCTTCATCTCTGCCGCAGGATCGGCAGGAAGCTGCACTTGGGCACTTAACTTGAGGATCTTTGCCATCTCCTCTTCGACTGCGTTCCCCTCTCGCGGTTGATCGGCCTCTCGCCTTCGCTTCTCCCGGTAGTCTGCGGCTTTCTCCGCTTCAGCCTGTGTTCCCCAAGCCGCCCGCATCTCCTTCACAAGGCGCTTGCCTTCCTCCTTCTCCGCATCCCGATTACGAAAACCGCTCTTTCGAGACGTATCCGAGGCAGGGGCAGCCTCCTGCGTTCCATGAAAAGCAAGCCAGCCCGCACCGAACAAAAGCGCATGAGAAGCGAGGAAGAGGGCGATTTTCACAGATACGGAGTACAACATTTCACCCTCCGGACAAGATAAGCCTCTCCGGATCCTGATTTGTCTGCGAAACGGCCCTGCGCGACTGCCGCGCCGCTCAGCCGCTCTCCGGCAGGAAACTCGGAATGATCACGCCATTGGGCGGTGCAGACACGCCGCGCACTTGGGCAAAGTGGATCTCCACGTTTTTCGCGCCCCAGTGATAGAGCTCCGAGACCATCGTGAACTCATGGGTAGGCACCAGGAAGACCGGCGCACCACCGCGAGTCTGGGAAAGCTGGGTGTGGAGGAGAGCCAAGGCCGCACCATCATCCCTCATCACTCCGGGGCCGATCATCCGGCAACCGGGCTGGTCGATCGAGGTCAGCCAGCCGTCGACTTTCCCGGCGGCATCAACATGGACGTAGGTTTTCCACGGCCCGCCCGGATCCTTGAGGAAAAAGGCGATGTCCTTGCCCCGCCGGATGCCCGCGACTTCAAACTCGAGGTCGGCCATGTGAAAGAGGTCTCCCATCGTCGCCGGGCGGATCGAACCGGAGATCCCCGGCGGCGGGGGAAGCGGCTTGTCTTGAGAGACGGTCATGTCCTGATAGACCGCCACCGGCACAAAACCTGCCCGGGTGTAGAGAGAGAAGGAATCCAGATTCATGGCGCTGGAAACCAAGCGGATCGGGTGATCTCCGGCCTTCTCGATCACCTGGTCCAGAAGCCCCTTCGCCACTCCTTGGCTGGCGAACTCCGGGAGGACATTCATGATCCCGAGCCCGAAATGGGTGTCTCGCGGATGGTAGAAACAGGAGCCGGCGATCTTTCCGTCAATCTCCGCGACGATGCAGCAGCCGGTGTCGAGAGCCTCGTAGGTGTCGGGGAAAAGCCGGCAGTCCTCCGGTTCACCGGTGAAAAGTTTGTAACCTAGCTTCTTCTGATACCAGGAATTCGTGGACTCATAAATCAGGGCGGCGATGGCGCTTTCCTCGCCGGGACGCATGGACCGGAACGTCATGGCAAGACGTTGGCGCAAGACGGGCGGGCGGGCGAATAGAAATCGAGTCCCGGTCCCCGGATTCGGCCTTAGGATGATTCGAAATTCACTGGAATAATCCGCAAAGCACAGAATCCTACCACATGACCTCCGGAGCGCGCTTGCCCTGGAGTCCAACCAAAACCACCAACGAAGCAACCCAATGAAAGCCTCGAACGCACTCGTGGCCGCCGCCCTCGCCGGAGCCCTCGCCGCTGGCTCCGTCGCCTCCGCCGCCCCTTTCCTCGCCGGTAAGGACAAGGACAAGGATGATTGCCCTGGAAAGGACAAGGAGAAGAAGGAGGAAACTGTCCTCGCCGGTAAGGACAAGGACAAGGACGACTGCCCCGGCAAGGATAAGGAAAAGGAGAAGAAGGAAGAGACCGTCCTCGCCGGTAAGGACAAGGACAAGGATGATTGCCCTGGCAAGGACAAGGAGAAGGAGAAGAAGGAAGAGACCGTCCTCGCTGGTAAGGACAAGGACAAGGATGACTGCCCTGGCAAGGACAAGGAGAAGAAGGAAGAGACCGTCCTCGCTGGTAAGGACAAGGACAAGGATGACTGCCCTGGCAAGGATAAGGACAAGGAGAAGAAGGAAGAGACCCTTCTGACCGGCAAAGACAAGGATAAGGACAAAGAGAAGGAAGAGGAGAAGAAGGAAGAAACCCTCCTCGCCGGTAAGGATAAGGACAAAGACAAGGATAAGGAGAAGGAAGAGGAAGAAATGATCCTCTGATTTCCGTCCCACGGATCGCCCCGCGGCTCATCTGGCGCCGCGGGGTTTTTCCGTCTCTAACGGATACTGAGGGAACCATGAGCGATCCCCGATTCACTTCCGGCGTGGAATTGTCCACCGGCATCGGCCTCCGGGTGCCGCACTATGATCACATCCTTTCGGAGAAGCCGCCGGTGGGATGGTTCGAGATCATCTCGGAAAACTACATGGTGGAGGGAGGCCGTGCCCTCGCGGTGCTGGATCGCATCCTGGACCAGTACCGCGTGGTCCAACATGGCGTGGGCATGTATCCCGGAGACGCAGGCGGCGTGAAATTCGATCACCTGCGCCGGCTCAAGCGATTGGTGCGGCGAACGAAGACGCCTTGGATCTCCGATCATCTCTGCTGGGGGAGCGTGGATGGAACGATGAGCCATGACCTGCTACCGATTCCTTTCACCTTCGAGGCCGTAAGGAAGACGGCCGAGAACCTGCGGATCGCGCAGGACTTCCTGGAGGTGCCCTTGGCTGTCGAAAACGTCAGCAGCTACGGTGAGTTCAATGGCGACGAGATGACCGAGTGGGAATTTCTTGCCGAGGTGGCGGAAGCCGCAGACGTCGGGATTTTGTTAGACGTGAACAACATTTACGTTTCCTCGATCAACAACGGCTTCGATCCGATGACCTACCTCGACTTCGTCCCTGCAGAACGGGTTGCCCAGATCCACATCGCGGGCCATTCGCGCTATCAGCGCTTCATCGTGGACACTCATGATCATCCGGTGATCGATCCGGTGTGGAAGCTTTACGAGCGCGCCATCGAACGCTGCGGCCACGTGGCGACCTTGCTGGAGTGGGACGGACGAATTCCGTCCTTCGAAGAGGTCTGGGGCGAGGCAAAGAAATCCGAGACGTGGCGCGCTGCCGCGATCGAAAAGAGGTCAGGACATGCGGCCGCTTGAAGAGATCCAGCGGGAGTTTTTCAACGCGCTGCAAATGCCCTTGCGCGGCACGAGCCGCCGCAGCACTGAGCTACCGCCTAGCGAGGAAGGGCATTCCCCAGAGTTCCTGGCAAAGGCGGAGGAGCTGATGAAGCCGGGCGCGAACCTTTCCTCGGCGGAGCGGCTTGAGCTTTACCACCGCCAATATTGGTTCCGCGTGCTGGATTCGGTGGCGGAAGATTTTCCCGTGCTGAGGAAAATGGCGGGCGAGGACAAGTTCTGGCAACTGATCGAAGCCTATCTCCAAGCCTGCCCTTCCGGAAGCTACACGCTACGGCATCTGGGGAGATCCGTGGCGAAGTTCATCGCGAGCTGGGAGCAACTGGATGAAAAGCGGCGACGCTGGTTCTCCTTCCTGGCAGAGCTGGAATACGCCGCGATGGAAATCTTTGAAGCGTCGGAGCGCGAGCCACTCCCGGCGGAGTACTTGGCAACCGAGGAGATCGAGCTTCAGCCCCACGTGAAACTGGTCGAGATGCCTGTCCCGGCAGATCTCTGCATGAAGTGGGATAGCTTCACGCCAGCCGAGGATGAGACGACTTATATCGCGGTGTGGCGTGGCCCGAAGGGAGCCCACCTCAATCGCTTGGGGCCGGTCGAATTCGAGTTGCTCCGCCGCATGCAGAAAGGCGGGCGCCTTCACGAACTTTTCGCGGAACCGGTGGAGCCGGAGCCTTCACCCGAAGAGGTGCAGGAATGGTTCGGCGATTGGCAGGCACGCGGCTGGATCACGGCGCGCGGCAGCGCGGTCATCGAGCTGGCAGCTCAAGCGGGCGAGGACTGGAGCGGCGTGGACAAGATGGGCTCCCAAGCGAGGGCCATGGAAGACTAGCTACTTCTCCTTCGAGAAGTACTTCACCGCTTCCTCTTTCTTGGCGACGCTCATCAGGAACTCCGCACGCTTCAGGAGATAACCGTCTTCTTCGTCCTTCGGCTTGAACTCGGTGTTCTCCGCTTTCTCAAGAAGCAGGCGGAGCTTGGCCGGATCATCCGAGGTTGCGCTCCGTTTCAGCGCCTGGATGACCTTTCCCTCGCGGATGTAGTAACGGATCTCCGTCAGAGTATCCTTGGTCTTCGGTTTCTCATCCGTGGATCCCTCGGCGAATTGCCACGAGGAGTCCTGCACGAGGATGAAGAACAGGCCCTTGCCATCGTAGTAGAAATTCTGGTCCGACCCGCCGTGATCCCCGGCGGTGTAGGAGAGCTTGATGGCACTCAGCCCTCCTTCGTAGCTGCGGCGGGTAATCGTTCCTGACATCGGGTCATCGGGGATCTCGAACTCGATCGTGTCGGTCTTGCTAGGTTCCGCCTGGCTGATCTTGGCATAGAGGGCGCGAATCCCCCCCACTTCCTTCGCCTCCTCCTCGTCGGCCAGAGCGGCGTATGGCAGGAAGAGACTTCCGGCGAAAGTCAGGAACAGCGCGAAGTTTCTCATCGACCCTGACGCAAGCACGCTTCGCCGGATTATCAAGGGCGCGATTGAACGATTGCACCGGGGCCAATTCACGCGACACTCGCCGCATGCCACGATTTCCCCGCAGTGCCTACGATCAAACCGGCGGCCTCGTCTATTTCCCAAGGATGTGCGACAAGATCCGCCTGCATGCCGCGGGCGAATTGGCCGAGGAATATTTCGGCTATCTCGGCAAAGGCTTCGATGGCCGGATCTGCGGCTATTTGCGCGTGAACTACGAAGATGTGAAGGCACAGGTGCTCTCCGGCAAGAGCGACGAGGACGTGCTCGCCTGGTGCCTGGAAAACGGCCGCGGCCTGATCGAGATCGACTACCTCGTCTGGAATGGCTTCGCCCGGAAGCGCGGCTGGCGCGACAGCGATGGCGGATCGGAGTTCTTCGAGAAGGCAAAGGCTGATGGCGGTTTCAGCGACAAGGACGAGCTGAGAACCATGTTTGACTTCTACGAATACGACGAAGGTCGCGCGCAATGAACGAAGAGCCACGGGAACATCCGAAGGATCCGCTCCACGGCATCACGCTGGAGAACATCGTCAAGACACTCCAGGAACGCCATGGCTGGGAAGAAATGGGACGCCGCATCCGGGTGCGCTGCTTCACGGACAATCCCAGCATCAAGTCCAGCCTGACCTTTCTACGCAAGACCCCCTGGGCTCGGGAAAAGGTGGAGAATTGGTATGTCTGGGAAATGCGGCGGAAGCAGTAGACCCCTCACCGAACTACGCCTTCCCTAGTAGCAAGGACCCCGACTTCCGGCGGAAGCTCCAGTTTCCACGGCCGATCAGGATGAAGGTGGCGACCAAGGCCGCACAGATCACCGGCTTCCAACCGAACTTCTCGCCGAGGAAGCCCGCGGCGAAAATGAAGGTGAAGAAAGGCTGCAGCAATTGGATCTGCCCCACCTTCGCCACGCCTCCCAGCGCGAGCCCGTGATACCAGGCAAAGAAGCCGAGGAACGCACTCACCACAGTCAGGTAGGTGAAGCCGCCCCAAGCCGTGAGCGGGGCTGAAATCCCGTGCACCGAAACCAGCCACAGCACGGGCCCGATGATCACGGGAAAGGCCAGCACCAGCGACCAACAGATCACCTGCCATCCACCGATCTCACGGGCCAAGCGGCCACCCTCCGCATAACCAAGCGCCGCCAGCAGCACGCCGAGAAACAGGATTCCATCTCCCGGAGAGAATGCACCCTCACCCGACGACAGCGAGAACACGGCTATCGTGGCGCTTCCCGCAATGCTCGATAGCCAGAAGCGCGCGGCAGGACGCTCGCCCGCGCGCATGAACGCTGCCACCGCCGTCGCCAAAGGCAGGAAGCCCACCAGCACCGCCCCATGCGAGGCATCGATGCGCGTCATGGCTAAGGCACTGCAAACCGGAAAGCCCGCGATCACTCCCAGCGCCACGATGGCCAGAGCCCTGCATTGTGCGGCACTCGGCCAGCGTTGCTTCGTAAAATACAGCAGCAGCGCCGCGGGCACCGCGGCAACTGCCGAGCGCCCCAAGCCCACCAACACCGGGTCCAGCGAGCTCACTGCGAGCCGCGTCGCCGGAAGCGTGAGGCTGAAAGCCAGCACACCGAGAAAACCGAAGATCATCCCGATCCTCGCGCGTGAAAGGGTCTCGTCGTGAGGACTCATGGCGATTTCAGGAAGTGAGGTGCGAGTTTTCCCAGCGTGGCGATGGCTTCCAAGGTGCGATCATCAAAGGCGAAGCCGCAGGCGAGGCGGAAGCAATGGTTCAAGCCGCCCGACGCGGAGAAGATGGTACCTGGCGCGATGCTGATACGTTTCTCCAAGGCCGCGGAGGTGAAAGCTTCCGAATCGAAACCCTCCGGCATTTCCACCCAGAGTACAAAGCCGCCCGCCGGTTGGTTCACGCGGGTGTAATCGGGGAAATAGCGCAACACCGCATCCCGCGTCTTGGCGCACTGCTCCGCATAGAGCCCGCGGATCCGGCGGAGATGGCGGTCGTAGCCACCGGCATCGAGAAAGCCCGCGATCACCAGTTCGGAGAGCGTGTTGTTCCACGGGCTCTGGATCCCTTTCAGGCGACGGATCTCTTCAAGGTGCGCACCGGGAATCGACCAGCCCACGCGGAGGCCAGGAGCGATCGTTTTCGAGACGGAGCCACAGTGGATCACCCGTTCGCTATGCACGGCGATCGACTTCGGGCGCTCACCCTTGTGCGCGAGGTCGCCGTAAACGTCGTCCTCGATGATGGTGAAGTCATGCTGCTCTGCCAGCGCCGCGAGTTCCTTCTTGTTCTCCTCCGGCATCAAGCTGCCGATCGGGTTATGGAAGTGCGGTTGCACCAGGCAGGCGGCAATGCGGTGCTTCTTCAGCGCCTTCGCCAAAGCGCCGATCACCATGCCGCTGCGGGGATCGACCGGGATTTCAATCACCCGGAGACCAAGATCCCGCACCAAGTGCAACGTGCCGAAATACGAGGGCGTCTCCACTGCGATCAAGTCTCCGGGACGCGTCGTCGCACGCAGCGCAAGCAGCGTGGCTTCGGTCCCGCCCTGGGTCGTCACGATTTCATCCGGGGCTGCCTTCAGCCCTAGATCGAAGATCCGCCGGGAAAGCGCCGATCGCAGCTCACGGCGGCCCTGTGGCGGCGTGTAGCGCAGGGCGGCAGCCCCGTGCTTCCTCATCACCTCGCGCGTCAGCGAGGACAGCTTCGCCTCCGGAACAATGTCATCCCCCGGCGTCGCCGAGCCGAAGCGAACAAAGGCCGGATCTCCCGAAACCTCCATGATCGCTGTAAGCGCGGTATCCCGCTCAATGCGGATCGGCTTCGAAGGCCGCGAGGTCGTGGTGGGAAAGCGGTCCGCATGGATCTTCGGCGGAGCCACATAGTAACCGGAGCGCGGACGAGCCTCGATCAGCCCCTCGTCCTCCAAACGCCGGTAAGCCTCGATCACCGTGGAGATGCTCACCCGGTGTTCCTTGCTGGTGTGCCGCACCGAGGGAAACCGCGAGCCGGCTGGAAAAGTGCCCGCGCGGATCAGCCCGGAAAGCGTGGCGAAAAGCTCCTGATACAGCGGCAGCACGGTGGACATGGCTCGGATAGAATGAGGTTTTTTCCGGACCTCTCCAGATACAGCGGGAAGAAAAAGGATCCAGTACAGATTCTGTACCTACCGAACTTTCGCCGCACTGTACCTACCCGAACTCCGATTCCGGTACAGAATGATCCCGTCGTCACCCACGACACCCTGCCATGAGCATCATCGTTAAGATCCTGATCGTCCTCTTTCTCATCGGATGGACCGCCTTGGGCGGCTGGCTGATCATGAAGTACGGCGCTCTCTTCGGCCCCCACTCGGATCACCGCGCAGAGACTCCGGGCGCTCGCTCCTTCGGCCTTGCGCACATCGGTGCCGTGTGGATCGGCGCCTTCGCCTTGGCGGTCTGGTTCCTCTTCCTCTGAGTCCTGTCAGCGCCGGCGGCGCAGAAATCCGAGTCCTCCCAATGCCGCCAGACCCAGCGTCATCGGCTCCGGGACAGTGGTGATCGATTTGAGCACGAATGAGGTGCCTGAGCTAAACCGGCCTCCCGAGATCCGGATCTGATCAATCTCAGAAAAGTCGACGCCTGCGAACTGGCTGAAGGGGATATCGATATGCGCCTCGGCCCGTTCTCCTTCGGGGAGCCGAACTTGGGTATAGTTTCCATTTCCCGACCAGATATTGATCTGAAGCCAGATTTCCCTGGGGATGACGAGATCGGAAAACTCCAGACGCAGGATACTCTCACCATTTCCCATTAGATTGATGGGATCCGCGCTGGAGGCGTCATACGTTATGTATCCGAGCCGGTTGCCACTTGGGGCCATCTCGGTCACGAAGCTGTAGTTCAGGCCAGAGGCTCCCAAGGTCGTCTCCATCCTTCCCCCTCCGGATTCGATGGTGAATCGGCGGTCCTCAAAGCTGCCCGGATTATTCGAGATGCTCGACGTGGGAGAAACCAAGGGATCCCCGGTTGCCGCGATTTGGCTGATGCCGCTAAAGGCATCGATCACGGCTCCCTCGGATAATGAAGAAACGAAGAGGGCTAGCAGCAGGGATGAACAGAGGGGATTTTTCATAGTCCATCAGGGAGACAATACCCCTCTTTCATCGTCAAACAGAATACAAAGTCATCACATGAAATTCACATAACATGCATAATACACCCTTTCCGTTGACCCCCGCCGGACAGAAATTCCTGCAAGCTCGCGATCTCGGCAGGGAAGCCGGGCTCTCCGGACCTGACGTCAGTACTCCCGCTTCAGAAGATACTCCGCGATCTCCCTCAGACGCTGGGCCTTCTTCCCGAAGGGCTTCAGGGCATCCAGCGCTTCCCGGGTAAACTTCGCCGCTTCTTTCCGCGACTTCTCAAGGCCAAGGATCGCGGGATAGGTAGCCTTCTCCACCGCTGCATCTTTGCCAGCCGTCTTGCCGAGGACCTCGGTAGACTGCGTTACATCGAGGACGTCATCGATCACTTGGAACGCCAAGCCAAGGGCACGACCGAAGACGCTTAGCGCCTCCAGTTGCTTCTCGGTGGCATTCGCGGTCATCGCTCCGAGACGGATCGAGCTGGTAAGGAGAGCCGCGGTCTTTGACTCGTGGATCTTCACGAGTTGCGCCTTGGTAAGCTTCTTCCCCTCACCTTCCAAGTCCATCACCTGACCGCCGATCAGCCTCGTGGACCCGCCGGTCAACGCCAGCTCCGCGACATAGGCGGCACCGGGATAGCGCTTGGCGGGAGTGGTCTGCGCGAGGATCAGGAAAGCCTCCGTCAAAAGCGCATCGCCGGTCAGGACTGCCATGCCTTCGCCATAAACCTTGTGGCAGGTCGGGCGACCGCGGCGCAGGTCGTCATCGTCCATGCACGGCAGATCGTCGTGCACCAGCGAGTAGGTATGCAGGATCTCCACCGCACAGGCAGGCGGCATGGCGCTTTCCACATCGCCGCCACATGCCTCGGCTGCAGCCAGGCACAAGATAGGACGCAGGCGCTTGCCGCCGGCAAAGATGCTGTACCGCATCGCCGCGTGGATCGTGGCCGGCTTCTCCTTCGCCTTCGGGAGGAAGGCATCGAGAGCGGCATCGACTTCAGCGGAACGGGTGGCGAGGTATTCTTTGAGCGACATGGCAAAGAGCGGGGAACTTGGAGCGGAGAATCGGGAGAAAGGCAAGGCGTGCGCTCTTTCTCCAAGCTCTTCGCCCCTTGCTCCATGCTAGAGAATCTCCGCGATCTGCACGGCATTCAGCGCCGCACCCTTCCGGACCTGATCACCAACCACCCAGAGGTCGAGGGCATTGTCCAGGACGAGGTTCTTGCGGATGCGGCCAACGAGGCAGTCGTCCTTGCCCGTCGTGTCGAGCGGCACCGGGAAAACCTTGTTGGCCGGATCGTCCACCACCTTCACGCCAGGCTTGCCAGCGAAGGCGGCGCGAGCGGCTTCCACATCCACCGGACGCTCAAATTGAGCGGTGATTGACACCGAATGCGAGCGGTAAACCGGCACGCGCACGCAGGTGCAGGAAACCTTTAGATCGGCGTGGCCGAGGATCTTGCGGCCCTCGTTGAGCATCTTCAACTCTTCCTTGGTGTAGCCGTTGTCCGTGAAGACGTCGACCTGTGGAATCACGTTGAATGCGATCTGGCGCGGGTAAACTTTCGGCTCGAAGGGCTGGCCGGTGGCGATGGCCTTTACCTGCTCTTCCAGCTCGATGATGCCTTGGGCTCCGGAGCCGGACACCGCCTGATAAGAAGAGGCGATGATCGACTTCAGGCCAAAGACCTCGTGCAACGGCGCGAGGGCCATCAACGAAATGATGGTGGTACAGTTCGGGTTCGCGATGATCCCGCGAGGGCGATTCTTCGCGGCAGCCGGATTGATCTCCGGGACCACCAGCGGCACGCCCTCGTCCATGCGGAAGGCCGAGGAATTGTCGATCACCACGGCGCCGGCTGCCGCCGCAGAAGGGCCGAATTCCTTCGAAATACCACCGCCCGCCGAGAATAGCGCGATGTCGACTCCCGCGAAGCTATCGTGGGTGAGTTCCTCGACGATTACGTCCTGGCCGGCGAAGGGAATCCGTTTCCCTGCCGAACGCGCGGAAGCCAGCACGGTCAGCTTGCCGACCGGGAACTTCCGTTGCTCGAGACAGAGACGCATTTCTTCACCCACCGCACCGGTGGCGCCGACGATCGCGACGTGCTTGGCTTCGCTCATGATTTTGGGAGCGGCGATTGTAGGGCTGGAACCCCGTCTGGCAACCGAATCGTGCGGGGACCCGCTTCCGGCTTTTACCTTGCGCGTAGAACCCGAACCGTTAGAGTCCCGCAGGGTGCGGATTATGTCCGGGATCCCGATACACAACCGAAAGCAACTACCATGAAACTCATCAAAGTCGTTTCTCTCGCCGCCGCCGCGGTTGGAACTCTGCTCGCTGCTTCGTGCTGCGAAAGCCGCCCGGCTCCCGCCCCTTCTTCTCCGACCTACGTTGCCCCGTCCAAGTAATCGGGCCGATTGCGGGAAGCGTCCACTTTCCGCATAATGACTCACCGCAGGGTGGACCGCCTGCCGGCCCACCCTGCAATTTTTGACCTGCAATCATTTTTCTCGCGCAATCCGTAAAACCCCTTTTGACTCCTTGCCATGTTCCGCGTCATCGCTTCTGTCTGCCTCTCCGCCTTCGCTCTGATCTCCGTCTCGTGCTGCTGCACGGGTGAACCGAAAGCTGCTCCGCTGCGCCCGCTTCCTCAATTCCAGGAAGTCCAAGCAGCCCAAGTGGAATACTCCAAGTAAGCGAGATCCGCGGACTTAAAACAGATCTTCAGAAGCCCCTGCCAACATGGCAGGGGCTTTTTTATGGTCTGTTTCAAAGCGTTAAAATAAGACCCTCCAAATCAAAGCCGACAAAGTATTGTCTTTAGCAATACATCAGATAGCGCCGTTTTATCCGCTGAGATCTTTGGATATCCGTCAGTAAAAAGTAGAGCATCACGGCTCCACGGAGTGGATGGGCTCGATTTTTCGACGTCGGCAGGTTGTGGCAACTGCCGCGGCACCGCCTCCCTGAGCAAATCCACGGAGGGCGCGTACTTGATCGCGCTTTGACAATCCGGGGCGAAAGACCCACTTTCCCGCCCCGCCGCGCAACCCGGCGATCGCATCATGGGCAAGAGCCTCTATCAAAAAGTCTGGGACGCCCACACCGTGGGCAAGTTGGCCGACGGACGTACCCAATTGTTCATCGGCACTCACCTCATCCACGAGGTCACCTCTCCGCAGGCCTTCGGCATGCTCCGCGATCTCGGCCTGACGGTGAAATATCCACAACGCACCTTCGCGACCGTGGACCACATCGTACCCACCGAAAATCAGGATCAGCCGGTCGACCCGCTCGCCGCGGAGATGATGTCCGCCCTGCGCGACAACTGCGATGATTTCGGCGTGACCTACTTCGACCTGAAGTCCGGCAAGCAAGGCATCGTCCACGTGGTCGGTCCGGAGCAGGGCATCACCCAGCCGGGCACTACGATCGCCTGCGGTGACTCACACACGGCGACCCATGGCGCCTTCGGCGCGATTGCCTTCGGCATCGGCACCACTCAAGTGCGGGACGTGTTGGCAACCCAGACCCTTGCAATGGAGCCGCTGAAGGTCCGCCGCATCGAAGTGACCGGCCAGCTGCGCCCAGGCGTTTACGCCAAGGACGTGACCCTTCACATCATCCGCATCCTCGGCGCAAAGGGCGGCATCGGCTACGCTTACGAATACGCCGGCAATGTCTTCGACGACATGTCGATGGAAGAGCGCATGACTGTCTGCAACATGGCAATCGAAGGCGGTGCCCGCTGTGGCTACGTCAATCCGGACGCCAAGACCATCGCCTACCTGCAGGGCCGTCCCTATGTGGACATGAGCGATTTCGACACCACCGCCGCCCGCTGGCTGTCCTTCGCGTCGGATTCCGACGCTCACTACGATGACGTGGTGAAGATCGACGCCGCTGATATCGAACCGACCGTCACTTGGGGCATCTCCCCGGACCACGGCATCGCGATCTCCGAGACCATCCCGGACCCCGCCAAGGCTTCCACCGCATTGGAGAAGGCCAGCATCGATGAAGCGCTCGCTTACATGAAGCTGCCTGCCGGTGCTCCGATCAAAGGCCAGAAGATCGACGTCGCCTTCATCGGCTCCTGCACCAACGGTCGCCTCTCGGACTTCCGCGAAGTCGCCAAATACATCCAAGGCCACAAGGTAGCTGCAGGAGTGAAGGCGATCGCCGTCCCCGGCTCCCAGATCGTCGCCCACCAGTGCGAACAGGAAGGGATCGACAAGATTTTCTCCGCCGCTGGCTTCGAATGGCGCGGCGCGGGTTGCTCGATGTGTCTGGCCATGAACCCGGACAAGCTCGTGGGTGACCAGCTCTGCGCGTCCTCCTCAAACCGCAACTTCAAGGGCCGCCAAGGTTCGCCGACCGGACGCACGGTCCTGATGTCCCCTGTGATGGTGGCCGCAGCCGCCATCGCCGGCAGCATCGCCGATGCTCGCGAACTCTTCGAACTGGAGCCGCAAGCCGCGGTCGCCTGAGCCCTTTCAAAAAACGAGCCCACCGCCATCATGGCCCTCGAAAAAATCACTTCCGTTTCCGGCCGCGCCGTCTTCGTTCCCGGTGCCGACATCGATACCGACCGCATCATCCCCGCGCGCTTCATGAAGTGCGTGACCTTTGATGGCCTCGGCGAATTTGCCTTCTACGACGTCCGCTTCGACCCGAATACCGGGGAGAAAACCAACCATCCGCTCAATGACAGCCGCTTTGACGGCGCGACGATCCTGCTCGCCGGGGTGAACTTCGGCTGCGGCTCCTCCCGTGAGCACGCGCCTCAGTCCCTGAGCAAGTATGGCTTCAAGGCAGTGGTCGCAGAGTCCTTCGCGGAGATCTTCTTCGGCAATTCGACCGGCCTTGCCATGCCCTGCGTGTGCCTGACCGCGGCCGAGATCGACCAACTCCGCCAAGCGGTGGAAGCCGATCCTTCGGTAGAGATCACGTTGGATATGGCGAACAAGCGCGTGCGCTCGTCCACCGGCCTCGATTTCGGCTTCAATATGCCGGAATCCGCCCGCGATGCCCTCGTTGCCGGTCGCTGGGATCCAATCCAAGAGTTGCTTGATCGCGAGCCTCAGATCGCTGATCTGGCGAAGGCTCTCCACTACGTGTAATCACCCTGTAAACGGCTGCCCACCGTTAGAAGGGAGATGCGGTCCGTTGGATTGACGCGGCCTCATCCCTCAGATAGGCCTGCGCCCCATGACCGGAATCCGTTCCCTTTTTCACCTTGTCTGGCTCTGCGTCCTCGCCGTCCCGGCGATGGCGCAGGTGGATGTGAGGCTTCAGATGGCCCGCAACACTTTTGTCGCGGGTGAGCCGGTGGAGGTGGTGGTGAGCATCACGAACCAGTCCGGCCAAGACCTTACTCTCCAGGGGGACAGCCGCCAGGGCTGGATCAACTTCACGGTAATGGGTGCCAATCGCGATGGCGTGCCCCTGAGTGCTCTTTCCCAACCGGCATTCGGTGCGGCGAAGATCCCCTTTGGCCAGACAATGTCGCGGAGATTCGACCTAGCGCAGATGTATCCGCTGCGGGAAATGGGGAATTTCTCGGTTTATGCGGTGGTGCGCCTCCCCGGCCAAACCCGGGATGGCTTCATCTCGAACCGCCTGCTCTTCAACATCAGCACTGCCCGCCCCTACTGGACGCAGAAAGTCGGACTGCCGGGCAAGCCGGGTCAGATGCGGGAATTTCGCGTGCTGAATTTCAACAACGGCCGCAAGACCTACCTCTACGGCCAGGTGATGAATACCAAGACGGGTTCCGCCCTGCAGACCCACTCGCTTGGCGAATACCTCAGCTTCAGCAAGCCGGCCGTGGCGCTTGATAACCGCCAGACCATGCACGTGCTCTACCTGATCGCTCCCACGGTCTGGTCCCATGCACGCATCGGCCCGGATGGCAGCCTGTTGGGAAGCCAGCTCCACAAGGCAGCAGGCAGCATCAATCCCCAGCTCTTCACCATGAAGGACGGTTCCGTCCAAGTGGGAAATAGCATTCCGTATGACCCGAAGGCAGAGGCGGAAGCCCGTGGCAAAGTCCGGAAAGCTTCAGAGCGCCCGAGTTTCTAAGCACTTTTCCCGCATCTCCTCCGGGATTCCGCAGGGCATTTGTCCTTTACAGGCCGCCCATTATATTTAAATAATGTAAACTGTTTTCGTTGGTTAACGATCTTCCCATGAGAGGTCTTCGTCAGCTTATTTTCTCCCTCCTTGTTCTGGCACTCGCCTCCGCCACGGCCCACGCACGTGCTTTCCGCACCGTGGTGATCGATCCCGGCCACGGCGGGCACGACAAGGGCGGCCAATGGGGCATGGTGTATGAAAAGCACCTGGCTCTCGATACCGCGACGCGGCTCGAAGGTGAGCTGAAGAAGCGCGGCTTCCGCACGGTGATGACCCGCCGGAGCGACTATTTCATTTCCCTGCCGGAGCGCGTGCGCATCGCCAGCCGCTACTCGGACGCAATCTTCGTCAGCGTTCACTACAACTACACCTGGAAGCAGTCCGTGTCCGGTCTGGAGACCTATTATCACTCCGGCCAGAGCCAGCCGCTCGCCTCCTACGTTCACTCCGGCATCATGTCGAAGGTCCGGGCCATCAACCGCGGGGCGAAATTCGCCCGCTTCTACGTGATCCGGAATACCCGCTGCCCTTCGATTCTGGTGGAATGCGGCTTTGTCAGCAACGCGAACGAACGCAACCGCATGAAGTCGGCCAATTTCCGCCAATCGCTGGCAGAAGGCATTGCCGACGGCGTCGTGCGCTTCCGCAAGTCGGGTTGATGGACTAGGCTGCGGCATGTCCTTTGTCACCGGTGCGGCCATGCGGTCGCTGGAAGAAGCCGCGTTCGCGCGGGGTGTATCGGCGGAAGCGCTGATGGATCTCGCCGGTGAAGGCATCGCAGAACGCCTGATCGAACAATTTTCCCGGCCGGGAAGCGCCATCGGCTACGTCGGCAAGGGCAACAACGGGGGCGACGCTTTAGTCGCCCTTCGTCATTTGCGGGAGGCGGGCTGGCGGATTGCGATCCGTGCGGCGTTTCCCGAGGAGGAGTGGGGCGAACTGCCCCGCCGGAAGCTCCGGGACTTGGCGATCGCTCCGGAGATTGATGTACCCCGCCACAAGGGCAGCGGGCCCTTCCTCCTTCTCGACGGCTTGCTCGGCATCGGAGCAAAGGGCGCGCTGCGAGGGCCGGTCGCAGCGATGGCGGAGGAAATGGCGACCCTCCGGCAGAACCACGGCGCTGTCGTGGCCGCCATGGACCTACCCTCGGGACTCGATGCGGACACGGGCTCGGGTGAGGCCGTGATTGCAGACCTGACACTCCCGGTAGGGGTTGCCAAAATGGGAATAGCCAGTCCAAACGGGGTACTGCGCTGCGGACGGGTTGTCCTTGTCCCTCTGAAGGACCTCCCCCTTCCCGATGATTCCTTTCTCAAGTTCTTTTGTCCGGAGGCGTTCCCAGGACTGCTGGAACCGCGCGCGCACGGTTTTCACAAGGGAGATGCGGGGCGCGCGGGAATTTTGGCGGGATCCCCGGGAATGACAGGCGCGGCCGTGATCTGCACAAGCGCCGCGCTGCATGCCGGCGCCGGATTGGTGACCCTGCATGTGGAGGGAGATTTCCCGCCGCATCTGCTCAGTGCCATGCCTCCTGAGGTGATGGTGCGGCCCTCGCCGGACCCGGTGAAGGAGGCCTTCGAAGCAAGGCACGATGCCTTGGTCATCGGCCCGGGCACGGGCCATGCCAGCCAGCATTACCATGCGTCTCTTCTGGAGTTTCTCGCGAGCGACGAACGCCCCATCATCCTTGACGCAGATGCGCTGAACCAGATCGCAAAGGCTGGAAGACTCGATCTGCTAAAATCGAATCACGTGATCACGCCTCATCCGGGAGAGTTCGCTCGCTTGGCACCGGAGCTGGCTGGGGAATCGGCGGTGACCGCGTGCGGAGCCTTTGTTCAAAAGCACGGCTGCACCTTGCTCCTGAAAGGCGCACGCACGCTGGTGGCCAAGTCCGGACAGGCAATCCGCTTCAATCCCACCGGTCATGCCGGGATGGCGTCCGGCGGCCAGGGAGACGCTCTTTCTGGGGTCATCGGCACCCTGCTGGCCCAAGGCGCGGAGAGCACGGATGCAGCCTCACTGGGAGCCTGGTTGTGCGGGAGGGCGGGAGAACGAAGCTTGGCCAATGGCCCGATCGCAACAGCCAGCGACACCATCCGCCATCTTGGCGGGGCGATCGATGATTGGCGGCAGCGGAGGCGATAGCTTGATCTTTACCCGCTGGAAAGACCGGTGGGCCCAAGGAAAACGAACGACACCCTTGAGAGCAGCGTGAGCGAATTACTCGAGAAAACCGGCGGGGCGAAGATTGGACTGATGAACGCGAGCTGGCCCATGGCCAAGCTGCGGGTTACAGCCCGCTCCCTCCAACTGAAAGTCACCTTTCTCGGAAGCTACACCTTCACACCCGAAACGGTGGTCTCACTCGAGCGATATGCGGTCATTCCGGCGCTCGGCTGGGGAATACGGATTCACCACAATGTGGCCACCTATCCCGCCCGGATCATTTTTTGGTGCACCGGCAGCCCTGACGCTCTGCTTTCGCAGATCCATGCCAGCGGGTTTCAGGCACAAGGCCCGGCCTCCAGCGTTCCGCGTCCCAAGGGGATTCCTGTCCGTTGGCAAGCCTTGGCCGTTCTCTTGATCGGATGGAACATCCTGTTCCTCATGGATGGTCCCCTCTTCCTCATGGATGCTCCTTTTCTTCCCGGAAAATTCTCCATGCTCGCGATGGGCCTTGTTTGCGCATCCTCCGTGGCGACCCTCTACTCGTCATCCTTCCAACATCTGATCCTGAAACCGGGCAGGGACCTCGATGAAATCAAAGCACCTCTCAAGCTGATAGCCTTGGTAACCGGCTTCATGACCGCGGCATTCGCCCTTCTGAATATCGCCCGTTTCTTCAATTAGAAAGTCACGCCCCGACCAGCTCCGCAAAGACCATCGTCCCCGAGCTTGTCTGCAGGGTGCTGATGACCACCACATCCTGCGTGGTCCCGATCTTCTTCGCGGCATGATTCACGACGATCATCGTACCATCCGGCATGTAGCCCACTCCCTGGTGCTCGTCCTTGCCACCACGAACCAAGGCGAGGCGGACCTTCTCCCCCACGCCGACGGCCGGACGCAACGCGTCGAGCAGCTCGTCCAGATTGAGAACATCAATGCTACGGAGCTTCGCCACCTTGCAGAGATTCTCATCCGTACTCATCAGCCGCGCCCCGAGAAGCTGGGCGACATGAAGCAAGCGGCTGTGCATGGTTTCATCACCATTTACGCCGGCATCTTCGATGGTGACCTGCAAGTCGTTCGCGGAGCGCATCGACTCAAGGGAAGCCAGCCCGCGCTCGGCGCGCTCACGCTTTGCTTGGGTCGGAGAACTGGCGAGCACCTGGATTTCATCCAACACGAACTTCGGGATCACCAATCGGCCACGCAGGAAACCCGAGCGAACCACACCCGCCACACGGCCATCCATGACCGATTCCGCATCGAGCACCACCGGCTGGCCGGTGCTGCTGTCCTGCCGGAAGCGGACGTAGGGAAGAATGAAAGCGAAGTCGTCTCGGCTGCTGCGAAGTGCCACCACGGCGCCCAAGAACCCAAGCGTCGCATAGAGCAGCACGTTCAGACCAAGCGTCAGCGTGGCGGCAGCATCCACCGCGTTCTGGGCCGCCGTGCTATCCAAACTCGCATCAGCCGGGCCCAGCCGGTTCCGGAAAGTAATATTCAGCAGGTCGAAAATCTGGAGCCGCGTGATCAGCCACGCGCAGAAGATCCCCACCAGTAGACCGAAGGTCGCGGTCGAGAATGCCCGCAGGCTGAAGCCTTTGATCAGGAGCTCGATCCAGACGAACAAGCCACCTGCCACAAGACCCGCGCAGATGCCCTGCACCGGAGAGACGTCGACATTGCTCGAACCCAGGATGTAGGCGATGGCATATCCACCGCTGGCGCAGACTAAAAGATAGATGCCGCGCGCAATATTGACGGAAGTGGGTGCCATGGAACGGGTTGAAGCATCCAACATTCCCGAATTCGCCGCAAGCTCTGGTAATACGGGAAAGAAGCCCCGCCACCGCCTCTCTTCCTTCGACAAAGAAAAGCCCCGCCTCCCGGATGCGGGAAGCGAGGCATTGAAAGCTTGTTAGCGTGAAAGCCGCGGGAGGGAATCAATCCCAGTCGCCACCGCCGTAACCGCCGCCGCCACCACCGTAGCCGCCCTTGCCGCCGCCACCGTAGCCGCCTTTGCCGCCGCCACCGTAGCCGCCCTTGCCACCACCGCCGCCGCGACGATCTCCACCGCCGCCGCCACCACCGTAGCCGCCCTTGCCGCCGCCACCGCCGCCGCGACGATCTCCACCGCCGCCACCGTAGCCGCCGCGACCACCGCCGCCACCGCCACCGAAGCCGCCTGGTTTGCTCTCGCGGGGTTCAGCCGGATTGACACGGAGCGGGCGACCGCCCAACTCCTGACCATTCACAGCATCAGCGGCTTCCTTGACACGGGAGGTATCGGCCAAAGTCACAAAGCAGAACCCGCGCGGACGACCGGTTTCACGATCCGTGACGATTTTTACTTTCTCCACCGCACCGAAGGCGGCAAAGAGCTCAGCCACTTCTTGTTCGGTGGCGCTGAAGGGCAGGTTGCCCACGTAGATGTCCATTTTCTGTAGTCGCAACGCCATTTTCCAAAGCACTTCAGCAGCCGATGGCGCACGACCGAGAGGAGCGTGTCCGGCGCGTTTTTCCGCCGGACAATTCCCCCGCTACACGTTACGGATTTCTACGGCAAGCTCATAAATCAAAGATCGGAGCGCCTCCTATCCCGGGGCTAGGCCTGACTATCAGGCACTCACGCCACTTCTGGGCGGACAGGAATGCCTTTTTCCGCAAAATAGCGCTTCGCCTCCCCTACGGTGTGCTTTCCAAAGTGGAAGATACTGGCTGCCAAAACAGCATCCGCCTTCCCCTTTTCAAGCACTTCCACCATGTGGTCCAAGTTCCCCGCGCCGCCGCTGGCGATCACCGGAATCCCCACGCTCTCGGAAATCGCGGCAGTCAGATCACAATCGTAGCCAGCCTGCGTGCCATCGGCGTCCATGCTGGTCAGCAGGATCTCCCCCGCCCCGCGGCGCCAGACTTCCTTCGCCCACTCCACCGCATCGAGACCCACCGCAGTGCGGCCGCCATGGGTGTAGACACCCCACTTGCCCGGGGCTTCGCGCTTCGCGTCGATCGCGACCACGATGCATTGGCTGCCGAAGGCCTTGGCTCCCGCATCAACAAGGCCCGGGTCCTTCACCGCGGACGTGTTGATACCGACCTTGTCCGCCCCCGCCAGCAGCATCTCCCGCATGTTTTCCACGGAGCGGATGCCACCGCCCACGGTCAGCGGGATGAAGCAATGCGCCGCGGTGCGGCGCACCACGTCCACCATGGTCGCGCGATTGTCGGAAGACGCGGTGATATCGAGAAAAACGAGCTCGTCCGCCTGCTGGGCATTGTAGGCCATGGCCGCCTCCACCGGATCACCGGCGTCGATCAGATCGACAAAGTTCACGCCTTTGACGACACGGCCATCGGTGACATCGAGGCAGGGAATGATGCGTTTCGCGAGCACGCGAGGGTCAGTAGGGGACGGATTCCCAAGTTTGAAGGCTTAAAAACTGAACCTCGCAAACCGAAGCTTCACTTCCCTTAAACAAGATACTCGTCCAGCCAGTCCGCGGTTTCCTGAATGACCTTCGGATAGGTCTTCTCGTCGAAGGAGTGTTCCGCACCTTCGATCTCGACGAGGCGCTTCGGCTCCTCCGCAGTGTCATAGGCGTCACGGCTGTCCTCGATGAGGACCACGTCGTCCGCCGTGCCATGAATGAGCAGCCAAGGGACCGAAATCTGGCCGACCTCGTCAAAGAGATCGCCGATGGCACCAAGGTCATCGACGTATTTCTGCGAAAGCGGGCAACTTGGCTCATCCCACATGAAGCCCTTGCCAGGGATCACTTCTCCGAATTCGCGCTCACAAAACTCCTCTGTGCGGATCATGCCCGCCAAGGTGACCAGCACACGGATCCGGTCATCGCCCGCCGTCGTGGTCACACCCACCGCGCCACCCATGCTGTGACCGATATAGGCGATCTTCAGCTTGGGAGGCAGGGCATCGAGAACGTCGCGGAGATCGCGGCTTTCCTTGCTGATGTTCGAATCGCGGAAATCTCCCTCGGACAAGCCGTTGCCCGACCAAGAAAGCCGGACGCAGGGCCAACCGCGGGCGGCGAGGCCTTCTGCCAAGGCAATCAGCAGCGGACGATCCTTGTTGCCGGTAACCCCGTGCCCAAGGATCACTAGAACCCCGTCGCGGTTTCCGGGGTGAAAGAAGGAGTCGAGTTTCTCGCCGAGGCGATTGCGGAATTCAGGAAGGTCCATCGCGGGAAAAATCAATGCACGGTGCGGCCGGGGAAGGTCAATTCGGCCACGCCCGACTTATCGAGTTCGCCAAGGCCGAGCTCCACCATCCGGTGGTACTGGGCCTCCGTGGCGAGGGAAAGCGGCACGTTCACGCCGGTCTTCAAGGCCAGCTCGTTCGCGATGCCGCTGTCCTTCGCGGCGTGGGCCGCGGAGAAGAAGCAATCGTGCTCACGGGCGATCATATCGTCGCCGTCGGTCTCCAACACCCGGGAATTCGCACCGGTCTGGGAAAAGACTTCCTTGAGCATCTTCAGGTCGAGGCCCAGCGCGGCTCCCAAGCCAAGGCCCTCGGCGAGTCCCGCGGTGTTGATATTCATCACCATGTTCACCAGTGCCTTCACCTTCGCGGCCTGGCCAGTGCCGCCGACATGGCGTAGCGAACTGGAGAGATCCTTCAGCACTCCCTCAACCTTTTGGTAAGCCTCATCCGTGCCGCCGACCATGAGATAAAGGGTTCCTTGGCGGGCTTGGGTGATGCTGGAGGCCATACAGGCTTCAATCGCGGAGGCACCCTGCTTCGCCGCAGCCGCATCCACATCCACATGGACTTCCGGGCTGACGGTGGCGCAATTGATGAAAACCTTCCCCTCCGAGCCGCTGAGCAGGGAGTCACCACTGTCCGCGAAAATTCCGCGCATGGCGGCATCATCCGTCACCACGGTGATGATGACGTCCGCAGAGGCAGTCACTTCCGCGAGAGTCGTGGCCGGGGTCGCGCCGATCTCAGCAGCGAGATCCTGGGCAATCTTCGGGAAGGCGTCATAGACCGCGGTAACCGCGTAGCCCTGATCCTTCAACCGCCGTGCCATATTGGCTCCCATCCGGCCGGTTCCCACGAATCCAATGCGTGCTTTCGACATCGCGGGGACCATGACGCAGGAGGAGCGGACTGTCCACCCTGCCCGTTAGGATTGCGCCCCAGCCACGCTCACGGCAGGGTGCGCTCAGATGACGGCCCGCGCCCTATTCCTCATCTCCCTGATATCAGCCACCGACGCAGCTCCGGAAGTGCATCCAGACGCAGTGGCCATGCATGTCGGCCAAAAGGCGCTGATCCGGGTCTTGGGAAACGACGCCGGCCCGATCGATCCGGCTTCGCTGGAAATCGTGGACGCACCTCAATCAGGAACCGCAGTGCCGGATGGCCAAGGCCGGATTCTCTATACCCACGAACCCGGCAGCCAGACAGACAGCTTCAGTTATCGGGTAAGCGGGGCGGAAGGCTGGTCGGCGGCAGCTTCCGTCAGCGTCGAAATCTCCAATAGCTTGCGCGTCTCCCCCTCCGGCTTCGCCATGCCTGCGGAGCCACCTCCCAACCATTATCAGTTCGTCGAGGCTTTCGGAGGGCTTCAGTTCAACCGCTCCACCGCCATTGCCAGCATTCCCGGTGACGCCAAGCGGCTCTTCATCTGCGAGGCCCAAGGCCGGATCACCCTGATCCACGACGTAAGCGCATCCACGCCGGTCACAAGCCAGTTCATGGACCTGCCGGCGATTCTCGCCGCGCGAAGCGGTGAGTCGATCGAGATCGGCGCTTGGCAAGAGCATGGCCTGCTCGGCTTGGCATTCCATCCCCGGCATCTGGAAAACGGATACTTCTTCGTCTTCTACACGGTCAAAAAAGCGGGTCTCTATTCCCAGCGAGTCTCCCGTTTCAGCGTCCGGGCTGATAATCCGAATGCCGTGGATCCGGCTTCGGAACGGATCTTGATCGAACAACCCGACCGCGAGCTAAACCACAATGGGGGCGACATGCACTTCGGGCCGGATGGCTACCTTTATTTCTCCGCCGGAGACGAGGGCCCGCAATACGACCTGCGGGAAAACAGCCAGAAGATCGACCTGAATTTTTTCTCCGGCATCTTCCGGATCGACGTGGATTGCCTGGAGGAAAATGCCCTGCCGAATCCCCATCCATCCATCCCGACCGACGAGGGGGTTCCCCGCTATCGCATCCCCGCGGACAATCCCTTCCTCGGCGTATCGGCCTTCAATGGCCTGCCGGTGGATCCGGCGAAGGTTCGTGCGGAGTTCTGGGCGACAGGCCTTCGCAGTCCATGGCGGTTCTCCTTCGATCCGGAAAACGGGGATCTCTGGTGCGGCGATGTCGGGCAGGATCAGTATGAGGAGGTGAATCTGGTCACCCGTGGCGGGAACTATGGCTGGGTCTATCGCGACGGCGCACACGAGGGCTTCCGCCCCATCCCCGAAGGGTTTCAAGGCACCTTGATCGATCCCATCCATGAATACGTGCACGCTACCTTTCCCGGCGATCCGGCTTTCAAAGGAAACTCGGTGATCGGCGGACTGGTTTATCGTGGAAGCCGCTACGGCGGATTGCAGGGCGCCTATCTCTTCGGTGACTGGGATTCGGGCAACATCTGGACCCTCCGGAAAAACGGCGGCCTGCCAGTCGTTGAGCGCATCACCGGCCTGCCCCGGATCGCCGGGTTCGCACTCGATCCCTCAAACGGCGATGTTCTTGCCCACCTTAACAACTATGGGAACTCGCCGATCTATCGGCTGAGCAGCGAAACCCCGGTCGAGGACGACTATCCGCAGACGCTCGGTGAAACCGGCCTCTTCGCAGACTTGGCCACCCTCTCGCCGAACCCTGGACTGCTTCCCTACGAACCGAAACTCTCCTTCTGGAGCGACCACGCTCTGAAGCGTCGGTGGTTCGCGATGCCTGATCTCACCTCAAAGATCGGCTGGGCGGAGGAAGATGCGTGGAGCTTTCCCGAGGGAGCACTCTGGGTGAAACACTTCGACATCGAGACGGAGCGCGGCAATCCCGCGACCAAGCGTCGGCTCGAGACCCGGGTGCTGGTGAAGAATGCCACCGGAGTTTACGGGGTGAGCTACCGCTGGAACGAAGCTCAGACGGATGCCGTCCTGTCTCCCCAGCAGGGTGAGGAGATTCCCCTGAACATCGTGGTGGACGGTCAGGCGTCCCCTCAAACATGGCGGATCCCCTCACGCGCCGATTGCCTGACCTGCCACAATGAAGCGGCAGGAGGAGTGCTTTCCTTTGAGACCCGGCAGTTGAACCGGCAGCAGGAGATCAATGGCTTCACCGGAAACATGCTGCGACTCTTGGATCAAGGAGGCTTCTTTGAAACCTCCCCGGGCTCGCCGCTCATTCTTCCGCGGCATGTAGGACCTGAGGAAGAGGGCTACACCCTGGAAGCCAAGCTGCGTTCCTATCTGGCCGTGAACTGCAGCTACTGCCACCGCCCGGGTGGTGGCGCTCCGCCGAGTTGGGATGCACGGGCCGGGCTCACGCTCGCCGAAACCCGCTTGGTGGATGGCCTTGCTGTTCGCGATGGCGGGGATCCCTCCAAGCGGCTGGTGGTAAAAGGCGATGCCAGCCGTTCGATTCTTTTGCATCGCCTCGCAGGTACCGGCGGCTTCTCGCCCATGCCTCCCTTGGGAAGCAGCCAGATCAACGAGACCGCTTTGGAAATGGCCAGCGAATGGATCAGCTCCGCACTTTCCGCACGGGCGAGCTACGAGGACTGGCGATTGCTGCAATTCGGATCTTCCCCGAGCGGGCAAACCGAACTCGATCCAGACGGTGACGGAGTCCCGAACTCCGATGAGTTCCTTTGGGGAAGCTCACCTCACGACGCCGCCTCCAGACCCCGGCTTGTCCTGAGTCGCTCTGAAAATCAGACGAACCTTTCCTTCGATCTCCCCGCAGACCGGGTCTTCCGAATCCTGAGTTCGGATGATCTCGCGGCTTGGCAGCCCTGGGAAATCCCGGGGAATGACCAAGCCGGAAGATCCGCAGGCAGGATGACTCTGGGTGCCCCCGGAGGGGGGAACAGGCAGTTTTTCCGCGTCGAGATCCGCGAACCCTAAATCGGGGACAAGAGCAGGCCGGCTGTAAATACCCTGCGGTCACCGGATGCATCTAGCGACTGGCGTTTTGTCCCAGCGGCCGGTCTGCTGCGCGGAAAATGCTGTAAATTCGGGATTTGATGCAAAACATCGGCCCTTGTCAGGCGTTTCACCTGATCCAAACCCGCAAGCCCACATGTACCGCCCCTGTCTCTTCGCACTGTTCCTCGCAGTTCCCGCTGTCCATGCCGATACCCTCAGCCAAGCCGACCGCGAGGCGCTGATCGAGAAACTCGAATCCCTGCGCAACAGCGCGAAGGAGAAGGCCGGCAGTCGCATGGACTCCGCGGCCTCTGCTTTCCGCGCCGGGATGGCCAGCGATGAAGCTGCCATCGACCTCTACCTGAAGTGCGTCGAGAAAGTGGAATTCTCCGACCAGAAGAAGAGCGCCCAGGATTTCCGCGAATGGAAGCGCCACCAAAGCGAGCGGCTGGATGCAGATGGCTTGGGCCGCTGCCTGCGCCACCAGCTCCGCTGGCTGGTGCTGACCATGGATGCCGCTCAAGCAGGCGGGAAGACGGAGGAACTCGCACCCCGCGCACTTGAAGCGCTCGATTCGATTTTCGCGACTCCTCAACAATTCGACGGCAACGTGCAGCCGCTGCGAGATCCGGTGACCAACTCCGTCTTCGCCAAGGCCTATGGCCTCGGAAATATCAAGGTGGACAAGTGGCCCCTTTCCCCGCTGGAAGTCTCCCAGGTTTTCAATCAGGTCGTCCTCCCGCCCCTGCGGGAGAAGGGCAAAGTGGACGCGATGCGCGACCAGTGGATGAAGCGGATCAAGTATGAGGGCGTGGCAGCCCAATACTTCACAGGCGGCGGTCGTGGTGGCCGTGGCGGCGAGGGCCGTGGTGGAGAAAAGCCGAAGCCCAATGCCGAAACTTCCGCGGAATACGACAAGTTCATTTCGGAAACCCAGCCGGATCTGGTCTGGCAGATGGAGGAAGACCTCTACAAATCCGGCGACCAAAAGAATGCCGCGGTGGCGATGCTAAAGCACATCGAGCAGCACATCACCCACCCGAAGGCCCGCGAGTGGGCGGAACAGTTCCGTGCGCTGATCGAGCCGCCGAAGGGCGAAACGGCGGACAAGACGGACTAAGACCCGGTCTCCCGAAAATGGATTTCAAGCAAGGCGCGCCGGGAGGTGCGCCTTGTTTGTTTGATCAGCGGGTCACTTCGGTGCCGATACCACCGTGCGTGAAGATCTCCAGCAGCAGGGCGTGCGGAAGGCGGCCGTCGATGAAGTGAACCTTGCGGACGCCCGCATTCAGGGCATCGATGGCACTCTTGATCTTCGGGATCATGCCTCCGGAGATCGTGCCGTCGGAAAGGAGCTCGTCGGCTTGCGCCCGATTGACGGACTTGATGAGCGTATCCGGATTGGATGGATCTTTCATCAGGCCGGGCACATCCGAGAGATAGACGAGCTTCGCCACGCGCAGTTCCTTCGCCAATGCGGCGGCGGCGAGATCGGCGTTGATGTTGAGAGGACGGCCCGTCGCGAGTTCAGCGGCGAGCGGAGAGATCACCGGAACGATCCCGGCGCGGTGTGCGGCATCCATCTGGCCGAGCTGACACCCGACGACTTCGCCGACGCGACCGAGATCCACACGCTGGCCCTGGGCATCAGTCGCGTGCATTTTTTCACCGAGGAAAACATCCGTGCCGGCAATGCCGACCGCCTTGCCACCGAGATCGCGGATCATGCGAACAAGGCCGGGATTGATCTCGTTGGAGAGCACTTTTTCTACGATCGAAATCGCCTCGTCCGAAGTCACCCGGAAGCCGCCGACGAATTCGGCATCGAGCCCCGCTTCCTTCATCGCGGCGGAGATGGCCTTGCCGCCGCCGTGGACCACGATGGGATTGATGCCCGCAACTTCGAGGAAAACGACGTCGCGCATGACCTTGGCAACGAGATCCGGATCTTCCATCGCGGAGCCGCCCATCTTGATCAGGAAGGTCTTTCCGCGGAAGGCCTGCAGGTAAGGCAGGGCTTCGATCAAAGCTTCGGCTTTCTCAATCGGGTGCTGGAGGCTCATGGCAGAGGCGGGGAAATTCGGGAAAACAGCGGAAGTTCCAAGGCAGAACTTTGTTCGTGGCAGACCACTCGGCGCTCAGCGGCGCTTTTTCTTCGAGGAAGCCCTACCGGGCTTCTTCATGGCTTTTTGGGCTGGGGCACTCGGAGCGGGGCTGTCGGAAGATGGGACAGGAGGACTGCTGGCGACGGGCTCTTCGGGCACCGGCTCGGGAAGGATTTCCACCTCAGGCTTGGCAACCTCCAACCCCGACGCTGTTACCCGCAGGCGCACCCGCACCGGACCTGCTTCCGGAGGATCAATCCTCGGGACAGAAACTGGCTCAGGCACCATGGGCACCGGTGAAGCATGGACCTGTTCCGGGGCTTGGGGAGCAGGAGATGGAACCGTCACAGCCGGGATGACTGCCGCCTTCCTCTCTGGAATGAATCCGAGCAGCAGGGTGACCGCTGCGGGTGCCAGCACTGCAAACGGCGGCAGCCAGAGATTCCACTGACCGGCCAGCAGCCAGACGAGTTCCGCCCCGAAGGCCGCCACCATGACGGTCACAATGGGCCGCCAGAACACCCCGCGCAGGGCAGTCGCCCACGCGCCGAAAAAGGCGAGCAGGGAAATGAGAGCTAGTTCGGTGACTGGCTCCGGCCGCGGAAGCACGGTCGAATTTTCGTAACGGGGCGCGGACCGCAAGGCCTGCACCAAGCCTCCGAGAGCATTCGACCAAGCACGTTCCCTCTCCGGAATCTCCGTCCGGGCATCCCGCAGAATCAGCGGATCCACCGAAGGCGGTACGGGATTTTCATCGCTGATGATCTTCGTGGCGGGAATGTCCACGGCAGAGATCTCCGCAGCCGGAAGAGTCCGGCCGAACTCATCGATCGGGATCACCGGACCTCCGGCACCCAACCGGATCTCCGCACCGCTGATCACCCGGATTTCTTCCGGATCGATTCCGAGCGAGGCGATCTCCGTGGCCAAGGGCAGCGAGAAAATGATGCGATTCCCCCAGCGGGCGAGAAGGTGCTGGCGACCATCACCGGCATCCGTCTCGTTTTCCAAAAGCGTGAAGCCGGCTTGGGATCGCTCTCCGCCAAGCTCCGCATTCGGCACCGCCAGACGATTTACCTGCGGTAGGGCGGACACGTCGCCTTCCGCCTCACCTATATCCAAGGAGAGCCGCAGAAAAGGAGCGGGTACCGGCTCGGCGGAGGCACCGCGGGCGAGCGGCAGGCCAAGCACGGCGGAATCGAAGCGATCAAGCTGCTTGCGTAGCGCCACAAGAGCCAAGGGATCGTTCTGCTCCCAAGCCATCAGGTAAGCGGAACCGATCTTGGTATGTCCTGCCCCCTTCAGACGGGAAAAGAGAATCGCGAAATCGACCGGAGAAGGAGGTGAAGTGCTGAACCAGCCCTCCGGATCATCGTCCACCGTGAGAAAGCGCGGAGCCTCCGGCACGACGGCGGGCTTTGCCTTCCAGCGGCGCCACGGCTTGTCTTGGCTGCCCTCCCCGCCAAAGGCCGATTCGGCGGGATCGAAGGAGAGCGCCAGTTTCTTCACCGCCTCCCGTTCCGCCTTTCGAAGCGGAGGGATCGATGAGACCCCGCCGAGCGCGAATAGCCCCACGCCAAGAATGACGGCGGCATTCACGAAGGTCCGGCGGGACGGGGCGCTCACGGAGTGAACTCTTGGGCCTTCTCCAGTACGGGGGCCAGTGGTTTTTCCAACGGCGTTCCCTCTGTCACCTCTGCCAGCAGCCGGGCAGCGACCGGGACATGCTGGCGATACCAGTCATCTCCGCGATTCCGGATGATATTGCCAAATGCACCCATCGCCTGCATCAGCCGCTGGCTGGCACACTGGCGGAAGATGGTTTCTTCCGGGCGGTCCTCCGCGATATCTTCCCAGATGGCGAGGATGCTCTCGCGCTCTTCCGCAGAGTGATCCATGTAGGGATCATAGACTAGGGATGCGATGTCGTATTCCTGACGGCCGCGGCGCATGCCTTGGAAATCGATCCACCAGGCCTTGCCATCTTTCAGCAGCAGGTTCTGGGATTGGAAATCGCGGTGGACGAGATGCTTCGCCCCGCTGCCAAGGCGCCTCGCGAGCTGCTCGAACTCCGATGACTCCCGTAGCTCGCTCGCATCCATACCCAACAAGCCTTCCACCATGTGGTCGAAGAAATACTCCTGCTCCCAGCGGTAGAGGGATTCATCGAAGGGTGGCATGAGCTCGAAGTCCTTCGGACCCTTCGAGTAGAAAAGTTTGTCGATCTGGGAGAGCGCGGAACGGTAGTAGGGTTCGCGATCCTCGAAGGAAGTGCCCTTCATCGAGAAAAGATCGATGTCGCCAAGATCCTCCACCAGCGCGACACGGCGGTGCGGGATCTCGTAAAAGATCTCCGGCACATTCAGCTTGGTGCTCTTCAGGAACTTCGCGACGGGCAGGAAGTTGTCACTATCCGGGCGCTCGTCGGTCCAGTGGATGCCGATGAAAGGATCCTTGCCCGGGGTTTGCACGCGCACGATCGTCCGACCGGAGGCACCCTTCTTGATCGGGGTGAGCGTCACGGACACAGTGGGATCGATCCCGAGATACTGGCGGGTGGCGTGGAGGATGGCGTCAGTCGGCATCGCGCCGGGATTCTTAAGATGAGCCGGGGCGCGACAAGGGGGAAATTCACAGCCTCCGCCCACCCCGGCCCCCGGAAACCTCCTTTTTCACCTCCACCCCCCCAAAAAAAAGGCGGAGGGAGGCCCGCAGGCCTGCCCTCCGCCCGAGCGGAGCTTGCCCCGATCAGAGGAACCCGAGATTCGCGCTCGATCCGAAGGGATCCTCAAAGCGCGAGAGATTCGGGAAGATATCGGCAAGGTAAGTCGGTGAGACGCCGAGCCAATTTGCCGAGACGGCAGCGTATTGATCGACCGAGGTGGTGGGAATCCAGCGGCCGCGGTTGCTAGACCCGGCATCCAGACCCGCGCCGAGGGCCAGCGAGGGGAAGGAGCCGTAGATCTGGCCTCCATTCACCGGACCGCCGAGGACGATCTGGTGACCACCCCAGCCGTGGTCGGAGCCTGCAGTGGCAGCATCCTGGCCATTCGGGGTGAGCGTGCGGGTGAAATCGGAGTGCGTAATGGTGACCACGTTGTCATTCACCCCCAGCGCTTTCAGGGTGTCGCTGAAGGCCTTCAGGGAGCTTCCCAGTTCGCCGAGCAGGTTAGTCTGGGCGTCCAGCTGATCCTGATGGGTATCGAAGCCGCCGATGCTCGCGAAGAAGATCTGGCGGCTATTGCCCAGGGCAGTGCGACCAGCGATCAGCTTGGCGATCGATTTCAGCTGATCCCCCAAGTTCGACTGGGCATTCAGAAAGAGGTTGTCGAAATCGACACCGGTCGCGGCCGCAGCTGTTAAAGCCGCTCCGACAAGTCCTTCGTTGGCCCGTGCACGCTTCACCACCTTCGCATGATCGTCATCGAGCAAGTGCTGGTAGGTATAATTCGTGATGTCATCGAAGGCCTTCAGGCGCTTGCCCGCCGTGGTCGTCTTGTAGGTGCCATCACCATTCAGTGCATTGCCATAGGGATTGCCCGAGGCAGCGTAGCCCGCCAAGGGAATCGCCCCTTCCGGCGTCACGGCATACTGCACCTCCTGATCCGCCACCTGCAGGCTGTTGATCCCGGACAAGCTCACGGAAAGCGAAACCTGTCCCTGGGCATAGCCCTGCGATGCGAGGAGATCCGCGATGCGCCCGCCCCAGCCGCGGCTGAAAGGCTGATCCGGCACGGAGCTCTGCCACTGGACCTGCTGGTCGGAGTGGGAAAAGAGCTGCGGGGGCAGCGGCACCGAGCCCGCATTATAGTCCGCCCGCGTGGTCGGATACACCAGCGTTCCCACGTTCGCGACGAAGGCGAGATCGCCTTCATTGAACAGCTGGGCGATGCCACCGGCCGCAGGATGCACACCATAGGTCGCACCTCCTCCTGTTAGAGCGATCGAGGCCGGCTGGCCCGTCACATAGGCGGAGTCCGTCTCGTCGAGAATTTTCAACACCCCGCGCGCCGACTTGTATTGGCTGTATGAAGCGTGGTTCTTGCGTGGGATAAGCAGGTTGTTCGAGTCGTTTCCGCCGAAGAGGAAGAGCACGACCAAGGCCTTGTAGTCACCGCCGGGAAGACCCTGTGCGAGCGCGGAGTTCACCAGCCGCAGGTGGGCCAGCGTATTGATCACTCCCGTCAGGCCGAGCGAAGCGCAGGCGGACTGGCGGAGGAAGGAGCGGCGATTTTGCAGCGAATCTTTGTCCTGGGATTTCATGATGAGGAGATGTGTGGGATTACTTCTGGTTGACGTACTCCGGCGAGGTGGCGAGCAGGTAGATGAGCTCCTTCACCCGCACGGCCGTGGTCGCGGCGGGATCCAGCGAGGTGACCGTATCGATCACGATGCTGCGGGGATTCGGCGTGGCCGCACTGCCATAGCCCGCCTTGAAGCTTCCCGCCGTGAGCAGCAGGTCGAGTTGATCGAGCACCGTCGTCGTCGCCTGAGCCACGCTGTCGCCCGCGGTAATGCGTGCATCGTAGAGTTGCTCATAGGTCGTCCGATCGAGCTTCACGTTTTCCTCCAGGTCATTGGTCGAGCCAACCAAGCGGTTCACGTTCTGGCCGTCGTTATTCTGGATGATGGTGTTCGCGTAGTTCGTCGTGCGGATCACACCGGTCTCCGTGCTGAGCTGGAGCTCGGGAGCCACCAGTCCTGCCTGCGCCAGCTCGCCGCCAGGGTTGAAGCCGGGCAGGAACCAGTTGAAGACCGAAGGCGCGTTCTGCGGCGTCTGGCCCAGCGCGGTATCGGTATTCGGATAACGATAGAGGGTGGTGCCCGTCGGGAAATTATTGAGCTGCGCTGCCGGATAGCCGAAGGAGCTCAGGGCGGAGAGCGGCAAGGACGACTTCCCGTCGAAGGCACGCAGCAACTGCACGTAGCGGACGATGGGTTCCTTCTGCTTGCCATAGCCAACCTGCTGCACGAGCGACAGATCGCGGGCCTCCGGATCGAGCAGGATCGCGCGGATCACCGCCTTCAACGCGCCACGGGTTCCGGAGCCATTGTTCTCGAACTTTTGCGCGACGCGATACACGTAGCCGCGACTCGGATTCGAGGTGACCAGCCGCTGGATCAGCAGCTTGCTGATGAAGGGGCCGACATTCGGATGGGCGAAGATGATGTCCAAGGCGGTATCCAGGTCCGCTTCACCACCTAGCCCTGCAGCAATGTTGTTTCCGAGCACGGTCTTCGCACCGGTGTCATGGTAAGCCGCAAAGTTCTTCAGCGGATTCGTCCACGAAGCCTGGTAATAGGCCGGGCCGTTTCCTTGGAAGAAATTCGTATTGTCCTGCACCGCATAACCGGCACCCGATCCACCGTTCTTCTTACTGAAACTCCAGCCGGTAAAAACGCGGGCCAGGTTCGTGATGTCATCGTTGTCGTAGGTCGAGATCGGCAAGCCGTCGCTTCCCAGCTTCAACGTGCCATCTGGATGCAACTCGACCAAACCGATCGAGAAGAGCTGGAGGATCTCCCGGGCGTAATTCTCATCCGGGCTGATCAAGACGTTGCCATTGGCATCCGTCACCGTCTTCTGGTTCTGCAGATGGCTCAGGTATTTGCCCATGATCGGGCTCTTGCTCACATCCTCGATGAGGGTGCGGAAGTTGCCATCGGCACGGACTCCCAGCTGATCGTAGTAGTCCGCCAGGCCGTAGTGCTTGTTCCGCAGCAGAGCGAGTTCCTCCGATACTACGAAGATCTCACTCAGAGCGAAGGCCGCGCGCTGGCGGAGCTGGTCCTGGGCTTTCGTCGAGATGAGCCACCATCCCCTACGGCGGTTATGGTAGTTCGGCTCATCGTTGTTCGTGAAGTTCGAGGGCGAGGCACCTCGCAAATTCCACTCATGGGCGTCCGCCGCTTCAGTATAGGCCAGCAGCTTGGTCTGATCATAGGCGAATTGGGTGTCGATCCATGCTGAGTAAGCAGCCAAGCGGTCGCCCGCATAGGTGGTCTGGATCGCATTCACCAGCCCGTCGATCTCCGCTTTGGTCGGGCCGAAGGTGGCCTGCGTGAGGAAGCGCGAGACATCACGCGTCAGCGCATCTCCGGTCAGCGTGCCCGGAGTCGGCGGCGCAGGCGGAGGAGTGAAGGTGCTCGACCCCGTCTGCCGGGAGAAAGTTCCTGCGATCTCACCCGCCGGATAGGTACCGGTACCGATATTAAGGTAGACCCACTTCCCTCCGCTCTGGAAAAGACCATCGATGAGATCCTGCCCATTGAGCGCACCCACCGGATTGACCGTCCAGGTTTCATTCGTCACCTGACCGATCGGCAAGGTAGGCCGCAATTCCGGTCCCACGCCGGAGGTCACTCCGTAGCGCAGGTAAGCGTTCACCTGGTTCGAAGTCAGGCCGCTGAAGCTGAGGTTCACCCGTGCGGCGGTCTTCGATCCATTCAGGAAGAGCGTCGCCACGCCAGAGCCATAGGACTGTGCCGTCCCCTGGCGAGTGAGGTAGGCCACGAAGAGTTGCTCGTTCGCGGGAGCATCGGTCGCATCCTTGATCTTCACTGTCGCCACCTTCGGCGTGCCCACCGCGTAGCCGGAGCCATTGGAGATGGTGAGCGTCAGGCTCTCTGGATACTCCTCCAGCGTATCAAGGGCCGGGACAATGTAGACCGTCCTCGTCGTCTCCCCTGCCCCGAAGGACACGGTGCCGCTGAGAGTCACGCCGCGGTCGTCCTTCACGACGTAGTCGCCACTTGTTGCGGTGCCACCGAGGGCGAAACCAACAGTCGCCGGCGCCGTGCCTCCGCTGCGGGTGACCAGGAAAGAAGCAAGTCCTCCCTCTTTCTCGAAGGCATCCGGCGCCAAGGTCGTGACCGTGATGCTTCCGGCACCATTAGCGACATTCGGATTGGTGCCGTGGGTCTGCTCAGCCAGGTTGCTGAGACCATCGCCGTCGGGATCGAGCAAGGCATCCGCTGCATTGTTCGGATTCAGTCCGTTCGCGATCTCCCAGACATCCGGCAAGCCATCCTCATCCGTGTCCAGGGAACCGGCGATCGAAAGGTAGCCGAGCTTCTCCGCGGTGTGCGCAATGTTCACATCCAGCGAGCTTTCCTCCTGCAAGCGCAGGTCCGCGCCATTCGCATTGAGATTCCGGAACCGCAGCGTGACGGGATCGATGTCATTCCGCGTCTGCGCATCCGCAAAGAGGAAGGGATCCGCCACTTTCCGCGTGAAGGCCTGGGACTTGAAGAACTCCGTCACCTCCGCGGCTGTTAGAAAAGTGTTTACCGACAGATAGGGCGGCGTGAGCAGTCGGCCATTCCCCTGCTGCACTGCCAGATAGTGCACCGCCTCATTGACGTGCGTCTGGTCCTGCGCGTTCTCCTCCTCAAGGCGAACGAAAAAGCCGGTGGCGCTGACGCCGCTGACCCGCGACTTCACCGCGCTGGCTCCATTCCGCGAAGCGGTTTGCGTGAGAACCACCGGAGCCACCGCGAAGGCCTCGGCAAAGGTGAGGGCCGATGCCGCCTGATTGACCGCCGCGGCGCGGCCAAATTGCCAGAGCAGTCCGCCGATGATGTAGCTGCCCTCTTCCGCGACAAGGTAGTGCACCTTCTCCTCGGCATGCGCGCCGTCTTGGTAGTCCCATTCATCGAACTGCCACTCGAAGCCGGTGGACGTCACGTTGCGGACGCGAACGCCCAAGGGATCGCTGT
This sequence comes from Luteolibacter luteus, assembly GCF_012913485.1. Classification (GTDB taxonomy): domain Bacteria; phylum Verrucomicrobiota; class Verrucomicrobiia; order Verrucomicrobiales; family Akkermansiaceae; genus Haloferula; species Haloferula lutea. The sequence continues at coordinate 3,588,961 of NZ_CP051774.1, read as the reverse complement.
CGTTCTGCGTCGAAGGTCCGAAGACCACCACGGGATTCGCGTAGGTCACGGAGAAGTTCACCGTGTGCCAGGTTCCTGCGGTCGCCTGATTCTGGATCAATTCGCCAAGCTCCAGCTTAGACCGCACTTCTCCTTGCGTTTCGCCGATCGCCAGGAAGCCGACATCCTCACCATTGGCGTGTGCTGTTTCCGTGCCGGCCGATTGCTCTTCTTGAAGAAAGATCTCCACGCCGGTGCCACTGAGATTCCTGCGGCGGATCACGAAGGGATCGGCACCATTGTTTGTCTGGGACTGCGCGAAGAACAGCGGCTGCTTAAGCGTGCTGCCGAAAGTGATCGTCTTCCACGCATCGGTCACGTTGGCACCGGTCTTCGCCGCTTGGAAGCCCGCCCCATCCAGCGTGCCGGTGGAAGGCGCGATCGCAATCCAACCGACGGACTCGCTCGTCAAGGCCGCTGCATCGGACTCCTGTGTGATCGCCTTGAGCTGGAAGTTCGTGGTGGTCACCGCCTGCACACGGCTCGTCACCGCCTTCGCATTCGCGGTGGACTCCACTTGGGCCAGCACCACGGGGGCCGCGCTGAAGCCGCTCCCGAGTGTCACCGTCTGCAAGCTGCGGGTGACCCCGCTCGCCCGGCCTGCTTGCCAGACCTTGCCATCGATCGTGTGGGTCCCCGGTTCGATCGCCAGATAGTTCAGGGTCTCCTGGCCATGGACACCATCAAGGTAGTCCCATTCATCGATCTGGTACTCAAATCCGGTCGCCGTGACATTTCGGACGCGGGCCGCAAAGCCGGCCGTATCCGCATTCGTCGCGGTGCCGAGCACGACCACGGGAATCGAAGGGAAGGCCGTGGTGAAGTTCACCACTTTCCAAGTGCCGGAGTTCGGCTGGGAAAGGATCAAGGATCCGGATTCATATTTGGGGGCCGCTACCGCAACGGCTGAGAGGCCGGCGGACAACAGGGACGCGAGGAGGACAGCACGACGCCGCCCGGATAGAGTGGGATTCATTGTTAGAACAAAAGGGTTCCAACGCCGGGAGCCACGTGGCTTGGGGCGAGGATTGATTTCTCGGTTGCTTCAACAGCCTGCAAGGAAGCGCAGGCGGGAACCGCCGCCGTGGGACAACACGGTGGGCGAAATCGACGATCCTCTTCGGAGGTCTCAGTCGCCGTCCAAGCAGCCGGCTTGGGCCGGTGTCGCTCGAACTGGGCTAATCTTTACCAACTTGAGTACTTTACGCAACAAAATATTCAAACCGAACCTAACCCTCAGAATATCAGACCACTTTTCACCACCCACCGAAGAAATCCACTCAGCGGCAGATGATTTGGCCTTCTATCGGGGTACCCTTCTCAACCCGCGCTCCGGGCCACAAAACCGAGGCCTTCACCGTAGCTCCTTCCGAGATGACAGCCATCGGGCCGACGACACTACCCGTGACGATCGCACCGGGATCAATGACCGCCTCCGGATGGATCGCGGGGGCAAGGGCCATCTCGCGATGGGCGGCGAGATAGCTTGCGTGGTCACCAAGATCGCGCCACTCACCCTCATCGAGGACAATGGCTCCGAGGCGTCCCTGCCTTGCGAGTTCCAGGAAGGCGGGAATCACCGAGGCCTTCTCGCCGGGAGGCAGGAGATCGAAGAGCTCGGGATCAAAGCAGTAGATGCCCGTGAAGACATGGGTGCCTTCGGAGATCCCGAGCTTCGCCCGGATATCGATCACCCGATCTCCTTCGATGGCGATGTGCGTGGCGTCTCCTTTCGAGCGGAGTGCGAGCGTCACGGGGCACTCCGAAGCTTCGTGGGCAGCAATCAGCTTATCCAGCGGGAGGGAGGAAAAGATGTCTCCATTGTGGACGAGCACGCTTTCCCCCGCCGCCCACGGCTCGATGTTTTTCACGCCGCCGCCCGTCTCGAGGAGTACGGGCTCGTGGAAAAGGTGGATCGGGGTGTTTTTCCATACCCCCCCTTTTGGGGAGAAACCGTTTCCTGCCAAAAGGCTCGTGTCCTCACTTTCGGCGTAGGTCCACTTGTCCGGAAGATGGTGGGTATTGATCGCGAAATCGGTGATCCCGGCTGCAAGGCAGGACTCCATTGCCCATTCGATGAGCGGCTTGTGGAAAAGCGGCACAAGCGGTTTCGGCAGTAGATCGGTAAGCGGTCGGAGCCGCGTGCCCAGACCGGCACCAAGGAGGAAGGCCTTGCGAATCACGGGCCTGCGTGTGCGTGGAATCCAATGTCCGGGCAAGTCATTTTCGGCGGCGGATACCGGAGTAACCCACACTTGGGATTGAGAAATCGGGGGATTTATTGCGTAGTGAACGCGCCGATGCATCGATCCACCCGATATTTGATCTCCATTGCCACCGTTGGCAGCGCCTGCGCGTTGCCGGATGGCTTCGTCATGAAGGAATTCGCCGGTCCGCCGAATGCGGATTACCCGGCGGCCATCACGGTCTCCGCAAGCGGGGACGTGTACGTTTCATCGGACCAGAACGGTTCGCTCGGCCACAAGGAACACATGGGCCGCATCATCCGCTGCCGTGACAAGGACGGTGATGGCAAGGCGGACGAGTTCATTCACTTCGTGCCGGATGTGGACAGCCCGCGCGGCGGCCACTTCGTGGGCGATACCCTTTACCTGATCCATCCGCCCTACCTCAGCTCCTACCGCGATACCAACGGGGACGGCGTGGCGGACGAGACGAAGACTCTTGTGACCGGCCTCGGCGGCGGCATCGAGCACCCGCGCGGTGCCGACCACACGACGAACGGCGTGCGCATGGGCATCGACGGCTGGCTTTACATCTCGGTGGGCGACTTTGGCACCTTCCCGGCAAAGGGCACGGATGGCTCCACCTACACGCTTCATGGCGGCGGCGTGCTCCGCGTCCGCCCGGACGGCTCGCAGATCGAGCCCTACGCGCTGATGGTCCGGAATATCTGCGACACGGCTATTTCCCCCGAACTGGATCTTTTCAGCCGCGACAACACAAACGACGGCAAGGGCTGGAACACCCGCTTCCACCACTACACCGCACTCGGTGATCACGGTTATCCTCGGCTTTACCAGAATTTCGCCGACGAGGCGATCAAGCCGCTGGCAGACTACGGTGGTGGCTCCGGCACCGGCTCGCTGTGGCTCAGCGAACCCGGCTTTCCGAAGGAGTTCACCGACGCGCTCTTCTCGACCGACTGGACGACCGGGACGGTCCATTACCATCCATGGAAGCGATCCGGCGCGAGCTTCAGCGTGGAGCAGCAGACCTTTGAAAAGCTGCCACACGCCACGGACGTGGACGTGGACGGCAATTCCCGCCTCTTCCTCGCCGACTGGCGGGACGGTGGCTTCGACTACGCCGGCAAGGACAAGCCGGTAGGCATGATCCACATCGTAACCTACCCGGGAGCCACTCCGGCAAAGTACACCGATGTGACGAAGGTGGACGATGCCGCCTTGGTGAAGCTGCTGGAATCCGCGAGCGCGGTGCAGCGGCTCGAAGCACAACGCGAAATCCTGAAGCGCGGCAGAAAGCCCGCCTTCGCGGAAAGCATCCTGGCCATCGCGAAGGATACGAAGCAATCGGTGGCCGTCCGCACGGCGGCGATCTGGACCTTCAAACAAGCCTACGGTGCCTCTAGTACCAAGCCGCTTTCCGAGCTCGCAGGTGATGCAACCATCAAGGAGCAGATCCTTCGCGCGCTGACCGACAACAAGAAGGAGCTGAACGGTGTGCCCGCAAAGCTCTATGGCGATGCCCTGAAGGACAAGGATCCGCGGGTGGTGCTGCAGGCCTTGGTAGGCATCGAGCATTTGCAATTGAAGGGCGCGGCCCCGGCCATCATCTCGGCCTCGATGGATTGGCGCGAGGAAAGCGATTCGCCGCGCTTGATGCACACCGCCATGCAGGTGCTGGTCTCGCTGGAGAATATCCCCGCCCTCCTCACTGCGGTGAACGACACCGCGACCCGCAAGCTCGCGCTGCTCGCCTTGGAGCGTATCCACAAGATGGAAGTGGTGGATGGCCTGCTGGCCACCTTCGGCAAATCGAAGGATTTCGAACTCCGCTTCGATGTGCTCGCCGCTTTGGCGCGCCTGAGCCATCAGGAGAAGGAATGGGACATGAAGAAGTGGTGGGAGACTCGTCCTGATGACCGCGGCCCCTACTACGAGCCGGTGGAGTGGGATGCCACGACCAAGATCGTCGGCGCGATCGAGAAAGGCTTCGGCATGGTCCCGCCAGACCGCCAGAACCAGCTTCTCGATATCCTCGGCAAGAACCGCATGGACGTAGCCGGGATGAAGCTCGCGGGAGCCGATCCGGTTCTGGCCGCCCTCGGAGCCAAGGAACTGAACGAAACGCAACTGATGCTTCTCGTGGAAGCGTCCAAGGACAAGAAGCGCCCCTTCGCCCAACGCGTGGAGTTCTTCAATGCCTTGCCAAAGGCAGGCGAAGCCAAGTCGATGCCCTTCCGTTTGGCGGTGCTATCCACCTGGAGCCAAGACAAGGAGGTGGCCGGTGACGCGGAGAAATACATCAGCGACTTCGTGAACTCCGCAGAGCGAGGCAACCAGATCGGCGCACTCCGCGAGATCGCTGCCAAGCAGGGCAACGCCGCCAGCCGCATCGCGTGGAAGGCGATGATCACGGTGGCTTCCAGTCCGCTGGCAAAGGAAGAGGCGAAGAAGCGGGTGCAGAAGGAAGTCGAAAAAACCCCGCGCGAAGTGGGCTTCTTCCTGGCAATCGCCGACCTGAAGGCGCCCGGCTTCGACAAGCAAATCGAGGAAGGCATGCACTGGGACAACAGCGAGCTGATCAACGCCGCAAAGACTGCCAAGGAAGCAGTGGCGGCGCTGGGCTCCAGCGGCAAGAAGGTGGCCGAGGTCCCCGCTGCCGAAGTCGCGAAGACCGCGATGGAGAGCAAGGGCGATGTCGCCACCGGCCAGCGCCTGTTCACTTCGCAGGGCTGCATCGCCTGCCACGCCGTGGATCCGAAGGCCGAGCAAAAGGGCCCTTACCTCGGTGCCGCGGGCGCGAAGTTTACCCGTGACTACCTCATCGACTCGGTGCTGGATCCGAACAAGGTGGTAGCCCAAGGCTTCCAGACCTCGATGTTCAAGATGAAGGATGGCACGGCGCAGATGGGCTTCGTGACTGGCGAAGTGGATGGCATCGTCGACCTTCGCAACATCACCGGCCAAGTGATGAAGCTGAAGCGCGCCGACGTGGCGGAAGAAACGCACATGCCGCAATCGATGATGCCGCCGGGCCTCGCTGCGGGACTTTCCGTGCAGGACTTCACCTCGCTGATCGAATACCTCAGCTCGCTGAAGGCGACGGGCGGCTGATCCCTGAAACCATTTCATTGGTATGTGACGAGGCCGTCCCGTTCGGGGCGGCCTCTCTTTTTTAATCCATTCCTCTACAAATGTAGTGGACACTCCATTACATTTGTGGTGAAGTCTTATCAGCCATGGGAGCACCGAATATCTCCGAATCCGAATGGTCCGTGATGGAAGTGTTGTGGGAGTCCGCCCCGCGCACCGCCTCGGACGTCGCCAGAGCCCTCAAGGAACCAACCGGCTGGGCAGAGAACACCGTTCGCACCTTGCTCAGCCGCTTGGTCGAAAAGGGCGCACTCGAGATCTCCGATGAAGCGGGATCTCCCAAACTCTATTCCCCCGCCGTGAAACGCGAGGCCTGCGTGAAAGCGGAGAGCGAATCCTTCCTCGAACGCATTTTCCAAGGAGCCGCGAAGCCGCTGCTCGTCCACTTCGCCAAGAACGCCCGGCTCACGCCGGACGAGGTAAAGGAGCTGAAGAAGCTCCTCGATCAATCCATCGACAAAAACCAAAACTGAATCCACGCCATGAACATGCTTGAGTCATCGTTTGATTGGCTGCTCGCCACCACCCTCCGCGCCTCGGTGCTGACGGTGGCCGTCCTCGGCCTGCAGTTGCTGCTCCGCCGCTGGCTTCCACCGCAATGGCGTTACGCCTTGTGGCTCCCCATGCTGCTCGTCCTCGCCCTGCCGGTCCTGCCCACCGTGCCCTTTGGTATCCTGCCGAAGAAAGCACCGGTGGTCCAAGAGACGGCACCCCAGATTGAAATCGGGGAAAACGCAGCCGCGGATCCAGCTGCGCCTGCCGCCGCAACCTCTCCCTTGCGGACGACCGCCAAGGTGAACCCTTGGGCCTTGGCTTGGCTCGCCGGAAGTGCAGCGGTGCTCCTGTTCGGGATGACGGGCTATCGCCGGAACATGCGCCGGATCACGAAACAAGCCGCGACCGCAGACGAGACCCTGCTCCATTCGATCGGAAGCGCGGCCCGTGAGGTAGGACTGGCAAAGCTTCCACGCGTGATTGTTTCACGGGAGGTGGAGAGCCCCGCTGTTACCGGGTTCATCCGGCCGACATTGCTCCTCCCGTCGAGCTTTCTCCAGAGCTTCAGTGAGGCCGAGGCCAGATTGATCCTCCTGCACGAGTTGACGCATCTTAAGCGCCTGGACCTCCCCGTGAATGGCCTGTGCTGCCTCTTCCAAGCCCTGCACTGGTTCAATCCCGTCCTGTGGTTCGCCTTCGCACGGTTGCGCGCCGACCGCGAGACGGCTTGCGACGCTCAAGTGCTCTCGCTGGATCAGAGCGATCGCCGCTCCGACTACGGCCACGCACTTCTCAAGCTCCAGATGGTCGCACCCCGCCCCGGCCTGCAACTCGGCTTCGTGGGAATCTTCGAAAGCAGCTCCGAGCTGAAGAACCGGATCCGGGAGATCTCCATCCACCGCAAGACTCATCCCGCATGGCGGGCCGGCGGAGTGGCAATGATCGGAATGCTAACCTTGTTCGGGGCGACGAAGGCCGAGGAACCCAAACGGAAGGATGCCCCGGCTGCGCCTCGTGTGACGGTCAATCAAGCTCCAGCCCCCACCGGGACGATGGCTATCTATACAAAGCTCCAAAACATCGTCATTCCCGCCGTGAAGTTCGAAAATACCTCCTTGGAAGAAGCGATCGATTTCATCCGCCTCAGGAGCAAGGAGCTCGATACCGCCGAGAAGGAGCCGGCCAAACAGGGCGTGAACTTCGTGATCCGCAAACCGCGCGGGGGGGATAACAACGAGCCGGATCCCGGCAAGGCCTTGGTCACCCTCGATATGAAAAACGCGACCATCATCTCGGTCCTGGGCGAAATGGCCAAACAGACCAACTTGAGATTCAAGGTGGATGAATTCGCGGTCACCTTCGTCCCAGCCGATGAGAAGGAAAACTTCGTCGTCGGGCCCCCACCAGTCGAACCGCCACTGCCAAAGGGCAAGGCGGCGCAAGCAGCCAGCAAGATTATCCTCCCGACGGTGGAGTTCGAGGATGTGTCCCTCACCGAAGCGGTGGCCTCTCTGAACCAATTGGCCAAGGAAAACGCCAAAGGAGCGGCGGTCTTCCCGGTATCTATCGACCCTAAGGTGGACGGCGCAATCCGGATCAAGGAACTCCGGCTGAGGAACGTGCCGCTCTTCGTGGCGGTCAAATACGTCTCCGAAGCGACGAAGAGTTCCATGACCGCCAGCGACAAGGAGATCCGCATCACGAGGCCATAGCGCGACAAGACACGCTGCAGTTTCCGCAATGTTCCAGAGGCCGGGCCTTCACGCCCGGCCTCTCTTTTTGCCTTGGGGTCCCATCAATCCAGCCAGCGGCCCAGAGCCCTCTCAAGGACATCGGTGCGCTTCACGCGATAGCTTTCGCCAAGTTCCACCGTTGCCCGGCGGCCCGCGCTATTCTGGAAGTGGAGGAAGACCGGGATCTTGCCCGGATTGGCAGCAAGAGCCTGGCGGATATCCTCCAGATCACGTTCCGAGTGGCGGGCTGTCCAAAGGGTCAGTTCCACCGCCCCCTTGCTCGCCGAGCTTCCGCGCGGCTTCAACTCGCTGATTTCAGAACCGGTCAGGCGGCGCGACTCGGTGCGGTCATCAATCTGGATCGCTGCCTTGAACTTGATCACCTTCCCCGGTGCTAGGATGCCGGCATCGCGCGCGGGGACGAAGGACTCACCCCACATGATCACTTCGGTGGAACCAGTGAAATCCTCGACGATCATCACGCCGAAGGGCTTCCCGCTCTTCGTGACCTTGCTCTCCAAGGTGCGGATCATGCCAGCAAAGGGGAAGCGATCGCGCGGATTCTGGACGTCGATCTCATCCAGCAGGCCCAGCTTCATGTATTTGTCCGAATCCAGCACCCCGCGGAACTTATCCAGCGGATGCCCCGTCACATAGAAGCCGAGCAGTTCCTTCTCCTGCGCGAGCCGCTCGTCCTTGCTCCACTCTTCCAGCGCCACGGCAGTGGCCGCACTCACCGGTGCAGGCGCGGCGAAGTCCATCGTATCAAAAAGCGAGACCTGTCCCGCAGCGCGGTCCTTCTGTGCGGACGACGCACTGGCCACCACCTGCTCCAGACGATTGAACATCGAAGCGCGGCTCTCACCGGTCCAATCAAGCGCACCCGCCTTCACCAGGTTTTCCAAGATGCGCTTGTTCACCGCCTTCGAATCCAGACGGTTCGAAAACTCTTCCAGCGAGGCAAAGGGCCCCTTCGCCTCGCGCTCGGCGATCGCCTGGGCCATCGCACCTTCACCCACGTTCTTGATCGCAGCCAGGCCGTAGCGCACCGCAAAAGCTCCGGATGCCAGCTGCTCCGGCGCGAAGCGAAGCTTCGATTTGTTCAAGTCCGGCGGCAGGATCTCGATTCCCATCCGGTGGCACTCCGCGACGAACACACCGATCTTGTCCGTGTTGTTGATTTCGTTCGAAAGCAGGCCCGCCATGAACTCGACCGGGAAATTCGCCTTCAGGTAAGCAGTCCAGTAGGAGATGTGGCCGTAGCAAGCAGAGTGGGACTTGTTGAAGCCGTAACCGGCGAACATCTCGATCTTCTCGAAGATCGCATTCGCCAGCTTCTCGTTGATCCCGTTTACGCGGCCCGCGCCCTCGACGAACTTCGAGCGCTCCTCCGCCATCTTCTTCGGGTCCTTCTTGCCCATCGCGCGGCGCAGAAGGTCAGCACCGCCGAGCGTGTAGCCCGCAAGCACCTTTGCCGCGTTCTGCACCTGCTCCTGATAAATCATCACCCCGTAGGTGTTTCCGCAGACCTGCTCCAGCAGCGGATGCTCGTAGAAGGGCTTCTTGCGGCCCTTCTTCACCTCGATCATCTGGTCGATGAACTGCATGGCGCCCGGGCGATAGAGCGCGAGAAGGTCAATGATGTCGTCGATCTTCTCGATCTGGTACTTCCGGCAGGTTTCCACCATGCCACCGGATTCCAGCTGGAACACACCCATCGTCTCGCCGCGGTTCAGGATGTCGAAAGTCGCCTTGTTATCGAGTGGCACCTTGTCGATCTCGAAGTCCGGCGTGTGCCGCTTGATATGCTCCACCGCATCCTGAATCACCGTAAGGTTCTTCAGACCCAGGAAGTCCATCTTCAGCAGGCCGACTTCGGTGATGGCACCCATGTCATACTGCGTCACGACTTCCCCTTCATTGCCGCGGGTCAGAGGCACGTGCTCGTCCAGCTCGCGGTCACCGATCACCACGCCAGCCGCGTGGATGCCCACGTTTCGGGTGAGGCCCTCCAGCTTTAGCGCATAGTCCCAGAGCTCCTGATAAGTCGACGAGCTATCGATGAGCTCCTTCAGCTCCGGCTTCGCATCAAACTCACCCTTCAGCGTCACCCCGGGCTTCGCCTCGATCATCTTGGCGATGCGGTCCGCCTCGCCATAGCTGACACCCATCACGCGCGCCACGTCGCGTAGCACGCTCTTCGCACCCAGCGTGCCGTAGGTGATGATGTGGGAAACACTACGTTCACCGTACTTGTGGCGCACGTAGTCGATCACCTCCGGACGGCGGCTCTGGCAGAAGTCGATATCAACGTCAGGAGGGCTGACACGCTCGGGATTCAGGAAGCGCTCGAAAAGCAGGCCGAATTGCAGCGGGCAGATATTCGTGATCCCCATCACATAGGCCACCAGCGAACCGGCAGCCGATCCACGGCCCGGGCCCACGGGAATATCGTGATCCCGCGCCCACTGGATGAAGTCCGCGGTGATCAGGAAGTAAGAAGCGAATCCGAGCTGGTTGATAATGCCCACCTCATAGCGCAGGCGCTCCTGGATCTCCGGGTCCGCCGCTTTCTCCTCGCCGTAGCGCTTCACCATGCCCTCCTGGCAAACGCGCATCAGATACTCCTCGCGCGGCGAACCATCCGGCGTGCCGAACTGCGGGTATTTCTCCGAACTGGTGGAATCCAGCTTGATCTCCACGTTGCAACGCTCCGCGATCTCCAGTGTCGCGTCACAGGCCCCAGGAATCTCCGCGAAAAGCTCGCGCATCTGCTCCGCGGTCTTGAAGTAGACCTCCGGAGTGTAGCGCATCCGGTTCTCATCAATCACCAGACGCCCCGTGCCGATACAGATCATCACGTCGTGCGCCTCATGGTCGCTCCGATTGACAAAGTGCACGTCATTCGCAGCCACCGGCTTCAGGCCGAATTCCTTCGCAAGCTTCAGCAAGCCCGGAGTAATCTTCCGCTGCGGCTCCAGACCATGGTCATGGATTTCCACGTACACGTTCTCCTGACCGTAAATATCCACCAGTTCGGCCATCGTCTCGCGCGCCTTGCCCTCGTCACCGAGCAGCAGCCACTCGTTGACCGGCCCTGAGATACAGCCGGTAAGACAAATGATCCCCTTCGCGAAGCGGCGCAGCGCAGCACGGTCCACCCGCGGCTTGCCATGGTAGAGACCCTCCAGATGCCCGAGCGAGACCAGCTTCTGGAGATTCGTCCAGCCCTCATTGGTCTCCGCCAGCAGCGTCATGTGGCAGGAGCGCTTGCGGCCGGGAATGTCCTTCTTGTCCTCCATGTTCCCCGGCGCGAGGTAGATCTCGCAGCCAAAGATCGGCTTCACTCCCGCCTTCTTGCAGGATTGGAAAAACTCGATGGCGCCGAAGAGGTTGCCGTGATCCGTCATCGCCACCGCCGGCATCCCCAGTTCCTTCGCCCGGGACGCGACTTCCTTGGTGCGCGCCAAGCCGTCGAGAAGGGAAAATTCGGTGTGAAGGTGCAGGTGGACAAACGAGTCGGACATCGGGACGGCGGAGCGTGACGCAGGGAAAGCCTCCCGGCAAGCGAGCCGTGGCCTCACCCTCCTAACTCCTTCCGGAAGCCCCGGAAAATGGGGAGATCCACCCGCTTTTTGCTCCGCAAAACTTGGCGTTTCATCCCTCCAGACCTCTGATAAGCAGGGGACCGATGCCCACCGCTCCCGACCGCTTCATCGCCGCAGCCACCCGGCCCTTTTCGGACGACCCGGAGCTGGAAATCGCGGCACGACATGAGCTGGAGGGATTCATCGCCAACGCCGGGGAACCCCGCGGCGATTCCCTCGATCAGGCGGCCCTAAGCTTGGAAAAAGCGAGACCCACCGGCAAATGGGTCCGGCTCTCCCTCTACCTGCTCACCGCCATCGTCTCCCTCCTGGTCTGGGGCGACTTCGCACGCTCCGCCTACATCTTTCGGGCGGGGATCAGCATGCTCACCGGAGTAGGAGCAGGCCTCATCTCCCCCGAGGCCTGGGAGAAGCACTTGGTCGCCGGAAAAACCCCGCAGGAGCGACTGATCCTGCTAGGTGACACCACCAAGCATAGCCACTCGGAGCGGGTCAAAGCCCTCTGGGACAGCGATCCGGAAAATCCCGCCTACTTCGCCGACTACGCCACGATCCACAGCTCGGAGCGGACCGTGCTTCCTCCGGACTTCCTCGCCACCGCCCGTCGCCTCGATCCGGGCAATGCATGGTTCCTGTCCATCGCCGCCGGCGTCGTCGCGAAGGACGCACTGGACACTACCGGATATCCTACCACCACGCCCGGAGGAGCCAAACTGAGGCCGATCAAGGACCCCGCGAAACTGGACGAGGCGATGTCGCTCCTTCACGAGGCAGCGCAGGCCACTCGCATCGAAAGCTACAGCACCGATCTCCTCCGGCAGCGGATCAAGCTGCTCCCGCCGCGAACCGATGTCATCAACCAGGTGATCCCCATCTACTACGTCGCGGGGACCAGCACCCTCAGCCTGCGCCTCCGGACCCTGGGTGATGCCGTCGCAGCAAGGGCCAACCAACTCGCCAAGTCGGGCGATGCGGACAGCTTCCGCCAGCTAACTGCGGATTGGGACAAGTTCAGCAGGACCCTCGCCTCTGCACGCTACGCCAACCTCGTGGACATGATGATCACGCTCGTGACGGTCCGCATACCTCTCAAGTCGATGATCGAGTCCGCCAAGGAACTCGGCCTCACTGCCGAAGAGGAGCGCCTGCAAAAACTGGAGGATCGCTTCGACGCATGGAAGACCGTGGCCTCCGGCAAGCCCTACGACAACAAGCCGCTGGAGCTCCATGGCAGCGTTCTCGCAAGCACGTCTCTAGCACCGCTCAGCAAGCAAACCCGCGAAACGATCCCGATCACCGAGACAGAGCTAAAGCCGGGCCGTCTCGCGGATCATGCCTTCGCCGGCAGGTTGCTGGACTTGCTCGGCTGGCTGGCACTCGCGCTGACCCTCCTCGCGGCCTTCCTCTACCGCTTTCGCGCCAGCAAGCTGGTTCGCGGACTCTCCCTCCGGTTGCAGGCGCTTCTTCAACCGTTGGATTGGGCATGGATTATGGGAGTCGGGATCATCGCTCCCTTTGCCTCCGCCCAGCTCATCCAGAGATTCACTCCTCTCGGCGGCAGCGAGTGGAGCCTCCGGGACAAAGGGCTGATCGTCACCTCGGGACAAGCCGTCTCCACCCTATTGATGATGATCTTTCTCCCTCTCCTCATCGCCAGGTGGCGCCTCTCGCTCCGCGCCGGGGCGGCAGGTTTGAGTTGCCGCACCCGGCTCTGGACATCGGCCTGCGCAATCTTCGGTGCCCTGGCTCTTTTACTGTTCGGAGCCATTGCCCTCTCCGAGCCGCTCAATCGGACCTTAACCGGAGCCGCTTGCCTGATACTCGTAGCTCTTGCTCTCACGACCTCCACCATTGGCATCCGCGCGATCTTCGGACAGCAGGGCCAATTGCTGCGTCGCGTCACGCTGTCACGAATCCTCATGCCCGCCTACGCCACTGGCATGCTTCTCATGATGGGACTCTTCCTCATCCATCACGCGGAGGAGAAGCACTGGATCGCGCGAGACCAATTCACCGGCATAAACCCCGACAAGCCCGGACTCAGCGGATACGAGCACGAGGTGACCCAGCAAATGCGCCGTGAGGTGATCGAGATCCTGAACTCCCAACCATGAGTAATCCTTCTCCCTCTCCTGATTCGAAAGAACATTTTCTGCAGGTAGCCATCCGGCCCTTCCATGGAAATGCAGAGCTCGAAATTGCAGCCGAGCGTGAATTGCGGGACGCAATCGAAAACGCCAGCACTCCTATCAAAGGCGATACCTTGGACGAGTGCGCGAAGCGCCTCGAAGCCTCACCCGGTCGGAAAGGAGCATGGACTTGTCTGGCCATGGCCCTTGCCTCCCTTTCTCTGGTAGCGTGGACCGCTTGGACGATCCACCGGGATTGGGATTGGCTGAAGTGCATGGCCGACGTCATGGACTTTCCCGATCGCGATTTGATCGAGCCCTACCTCGCCAGGAGCCTGTCACTGTCACCGAAGCAGCAGTTGCTTCTCTTCGGCGACCCTTCGCTTCACGACGCCACCGGGCGCTTCGCGAAATTGTGGAAATCCCAACCCGACCGCATCGATCTCTTTCAGGAGTATGCCACCCACCACCTCGCGGAGAAACAAAGCCTTCCTCCCGATTTCCGCCAGGTGGTGGATCGCCTCGATCCCGACAATGGCTACTTCGCCCTCATGGAAGCCACGGCAAGCGGCAGGAAGTCGGTCGAGTCCCTACCTCTTCCGCACGGAAAACTTCCGCGGCCTCTTCCCGCCGCTTCATGGGACATCAAGGACCGTAGCAAGATGGACGAGGCCATCCGGCATCTTGAAAGGGCGGTGACAGCTCCGCGCATCCAATCATATTTCGGGCAACTTCAGCTCGAGCGCTTTGCCATACTTCCTCCTGCCACGGGCCAGACCGACCGCGTGGCCAGGACCTTCTATTTCTCATACACCAAGTCGGGAGCGGCCGACTTCCTTGGGATCGCCAAGATCGTGGCCGCCAAGGCGGAGCTCTGCGGCAAGGAAAGCGACCCCGAGGGTCTTCGTCGCCTGATCGCGACGTGGAAACGCTTCGAAGACAAGTTGTATCCTCAAATCGCGAACTCGATGGTTCTCGTGCTCGTCTCGAGGACTTCCTCCGTCCTGGTCCGCCAGAATATGGCCGCGACTGCCACCGCGCTCGGGATGGACGAAGAAGCGAAACGCCTCGGAGCCACCATCGAGAAGCTGGAAAGCCTCAACCGGCAGCGGCAGGATCCGGCAAGGCAGCAGCGCGTCCGGCAGCTTCGTGAGCGGGCAGCTTATCTCCTGTCCGTCTCTTCGATCCTCGAAAAATACCGGCCCGCATCGAAACCAGCACCCTCCCCGGAGGAAATGAAACCCGGACGTATGATGGATTACGCCGTGGCGGATCGCATTGGCGCTGCGGCTGCATGGGTTATCCTGCTGCCGTCCGCAATTTTTGCCGCCCTCTATCGCTTCCGCAGCGGCTTCCTTTGCAGGAAGCTTTCCGGTCGGCTGGATGCCCTTCTGACACCTTCCGATCGCTTCCTCATCATCTCATCCGGCATCGCACCGCTCATCGCCCTGCTTGTCCTCGGGCAAAGCCCGATGGGAGGGAGACAATGGAGCCTTGCGGTCCACAGCATGACTCTTCCCATCGGCCAAATCCTGGCAACCATCCTTCTGATGATCGTCCTTCCGCGGATTGTCGCCCGGCGAAGGATCTCCAGGCGCGGCGCGCAGCTCGGCCTGGCCGGAAAAACGTCCCCTCTCGATTGGCTCACCGTCATCCTCTGCATAGCGTCGGTGATCGTGCTGGGCATCACGCCCGGGCTCGAAGCCCCGAGAGGCGAGCGTCATTTCTTCCCCGAGATGGATGCGGTGGATCTCGATCTCCCGGAAGCCCGGGATCCCTACAAAGCCTGGCTCTTCACCGCTGCCTCACTGCTTTCCTTGGCGACCCTTTGCCTCTTGCTGCAGGCAGGCATCGCAATCTTCGGCAAGCATTCGAAGGCCCTCCACCGCGCGGTTGCCAGTCGCGCACTGGCGCCAGCCTATTTTGCCGGAATGCTCGCCTTCTCCCTCACGATCCCGCTTCACCTGGCTCTCGAGCGATACTGGATCGCGCGCGATCACCTGTATGAAATCACGCCCGCATCCGTGCCGCAGAACACCTACGACCGCGGAGCCATCACCGATGCCAAGGATGAACTCCTGAAGACCCTTCAATCAGGTGACTGATCACGACTCCACAACGGAGCGCTTCATCGAAGCCGCCGTCCGCCCGCTCGGGGACAATGCGGAAATGCAGATGATGGCGGAACGGGAACTCCGTCATCTGCTAGCCTCACATCCCTCATCGGCAGACCACGATGCTTTGCTCAAGGAAGCAGCTACCAACTTGGAGACGGCTCCCAGCCGCCTCCCGTGGAAGACGTGGCTCTATGCGCTGTGCGCAGTGGTTTCGATACTAGCGGCGATTCCGATGATCCGGGACTACCAAAGGCTCCGGCTGGCAAGCTGGAGACTCTTTGCGATGACCGATCCCCTCGCGCTCGCTCTGCCCGGGCCATCCTTTGGGCGAAACGTGAATGCCGATCTCGAGAAACTGATCGGGGACTTTTCACCTCAGCAGAAGCTTCTGCTTTTCGGGAGCCGCATGGAGAGAGGAGGTGGACACTTCAAGGCTCTATGGGACAGCGATCCGGAAAACGTGGGCTACTTCGCACAGCATTTCCTGACCTCAATCGACGGATATGACCCATCGCCTCCCGACCCTAGGGATCTTTTGGAGACTGCTGACCGCGTGGACCCGGGGAATGCATGGTTCCGCTACATTGTTGCGGCGGTCTATTCGAAAGACTCCGTTAGGAGAGACGGATTCAAACCTCGGGGGAGCAAGGCGAAAGCACCCGCCTATACGATCACGGACCCAGCCAAGGTCGCAGATGCAGTCCGCTTGATCAAAGAAGCGGCAAGGATGCCGAACTACAGAAACCCCTACAATGAGGTCATACTCGAACGCTTGAAGATCCTGCCCCATGGCGAGGACATACTCGGCCGCAAGATTGTTGATGCCTATCTTGAAATGGAGCTGTCAGTAACATCGACCTATCCACATTATCTGAATTCACTGTTAGCGGCAGCATCTAAGGACTTTGCAGCGCGCGGGAATACCGGCGAATTCCTGAGTTTCCTCCATGCTTGGGAGGCATTGCAGCTAAGAATGCCCGAAAGTCCCGAATTCTCTTCCTGGCCAGACCTTTTCCGGCCCAGCGAATTAGCGGCGAAGGAAGTCGCCTCCGCGGCGAGGGATCTCGGACAGCACGAAATCTTGACCAGATATAGCAAGATTGCAACTGAACTTCAGCAACAGCGCGAAGAGCGCCGATCCAGACTCGAGATGAGCGCGTCCGCTTTCAAACGCGCTGGGTTTTTAGCCACACGCTTGGCACTTCAGGCGGAGAGAGGGGAAAATCCACCCCCACTGAGGGACGAGGACTTGAAGCCGGGGCGCATGGCCTCCCAAGCGATGCTCGGGCGAATCCACTCTCTCCTTGGATGGTTCGCTATCGGCCTAGTCGCGATGCTCGGCGCCTCGGTCCGCTTTCGTCATGGCAGACAGGCACGGATGCTTTCCAAGTCCTTGGAAGAAGTTCTCAAGCCTCAGGACTACGTATGGATCTTCGGAATGGGGATCTTGCTTCCCTTCCTTCTTCATCAAGTGGTGGAGCACTTCACTTCGTTCGGAGGCGGATCTTTCTCTCCTTTCACCACTATCATGGCCGACTTTGCCAGGAATGTCGTCGTCGCCGGATTAATGCTGACGCTGGGATCACGGCTGATCACCTGGAGATTGGCTCGCCGGATGAAGTGCCTCGGGTGGAACTACGGACGGACAATCAGCACCATCGCGCTGTCAGCGGGTTCCACTCTATGGATCGCATCCTCTATCCTCAGCAGCCTAGGGGACGATAGTGATCCGAATCTCACAAAAGCCGTACCTTGGCTTCTAGGAGTCCTCATCTTCGGAGCCATCGGTATCCCCATCGCCGTTCTTTTCAGGGGAAGGGAAAGGGCGGTTCAATGGTTGGCGGCATCGCGCGCAATGACCCCGGCAACCATGTTCGCAATGCTGTTGATGGCACTATCCATCCCCACGAATCACGAGGCGGAAAAATATTGGACGAAGCGTGATACACTGACGGTGATCGATCCCACGGTTCCCGCCCAGACCCGTTACGACTACGAAATGCAGAAAACCATAAACGCAGAGGTGCTGGAGTTCCTCCGGAGACAGCGCTGAGCGGTCGGCCGTTCCGCGCCACTTCCTGACCGCAGAACGCCAGCGATCGCAGGTGCTCACCGGCACCCGAAATGAGCTACTCTAACCTCTGCTATTTCTCCCAGTCCCTGCACGCTGACCTGCTGGAGATTCTTGAAAAATCGCCCTGATCCGGCTCGCGATCCGCGCTAGCAATGGAGAGGCTCCATCCATGAACATCCTCGGCATTCACCACGTCGCGATCATCACCGCCGACTACGACCGCTCCAAGGCGTTCTACACCGAGATCCTCGGCTTGAAGGTGATCGAAGAAACCTACCGCGAAGCCCGGAATTCCTATAAGCTCGATCTGGAGCTGCCGGGCGGACCCCAGATCGAGTTGTTCTCCTTTCCCACGCCACCGCCACGGCCTTCGGGCCCGGAAGCTTGCGGCCTCAGGCATCTTGCCTTCGCAACCGCGGATCTGGATGCAACGGTGGCATCGCTGGCAGCGAAGGGTGTAGAGGTAGAACCCGTGCGCGTGGATGAGCTGACCGGAAAACGCTTCACCTTCTTCGCCGACCCCGACGGGTTGCCGCTCGAATTGTACGAAGCCTGAGAGGTATCCACCTCGCTGCAAATCCTCCGCCGCGATCTACCTCCGCTTGCGCGTGCCCGATGTCACTTCGGCAACAAGGCGGTGCAGCACCAGGCGATGATCGAGCCCGGTGGTAACCAGCGAACGGTCAGCCCGCAGCGCGGACTCCATCGCACCGCGGAGGCCTTCCATCGTGAAGGCCTCGGCCCCGCGTAGCGAAAGGAAGAGCGGATACACATTCACCCCCCCACCCTTCTTCTGCGGCAGCCAGAGGCGCTCCACCTCAGGAAGCCGATCAAGCGCCGCAGCGAAGTCCTTGTAGTTCCGTGTCGGCAGGCGCTTCTCGGCCAGCACCTTTGCCATGAAAAGATTCCGCACCGTGGGAATGATCGAAGCCCGCATCAGGCCGATCGCATTTTCCCCGCGCTCCAACTGCTGGTCGATGAGCTCCAGCGCTCGCGCCGCATCACCGTGCTGCAGCGAATTCCCGATCTCGAAAACCACACCGGCGCGGCTGAGGGGCACCATGCGGCGCACATCATCCACCGTCACCTCGCGGCGATCCGGGCCCAGATAGAGATCGATCTTCTCCAGCTCATTCCCGATCTGGCGGGTCGCCTCCCCGGCAAGCATGACGAAAAGCTCCAGCGCCTCGCCTTCAAAGCGCAGACCGAGATCCTTCGCCTTCTTTTCCACCAGATCTGCCACTTCCTCCTGCCAGCCCTCCCGCGAAGTATCGATCTTGTCGAAGACCTTCACTTGGGCGTTCTTCTCAAGGTACTTCCAGAAGGCCCGGCGCTTGTCGATTCCGGTGGCGCTGAGCAAGAAAGTCACGCCGTTCCCGAGACCGGCTTCGAGGCAATTCTTCAGTGACTCGACGCCGGAAAGGGTACGCTCCGAGCGCCCGGTGACGTCATCGATCAGGAAGGTGGCATTCTTCAGCCACACTACCTTTTCTCCGCCGAAGAAGGGCATCGTCTGCAAGGCCTCCACTACCGCACGGCAAATCTGGAAGGCACCCTCCGAATTGTCGGCGGTGCCATCGATCATTTCGTGCGTGAAGCCATCATCGTTCCCACCGGTGAGATCCCGATGGAGACGGAGGGCTTCCTCTTTCACGCGCCCGTCGTCGCTGCCGACGATGGCGAAAATGTTCGGCTTGGCGGCCACGCCGGAGCTTTAGGCGGCGGCGGGAGCCTGGGCAAGCCGACACCGGAAAAGAAAAAGTGCCCGGGTGGGAATCCACGCCGGGCACTTGGAAGCAGAAGATGAAAACCCCGGTTACCCCTTGACGTTCAGCCCAAACTCGGACCGGGAGATCAGATTGTCGTCGTCCCGGTCCAGCCGGTTGAAGGGCTTGCCAAGAGCGCCCGCGGGGATGTCGGAGTTGCGCGTCAGCGCATACTCCGAGGGATCGAGGAAATTGTCGTTATCCTCATCGGCCAGTTCGAAGATAGTCGCCTTGCTCACCTTGGGAACACGCAAGCCACCGGCGAAGCGGATGTAGGATTCAACGCCGATGCCAATGGGACCTTCGATACCGCTCGGGGCGATCGGGCCGGCATCCGCCATGAACAGGAAGCGGTATTTGGTGATGGCAGGGATGCTGCTGGATCCCAGTGTCCCCTGGAATTCTGCCTCCGAGAGGAAGCTATCGCCGTTGGTATCGTAGAGTCTGAAGTAATTCAGAAAGACCACGGTCCGCGGCTTCTTGGGATTGAGGGTGGGCACATCAGCGGCCATGAGGGGGGCGGAGAGGGCCACGAGGAGGGAAACAATAATTGCTTTCATGGGTAGCTCCATCGTGTCGGTGGCACTCTGATCTTGTCAACTTCCAACCCTCTGCATTTCAAAGGGAAAACCCCTCCTGGATACGATTGCTGATGGGAGATTCACCTATCAGCTCTCTATCCAAGGAAAGCTCCAGCGAGGTGGCCGGAAGAAAGCCCAAGGCTCCTAACTTCTCCCGTCCCCGTTTCGGTCAACCTTGGCAGTAGAACCCAAACCCCCCATGCGCCAAATTTCCCATCAACATGCTTTCCGCACACCGTTCCACTCCGCTCGGACTTCCCACTTCGGTGGTCGATGCCGGAAGTTCGATGTTCGATGTTCCCCTTCCCTGCCACCTGTTATTTTCCCAGTTATAACAGGCGGCAAATTTCAACGCCCTCATGGGCCCCCATCGCAACTCCTCAACCCTCGGAAGGCGGTCGCGCCTTCTCCTCCCCCGCCTTCTTCCGCTCCCTCGCCTCCCGGAAGAATCCTTGGATCAGGGAAAGCGACTCTTCCCCCATCACCCCGGCAGTGACATCGCAGCGGTGGTTCAGCGGCGGATTCGACTCAAGCAGATTGATCCACCCGCCAGCCGCTCCGGCCTTCGGATCCGGACACCCGAAAACGACACGCTCCGGTCGACAGTGGACGATGGCACCCGCACACATCGGGCAGGGTTCCTTCGTCACGTAGAGCGTGCACTTTTCCAGCCTCCAGTCGCCCAGCGCATGCTGCGCCGCCGTGAGCGCGAGCATTTCCGCATGGGCCGTGGCGTCCTTCAGGGTTTCCACTTGGTTCCACGCTCGGGAGATGATCTTTCCCTCCCGCACGATCACGCAGCCGATTGGCACCTCCGTGGCGGCATAGGCCTTCCGGGCCTCACGCATGGCTTGGCCCATGAAAAATTCGTCGCTGACGAGGTCGATGATCGGCTCCACGGACCAAGGAGGCAGGTGCAGGGTAAGGTTTCCAAGCGCCAAATTCCACCGCAGCCTGTCTTTCTTGGCACTTGGAACTTCGCGCTGCCGACTTACCGTCCCGCCCGTGATCCCGCCGACCTGCCGAGACCGAGTCATCGCCCCATCCCTGCTCGCCGCCGATTTTTCCCGCGTCCGGGAGGAAGTCACCCGCGCGATCCACTCCGGAGCCGACTGGCTGCATCTGGACGTGATGGATGGTCACTTCGTGGACAATATTTCCTTCGGTCCCGCAATGGTGCAGGCGGTGCATGAGACCAATGACATCTATCTGGATGTGCACCTGATGGTATCCCGCCCGGACCACTACCTGCCACGCTTCGTGGCTGCCGGAGCAGACCTCATCACCGTGCATGTGGAGGCGGATCACGATGTTGGCTGCACTCTGCGCAAAATCCAGGAAGCAGGCTGCAAGGCCGGACTGGCCCTGAACCCGGCAACCCCCTTCTCCGAGGCTATCCCATATCTGGCCCACGTGGACCTGCTGCTCTGTATGACCGTGGTTCCAGGCTTCGGCGGCCAAGCCTTCATGGGTGAGGTCCTCCCGAAGATCGAGGAAGCCGTTCGCTACCGCGAGGAGCACAGCCTTTCCTATCACATTGAAGTGGACGGCGGTATCGATGCCCTGACCGCGGCGCGCTGCGCAAAAGCCGGTGCCAACGTGATGGTCGCGGGCTCCTCTACTTTCAAAGCGCCGGATATGGCCGCCGCGATCAAGAGCATCCGCGAGGCTTGATTCCCGACGAATCGGGTGCCCGGCGGCGCTATCTCCATGCCCGACACATGAAACCGACTGTCCTCATCGCCACCTTCACCGCCTTGGCAGGATTCTCCCTCGGCTGGCTGCTGAAGCCTGCCGGAACGGCCGGCGATGCCTCGTCCAAGGGAAGCGGGGAGTCCGGGCAGGTGGCCGGCGGCAAGTCGCACGAGCGGAAGGACAATCTGGTCCTCAAACCTCGCGGCCCGGTGATGGATCCGGAATCCGCTACGGCCGACCCGGAGAAGTCTTCGAATCGGATGGATTCGCGAAGGAGTATCGAAGCTGCCCGTGGCCGCACCTTTAAAGGCCGGCTTACCCGTTTCACCGAGGCCTTGGGACTTAGCCAGGAGCAGAAAGATGCGATCGAGGCCTTGGCCACCGGACGCATGGAAGCATTCCAAAGCTTGGCCGGGAGCGGACGCCCGGTTTCGGAGGTAGTCGCCGCAGCCGCGGACGCAGAGCGCCTCTTCATGCGCGAGGCGGAGAAAGTGCTGGATCCCGAGCAATACGACGCGCTGAAAGCGAAGATAGCGCGCGAGGAGGAAGGCTCCATCCAAGCGAGCGCCCTCACCGACCTGTCGGATCTGAGCCGCCAGATCGACCTTTCTCCCGAACAGCGGGAGAAATCCATGGCGGCATTTCTGGCTGGCAGCAAAGAGGCTTACAAGCAGCGGCCGGAAGGCTGGCAGATCCTCTCGGAGTCCTTCAGCGTCTTCAGCGGAGCAGACTCGGACATGCTCGACGATATGGGCCCCCTGCTCAATGACCCGGAAGCCATGAAGGATCCGCAGACGATTTTCAGGTATCAGACCGAGGCCCGGCGCAAGGACATGGAGCAAAAGATCTCCCAACTCGGCGATATCCTCACCCCCGGGCAACTCGCGCAGTATCGGGCGATCCTGAATTCCCGTCTGACCGTGATCGAACAGGCACCCCCGCCGAACCTCAACAAGCGCTAGCCCATGCTTCGAATCAATGGGGAGACGGCCGACCCTGGCTTGATCGAGGATGCCTTCGCGCGGCTGAAGGCGGAAGCCGAGATGTTGAGTGAGGTCTCCTGCTGCGAGCGGGACAATGAATTCCGTGAACGCGCGGAAGAGGAGGTGATCGATGGCATCCTCCTCGCCCAGGAAGCCGAGCAGCGGACAGAAAATCCCTCCGCGGATGAAGTCCGCAGCGCCTTCGAGGACACCCTTCGCCAATGGCGGAAGCACGGTGCCTCTTGGGAGCTGCTGGACGCGGAGCGTGAATCGCTGCGCGCCGAAACGATCTCCCGGCTGAAGATGGAGCGCTTTACAGACGGCCTCTGGCAGGACTTGCCCGAGCTATCCGAAGAAGATCTGGAGAAGTGGTATCAGGAAAACATCAGCCGCTTCCGCACCCCTCCCGCTGTGCGCGCGCTTCATCTCGTCCGCTTCCCGGAGGCCGCCGATCCCTGGGACGATTACGCGGCGATGTTGGATCTCCGTCGTCGCTCCCACGTCGGGGAGGACTTCGACACCTTGGCAAAAGAGAACACGAAAAAGCGCGGCGGCGAAGTCGATCTCGGCTGGATCGAGCAGCAGCGTATCTTCAATCCCTTCGAGGCAATGCTCTTCTCCTTGCGCGAAGACGAGGTCAGCCCGGTATTCTTCTACGAGCAAGCCCTTCACCTGGTGAAGGCTGTCGAAGTTCGACCCGTATCAATTCAACCCTTTGAAGAGGTGAAGGACAGCATCCGCGAGGAAGTGGAACACGCCCGCCGCCTCAAGGCACTGAAGGATCTCGCATCGAAGCTCCGGGAAAGCGCAACGATCGAGCGGGCGTAAGAAAAGACATATCAATTTCCTCGTCACCGCCGCGGCTCCTTTGACAAGTTGAAGCATGGAGGCGACCGCCCAACCCAACCCCTACCAGGCCCCCGGCGTGCAGGACGTGGCTGCGATCAACCTGACCGGCCCGAACGCACCCTTCTACTTCCGGGATGGAGAATTGCTGGTCATTCGGGACGGAGCCGAACTTCCGCCACGCTGCGTTCATACCAATCAGGAGGTTGATGCAAAAGGTTGGCGCAAGCTCAGGCCTCTGGCTTGGACCCCTCCATGGATTTTCGTTTTCATCTTTTTCGGCCTCCTGCCCTTCCTCCTTCTCTCCATCGTCCTGCAAAAGAAGGCAAAGATTACCTATAGCCTCAGCAAGGATGCGCGGGGGCGACTGGCGAAAAAACGCCTCGTCGCCTTGGGCGTAATGCTGGCAGGCATCGGCGTCGCGTTCATTGGAGGCTCCTTGTTGAATGGAGATGCCGCGGTGATGCCCATTTTCGCCGGTATCGTGATCGCACTGGGAGGCCTGATTGGCAGCCTCATGTTCAATCCGGTGACCGTGAAAAAATATAAGGACGGATGGTTTTCCCTGAAAGGGTGCTCGCCCGAGTTCCTCGACTCTCTCTGAGAATCAGGAATCCAGCTTCGCGGGATCGAGCATGACATGCTTCACCAGCAGGCGCTTCCACGTATAGGTGACGTGAATGGTTCCATCCTTCGCCTGAATGATTGCAGGGTAGGAATACTCGCCGGGCTGATCTTCGAGGACATGGACTTGCTTCCATTCCCTGCCCTCCTTGGAGAGGCCGACGACGAGCGGTGAACGCCCCTTGGTCACGGGGTTGTAGACCAGCACATGGCGACCGTCGGCAAGGGTCGTAGCATCGATTCCCGAATTCGGATTCGGCAGGCTCGTTGCCTTCATACCGGACCAAGTCTTGCCCTGATCTTCCGACCAGATTTCGGCAATCACCCCTTCCTTGGTTCGGCAGAGCGCCTGGAGCTTCTCTCCCGGATGGCGTAGAATCGTCGGCTGGATGGCATTAAACTCTTTCCCGTCATTCAAGGGTGCAGTCTTGGTCCAAGTCTCTCCGAGATCGGTGGTGGTGCTGAAATGAACCAGCCAGCGGTCCTTCGCCGGCTCGTCGCTGGTAGGGCAGAGCAGGGTTCCATCCGCTAGTTCGACAGGCTTGTTTTTTACCGGCCCGCAAATTCCGTCGGGCAATTTTTTCGCCTCACTCCACGTCCTTCCCCCATCCGCCGAGGTTCTGAGCTCCGTCTGCCAAGTGCGGATCTGGCGGCCGGTCTTGTAGAAAAGCAACAACGGCCCGGACTTCGGTTGAAAGAGGACCGGGTTCCAACACGGCACTTGTATGTCCGCGGCATCCCTGCCTTCCGCGACTTCGACCGGCTTGCCCCATGCCTGGCCATCAAACATAGAGACCCAGATTCCGACATCGTTGGCACCCTCCTTGGTTCCGCCGAACCATGCGGTCACCAGCCCGTTCTTTCCCTCCGCAATCGTCGAGGCGTGACATTGGGGTGTCGGCTTGCCGTCTTCAGGGTAGATGAACCCCGAGCTGATGAGCGGCGAAGCGGATGCCGCATGAATCAGTGCGAAAACCGGAACGAGGCGTTTTTTCATATCCACGGAACGAGGACAAAGTCCCCGCTCTCGCAAGACGACACCCCTTTTCCAATTCTTTCGTAACAGGCGGCGGGAGCCACTTTCAGGCCTGCGCCTCAAGCCAAGCCTTGAAGGCCGCCTCGTCCGCGGGAAGCCGATGGGCCACCTTCTCGCGGTCGGCGAGGATGGCGAGGCGCTCGGGAATTTCCACCGCGCCCTTGCCGATCTCCTGCTCCATCACATCGAGGAATTTCGAAGGATGGGCAGTCTCGAGGGTGATGGTCGGATTTCCGGGGTTGGCAGCGCGCCACTTGCGGGCCGCGAGCCAACCGACAGCACCGTGCGGGTCGATCTCGTAATTGTAGAGCACCTTCACCTCGCGCACCGCAGCCCGCGTCTGATCGTCGGTGAAAGCCATTCCTTCGATCTTGCCGCGCATGGCTTCCCAGGAATTCCCGAAGAGGGCCTGCATGCGGGCGAAATTCGAGGGCGCTCCCACATCCATCGCGTTCGAGATCGTGGCGGTGCTCGGACGCGGCTGGTAATCGCCGCTCTTCAGGTAGGCGGGAACCACGTCGTTCGCGTTGGTGGCGGCGATGAATTTCTTCACCGGCAGACCGAGCTGCACGGCGAGGAGTCCTGCGGTGAGATTCCCGAAATTCCCGGACGGCACCACGAAGGCAGGCTCGACTCCCTCCGCAAGCTGGCGGGCACTATGGATATAATAGAAGCTCTGGGGAACGAGGCGCGACAGATTGATCGAGTTCGCCGAGGTCAGGTTCATGCGCTCCGACATCCCGCGATCGAGGAAGGCGGACTTCACCAGGCGCTGGCAGTCGTCGAAGGTGCCATCGACTTCGAGGGCGGTGATATTGTCGCCGAGCGTCGTGAGCTGCTTTTCCTGCAGGCCGGAAACCTTGCCCTTCGGATAGAGGATGATGACCCGCGTGCCCGGAACCCGGTGGAAAGCCGAAGCAACGGCACCACCGGTATCACCGGAAGTCGCGACAAGCACGGTCAGCTCCCGGTTATCGCCGCGCACCAGCCAGGCCATCAACCTGGCCATGAAGCGGGCACCGAAATCCTTGAAGGCAAGCGTGGGCCCATGGAAGAGCTCCAGGATGTGATCTCCGGGAGCCAACATGACCACCGGCGCATCAAAGGACAACGTGCCCTCCACGATCTCCTTCAGGGCTGCCGCGGGGACATCCTCATGGAAGAACGCCTTTGCCACCGCATAGCCGATTTCCTGAAAGGAAAGCTCCCGCCAGATCGACCAGAAATCGGAACCCAGCACCGGCAGCGTGTCCGGCATGTAAAGGCCATTGTCCGGCGGCAAGGAGCGCAGGATCGCTTCCTTGAGATCGACCCGGTGGGCGGGATTGTTGGTGGAGTGGTAAAGCATCTTGACGCTTGGATTGGGATCCCGCTGCGGCTATCGCGCGACAACGACAGGCATGATCACCGGCGAGGTGTAGCTCGCCTTCATTTCGCGGCGGAGGATCACCTTGTTGGTGTCTTCTTCGTAAAGCTCCCACAGATGGGTATCATCCATGCCCTTGAGTGCCGGATCGATCATGGCACGGAAGCGGTAGATTTTCCCCTTCTGCGCGGTGAATTCGATAGTGCCCCAAGAGGTCAGGGGAGGAGCCCCGGATCTCACGTGGATGGCACAAGGGCCGGGCTCAAGAATCAGTCCCATGTTCCCGATATCGGAGAGCGGGCTACCGTGGATGCCCCGGCTCTCGCGAGCCGTGGTCTGGTTCACCGCTGTCCGGACCGAGTCAAACCTCAGCTCCGGCTTCATCGGATCCGGCCATTTCGGTCGCAGGATCGCATACGACTGGAGCGTCTTGGCATCTCCCGCGCTGCGCGTGAGTTCCTTGGTCGCGCTCGGTACGCAGGAGGCCAAGAAGGGGACAATAAGGAGAACCCTGAACAGCTTCATGATCACTGCGGACTTGGAATCACTTCGACTTTTTCTCCTCCACGACGTGGACGCCGTGAGGATTGATGCGGGAAATGTAGACTTGGTTCCCCAGCGGGATGGCGGAGAAGACCTTGGAGATTGCATCACCGACCTTCTTCGCGGACTCCTCACCTTCGCAGAGGGCGAAGACGCTGGGGCCCGCACCCGAGATTGAGAAGCCGAGGGCGCCGGCCGCGAGGGCGGCACGCTTCGCCTTGTAGAATTCCGGGATCAACTTCTGGCGGCGCGGCTCCGCGATCACATCGTGGATGGAGCGCGAGATGAGGCCGTAGTCTTCCTGGATGATGCCGCAGAGCAGGCCACCGAGATTGCCGATCTGCTGGGTGGCATTCACCAGCGGGATGTCCTTCGGGAGGATTTCACGGGCGACCTTGGTGAGGACCTCGATGTCCGGATGGACCACGGCGGCCCAAAGATTTTTCGGGGCGGGAAGCTGGGCGACATCCAATTCGTCATTTGAGCGGATGAAAACGATGCCACCGAGGAGACAGGGGCCCACGTTATCCGCGTGCCATGCACCGTCGGCGGAGGCTTCACCGGCCATCGCAAAAGGGAGGAGCTGCTTCTTGGAAAGCGGTTCGCCGATCAGGCGATTCACGGCGTAGGCGCCGGCCACGGCCGAGGCGGCGGAAGAACCAAGACCGGAGCCGAAGGGCATCTTCTTGTGGATCTCCATCTCGATCCCCAGATCGGTCATGCCGAGGTGGCGGAGGAGGTCCAGCGCGGCCACGCCGGCGGTGTTTTTCTCCGGATTCTTCGGCAGCTTGCCCTCGTCACCGGTAATCGCGGTAATGTGAAGGCCAGGCTTTTGGCAGTGGCGGACGACGACTTCGTCCCCGGGGGCATCGATCGCGAATCCGAGCACGTCGTAACCGCAGGCCACATTGGCAACGGTCGCGGGTGCGAAGACGCGGACTTCCTGGATGGCTTCCTTCAACATGAGCGCGCGGGGGGTAGCAGGGGAGCGGGCCAGGGGCGAGCGCGAATAAGGTCAGCAAGGAGGAACGGAAGGCTTTCAGACAGAAGACAAAAGACTTGCAGCTCCCGCTAGCGGAGATTTTCCAGTCTTGGGTCTTGCGTCTTCAAGTCTTCTGTCTTGCCTTTCCCGCATGGCAACGCCCCTCGTCGGCATCATCATGGGTAGCACGTCGGATTGGCCGACGATGGAGCACGCAGCACGCACGCTGGAAGACTTCGGCGTGGCGTGGGAAGCGGAGGTCGTCAGCGCCCACCGGACGCCGGACAAGCTTTTCTCGTATGCGACGGAAGCCCGTGGCCGCGGCCTGAAAACGATCATTGCCGGTGCGGGCGGGGCGGCTCACCTGCCGGGGATGACCGCCGCGATCACCGATCTGCCGGTGCTGGGTGTCCCGGTGGAATCCCACGCGCTGAAGGGCATGGACTCCCTGCTCTCGATCGTCCAGATGCCGGGCGGGATCCCGACGGCGACCTTCGCGATCGGAAAGGCCGGGGCGATCAATGCGGCGCTCTTCGCCGTGGCGATGCTGGCGGGCGAAAATCCGGGGCTGTTGGAAAAGCTCCAGGCCTTCCGCAAGAAGCAGAATGACACCGTAAAAGCCGCCGAGCTGCCGAAACTGGGCTGATTCTGGCTTTTTTCTTTCCGGGAGTTCCGTGTATTCCGTGGCTCCCCCGTCTCCAACGCATCCGTGAATCCATCTTCAGTCATCGCTCCGGGCGCCGTGCTCGGCATCCTCGGCGGCGGCCAGCTCGGCCGCATGTTTTGCATGGCAGCCCGCCGCATGGGCTATCGCACGCTGGTGTGGACCGGCGGCCTCGAAGCCCCCGCGATCGTCGTGGCGGACGAGGCGATCGATGCGCCTTTCGATTCTCCCGAGGCTCTTGAGGAGTTCGTGGCCAAGGCGGTGGTGGCGACCGTGGAGTTTGAAAACATCCCGCGCGAGACCTTGGAAGCGGTGGCCGCAAAAATCGCACTGCATCCTTCCCCCAATGCGGTGGCGATCTGCCAGCATCGCGAACGGGAGAAAAATTTCCTCAAGCAGAACGGCATCCCCTGCGCCCCCTTCGCCGTGGTGGCCTCCGCCGAAGAGCTCGCGGCAGCCGTCCAGCAAATCGGCACGCCTGCCGTGCTGAAGACCGCCGCTTTCGGCTACGATGGCAAGGGGCAGCTGAAACTGAACGGCGGCGAGGATCTGGCAAACGTGTGGGCAAACTTCGGCACGGACCGGGCAGTGCTGGAGGCCTTCATTCCTTTCGAGCTGGAGCTTTCGGTCATGGTTGCGCGTTCCAGCAATGGATCGCTGGTGGCCTATGATCCTGCGGAGAACCGCCATCGCCATCACATTCTGGATGTCTCGATCGTACCGGCTCGGGTGAGCGCGGCGGTCGCTGCGGAGGCAAAGATCATCGCCTGCCGCGTGGCGGAAGCGCTCGATTACACCGGCATCATGGGCGTGGAATTCTTCTACCTGAAGGATGGCTCGGTGCTGGTGAACGAAATGGCTCCGCGCCCTCACAACTCCGGCCACCACACGCTGGATGCCTGTGCGACCTCGCAATTCGAGCAACAGGTCCGGGTGACTTGCGGGATGCCTGCCGGCTCGCCGAAACTTCTGTCTCCGGTGGTGATGCTGAACCTGCTGGGCGACATGTGGCCCGGCGAGAGCGAGGCACCGGATTGGACTCCGTTGTTCGAGGATGGGTCGGCATTCCTGCATCTCTACGGGAAGCGTCGCGCGATCGGACGACGGAAGATGGGGCATGCCAATTTCCTCGGTGCGGAAGCGGACGAGTGCTTGCAGCGGGCTTCCGCGATCAAGGCGGAGCTGCTGGGGAAGGGCCGGGCGTTCTGAGGAGCTTTCCGGGGTCGGGAAGCTCCGGATTCCGGCGCCTGTTCCGCCTGTTATAACAGGGAAATTAACAGGCTCGATGGGAGGCGAACGTCGAACATGGAACTCCCAACGTTGAACATCGAAGGGGAAGAATCCGGGAGCAGCGGAACGAGGGGTAGGAAGCACGCTGGAGGCGAGCTTCGCACATGTGGCAGGTAGCTTTTCTACTGCCAGGCTCAGACAAAGCGGAGACGAAGCAACCTGGAGAAATAACTGTTATTGAGGACCGCTCTGCGAGCCGGGTCGCTGGCGATCCCAAGAGCGCCAGATTGATCCGGAGACGAAGCGGTCGGCCCTGTCTCACCCCGGTCAGCCCTGCCCCCCCCGGTCGGCCGAGGGTGCCCGCCTCTTCCCTTGGAGTTGCCCCCATCTTGAAAAGAAAAAGGCCGGACTTTCGCCCGGCCGTTTTCGAAATCTCAGAACGGGATGTCGTCGTCCTCGTCGTGGTAGTCACCCGAATCAGCGGGCGAGCCGCCCTGCGGGGGACCGGATGCGGCGCGCTGCTGGTAGCCACCTCCGCCGCCGCCACCACCGCTTTCGCGCTGCTGGTAGCCACCGCCACCACCACCGCCGCCGCCCGCGCGTTCCTTGCCATCGGGTAGGAACTGGAGAACTTCGGCGACGACCTTGAGCTTGCTGCGCTTCTGGCCGGACTGCTTGTCCTCCCAAGTATCCATCTGCAGGCGGCCTTCGATGAAGACGCCGCGGCCCTTGGTGAGGAATTTCTGAGCGTTCTCGGCATTGGTACCCCAGACGGTCACATCCACGAAGGTCACTTCGTCGGACCAGTTGCCATTGCCATCCGAGACGCGCCGGTTCACGGCGATTCCCAGATCACCCACGGCAGTGCCTTTGGGCGTATAGCGCACCTCGGGGTCGCGGGTCAGGTTTCCGAGGAGCAGGACTTTGTTCAGATTGGCCATGGCAGAGCGAGGCTAGGGAGAACCGGGGAGGAAGGGCAAGCCGGAAGCCGTTCCCTTGAACAGCTCCCTGAAACTGGATCAAGCCACGCGCTGGAAGTGCTGCAGGTGAACGTTTCCGTTCAGCTTGAGCTTGGCCTGGATGCGGTCGATGGCAGCCGGTTCAGCCTTGAAGAAGTAGTTCACGTAGTGGCCGCTCTCGAGGTGACGGGAGTTGTAGGCGAACTTCTTGCGGCCGAGCTGCTGCACTTCGTCCAGCTTCGCGCCTTCGGCTTCGATTTCCTTGCTCACGGCGGTGACGAGATCTTCGACGCTGCCTTCGATCGACTTGGTGTTCAGGACAATCAGTCCTTCGTATTTCCTGCTCATCTGATGGAGGTTGTTAGGGTGTTCCGTTGCTACTATTGTAAAAATTTGCGGCGGGGCCGAGGCCTTGGGAGAGCGCAAGCTGCACAGCGTCCACGGCCCTTGCAAGCGTGTTTTCAAGCAGTTCCCGCTCTTCTTCCCGGAAATTTCCGAGCACATGGCCGGTCATATTTCCGGGCTCGGCACCCCCGATTCCAATTTTGAGACGGGGGAAATTGTCGGAGCCGAAATGCTCGATCATCGACTTGATCCCATTGTGGCCGCCCGCGCTGCCCTTCTCGCGGATCCGCAACTTGCCGAGCGGCAGCGCAACATCGTCATAGATCACGAAAACCCGCTCCGGGCCCCACTTGTGAAAGCTAGCGATCTGCCGGACCGGGCGGCCGCTCAGATTCATGAAGCTCTGGGGCTTCACCAGCAGGATCCCGCTGCCGGGCAGCTTCGCCACGTGGGACTGCCATCTCGGCCGGGACTCGAAGACCGCCCCCGCTTGGGCCGCCATGCGGTCGAGCACCATGAAGCCGACGTTGTGGCGCGTGCCCTCATATTGCCTGCCGGGATTGCCGAGGCCGACGATCAGAGGGATGGAGGGTCCGGAATCCACGGAAAGGCCTTCAAACAAAAGCCCGGACCGCGGGAGCGGACCGGGCTTCTGCGATCTGAAAAAATCAAACTCAGGCGCCAGCTGCCTCGGAAACCGCGGCAGCGGTCTTCGCCACGTGAGCGATGACAACTTCGGCAGCGTGGGTCGCGGTTACACCAGCCGGCAGCTTGACGTCGCCGATGTGAAGGGAATCACCTTCGTTGAGGCCGGTCACATCGAACTCGAGCACTTCCGGAAGGTCAGCAGCGGCGCAGCGGACTTCGAGGTTGTGGCTGAGCTGCTCCAGCATGCCGCCTGCCTTCACGCCGGCAGGCTCGCCGGTGAGGTGGACGGGGATGTGGGCGGTGATTTCGGTCTTCTCGTCGATGGCGAGGAAGTCAACGTGGAGAGCCTTGCCGGAAAGCGCGTCGTGCTGGACGGCTTGGAGGAAGGCCAGCTGGTTCACACCACCGAGATCCAGGTTGAGGAGAATGTTTTCCGAGGTGGCGTGGGCCAGCAACTCGTCGAAGGCCTTTGCATCGACCTTCAGGTTCTTGTTTTCCGAGCCGCGTCCGTAGATCACGGAGGGGACCCAGCCCTCGCGGCGCATTTGCTTGAGGACTCCGGAACCGGTGCGTTGGCGCGGTTCGGCTTTGAGGACGTGCTTCTTGGCCATGACGAAAAGGGCTTGAGAATTCAGGTTCCGACCGAGGCATTTCCGCGGCCGGGGGCGGCGTCTGTAGCGGGCGCTTCCCGGTTTGTCAAAATTTTGTTCGCTTCCGGAATCAGAGGTCGAAAAGGGAGGTCACCGATTGGCCCTCATGGATACGGCGGATCGCCTCTCCCATAAGGGGTGCAATTTCGACCGCGCGGACCTTATCGCCAGTGGCTTGGGGCACGGAATCGGTGGTGATGATCTCCTCGATGACGGAATTCTTGATCCGCTCGCGGCCCAAATCGCCGAGCACGGCATGGGATACCCCGGCAAAAATTCGCTTCGCCCCGTTTTTCCCGAGGATCTCCGCGGCTGCGGTAAGCGTTCCGGCGGTCTCGGTCATGTCATCAACCAGGATCACATCCCGGCCATCCACATCACCGATCACGTTCGTAGCCTCCACACGGGTGGCGCTGACGCGATGCTTCGCCACGATGGCGAGATCGGCACCGAGTGCCTCGGCATAGGACCGGGCCATCTTCACGCCGCCGACATCCGGGGATACCACGGTGATGTTCGAGGGATCGGGATGGCGCTCCCGAAGGTAGTGGATCAGCGCCGGCTTGGCATAGAGATGGTCCACCGGGATATCGAAGAAACCCTGAATCTGCGGGGCGTGGAGGTCCATGGTCAGGACGCGGCCGACGCCGGCGGAAGTCAGCAAGTTCGCCACCAGCTTGGCAGTGATGGGGACGCGCGGCTGGTCCTTGCGGTCCTGGCGGGCGTATCCGAAGAAGGGCATCACGGCGGTGATCCGGCCCGCGCTGGCGCGGCGAGCGGCGTCCACCATGATCAGCAGCTCCATGATGTTGTGATTCGTCGGCGGGCAGCTGGGCTGGACGATGAAGACATCATCCCCGCGGATGTTCTCGTTGATTTTGACGAAAGTTTCACCGTCGGGAAAGGCGGTGACATGGACATCGGCAAGCGGAGCACCAAGATTTTCGGCAATGCGCTCGGCGAGTGCGCGGTGGGCGGTACCACTGATGAGTTTCATGAAAAGTGCGGGGCAACGGGCGGCGGGCCGGGATTGTTGACAGTCCAAGCCGGATCGGCAACCCTGCATCCCGACGAAAGATGGAAAGCTCGAAATCGCAAGCCTCTCCCGCCGCCGGAAATCAGGGTGTTCCGTCGTGGCTCGGTCCGGTGCTTTGCGGACTGATCATCGCGATTTTCTATTTCGTGGTTCCCGGCTTCGGCAATGGCGGCCACCGCTCGCCGCTCTATTGGCTGGAAAGCACTTGGAACAAGGAGACCGACTATGAGCACGGCTATCTGGTGCCGGTGATCATGATCGGTCTGATCGCGTGGCAATGGAAGAACCTGCGCCGGCTCGCCGCGGTATCCTCCTCCAACATGTGGGGGCTTCCCATACTCTTCCTGGGGATCGCTCTTTTCGTGGCGGGTCACCGCTGTGGCCAAGCCCGTCTCTCGGTGGGCGGACTCCCGATGATTCTCTGGGGCTCCACGCTCTATTTGTGGGGCTGGCAAGTGGCACGGCTGACCTTCTTCCCGCTTTTCTTCCTGTGGCTGGCGATCCCGGTACCTGAATTCCAACAGGCAACCACGAAACTCCAGATCATGGCCACGAAGCTGGCCCAATGGGGATCGAACCTTTTCGGCGTGAAAACGGTGGTGCAGGGCACCCAGATCTTTTCCGCCAACGACCGCTGGGCACCGCTGAAGATCGACGAAGGCTGCGGCGGCATCCGCTCGCTGATGGCGCTGATCATGATCTCCTCCGTCTGGGCCTACATCGCAAAGGTCTCCCTGTGGAAGAAGGCCCTGCTCTGCCTGGCGGCTTTCCCGCTGGCGATCTTGGGCAACATGATGCGGCTCACCTCGATCTTCGTGATCGCCGAATACGGTGACCCGGAGTTCGCGGCGAATACCTGGCACGACTGGTCCGGCCTGGTGATCTTCTATCCCATCTCCCTGGTCCTGCTGATGATCGTCCACTCGGCGCTCGAGCAAGGGGTTCCATGGCGCCGCCCGCGGAAGAAGCAGGTCCGCACGGTGGTGGTCCAGAAAGCCGAAGCAAACTGAGGAAGACCTGATGAAGCATCGTTCATGGATTCTGGCGGCCATCCTCGGCCTGGGGCTTTCCACCATTTACTTCCTGCCCCCTCTCCGCCTGACGGAATCGGCAATGGGCATGGAGATCCCGACGAAGCTAGGAGCATGGGATACCCATCCGCGGGAGGCGTCCAAGGAGGAGCGGGAGTCGCTGGCTTCAGACACGCGCTTTTCGAAAGCGCTGTGCGTGAAGTTCAAGCCGGGAAGCTGGGATTTCCTAACCGGGCGTTCCGACGTGGAGGCGATCGCCGATATTTCGATCGTGATGTCCGGTTACGACCTGGCGAATTCCATTCACCGTCCGCAACGCTGCATGCCGGCCCAAGGGCATAAGATCTATGACGAACAGATGTCCGTCCTGGAGATCCCCGGCCAGCGTGCGATCCCAGTGCGATGCCTGCTCTCGCGGAAGAAGGACCTGATCGAGGGCACCAAGGAAGCGGTCACGCGCAATTTCCTGACGATGTATTTCTTCGTGGGCCACGAGGTGGTGACCGACGACCACTCGAAGCGGACCAAGATCGACATGAAGGATCGCCTGAAAAAAGGCGAGGCCCAGAAATGGGCCTATGTGACAGTGAGCACGGAGTTCAAGGGTGACGTCACCGAAGCACCTCAACCCGGAGCCCTTCCCGCCCCGGCACTGGAACAAGCAGACAAGCTGGTCCGCGAGCTTCTGGGCGATCTGGTGGCCAGGAACATCGATTGGCAGCAGATCGCTGCGAATTGAAGAGAGGCGAGCCTAACGGCGCGGGGCCGGCCTGACCTGAGCGCCTTCAAGGAAGGCGATGGTTTCCTCGAGGCCCTTGATCAATTCGGCTTCTTCCTGCCCGCGGACCCAGAGTTCGGTCATCCCGGAAGCTTCCTTCAGGAGTTCGCGCGCGTGAAGGAAGGCGGCCAAGGCCTCGCTGGCACGGCGTTCCTTGAAGTCGATATCATCCGGATTGTGGGCTTCCGGCTTCGTCCAAGCGCGATACCAGCGGCTGTGAAGGTGCCACGCGTAGTAGTAGCGCGCCCGGAAGACCCCTTCCATCCCGCCTTCCAAGGTGATCGCGCGCTCGAACTCTTTCTCGGCTTCTTCATTCCGGCCGAGAATTGAAAGGACATTGGCCCGATTGACCGCCCATTCGGGGTCATAGGGGTTCAACTTCGAGGCCTGTCCATAGAGGTTTGCAGACTCGTTCAGCCATTGGATCCGATCGGACTCCAAGAGGTCCTGCCGCTGGGACACCCCGCGCACGATCCCTGCGTAGCTCCCGGCGAGTTCCGAGCCGGGCCAAGTCTCCATCGCGCCGTGGACCCTCTCCAAGGACGTCCCGGGAGCGAGCCACGCGAGATTTTCCTTTCCGAAAAAGACCGGCCACAGGCTGCGATAGACGATGCTGCCCTTGGCCCCCGCGATCCCGAGAGCGGCAACGAGGAAGAGGGAGGCAAGGGTGAGAAGGCCACCCGCTATCGTGGGGCGCAGGGAATAGTCCGCTACCGGGTCCAGCTTGCGGCGGGGCAGTGCGCAACCGATGGCCAAGCCGAGGTAAAGCGCCCCGGGAAGGGTGTGGGTCACGAAGCTGAAATTCGAATGGACCAAGGTGCCGACCATCGCGGAGAGACCCCCGCAAGCGAGGGCATCCACGGCTCTTCTCCCCTCCCCTCCTTCTCCGCCCATGATCCCGGCCAAGCCCGCCAGGCAGACGGAGAACACGGCGAGCGCAACGAGGACGGCACCGATCCAGCCGTAGTCGGTCGCGACTTGCAGCAATTCGTTGTGCACGAAGTCATCGTTCTGGCCGACCATGCCGCTTTCGGAGGGTTTCCATGCGGCGTATTTTTCCCAACCGAAGGCACGGCTGCCACCGCCAGCCCACGGATGGTTCGCGGTCACATCCACGGCCAAGCCGATGGAATGAAGGCGGGACTTGTTGTCGGCGAAGCGCTCCAAGGATCCATCCTGAATGCCCCGGCGCTCTTGAAAGCGATTCAGCACCGGTACGGCAAGCGCTGCCACGAAGAGCGGCATGGCGACTGCCAGCACGGTAAGGCCTTTCCGCTTCGGCGACTTGTCACGCCAAGCCACCAAGGCCATGAGCACGACCAGCGCGAAGGAAGCCGCACAGAGCGAGACGATGCCGCCCCGCGATTGTGAGACGAACACGCACCCGGCATTGGCGAGCACGCCGGCGACCTGGAGGATCCGTTCGGGAAGCCGGTCCCGCGCGAAGATGAAGCGCGCAGCGAGGAAAATCGCGGCTACCAGCGAAAAGTCCGCGAGGTGGTTATAGTGGCCGAAGAGGCCGGAGGGGAAGAAGCCGGGCCGGCTGGCGAAGGGCCAAGCAAAGGACCGATCCCCGACTTGGACCAAGGCGATCCCCAAGTTCGCAAACGCAAGAAGCGCGAGCGAAGCCATGGCAATCCGGATCGCGGGCCCGCCCGGGCGTACCAACATTCCCCAGAAAGCGGTCGAAGCCATCCCCACGACGAGCAGCGCATCGGAGCGCCCGAATTCCCGGACCGGGCTGCCGGAGCAGCGCCAAAGGATCCACCCGCAGGCTAAGGCCAAAGCTGCCACCGGGATCCAAGTGCCGGGTCCGCGCCGTGCCTTCCACGCCTGCGGGATGCTCGCGAGGAGCGCAACGACCAGCGCCAGAAAGGCCGGCCCCCACGTGTAGTCCAAGGTCTGCCCGCCGAGGGAAACCGCCAAGGCCAGCGCGACGGCGAAGCCAATGCCTGAGATCACTTGCATCAACACCCCGCCTTTATCCACTTCAGTTGGCACCGCGTCCCAGCAAAACCGCGGGAACCGTCCGGAGCAGAATCTTGATATCGAGCCACAGCGACCAGTTGTCGATGTAGCGAAGGTCCATCTCCACCCATTGTTCGAAGCTGGTGATCGTGTTCCGTCCGCCCGCCTGCCACTCACAGGTGATGCCCGGTTTCACGCTAAGGCGGCGGCGATGTTCGGATTTTTCGAAGGCATCCACCTCGTAGAGAGGCAATGGCCGGGGTCCGACCAAGCTCATCTGGCCGCGCAGGACATTCAAAAGCTGGGGCAATTCATCGATACTCTTGCGGCGCAGGAAAGCACCGAAGGGGAACACCCGGGGATCGCGGTCGAGCTTGAAGACCGGGCCTTCCATGTGATTGCCGTGCTCTTCCTTGGTCTTGGCGAGGAGGGCCTCCGCGTCCGGAACCATGGTGCGGAATTTCCACATCCGGAATGGCTTGCCGTAGCGACCGGCGCGACGCTGGCGGAAGAAGACCGGACCCGGACTGGAAATACGGATGCCCACAATGGCGATGATCCAAAGTGGCGAGGTGATGAGGATCATCAAGAAGGCACCGACGCGATCCAGCACCGCCTTCATCGCGAGTTCCCAAGAGAGCTCGGGAGTCGAGCGTAGCACGAGCATCGGCTGCCTGCCCACGAGATCGAAAGTAGGACGGGCGATCTGGGTGCGGATGAAGGCTGCAGCAATCCATGCCTCGACACCTTGGAGTTCGCAGGCTTCCACGCCCTCTGCCACCTTGCCGAATTCAGTATCCCGGACCGCGAAGATCACGCGCTCGACGGAGCCTTCCTTCAGGAGCGTGTAGAGCTCATCGACGGGGCGCTCCGAAAGGTTGAAGCGCGCCACGATCTTCCAAAGCCCTTGGGTTTCGGCATCCACGCCGTTGAGGAAGTTATCGATTTCCTCATCCGAACCGGCGAGGATGATGCGCTCCTTGGCGTAGTCCTTCAGCTCCTGTTGGCGAAGGTAGGAATGGAGCAGGCGGTCCCGGGCGAGGAGAACGAAGAAGGTCAGCAGCCCGCCCATGCCCAGGATGAGACGGCTGGCGCCGGAGAGTTGGGCAAAGACCACCATCATGCCAATGGCCAAGGCCATGAAGAGCAGCGCCTTGAAAAGCTGGCTGAAGGCCTGGAGTGCGGTCTTGGTGCGTGGCCGGGTGTAAAACTGGAAAAACTCCAGGGCCAGCGGCGTGAATGGCACCACGATGTAGAGAACCCAGCTCATCTGGGAAAGGCTCATGGGCCCCTCCGGTCCGCCGGGAACCACCTCACGGATCGGGGTGCGGAACCATGAAGCCGCCCAGAAGGCCAGCCAGACCAATCCTGCGTCCAGCAGTTGGAGCAATTGGATCGAGAATGCTTCTTTGCGGCCTACGGGCATGCAGTAAACAGATGGGGCAGGGCCTTGATAAAAGGGAATCGGCCGGGCCAAGGCAAGCCCAAGTCCGTGACGGTCCGTGCTCTTTTAGGGGACGGAGCGGGGCATTTTTCCTGCCCTAGAGCTGTTTCAAGGCGTCCCTCCGACCGAGCCGACCAGCCTTGGCATCACTCACCGCCGCACGCCAAGTCGCAAAGCGTGAAGGCGACCAACCGTCGTGAAGCAAGGTAGCCCAGCCATGGAGGAGAGCGATCGCCCACGCTTTAAACATCGAGCCTTCCCGCTCCATCAGCCACATGGTGTTCCGGACTTCGTAGTAAAATTTCCAGTCCTCCAGGCCGGTCTCGAACCAGAATTCCTTCCCGCCAATGACCCAGCGGCGAAGGTTTTTGGCAGATGGGTGATCGAGTATGGAGTCGCGCACCGCCTCGAAGCGGAAGCCGGCGGCTGCCAGACGGCGGGGATATTCCTCGTCTTCCCCGCGGATGAAGAGTTCACCAAGAACGGGGCCGGCCTTTTCCCAGGCGGCGCGGGGAATCATGGCTCCGGTCCAAGAGGCCCGGCTTTCCGCGCGCTCGCCGCCCGGCCACTCGCCGGGATGTCGGATAGTGTGCCATTTTCCCGAAGCCTCCCGGATGGGAAGTGGCCAGGAATAGCGGCCTCCGGCGGGATCGATTTGGAGACTGTGGCGCACCCGTTGGGGATCGAAGCCACCCGCCAGCAGGGCCTCAAGGGCTGCCTCGCGCGGCCACGAATCGTCATCGAGGATCCAGACGGCATCCGCGCCGAGGGCAAAGGCATGGTCCATGGCCACGCGCACGCCTCCGGCATTGCCGAGATTGTCACCCGTATCGACCACGGTGAGAGGTCCCCAAGCGAGCTCGCGCAGGGCATCGGGAGTGCCGTCGGTGGAAGCATTATCCCCGACGACGACAAGATCCGGCGGGCGGGTCTGAACTTGTAAACGGCGCACGCACTCCAAGGCGGTCGAGCGCCGGTTGTAGCAGGCGAAGACGGCGGCAATGCGGGGCGAAGTCAACGGTGCGAGTTCCGCATCATTCCGGCCGCCTTTCAAGCACGGTCACCTCAAGCCCACCCGCAGCACCCCTTTCCAAGCGCGGGCCACGATCCACAATATGCCGTCTGTTAGGCCATTCAGGTAGGGATCGTCGAAGAGGGTCAGGCCATAGGCGCGACGGATGGCGCGGGATTCGACGTGCTGGCGTTCCGCCTTGAGGATGATGTCCATGTCACGGGTCTTGCCGAGATAGCGCTGGGAGATGTTGTCTCCGTGAAGGCGGAAGTCGGCGACCTGCACGGGGAGGTGTTGGAAGTTCATCCCCTTGACGTGCAAGCGGGCATAGAACTCGCCATCCATGACGCAGTGGAAGTCCTCCCGCAGACGGTGCCCCGCTTGAAGCACGGTCTCCCGCCGGAAGAAGCAGGCGGTCGACCCGATGTAACAGTGATGATGGACGTTTACGAAAGGAGACCAACCCGGAACCTTGACCGAGCGGAGGAAAGCACCGGCTTCATCGATGAAATCGTAATCACCATAGATGATATCCGCCGTGGTCTGCCGCGCGGCCTGCTTGATCGCGGCAAGGGCGCCTGGCTTCAGGCGATCGTCGGCATTCAGCCAGATCACCCATTCTCCACGTGCACGATTGAAGCCCTTGTTGATGGCATCGGACATGCCTTTGTCCGGCTCCTGGGACCAAGTGGCATGAGGAAAGCGCGAGGTGATGGCCGCGCTGTCATCAGTAGAGCCGCCATCGAGCACCAGATGCTCCACCGATACGCCCGTCTGCACGGCCACGCTCTCCAAACACTCCGCCAGGAAGCGACCGTGGTTCAGATTCGCGGTGATGATGGTGAAATCCATGCGCGAACTACTTCCAAATGCGATCAGGGGCCGTGACAAGCCGGTTTCCACTTTCCCGGGCGGGGAAATTCCCGTTTCTTCGGGCGTGCGACGCTTTGCCGCCAGTGCGGGATTCACCCTAGCCACCCTGATCCTCGCCACGCTCTCTTGGGCGCTCTGGCAATCCAGTTTCGTGGCTGCCAAGGGCGTCCCTGCCGTGGACCTGCATTACACGCCACGGGAAGTGTCGCGGACACCGGTGGGGGTGCTGCGGGAGGAGGGCGAGACCGCGGTGTTAGAGGCGGCCAAAGAGGTGCCACGCATCGAGCTACGCTGGATCAAGCCACCGCCTGCCCGCTATGCGCATGTCTCGCTTGATGTTTCCGCCCAAGGGGTGGTGGTGGGAAATCATCCTTGGGAAGACGCCAGGATTTTCCTGATGTGGTTCGACCATCAAGGGAAGATGGCAGAAGGATATCTGCCGCTATGGTCCGGCTCCGGCGATCAAGGGAGGCAGACCAAGGACGTGATGTTACCTCTGGCACGGGACGGGACTTTGCCTTGGCTCATCATCGAGAACCGCGGCTCCGCAGGCGTTTTCAAGGTCCACTCCTTCAGCATGCAGCCCGCGGAGCTGAGGCCGGGCTTGGGCTGGATGCTTGCCTTGCTGCTGCTTTCCTGGCTCGGCCTGATCGGCTTTGCCCTGCGCCGCTGGGTGGTGAAGACGCCCGTGGCGCTGCCCCGCATTGCGATCGCCGCGGCTCTATGGGTGGGCTTTGCATGGGTTTCTTCCTTTCCCGGTCCTTGGATCCCGTGGCACCCGCTCGGGAAACCCTTTCCGGTGAAGCATCTGGATGGCTCCACGATTCCCGTGCCCGCACCGAAGCCTGTGCCTCCTCCGGCTCCTGAGCCGGCGCTTCCGCCCGTGG
Source organism: Luteolibacter luteus (assembly GCF_012913485.1). Taxonomy (GTDB): domain Bacteria; phylum Verrucomicrobiota; class Verrucomicrobiia; order Verrucomicrobiales; family Akkermansiaceae; genus Haloferula; species Haloferula lutea. The sequence goes on along the minus strand of NZ_CP051774.1, from coordinate 3,547,459 downwards.
CCGAAGCTCCCGCCCCTGCACCTGTCCCTGTTCCCGCCGAAGCTCCGCCCGCGGTGGCAACCATTCCGGCACCCGCTGAAGCTCCGCCCACGGTGGCAGCTACGCCGGAACCCGCTGAAGCAGCCGCCCCCCCTCCTGCCTCCCCAAGCACTCCAGAAACGCCTGTCGCGGAAGCATCCGGCTCAACCCGTCAGGCAAAGCCTGCACGCCTGGGCGGGGGACCAGTCCGCTGGTTCCTGAATCACCTGCCGGGGCTAAAGCGGCCGATCCATCTGCTGGCCTTCGCCGGGCTAACCACCTTGATCGCCCTTTTAACCGGAAGCAGCCGTGCGGGTTGGCCGGCCTTTGCCCTGGGCATTCTCTCGGAGTTTTCCCAATGGGCTTACGGCTTCGGCAGTGATGGTGGAGACATCATTGATCTGGCCTTCGACGGTGCGGCGGTGCTGGCCGGCATCGCAGTGTGGCATTGGTTTTCGAAGCTCCTCGCGAAGTGGCAGCGCGAACCGGAAGCCCCGGTGCTCCCGTCTCCGGCCTCCGACGCTTGATCCCACCTTGGATACCGGGGAGCGCCAAATGCGATCCTGATGCTATTCCCCGGCTTCCAAGACCTCACGAATGGCGTGGGCAGGCACGGTCATCTGATTGCCGCGCCGTCCTGCGGGGCAGACCAGAACGCGGTGATCGTGACCCAGAACGAGGGAGATCCCGGCGTAGCAGCCATTGCGGAAGGTGCGTGGCATGAGCTCCACAACCCGCGTGCCCTGCGGCGCCCAGAGGAGATTGGTCATTCCCGCTCCGTGGATTCCCGCGATGATCCGGGCCTGGCGGAAGATGGCTACTTGCTCACGGAAAGAGAGGGTGCCGGGTTCGATGATTTCCCAACCCTCGGTGGCAAGGGCCTGTTCCAACTCGCGGGCATTCGTGATGTCGCGGGTGGTGTCCTTCCGTGAGATGAAGATCTTGCGATGACCTGCACCCAACTTCGGTGGAATGCCGAAGCTTTTCCTCAGCCAGGCCACGCCCATGGGATTCACGCAGCCCGTCAGCGCGACAGGCCCGGCAAAATGATACTTCTCGATGAAGAGGTGTTCTTCCGGAGCCTCACGGATGCGATCGCCCAAACCCAACAGCTTCAAGCTCTCCGAGGCGAACGCAGGAAGCCCGGGTGGAACGAGGATCCCGGTATCTTCCGGAAAGGAAGGAAGGTGTAGCAGGCGGGTGAGACCATCGGTGATCCAATGGTAGTAGTTGTTGCCGCGGGTCCATCGGGAAACAAGCGAGGTCCAGTTCCCGGGCAACTCGGTTTCGTCATGGCCGCCGTTGATGCGCCAGACCGGATCACCACTCGCCTGGGGGCCGTACATTGCCTCGTAGCAGGCATGGCCCAGGTCATCCGCGTGCACCAGAGACGGGCCCAGCAAGCGGGCCGAAGCGCGGCGAGTCCACAGTACCGGCCACCAGCGGTAGTCCGCCTGCCGAAGACCGGAGGCGATGATTTCCGAAAGCTCCGGCACCGCTGGCAAGGTCTGGCCATCCGCGATGATCCTGCCATTCACACGGCCTTTCTGGATCTCGTGCTTTTCCTGGAAGATGCCAAAGGGCACACCACCCTGCTCGGGACCTTCGCCCCGCCAACCGCGCCAACGACGAAGCGCCGGGAAGGCGAGCTTCTCGACCGTGCGCTGCGGCCAACGCCGCCCCATCAGAATTCTGCCTCTAGCCCACATCGACGAACTCCCATCCTTCGCATCGTTTTTCCTCCGCGGGCGCCTTCATTCCAGTGCGATACCACACCGAAGGCATGAGGACCTGCTGGCCCGGCTTCTTTCCAAGCCATGCGGCCCACCATGAATAGCTGCTGTTCGCGATAATGTGATGGGCGGCAAGGCTCATCAAATGCAGGTCATGCAGGGGGTCCTGCACGCCCGCGGGCGAAGCACACACCTCGACGTCATCCGCCGCGAGATGCAGCGAGCACCACGCCGGATCATCGGAAAACAAGAAGAAGCGGGCTCCCTCCAGGCGGTCGCGCAGACGTCCCATCGCGGTGCGATAGTATTCCAGATCGCAGACATCAAAAGGAGCATTGCCGACATAGTCGGTACGGCGGACATGGACCGCCACCGTGCGATCCGCACGGATGCGGTCGCGGGCCCGCAAGGTCTCCGCGCCCCAAGGCAAGTTGTCCATGCGGAGTTCGTCCCGCAGCAGAGGCTCGATGCCCCGGAAATAAAGCGGCGACTGGAAGTAACCGAAGAGCATGCAGGAGGCAGGTGCCTCCAAGTAGCGGGGATCGAAGCTTTGATCGATCACTGTCTCCCGAATCACGGGAACGCCGCGGAATTCCCAGTAGTGCCTGCCCGAAAGCTTGCGCAAGACGCGCGAAGCCAAGGTAAAAGGGCGGATAATTTCCGCCTTTAGCGGCAGGCGGCGAAGGCAGGAAACGAGCCCCCAGCCTTCGCGATTGAACCAACTCGCGTCCAGCACGAGGGGCACTCCGTGGCGTTCGGAAAGCACCCGCCCCATGGCATACTGGAACAGGTTGTTGCCGGTGCGGCCAAGCATGAGGGCACGGATCATGATTTCGCGGCCATGGCTTGTGAGATCCCCTCCAGCAGATTGTCCCCGTAGTCCTGCCAGGTATTGCGAAGCGCTCCGGCTTTCAACGCGGCCTCTCCCATGCTGCGGTTCAGTGCCTGGTCCTTCGCAAGAAGAAGCATGGCGTCCTGAAGCGCGCGGATATCACGGGAGGGAATGATGATACCTTCCACCTGATTCCTCACCACCGTGGTCGCGCCGCTTTCATGCGTGGCGATGAGGGGAAGGCCCGCGGCCATGGCTTCGGAGAGCACGCGGGCAAACCCCTCTTCGACGGAAGGAAGCACGAAGGCAGTCGCGCCCTGGAGAATTTCCGCGATCCTTGGCTGCGGGAGAAAAGGATGGTGCTCGATGAGATCACGCCACAGGGGCCACTCCTGATCGAAGTCGGGGCGGATGCCACCAATGCAAATCAGGCGGGCATGAGGAAAAGTTTCCCTCAGCTTCGCAAAGGCGCGGAAAAGATACTGGTGGCCCTTGCGCAAGCACACGCTGCCCACGGACACGAAGACGGGACTCTCCGGAACCGCCTCGCGAGGCTTGAAGATGGATGTGTCCACGCCGAAGTGGCGGACATGGCATTTCGCAGGCGGGACCCCCTGCGCAACCATCGACTCCTTCACGAAGTCGCTAGGACAGAGGATGAGATCGGCCTGCTCGATTTCCCGGGAGATCCGCTCCACGACCCAATCGGGAAAGGGGACCTCGTAGCCCGGCATGAACTCGCCGCACTCCCGCCGCCAGAGCTCCGCATGAAGGCGCGGATGGCTGTTAGGAGCGTCGAAGACCTTCAGGATCCCCCTCTCCTGCCGGTCGGCCAAATCGAAGAGCGGGATGCATGAGCCCATAGGCCCCATCACCACATTGCAGGCGGAAGGAATCGCCTGCCGGGAGAGCCACGCGTCGTAAGCAGGCAGGAAGAGCCAGCGGGTCCATTCCTCCAGCTGCACGAAAGGCAGGTGGTAAAACGGCTTCTTGAGAAGATGGTAAGGCCAGATGCGCCGGTAGTTTCCGACGCCGGTGATGTTTGCATTGCTGACCCAATAGCCAGCCAGGGCATCACGCTGCTCAAATGCCTTGGCGGTGTGATGCAGGTACCATTTCAGCATCGCCGCGATCAGCACCCGGGGAGCGATGGGGTCCCTGCTCATTTGCAAACGCGAGGATTGCTAGGCCCGCTCAGGATCACGCCGGAACACTTGCACGTTGTAGGGAAGCCATCCCCTGAATCCCAGCTCTTGCAGCCTGGAGGAGAAGCGCTGGCTCTCCTCCTGCCGGTATGCATAGCCGCGCGCCTCGAACTTCTCCCGCCAGTAGCTTTGGTCCTGCTCATTGATGTGGCCGTGACCTCCTTGGCCGGGAACGGCAGCGGAGAAGATAACCAGATCGGAGCGGCCGATCATGCACTCGACGAAATTGTTCGAAAGCTGCTCGGGAATGTGTTCCGCCACCTCGATCGAATAAACGAGATCAAAGCTGCCCGTGTTCGATAGGGCATTTGGGGCCGCGCAGTCGAATTCCTTCAATTCGACCCCTTGAAGCGAGGCGAGCCAGCGTCCCATCGGCGAGTATTCCACCCCCGTGGCATCGACCCCGCTTTGCTTGAGCCTGAAAACATATCCGCCCGTACCCGCGCCCACATCCTGGGAAGTGCGGATTCCCGGGAATTGCTCGTGCACCGCCTTTGAAAAGACCGCGCCGCAACGGCGGGCGGAAATCAGGTAGTGGCTCCAGATGATGGGATTGTACACCAACACCCGGATGCCAGTTCGTTCCCCGACGCTGGTCAGCCATTCTCCGAATCTAAGAATCACCCGCTTCATGTCTAAAAAGAGCCTATGCTTCCAACCCGTACAAGGTGGTCAGTTTTTTCGCCACGCTGTCCCAGGAAAAATTGTCTTCGATGCACTGGCGGGCCCGCTGGCCCAGCGCGCTGAGATCTCCATCCTTGGCCAAGAGCATGGCTTCGACAATTTCATCCTCCGAATTCCCAGCCGGGAATCCGCATTCGAATTTCCGGATCAGCGGGACCATGTTGGTTCCTTCGGTAAGGAGACAAGGAAGGCTGCGGGACATTGCCTCAAGGATGCTCAGCGGCATCCCCTCCCAACGCGAGGTGTGGAGGAACAGCGATGCCTCCCCAAAGAGGCGGTCCTTGTCCCCGCCGACGACCGGCCCGCGGATTTCCACGTGCTCCTGCAAGGAATGCTCCGCAATCAGTCTTTCGAGTTCCGCCTTGCCATCGCGGAAGTCCGGGCCGACCAGCACCAACCCGGGGAGCGAGCCAGCCCGCTGCCGGCAGCGGGCATAGGAAGTGATCAGCCGGTCCAAGCCCTTGTGCTCGATCGCGAGGCGTCCGAGAAAAAGCCACACCGAGCGCCCCCCTTTAATCTGATCAAGCGGAGGGATTTTCACCCCATTCGAGATGTAGGTGACCTTTCCCATGGCGGGCAGGTGCGAGAGTTCTTTCTCCTCGGCTTCGCTGACGGCTTGGATGGCCTGGGCCCGGGACCACAGTTTTTTCTCCCGCAGCATCACCCATAGGCGTTTCAGCAAACGATTTCGTCCGGACAAGACCCTCTCGCCCCAGCCGCCATTCGGGGTGACAACGTAGGGCAGGCCCAAGTCTGCGATCAGGTTGTTAGACGGAATGAAGACCGAATGAAGGTGCAGCCTGTGGATGTCTCCGGCACGGCTGGCGATCCACCGCCGGGTGACGGGAGGCATCATGAAGGCGGCCACCAGAGGATGCTTGCACCGGGGCAGGCGGAAGAGAGGTATCCCGCTCCCGGTCCTGCCTTCCGTAACATCCATCACGCGCGGATCGAAACCCCAGATCTCCACCGCCACGCCCATGCGATGCAAGGCGTCACACTGACCGGCCAATGTTGCGGATACGCCGTCCAAAGCGTCGGGGTCATATCCGCCGACGTGAACGATAATCTTCTTCTGCGAAGCCATGGAATTATCGATTCAACTTTGCGGTGCAGGCGTGTTCATAGGCCATGGAAATTTCAAGGCCCTTGGATCTCCACGTGAGTTCTTCCGCCCTTTGAATCGCTCCCTTTGAAAGGGCAGCGAGAAGAACCGGATCCTCCAGAAGACGAACCAAAGCTTGTTCGACACCCGAGACGCTGGTCTGAAAATCGACGAGGGGAATCTTGATCCCGCAGCCTTCCGTTACGGCCGTTCCCATGCCACACGCATCATGGCAGATGACCGGCAGCCCGCGCTCCAAGGCTTCGAGCAAAACGCTGGCAGTAGCTTCCTTGATCGAGGTGTGAACAAGGACATGACAACCGGCCATCACTTCCAAAGCTTCGCTCCTCGGCAGCATCCCGCGCCATTTCACACAGGCTTCCACCCCCAGCGAGCTGGCGAGATTTTTCCAACGTTCTCCTTCAACCCCGTCGCCCAATACTTCGAGTTCGACCCTGCCCTTCACGCCTTGCAAGGCGGTCAGGAGGACGGGGAGCGCCTTGATCCCTTGGAAAAGACCGCTCCAGCAGATCCGGAGGATTTCCCCGTCACGAAGCTCCTTGATGCCCGCCTTTGGAAGGTCACTTTGAGCGCCCACCTCGAGCATGGGATCCGCTTTGACACCCCATCGCTGGAACATCTCACGATCCTCCCGGCAGACCGCCCAGATCTTGCTCGCCGCGCGGGCTGCTTGCGCTGGCCTGCCGCCGCCCGTCATCTGGCGGCGATTGAAGAAATTCCGGATCCGCCAGCGGAGCTGTTCCTTCCGACCGAAGTCCCCGATGAAAGAAGCGGGGACCATGGGTGAGCCTGAGACAGGCCCCCAGAAGAAAGGAATGCCAAGCTTCCAAAGATATCCCGGCTCCCGGAAACCGATGACGGTCACGTGGTGGACGACGTCAAAGGGGAGCTCCGCGTGAAGGTCCCGGGCAACTCCAAGGACCTGCTGCTGCCATAGCTGGTAAGATTTGTAGTAGAGAAACCAAAGTCCGGGCAGGGCATGGAGATCGTGGATGGCGCGGGACAGCGCCCCGGCTTGGACGTGCTTGAACCGCAGGCGGGGAGGAAGCCCCACCTCCCGGGAATACCGCTCGATGTCCTTGGCCGTGGGAGAGGCCGGGGAGAGGTCCCCGCAGATCACCGTGACGTCGTGATGCTTCGCGAGCTCGATCGCCGTGTTCCAGCCGACAGCGGATTCCCCTCCTTTGTAGGGGGAACAATAGTAGGCTGACAGCAAGACTCTCATGCCGGGAAAGCAAGCGGAAGAGCAGCGGACTTCGGCAAGCGCCAGGACCGGAAACGAGCGGGCCGTGAGGGTTCGAAGGAATTGATCACGATCGAGAACATACGCGCGGGTCCGTGGATTCAGGACTTGGCATCCCGTGCTGTCGCCGCCTTCCGGCGAGCCGCAATGGCCATCCGATGGAGCTCAAGCTCGTAGGGATCCTCGAATCGATCACATATGGGCTTCGCGGGATTTCCACCGACGACGACGTAAGGTTCAACATCCTTGGTCACGACGGCGCCAGAGGCGACAACGCAGCCTTCCCCAAGGACAATGCCGCTGAGGATGATTGCCCCGTAGCCGATCCACACATCGTCCCCGACCACTACTTTCAAGTCGGTTCCCTTCCAATCGTAGTCCGGATCACGGATTTGCTGGGCGAGGCGCGTGGGAGTTCCCACGTGCTGGAAGTGGTGATCATAGCGTCCCACGAAGGCGACCATGTTCGCCATGATCACATTGTGCCCGATCTCGGCATCACACTCGATCTGGCTGTAGCGGCCGATGTAGCAATTCTCACCGATGACAATGCGGTTCGGCGCCCACATCACCACACGACGGCCCGCATGAAAGCCGCGTCCGATCGCATGCTTTCTCCAGACCACGCGAACGAGGTACCAATCCCGGAGACGCTTCAGGGACCGAAGAATACGATCATAGAAATCTTTCATCGCCGGAAACACCGTTATTGTTCAGCCGCATCCCGAAGAATCCGGGAGAATTCCGCGAGCCACTGTGATTGGGATGCGTTTTGAAGAAGCCACTCGCGGCCAGCCCTGCCCATGGCGGTGCGGCCTTCCATGCCAAGCTCCTCCATGCGCTCGACATCATCCGCGAGCCGGGCTGCGTCACCCGGAGGGTGGAGGAATCCGGTGACACCCTCCGTCACTGTCTCCGTGAGTCCGCCAGAGGCTGCTGCGAGAACGGGGCGCATGAAATCGAAGGCCTCATACACGATGAGTCCGAGAGGTTCCCACCAGATCGAAGGCGCGATCAGGGCACGGCAGCCATAGATGAGGCTATCCTTCTGCTTGCCCGAGACGAACCCCACACAGACCACCTTCTTCATGCGGGTCGTCAATGCGTGAACCTTCGCTTCGTCGGGCCCCGTACCGGCGATGACAAGACGCGGGCAGGCGTTCCCCAGCCTCTTTTCCAAGATCCGCCACGCCTCCAGCATGGTGTAGAGACCCTTTTCCGGCACGAGCCGGCCCAAGAACAGATAATGCCCGGCCATTGGCGAGGCGTTGTGTTCAGCGCGCGGTCTCCAACAATGGCGCAGCGTGACCACCCGCTCCGGAGGAATTCCTGCGGAGATGAATTTATCGCGCATGAAGTTCGAGACCGCGAGCCAGCGCTTCACGACGTCGAGGGTTCCCGAGCCAACGAGCTTCGACTGGTAGGTAGCTACCAGAAAGGTGCGCATGAAGGAGCGCTCCCACGCGCGACCGAACACCTCCGGCCAAGGATTCCCATGCAAGGCGCCATCGTGAACCCTCCCCCGGACCCACATGGTTCCCGAGGGGCTGAAGGGGCGGAAATTATGGATGTATTGGACTACGGGCAGGCCAAGCTGGGTCGCCTCATCGTAGAGGCCGAGCGAGCCGACGGGCAGCAGATTGTGGAATAGGAGGACCTGGGGGCTGGTCTCTGCCACAACTTTCCGCAAGCGTTCCCGGGATTCGGGATTGTTCCAGACCTTGATGGCCTGGCTGAAGCGCGAGGGAGCGCCACTGCCTTTCCACGTTCCGCTGTGGAACCTCAGATCCCTGACTTCCAGCGCCTCCTCTGCGAAGGCCGGAAGCTGGTTCACCCACACCTCCTCGCCACCGGCTTCCAGGTATTGGTTGAATACCTGGAGAACTTTGAAGGACGGGGGGTTCATTCAGAAACGGGGACCTGTGCCACAGCGATGTTAGGAGGATTATGGACCGGATGGATAGCCTGTGGCTTTAAAAATCGTGCGCACCGCGGCCGTCGCGCTGGCAGGATCCATGTGGACGCCGTCCGTGAACTTTACCATGCCGGGCGGGATGGCATTCGCAAGATCCCAGAATGGCAGGCCGGCGCGGCGTGCCAGCTCTTCCGGCAGGCGGCGGTTCGGCGAAGAGGGCTCGGCTCCCGGAGGGAACATGACGATGGTGATCTTCGATCCAGCGGCCTCAAGCTTCCGCAGAATTCCGGCGGCTTCCTCCAAGAGCGCGTCCTCCTCCTTGTTCGTCTCCTGCGGAGCCGGACTTAGGGTCGGATGTGTGGTCACCTCGAAGGGCGCGACGTCGGGCCTGCCGCTGGCTCCCATTTTCCGTTCCATCAGGAGGGTGTATGCCATCGCGGAGGGGCGGGAGGAGGCGCTGAGATTAGGAACGGTGACACCGGTACGGAACCAGCGCTTGTGCATCGCCTTGGCGACGTCGGTTTCCTTGGCGTTCACGGCACGGTAGAGGGTATTCCCTTCCACAATCAGATAAGGAGCGCGGGGAATGGTCCCGGCATCCATGGCGCGCAGGGTCTCCATGGCACTTCCACCATCGCAGCCGAGATTTGCGACGCCATCGAAGCCGCGGGTGCGATCGGGCAGGCGACCGGTAATCGAGGAACCGAGGAACATCACCTGCGGTTCGCCCCGGATGCCGCTCTGCAAGCGGGCAATCGAGGAGAAGTAATTCGACTCGCTTTTCGTCGTACGTCCGCCGGTCCGCTGGATCAGCAGCGACTGGATGCCGAAGCAGGCCGCCAAGGCGGCGATCAGGCAGACGACGTAGAGGAAGCGAGGTCTAGAACTGGAAGTAGATGAATCCACGGGGTGCTCCAGGATTGGTGATCAACAAGAACAGCATCACGGCGTGCACGCAGGCTTCGGCAACCGGGCTGTGCAGCTTCGCGAGGAGGCCGGACTTATGCTCCTTGGCCCAGCCCCACACGTGATAAAGAATGACGGCAGTGCCATAAAAGAGCAGCGAGAAGATGGGCGGGCCGGACATGATGTAGTGGCCGCAGGTAAGGCCCTGGAAGAAGGCACGGATGTGCGCCATGTCCGGCATCAGGAAGGTGAGCCACAGGAGGGTGACGGCGTGGAAGGTGTAGAACCAGCCGAGGACCGCCCGGACGGGCGAGCGGCCGGGATTCTCCACGAGCTTGCCCCGGCGCCGGGTAAAGAAGCGCTCCAGCGCAAGCAGAACGCCGTGAAGGGTGCCCCAGAGGGCGAATTTCCACTCGGCGCCATGCCAGAGGCCGCCGAGGAACATCACGAGGAAGAGATTCACGTAGGTCCTCCCCTCCCCGTTCCGGTTACCACCGAGCGGGATGTAAAGGTAGTCCCGGAGCCACGCGGAAAGCGACATGTGCCAACGCCGCCAGAACTCGGTGATGCTGGTGGAGAGGTAAGGGAAATTGAAGTTCTCCGGAAAGGTGTATCCAAACAGGGCAGCCAGCCCGATGGCGATGAGCGAGTAGCCCCCAAAATCCGCGAAGATCTGCAGGCCGTAGCCATAGATCAGCGGGACAAGGAAGAGCGGACCGGCGGTCGAAATCTCCGTGGCACCGATGGTCAACATGGCGGTCTGTTCGGAGAGGTTGTCCGCCACGAAGACCTTCAGGAAATAGCCAAGAATCAGCATGCGGATGACGAACATCCAAGGGATGTCCTCGATCCGCTTTGCCGCAATCTGCGGCCAGAATTGCTTCGCTTTGACGATGGGTCCGGCGACGAGCTGCGGAAAGAACAGCAGATAGAAGCCGATGTCCCGCACCCCTTTGGTAAAGCGCCCTCCCTTTGAAAGGAGCGCATCGCTTTCCCGAGTCACCTCGCCGCGGGCGACGTCTACAATCATGCTGATGCCGTGGAAGGTGTAGAAGGAGATGCCGATCGGCAGGGGAATGCCTTTCACGGCCTCGACCCAGGAAGCCGGCAGGAATGGAACCATCCCGACCACGAACGGGGCGTACTTGAAGACGGCCAGCAGGGCTAAATTCAGGATCACCGCCAAGCGGGTCCAGTACTTCACGCGCACCTCATCCCCTGCCACCTTGTGCAAGATGATGCGAGCGGTGGCGATGCTGTTTCCCACGCAGGAAATCGCCAGAAGGACAATGAGCCGGGGGTCTTCCCAACCGTAGAAAACAACGCTGGCCGCCAAGGCCAAGGTGACCTGCCACGCCTTTCCGTGACGTCCCCTTGACCAAGGGGCGTAGTACAGAAAAAAGGTGACCGCTAAAAGGGCGGCAAATTCCCAAGAATTGAACAGCATCGGCGGGCGGGAGACTATCTGCCTTCCGGGGAAGGCGGAGGAAAGGCCAAAACAGACGGGGAGGCTCCTACGTGTATCAACGGATGGCGACTGCGAAAAATCAGGAGAAGCTGACTAGCGACCGGCTTCCGAAAAGGCTCGAAAAAGCCCGCAGCTAAAGGGATCCAGCGCCTCTAACAGATCGTTAGAACACTCTGAAATTCGCCTGCTCAAGATCGCGCCCTGAAAGTGCGGCACAGAGTCGTCACTTGCCGCCGTGAATACAATGTGATTGGTTTTTTATCGGTGTTACTCGTTTCAAAACCCAATCCGAAATCAGGTAGCAACCCGGCCACGCTTGCCATTCTTTCTCTAGTCGCCCTAGGAACGGCGATGGGAGATCCTGTGGTGTCTCCCGATCCCGTGCCCCAAAAAGTGGTATGCGTCGGAGGAAGCATGACTTGGGGATACTGGGCTGATTATCCGCTCCTGCGCCGAAGCTACCCTTTCCAATTGGAGCGGCTGTTAGGACCTGGCTTTTCCCTTCGCAACTACGGCTTCAATGGAGCCAGCGCCGGGCGATATCCGGGCGAAGAATACCGGGCTTACCTCAACAGCGGCGAGCAGGTGGGCATTCTGAAGTGGAAACCGGATGTGGTGATTTCCGGACTCGGAATCAATGATTGTCTTCCCGCCTTCAGCGATCCCGTGAAGTTCGAACAAGGTTACCGGGAATTGGCGGCAGCTTGGAGAAGCTCGGGAAAGAACCCTTCCATCTGGATCTGGAACCGCTTGTCGCCGGATTTCCGTGGACCTCGCGGGGTTCCCGCTTTCCCGGGCAACGTGTTTCCGAATGTCACGGTCTTTACCGAGGACGACAACGGCATCGCCGCCAACCGTCCTGCCATCCAGAACAGGATGGATCAATTCGCGCCAAGCGCCGGCTTTGGCACCATCGATGCATACTCGCAGTTGGCAACGCACCCTGAGTGGGGCGGCGAAGGTTTGCATTTCGTGGAGCCCGGTCTCAAGCGGCTGGCGGAAATCATTTATTGCCGTGCTTGGGAAACGCGCGCGAAGAGCATGCTTCCCAAGCTCACCGAGATCGTCCCCTTGCCAGGTGCTGGGAGCCCGAACGACGACACCGGAACCAAACGTCCCTGGGTTGAGATCTACAATCCCTATGAAGGCGGCCTTTGCCTCGATGGGCTGTCACTGGATACGGGAGCCGGGACGCCAAGGTATGAGTTTGAAAACTCGACCGTCCTGTGGCCGAAGGAGAGACGGTTGATCTTTCTCTCCGGACACAACCGGAAGGACCCTACCCGAACCCTGCACACCAATTTCGGAGTGGACTATGAAAGCGGCCAACTCCGTCTGGTAGGGCGGGACGGCCTGATGGTCCAATCCGCCGGTTGGAGGGATTGGACCGCTTCGGGCTCCTTTGGCCTTCAAGATCCGCAAACCACCGAGGCGGTGGGCACTTCTTCTCCTCACTCCCGGTTGGTTACGAGCACCCCGCCCGAAAATTGGCAGCAGCCCTCCTACTCCGGCTCATGGGATAGCGGCACGGGAGGAACCGGATATGAGCTGGCAACAAAAGCAGAAGACCAATTCACAAAACGGTGGAACTGCAGCCAGGCGCCCAGCGGCATTTGGGGACTCTATTCCTACGGCAAGGGAACTTGGACGGCGCAAGGAGACGGTACTTATCAAGCTACGGGAACGGGGCTGATGGGCTCACCTTTCGCATGGACCCAGAGCGACGACGTGTCCTGGACCTTCGAGACCCGGCTCCGGATCAATGGCACCCAGAGCGGCACGAATCGCGGCTTTGTGATCAAGGGTGGAACCCGGGGTGCCGGCGGAGGTTATGGCACGATCTTCATCCAGTCTGACAAAGTGAGGTACGGGCAGCCCTACGACCAAGGTTTCACCCTTTCCAGCGAGTCCAACTCCGATGACTTCCACGTCTTCCGGTTCGCTTACCATGCTCCTACCCGGCGATTTTTCGTATGGAGGGATGGCGTGCAGATCACCTCTCTCACCGGCGGAAGATTCAGCGATGCAAGCCGTCAAAACTGGCTGGTGTGGGGATCCTACGATGCTTCCTCTTCCCAAGATGTGACGATCGACTACGCGAGCGTCGATCTCACCAACGCGTACGCACCCGCTGGCTCGAATGAGTCTTCCAACATCGGTGCCGGTGAGACGAAGCCGATGGCGAACGACTACACGGGCGTTTTCTCCGAGCAATCCACCTGCTTGGTCAGGATCCCGTTTCAGGGATCTTCCCAAGCTCTGGCGGGAATGCGGATGGACATCAACTTCGACGACGGCTTCAGGGCGTGGATCAATGGCGTCGAAGTCGCCGCGTGCAATGCACCCGCATCCGGCCTGACGGCACCGCTTTCCCGGGATGACTCACGCGGGACAGCTGCGCTGAGCTTCGACTTGAGCGAATTCGCCAGCCTGGTCAAGACCGGCGAGAACCTGCTCGCCGTGCAGGTGTTCAATGCTGCCGGGTCAGACGGGCGCTGCTTCGTGAGCCCGAAGCTGACTTTGATCGGCCAGGTTCCCGAGGCTCCCCGCTATTTCGCATCGCCCTCCCCGAATGGCACCAGCACCTCGGGCGCTCCGCTTCCCGCAATGGCTTGGCTCGATTCCGAACCGCCGCCGCCAGCGGGAGGCGTACCATTGGCACTCAATGTCGACAGCGATGGCGACGGAAGATCCGATCTTCTGGAGTACTCCGAAGGAACATCGATCAACAGCCCGGATGCGGGACCTTCACTGGAGCCCTTCGCGGGTCAGGTGAGCTTCCTGTGGCGGAGCAATTCGCAAGTGGGCTGGAGATTGATGGAAAGCACCGACATGGTGGAATGGAGGCCCGCCCGGATTTCTGGCCAAGCTTCCGTGTCGCCTTCGGGCACACCGGACCTGAACCAGATTTCCCAACCCGTATCCGGATCAGGGGTGTTTTATCGCCTGGCCGCGATCGAACAACCGACGCTCGCGACCTGGCAAGCGAGGTACTTCACATCGGGGGAGATCTCCCAAGGGACCATTTCTTCTTCGGATGCCGATCCTGATCTCGACGGGCTGCCGAATTCCGTGGAATTCGCGCTTAACATCAACCCGCGAGAGAATAGCCACAACAGCTTCCAAATTTCCCGGATCTCGCGGGGGCTCCGCTTTCCAGACCCGGGCGTTGGAAGAGGCGTGGTATGGCACCTCGACTCGAGCCGTAGCCTTCAGAGCTGGGAGACGCCGGCCGACGTCGATCTGCATTGCCTCGTGGATCCACTCTCCGGCCGATATCTGCTCGAAGCAGGAGATCCCGGCCTGCCGGGCGACAAGGGCTTCCTGCGCATGTCGTTCGAAAGCTCGGCCAATTGAGGATAGCCCTTCAGCGCCCGCCTGAAATCAATACCAGGGCCCGCGGGATGAACCTTTTCACAAAGGCGTAGAAGCCAATGCAGAGAAAGAAGAACAGGGTCGTCAGGACCGCGAAGTAGAGAAGCAGCGAGTCGACAAAGTGATACTTGATGTAGAGCTGCTTGACGGCTGCCAGATAGGGGGAATTTGCCGCGAAGATCACGAAGGAGGCATTGGCATTCGCGCCCAGCCACTCCCCCGTCTTCGGGAAGGTCTCGCTGATGAAACGCCCCGCGAGGAAGATCGCCAAAGCACCGATCGAAACTCCTGCCAGGCCCGGACGCGGAAAGTCCCATACCGCGTAGGCCAGCCCGACAAGCGCACAGAGTAGCAACGCGCGGCCAGCCTTGGGGAAAAGTTGGGTCATCAGTCCCGATGGCAAGTAGGCGAGGAACATTCCCAAGCCGAAGTAACCTAGGGAAGAAATCCGGGGCACGCCCTGCTCGAACAGGCTTTGGGGCGTGTCCGGAATGAAGGTGAGCGCAAGGCACGGGATAAGGATCCAAACACCCAGCCGCTTGAGAAGGGGTGCCAGCATGGAGCAGAGGATCAGGTCCCGAATAAACCACAGTGAGGCGCCGGCAGGATGAAGCCCGAAGCCGGTGATCCTCATGACCGCCGCCGCAGGATCCGTCCTCTGGTTCCCGATCAGATTGAAGCCCATGGTCACGGCAACCCACATCAACATGAAGGAGACGGTGTTCCAAAAGAGGTAGGGAGGGATCAACACCTTCAGGCGCTTCTTCAGGAACAAGGATTCTTCAGATTGGAGCTTCGCGAGGGAGAGCGTCGCAAAGTAACCCGAGAGAAAGAAAAAGAAGGGCACCCGGCCCCACATCGTGAGATTCCCGACAAAGGTCCATGCCGGGCGGCCGAGCACCAAGTCCCCGCCGGCAGTCGCATAGCTCTCGGACGCGTGGAGCAGCAGGATGAGGATCGCCGCCACCATCCGGGCGACGTCGATGGCCCGGTTCCGCTCATGCTTTACGGGTCCCTGCAGTTCCACTCCCGAAGGAATCCGAGCAGCAGTCTTCGTGGCTTCAGCAGTCGTCATCTTTTCCATTCCATGGTTGTACGCGGATCGCCGCTTTCCGGAGGCGGGCTGCAGCGCCTCCCGGTCATAGCCCTTGCCAGCACTCCGGCAGGGCTTCGCCATTCTCTTTCGCAGAAAGCCAGCGCTCCACGAAGTCCATCGCTTCGCCGATTACCTGATGCATGTCCAGATAGCGATAGGTAGCGAGACGACCCAGGAAAGAGACTTTATGTTCGGCCTTGGCGAGTTCGATGTAGGCGGCGAGCAACTCCTTATCGGCGGGAAGCCGCTTCGGGTAGTACGGGATATCGTCAGGTCCGGTTTCCTTGCTGTATTCCACAAATGCCTGCGTGGCTTCGTGTTTCTCCCAAGGGGTAAAGTGCTTGTGCTCGTGAATGCGAGTGTAAGGAACCTCCGGGTTGGGGTAATTCATCACTGCAACTCCTTGGAAGTCTCCTGTTGCCCTCTTCTCTTCCCAGAAAACGGTGCGGTAGGAGAGGCGACCGAGACGATGATCGAAATAGCCGTCCAAGGGCCCGGTGTAGAAGACATGGTCGAATGACTTCGCCATGTCGTGTTCGTACCGTGTATTGAGGCGGACCTCGATATTCGGGTGGGACAGGATTTTCGCAACGACCTCGGTGTAGCCTTCTGCGGGAATCCCCTGGAAGCTACTATTGTAATAGTTGTCGTCGTAGCTGAAGCGGACCGGAAGACGGCTGAGGATGGCGGCAGGAAGTTCACGGGGATCGCAACCCCATTGCTTCTTCGTGTAGCCTTGGAAAAAGGCCTCGTAGAGCTCGCGGCCGATGAACTTGAGTGCCTGCTCCTCGAAGTTCGCAGGTTCCGTAATGGAGGTATCCGCTTTCTGTTCGATGAACTCGCGCGCTTCGGCAGGGGAAAGATTGGTGCCAAAGAACTGGTTGATCGTGTGAAGATTGACCGGCAGTGAAAAGACGCCTTGGTCGATGGTGGCCTTGACGCGATTGACGAAGGGGCGGAAGTCGCCAAAGCGGTTCACATAGTCCCAGACATCGGCGCGATTGGTGTGGAAAATATGGGGACCGTAGCGGTGAATCATGATGCCGGTTTCGGCATCCCGCTCGGTATGACAATTGCCCGCGATGTGCTCGCGGGAGTCGATAACGAGGCTTTTGATGTTCGCGAGTTCGGCGAGTTGCCGGGCGAGGACGGCTCCGGAAAAGCCGGCCCCAACAATCAGGACGCGTTGTTCCGAATCTGAGACTTGGGATAAATTCGTCATAAGAGTCTTTGAAATTTTCCGATACGTTCAAGCTGGCGGATTCGCGGGGAGCAACTGCCGCAGCCAGTCCACCACCCGCTCGCCCGAGCGCCGGGTGCACCAATGAAGTGCTTGTTTCCGTGCACCCTGTCCCAGCCTGGCACAGAGTTCCGGGTCATCTAACAAGATTGCCATCCGCTCCGCCAGCGAAGCCGCATCCTTCGGCTCAACCCGGAAGCCGCTTTCCCCCTCCACCACCAAGGTCCAGCTGGCGCCGGAGGCGGTGGTTACGATCAAGGGAAGGCCGCAAGAAGCGGCCTCGTGGACGACCACTCCATAGGTATCGCCCAAGCTGGGAAGGATGAATGCGGATGAAGCTTGATACTCCTTCAAGAGGGATTCCCCCTCTTGGAAACCCGCAAAGGAAATCCAGGAAGCGCCCGCATCCTGCTCCGGGAGAGTCCATGAGCCTGTGCCCACCAGCCGGATCACGAAATCGTAGCCCTTCGAATGTAGCAAGCGTCCCGCTTCGACCAAGACATCCAGCCCCTTGGATGCATCCAGAGCGCCAACGAAAACGAATTGAAATGGCTTCACCTTGGCATCCGGGGAACCGTTGGGAAAACGATCGGTATCGATGCCATGAGGAGCCAGCACCGAGGCAGGCGCACCGTCCTTCACGAAGGCGGTTTCGGCATCTTTGGTCTTCGCGATGGCCCCGTCGAAAAGCCCGCGGACGAGCCGGTGATAAATCACGTGGAACCGGGTCACGGCATGCGGCGGCGGAGACTGGCCGATGTCCGTGGCAAGCACGCAGGGAATCCGCTCACCCCGGGCCCACCAGGCAGCCCTCAGATTAAGGGGATTTCTTTCGTTTAGGATAACGATGTCCGGCTTCAGTTCCTCCAGCAGGTCGATGACACCCGAACCACCGGGCAAAAGAATTTTATCCCGGGCTGAGGAGCCAAGGAGGCGCTGGACCCAATCCGGCGCGGGCGTTCCCGGAATGAATTGGAACAAGGGATCTTCCTCGGAGACGCTCAACTTGCTCCACGGCCGATAGGTGGAACGGCTGCCCACGAGAATGAGCAAACGCCAGCCCGCTGCCTTTGCGGCGCGCTCAAGCCCGCGATAGAAATCAATCGCATAGGGCTGCAAGGAGCCCGTGATGAAGACGCAAGTCACCTGTGCGTTCTGAGACATGATGCAATCCGGATGCCGGTCAATCGAGCCAGGACTGGGAAACCGAGTCGCTCGGCATCCGCCAATCCCCCCGAGGCGAGAGCGCGACCGAGCCGACCTTCGGGCCGTCAGGCATCGCGTTCCGCTTGAATTGTTGTGAGAAGAACCGCCGGATAAAGACATCCAGCCACTTCGCGATCACTTCCGGCGAGTATTCGCCATCGAAGGCGATCTCCGCCAGATACCGAATCTTGTCCGGAGGGAAGCCGAGGCGAACGAATTGGAAGAGGAAGAAGTCGTGCAAGGAATAGGGCCCCACCACTTCCTCGGTCTGCTGGACGATCTTCCCTTCCTTGTCCGGGGGCAGGAGCTCGGGGCTGATCGGCGTGGCCGCGATATCATGCAAAACAGCCGCTTCCGGTCCGCGGAAAACCTCCTCGGCACACCATTCGACGAGGTGACGTACAAGGGTTTTCGGAACCCCGGCATTCGCGTGATACATCGACATGTGGTCGCCATTGAAGGTGCACCATCCCAGCGCCAGCTCCGAAAGGTCTCCAGTGCCAAGAACGAAGCCGCCGATCTGGTTCGCCACATCCATAAGGATCTGGGTTCGTTCGCGAGCTTGCGAATTTTCGAAAGTGACATCGTGCAGGTCCGGCGGATGGCCGATGTCGCGGAAGTGAACTTCCACCGCCTCGCGGATGACGATCTCGCGCAAGGTCAGGCCCAACATTTCCGCCAGCACCACACTGTTATCGCGCGTCCGATCGGTGGTACCCATGCCCGGCATGGTGATCGCTACGATCTGCTTGCGATCCATACCCACCAGATCGAAGGCACGAACGGCAACCAACGCGGCGAGCGTGGAATCAAGTCCACCGGAAAGCCCAAGGACGATCCCCTTGCACTTCGTGTGCCGGAGACGCTTGGCAAGGCCCACCGTCTGGATACGGAAAATCTCCTCGCAGTGTTCCGTGCGGCGCTGCGGATCAGCCGGAACAAAGGGCCGCGGGTCCACGCGACGAAGTAAGCCGCCCTTTTCCCTCCACGGCTTCAGGTGAAGTTCGACACGCCGGAAGGAACGTGTGGTGCTTTCCCGGTAGCTGCTGCTCACCAGTCGCTCGTGATGAAGCTTGCCGACATCGATATCGGCCACCGCCACCTGAACATCGAAGCTCAGGCGCTCCGTCTCCGCCAGCAGGCCGCCGTTTTCGCAGATGAGCGAATGGCCGGAATAAACGATGTCCGTCGTGGACTCACCCGGCCCGGCCGAGCAGTAGGCATAGGCAGCAAGGCAGCGCGCCGATTGCTGGCGGACAAGGTCGCGCCGGTAACCCACCTTGCCCAACAGCTCATTGCTCGCGGAAAGATTCAGCAGCACGTTCGCCCCGGCCACGGCCTGGGAGCTGCTAGGTGGAATGACGGACCAGAGATCCTCGCAGATTTCCACGCCGAGGACACAATCGGGCCATTCCTCGACCGGGAACAAAAGATCGGCTCCGAAAGGGACGGTGCCTCCAAGGAAGGAGATCTCCCCGCCATCCGGGAGATCGAAGGCCGTGGCGAACCACCGCCGCTCATAGAATTCGTGATTCGTCGGCAGGTGCGTTTTCACGACCATCCCCGCAAGCTTGCCGTTCGCCCCGATCACCGCTGCGACATTGTAGAGGCGATCCTTGTTTCTCGCCGGCAGGCCCACGACCGCGGCAATGCCGAGACGACCGCAGGCATCCGCCACATCCTTCACGGCCTGCTCCGCCGCATCCAGAAGCCGCTTCTGGTAGAAGAGGTCGGCACAGGAGTAGCCGGTGATGCCCAGCTCCGGGAAAACGGCCAGCTGCGCGCCGGCGGCCGCCGCCTTTTCGAGTGCGGCGATCGTGTGCCTCGTATTCGCCTCAACGGCGGCTACTTCGACTTCCGGCACACAGACGGCGAGCCGGAGAAATCCATATCTGGAGAAAGGCATGAGGTGAAAACGCTCGGGGAATTTCAGTCTATCACTGCGCGGAAAGCTGGCGCCCGAGGGCGGCAACGAGTTGGCGCACCAAGCGGATGAAGTAAGCAGGCCAACGAACGTAGGCGCGCCATCCGAAAGCTTCACGAAGGAATCGCCAATAAGTCGGCCAATAGAGGATCGATCCCGTACGGAAGGGTTCCTTGAGAAGCCACCAGGCGGGCTTGGTCTTTCCGAAGCGGTCGAAGTATGGATTCGGCGGATTGGTGGCCATGGCGTCTCCGGAGACCTCGCAGGAAATCCCGGCGCGGGCGGCACGCAGCGCATAAACGGAATCCCCCCCGTAGTGCGGAAGCTCTAGTCCAGGCGGGAAACCGATGCGATCCACGACCTCCCGGTGAACCGCAACGAGATTCCCGTTGATCATGTCCACCTGCAGGTACTCTCCGGGTTCCGGGGAGATCATGTCATCGTGTCCCACCCTGCTGCCGCTGTAAGTCACGACCTCCGGATTCTCCGGATCGCGGCAGACGCCGCCGCAGATGCCCTTGGTCTCCCGGACGCGGGCGATCAGATGATCAATCGCTCCGGCCGCAGGCAGGCAATCGTCATTCAACCAGACGATGACATCCGCCCCCGCGGGGTGGGCTACCTTCATTCCCTCCAGAATGCCACCACCCCAAAAGAGATGGCCATTTCCCTCCACGCGGCGCACCTCCGGAAACCCGGATTCAAGCATCTCCCGCGTGCCGTCCGTACAGCCGTCATCCACCACGCACACGATGGTGCGGTCAAAGATCCCCTGCATCCGCAATCGATCAAGGCACGCGCGGGTCGTGGTCTTGCGGTTGTGAACGGGGATGACGATCCAAGAAGCAGACTCCACCTCGAAAGCGATCAGCTAGAATGAAAAGGAATGGCCGGCTGTCCTGATGGCATCGCCGGCCTCGGCAAGGGAAATGGGATCATCGACCAGATTCGCAAGCGCGGCTGGTTCACGAAGCGGGGGCGGAAGGATCCACGTCGTCTCTCCGCCACTTGGCAGAGAGGGGTCGCACGACCGCCGGATTTCCCGTGGCCATGTGGAAAGCCGGCACATCCGAGGTGACGACTGCGCCGGCACCTACCACCGCACCGTCACCAATGGTGACGCCTTTGAGAACGATGGAGCGCGCGCCAATAAAACAGCCACGGCCGATCTCAACCGGACGAGCGGTCTCCACCGGATTGAAACCCCACTTCCATCCTTCGCCAGGAAGGTGGAAGTCATTGTCCACAATGAGGCAGTCCGCCCCGAGGATCGTGCCCTCTCCAATCCGGATTCGCAGGGCCGCGCAGAGGCAGGGGCTACTGCCCCCGACGTCCTTTCCAAGCTCGATCAGGGCACCCGGTGCGATGGCCCAGAAGGTACTGCGACCGCTACCGATGAGAGGATTCATCTGCTTGATGCCGAAGAGCGTCACGCCCCGCGAGAGAATCACCCTCGCGCCCTTCGCGATCCGGAAATGCGGGCGTCCCATGATGGAGACGTCGCTTGCCACCTCGGCACGGCAGAGCCTCGCCCATGCACGCCACAAGGGTGCCTGGAGACTGATCAGCTTCACTTTCAGATCACCGAGACTCATTCGCGAGTTCGAGGTAGAGATCGTGGAAGGAACGCGCCGCGCGCTCCGGTCGGAAGTAGTCGCGATCCTGCTGATGCCGCCCGCTCCCGAGTGAAAGAATCATCGCGGGGTCCGACATCAGACCATCCATCACCTTGGCTAAAGAGGCGGCTTCCAAGGGGTCGACGTGCAGACCATTCACGCCGGGCTGGATGTAATCACGCAGGCCACCGTGACAAGAGCCGATCACCGGCAGACCGATGACGCGGGCCTCCTTTACGACGGAGGGCCCCGTGTCGGCCCTAGTGGGAACGACAAGCGCGGATGCTCCGGCCATCTGCCGCTTCAGTTCATCCCACTTCAAATTGCCCAACCATTCCACACCGGCTAAACCCCGGGCCTCCATTTCGCTGCGCAGAGGTCCTTCCCCGGCAAAGCGAATGCCCCAATTGCGATCGGGAAGAAGTGCCAGGGCATCGAACAACACATCAATCCCCTTGCGCCAATCGATCGAACCGCAGTGGAGAACGTAGGGCCGCTCCATCTCCGGCTGCCATTTGATGTCGTAGAAGGACGGATGAACGCCCCATTCGATATTCCTCGCATCGATCTCCGGCCAATTTTCCAAGGCGATCTCTCTGGACCACGGCGATTCGCAGGCGACCACCGTGGCATGCGGAATCCAGCGACCTTCGTAGCGCCACTGCTTGCGCCAATACCAATTGTCCGGCAAAGTGCCCAGCTTTGCGTAGTGGGTCATGTTTCCCTGGATCGAATAAACGGAGGGAATGCCCAAGCCGGACAGGATGCTCGGATAGTAATGCTCGGAGCCCCACACGTGGACCACATGGGGCTGGATCTTACGGATCTCGTTCTTCAGCCGGAGCCGGGCCGGCAGATAGTTTAGGAGGGTGTCGTAGGTCTTCTTGATGTGAGGCAGAGCGATGAAACGCTGGCCGTGATGAATCTCGTCGATCCTGACAGGAAGGCCCTGCTCCAGGGCTACCCAAGTGATCTCCAGATCCTGATATGCGGCAAAGGCCTCGGCCAGCGGCGGTAGCCAGGTGGCCCCCTGTCCAGCTCCGCGGCCTTGGGCTCCAGCTCGCAAGGCATCGACCGGAGAATCGGCGAGGATGGCGATTTTTTTCCGACCGCTCATTTTTCGCCCGGGCATGCAGGAATCTCATCGGTACGCAGGGACTCCACCGGGGAGGAGGTGTGCCGGCGTTTCATGCGGAGGAAGGGGCGCTCGACCAGATAATAGGAAGCGAGAGCAGCAAGGAAGGCCGCCACGACCCACAGAGGGAAAGAGTTCCACCATGCTGGAGAAGCTCCGAAGACCTCAGGCTTGGTGCAGAAGATCTGCTGCCACATGTAGAGCGAGTAGGATACGGTACCGATGAAGGCGATCCATGACCAGTCAAGCCACGCCAGCAGGCGGCTGCGGCCCGCCTGGATGGAAAGCGCCAACAACAGTGCCAAGCCGAGGTTCTGAAGGGTAGGAAACGTGAAGGTGAGCGCGAAAAGGACGCCGCGCAGTTGTGGTGCGAGCCAGAGGCTGGCGGCCACGGCGAAGGTGCCCGCCATCAGAAGGAATACGCTCTTCCTGGCGAACCACGCACTCACCTTGTCTCCCCAATGCCAGAGCAGCACCGCGAGGGCACAGCCGGTGGCAAGCGCATCTGCATTGATGAAGAAGGAGCCCAGATTGAGGGGGCCTTTGATCCCGGTGATCGACCCGATAGCCCACAGCACCGGGCAAAGCAGCATCGGGAGGGAGAGCCATGCCAAGGCGCGGCGCGGCGAAGCCAAAGGGGCCAAGGCACGAAACGCAAAAGGCCAGAGAAGATAGAACTGCTGTTCAACAGCCAGGCTCCACAGATGCCCGGTGGTCCAGTCGCTACCGAAGTAGTTTTTCGTGAAGGTCAGGTTTCCGATCCACTCCTGGAGGGAGAGCTCGTACGGTGTTCCTAGTTGCAGGAGAAAAACGGCTGCGAGGAAGGCATAGTAGACCGGGAGGATGCGCAGGCAGCGGCGCTTGAAGAAGGCTCCGACTTCCAGGTGCCCTTTCGTCGCGACCTCGCGAAGCATGAGCACGGTAATCAGAAAACCGCTGATGACGAAAAAGAAGCGGACACCCAAACCGCCAAAGCCGGTGATGTTGAAATCCGGACCACCGGGAACCCACTTCGAGTGATGAAGCAAGACCAGCGAGATGCAGACCGCTCGCCAGCCATTCAGGGCGGGAATTTTTCCTCCCTGCAGGGATGGAAAACCTCCCGCGGAGGGGAGAGCGGATGTTGACTGCGCAGGCTGCATTCAGAGTCCGCGGATCTTGGTGTCGCTCCAAGGATCGATGGTACCTTCCTTGCCGGAGGATTGCTTGATCTTCGAGGTCTCCCATCCGGCGTGCTCCGAGTAAATCGCCACCATGGTGCCTTCGATCGAAACCAAGGAGCGCCCGAGCTTGCGGGTCACGGCATCGAGAGCCTCCGGCACGCCGCAGCCGCCATGGAGGTAGTCCTTGTTCTGGTAATCGTGCCAAAGGATGACGCCGCCGGGTGCCAGGAGATTCAGCGCGGTGACGCTGTGGCGATAGGCCGATTCATAGTCGTGGTCGGCATCCACGAAGATCAGGTCGAAGGTGCCATGCTCCTTCAGCAGCTCATAGTCGGCCTTTCCGACCACGCGGTGGATGCGGGATTCCAGCGGCGTGCCGCGATAAGCCGAGCCATGCTCCGGATCCTGATCAAGGGTCCAGATCCGGGTATCGTCCGGAGTATTCTCGGCAAGCAATCGGGCGGTTGAGCCCTTGTAGCTGCCGATCTCGAGAATGCGCTTCGATTGGAATCCTTTCGCAGCCTTGACGACGGTGAGGGTATCCACCAGCGGCGTGGCCCACAGGCCCCGCGGCAAATCGCGCAAGGTAACGAGGGATTCGCCGAATCCGGGGATGACTTCTTCCGCTGCGGCTACCGGCAGGTAATTGCGATGCTCCAGCATCGGCGTGAGGAAGAAGTCCACCGACCGCTTGCGGCCTGTGAGGCGGAACAAGGAGCGGAAGAGATGGACGATGCCCGGCTCCGGCAGCGGTGCCGGCACGTCATTTTCCGGAAACCGGGCTTGGACAGGGTTGGATGGAGAACTCATCTCAAATCAAAAGGAAAGGGCTGGCGCGGGTTCTTACTGGAGCTGGAACAAGTGGAAGTAGCTTGGGTCGAGACCATAGGCCTGGATCACGGGGTCCTCATACTTCGGCGACATCTTCACCAAGCGATAGCCGTGCTTCTCGATCTCGCCCTTGAAGCCGCGGCCGTCCTCAACGCCAAGATGGCGGCCGGCATCGTGCTTGGCATTCGGGCAAACCAAGAGCCAAGGCACGCGGTTTGACGCGAGCAACTTCGCCCACCAATCGATCGCCTCCAAGCTGCACTCGGAGAAGCTGTGGATATTCACCGCGAGGTCGACCGGTGTAGCAGCAAGCGTACGCTCGATCTCATCAAGCGGGACCACCTGCGCCTTGTCGGTGACGCCCCGGTGGCCGAGGTAGTGCTGGCAGATGAAGGTCGATTCCGGGACGGCGTCGGTGCAGAGATGCTTCCCGAGCATCGGCATGGCCTGCACCATACGATGGGCCAGGCGTCCGTAACCGGCGCCGATATCGAGGACATTGAATCCCGGCTTCTTCGAGAGCCCGAGTTCGCGTTCGATGAAATTGATCTCCAGGATGGAATCGAGCAGATCGCGAGAGACCTTGCGCCCGTCCACATCGAACCGGCGCACGGCGAAGGCGGCGTCATCATCCATGCGATCCAGCAACCCCAGTTCATCGTGTGACCGGAGGTAGTGATAGGCCAAGGCGTGGGCCATGAGGCCGTAGTTCAGCCCGCCCGATTGCCAGACGTAAATGTCGGCACCACGGAACCCGCGGAGTTCTTCCGCCGTGACACGACCGGGACTCCAGACCAGCGGGGTTGTGGCCTGCTTGTCGAACTCGGCGTAGCGTTTCCGCAGTTCGGCAAGGCGGGGACTATCCGGCTGTAGACGGCTGTCTTTTGTTTCAGGGCCATCGGTAACCACCGATCCCGTACCGATCTCCGGGTTTTGTTGCCAATCGTACAGCCCGGCGCTCGGCACCAGATGATGTCCGTGACCGGGAAAGAACCGGTAGAGAAAGTCCCAGATGGCCTGTTTCATGAAATCAATGTTCGAGGAGACCGATGCGGCGAAGCCCATCAAGGAAGCGGGCTTCGAAGCGTTCGAATGAAAGATAGTCGTGGAGATTCCCCACATCCGGCCTGCCCTTTTCCAACTGGCGCTCATGGCACCTCAGGATGGCCTCGGCGGCGGCCTGGGGATCGCGGACCGGCACGATCTCACCATTCACACCCGGCTCGATGCAGTCGGCAGAGCCGGTGTTGAATGTGAGCACGGCGGGAAGTCCGCAGGCCAATGCCTCGGCTGCCGTGCGCGCGAATCCTTCCTCCAAGGAAAGCAGGGCAAAGACGTGGCAGCCGCGGAGATGCTCCGCGAGCTCGGCATGTGGCTTGGGAGGCGACCACTCGATGGGCACGTCCGCGAACTTCGGCAGGATGTGCTTCATGCTGCTCTCCACCTGATCGGTCAACACCAGCACCACGTCGTGAGTCTTGCGGATGATCCGGACGGCTTCGAGGAGATACGGAAAGCCTTTCCTCAGTGAAACGCTGCCGGAGCATACCACACGGATGGGAGAAGAAGGCGGCAGGGCGGCATCCTTGGGCCTGAAGAGATCGAGATTGATCGCAAAGGGCGAATGGATGATCTGCTCGGCGGCGAATCCGCGATCCAGGAAAGATTGGGCAACGTATTTGCTGGGGGCCAGAACGTAGTCGACATGCTCGATCATCCGGCGGCCCTGGCGGTTCCAGTTCGGCGGGTACGGCAAGCGCCGTACTTTCCAGCGGCGGTGCTCTTCCATCACCGTATTCCAGAAATTCTCCGGGTGGGAATTCCCCGCTTCCAGAAACGCCTTGCCACCTTGGGCACGCGCCTTCTTGAAGCAGCGGGTCGTGTAGCCGTAGCTGGAGAGCACGTGGTTCCCGGGCTGCACGTCAATGCTTACCCAGCGGTCAAAGAGCGGGTGGATCGCAGCACGCAGCCATTCCGCCGTGTATCCCGGCAGCACGCGGCGCGTTCCATTGATGAAAAGCCCGAACAGCGGATTGAGATAAGTCAGTTCGCCGGGAATGCCTTTGCTGCCCCGGCGGTTACCGGTGAAATAGCCGTAAAGCGAATCTATCTTCGCGAGGACCCGGGCATAGTCCTCGTAGTAATTCACACGCTCGGGGGCGGCGACGATGAACTTGCCCATGGTGCCCGGGACAGCCTCCCGTAATGGAGCCTGCGCAGCAACTATCGGCGATGAAACGGTTGTGGTCATCGTCACGCGAGAAGTTCGAGGTAAAGGCTACGGTGAGCATCGGCCATGCGTGGCGCGGTCATCCCCTTTCTCAGGATTGCCTCGCGACCGCGTGCGCCAAACTCTTGCCGCAATCCCGAATCGGAAATCAGGCGCGTGAGTGCGGCGGCGATTGCCTCCGCGCTACCCGGTTCGACGAGGAGGCCGGTAATCCCTTCGTCGATGACTTCCGGAATCCCTCCTACCCTGGTGCCGATGGCCGGGCAGCCAAGGAAGATGGCCTCCTGCACAGCGAGCCCAAGGGCTTCCTCCAGCGATGGCTGCACGAAGATGGAGGCACGGCTCATGAGATCGGAAGGCCGCGAATGCGCCCCGAGGAGGTTCACTCGGGAACCTTGCGGATGGCTCGCACAGAGGGATTGGATTTCCTGCCAGCAACCATCTCCTCCGTCGTGTCCGGCGATCTCAAGTCTCCAGTCCGGAACACTTGCGGCGATTTCAAGGAAGGCGCGCACCAGAAAGTGCTGTCCCTTCCGGAACGCGATATGGCCGACCGCCAGGATCAGAGGCTCACGAATTGACGTCGATGCGAGAATGCTTTCCCGCAAACGGGAGTGATAAATCCGCTTCAAGGCTCGGCCTGCGGGATAATGCGCCTGCAGGTAATCGCGATCATGTTCGGAGACGGCTATCTCCGTGTCCACCGCGCGAGTTTGAAGAATCTTCCCCAGACGGCCTACGGGACCAAGTGCTCCGGACAAACGCTTCGACCTGCCGCGTGCCGCGAAGGCCTTTGCCGCTGGCTCGGTCAGATGATTTGTCCACACGGTTTTCAGCCCGGCACGTGAGAAGGCTCGCGGCATCGAGCGGCCGGGCCAACGGTTTCCCCAGCCGAAGGTACCTCCGCAGTGAAAATGGACCAGCTTGATGCCCGCTTCCTTGAGCTTCTCCACCAGGCTGCTGGCGAGTTCATCGTAGCGACCCGAAGGCGGCAAATGCGTCAGCACAAAGCGCACATGTCCTTCAAGCAGGTGTCCGACCGGCGATTTCAGCACATCCTCGCTCGAATCAGGGCTGATAAGCCACACGGCGAACTCCTCCCCGAAAGCAAGGATCAGCTCCTCGACCAAGACGCTCACTCCTCCACGGTCCGCAAGCGGGTATTCAAGGAAGAGGGCGATGCCCGCACGATTGCTCTGCGAACTCATATTTCGACGCGCTTCGCTCCGGAAAAGAGGACACGGAACTTGCAGAACCAGATGACACCGAGCGCGGCCAAGCCAAAGCCAAGAAGGAATTCGATGTTGCTGGGCCACCAGCCGGCGGGAGTCGCCGCGGGTGTATTGAGAATGAAGAAACACGCGATCAAAGCTGCAAAGGTCAGCGCGTAAGGCCGGACGACTTCGCCTGCCATCGCGCGCCGGGAAATGCCAAGCTCGCCCGGAGCCTTCAGCAATAGGTAGGGCACGGAAACGAGCAATGGGCCGAGCAAGGTACCGACCAGCAGGCCGGCACTTCCATACCAACGGGTGAAGAGAATTCCGAAGACGACTTGAAGGACGGCATCCCCCAGGCCGGCGAGGCACCATCCCTTGATCCTCGCTGAAATCGGAAACACGAAGGAGGTGAAATTGATGAACACCTGCGCGACCAAGCCTCCCGCCAAAAGCAAGTCGAAGAGCCGGCTCACATGGTTCTCGGCGCCGCCATATAGCATCGAGAAAGAGCGATTGAAGATCAGAATGCCGAGCGCCCCCATCATGCCCGCAGGCAGGAGCCAGGCCATCAGACGCCGCCATTGATTCCAGATCTCCTGCTTGTCGCCGCTCACATAGAGCTGCATCCAGCGGGGACTGAAGGACTCGAAGGCCCGCTTCACGAGCTGCATGACCACAGCGAGTGACTTCGAGCTCACGACAAAGGCCGCCACCGCTCCCAAGCCCACCACCTTGCCGATGATGATCGACTGGGTCATGAATGTGATCTGCGCCGCCAAGGCGAGGAGGAAGAGGCCGCTGCTGTAGCGGAACAGGACCCGCAGCTTGTCAAAATCGAAGGCCCGGCGGCTCAGCCGCAGCCTTGTGCCACTCTTCCTGACCATGTGGCGCATCAAGAGAGAGTTGGCAGCGATCGAAAGGCCGCTCGCCACCAAATAGGCGGAGGTCCGGTAGCCTGCCAGCAACAGTGCGGCAAAGGCGATCAGATTGATCCACGAGGTGAGGATCGAAATCAGATGCATCACATACCAACGATCCTGGCAGTAGAGGATCCCGGTATAGGCGCGGAAGGGCAATTGGATCGCATTGATGAGGATCATCCCTCCCCAAAGGATCTCGGCGGCAGGAATCAGCTCCTTGGAAAGCTTGAAGAAATTGATGATATAATCGGTCGCGGCGAAGCCGAGACCGGCGACGAGCAGGCCCTGGAAACAAAGAACGGTAACGATGACAGTCCACCAGGACTCCAACTCCTCCAGATTCCCTTCGCGCAGGGGAGCGACAAGCATCCGGCTTGCCGACCAAGAAACGCCAAAGTCCAAGAGCAGGAGATAACCCAAGGACTGTCCCACCACGCTCCACAGGCCGAATTCCTCATTGGTGAGGAAATGCAGGGCCAAGGGCACTGAAAACAGGCCCACCACCAGCGTGCTAAGCATCGCGGCGTAACCGGTAAGCGCTGTGAGCCCCGTAGGAGAACTACGGAGCCGCTGGAAAATCGCAAGAATCATGGACGTACCGCTTCCGGTAAACCACCCAAGTATACGCAATCAGGTCAAAGGACCTGCTCTCCAATTCCAATCCGGCTAGGCCTGCCGTCCCCCGGACACGGCGTATGCAGGAACCGGCAAGCGTCCCCTCCGCGGAGTCGCGGGTACCGGCTCCTCCGCAGGCGCTGTCGCCCGCGCGGCGATTTGGGAAAGCCGCAGGTTATCCAGCCATTTCAGCAGACCCACGGTGACGATGAACTGGGGAAACTCGGAACGGTAGGAGCCGAACACAAGCATCGACCAGAGAGGATAGATGACGAAGGGAATACAAATGAAAGCGACCGCCGGGAACATCGGGGTCCCTCGATAAAAGCGGATCAGTTGCATCGCCTTCCGGAAGGCCACGATCATCAGGAACAAGGCCGCCAGCAAACCCACCACCCCGGTGAAACGGATCGTCTCAACGTGGAAGCCATGGTAACTTCCTTGGGCAAGCATCTGATCCTGCGAGCTTCCGAAGTCGCTGTGGCCTTGGGCTGCGTCGAGCACGGCCTTCATTTCCGCAGCGCTGAAGCCGAAACCATCGCCCAAAGTCTTGTTCTGGATGTAGCGGTCGGTGGTAAGGGCGAGCTTCCACATTTCGATACGCCATTCGGTACTGTTTTCCGCGTCCGCACGGGCCGCGGAACTCACATCAACCGGCAGGACGGAAAGCACCCGCTGCACCCCGAACGGCAGGGAGCGAACCTTCCCCGAGATGAGGACAAGGACGAGCGCCAGTGTGCCGAGAAGGCTCACGATGACCGCATCGATCGGCTTGCGCCGGATCAAGGCGGATACCACGAAAACGACGGCCAGATAGGCGGCACCGCTTCGGAAGCCGCTGAGCAGCACCAGAAGGCAGCCAACACAAACCGTAACAAAGAGGAAGGGCCGGAGCGGATTCAGGCAACTGATCGGCCGGACCAAGCAGAAGCAGGGTAAAACCAAAGCCTGCCCGAGCACGAAGAAGCCACCACCACCACGAAGGACGTCAAGGTCTGCACCGGCAGATCCGCTGATCGCCGTGACAAAGTTAACGTTCGAGTAGAACGGCAGAACCAAGGCTGAGAAAGAAGCGGACCAGTCAGAAATCGTCGAAATCAGGCCGTCGCCAACGGCCACCACGACCATCAGTCCCACCACCCAGCGCAGGCTTTTCTCCCGCGGCTTCGTGACGGCGATGCAGATATAAGCCAAGAAGGCCGCCGCGAAAATAAAGTAGGCCTTGCCACCCGCTTTGGCTCCCCCGAGCAGAAGAAGGCCGGTGGGGTTCCGGGTGTAGGCCTGGGCGATGACAATCAGCTGGAGAAGGATGGCGAAGTCGATCAGGTCGAGCTTCAGGTTGAAATCCGGGCGCCGCATCGCAAAGCGGGCGACATACATCGTGCCCGTGATCGCCGCAGCCAAGGCCCATACCGGCGGGGAGCCCGGCAATGCATTGATCGAGCCCTCCATCGAAAGCGCCGCAGGGATCAGCAGCCAGACATTCCGCCCGAGGGCAAGGATCATGGCCAAGCCCATGAAACCGCTGACCCAAGCAATCGCTTCGAACTGGGCTGTTGCCGCTGCTACCCCGAGGTACACCGCGAAAAGCGACGCGATGACGATGATGAACAGGGCCTTGATCTGACTTGATTCCATGGCGAACAGGCTGCCGATGTGGCAGCGCGGAATTTCATCCGCGCAAGACGGGCAATAGAAGCGTAAAATCAGCGGCAGAATCGCGACAAGCTGCCGCCCTTGGTCACACGCCGATCAGGCAGGTGAGGAAGCCTAAGGAATCTGAACGAATGAGGCGCATCGGGCAGCTCCAGCTTTCGTTGGACCACTCCATAGCTTTTCCCTCGCCATTTGTTCAATTAAAAATGAACAAATCGTAAGTGCCTTTGGTTCAGAACTTCCTTAGAATCGTTTTTGTCAGGGTGCCTTTGGAAGGACGTCCCTCAATCCTCCAAGCGACGCCGGAGCTCCCTTGCGAGAAAGACGAGCTTGCCAATCCCGCGATTTCGCGACCGGAAGGCAGCCGTCCGGGCCGCCAGATCCGGCTCCGCCGCGGCAACACCCCGAAATCGATGCTTAGCCCAATGATAGAGCTGCAGATCGATTTCATTCCGATCCTCAATCAACTTCCGGGTTCCGGCGTCCGGCTTGCCCGCCGAAGCAGGATAACTTCCGACCTTCCGGCGAAGATAGTAAGGAGTCGACCAGCCCATGCGTGAGGCCAAGAGCAGCAAGTCCTCATCAAAGGAGTCGTTAAAAAGGACCGCATCGAAGTAGTCCGCCAAATTTTCCTTAGCTTGCTCCAACTCTGCTTGGCCGATCACGGGCTGCTCCACATTCTCGAGTCCGGCGAGCATCCGGGTCATGCCGTTGGAGAGCTCCCCTGCCAATCCGCTGCAGACGTATGCCCCGAGGTCGAGCTTGTCCCGGTGGATGGCCTCATGGAGGTAGTGGCCGGAAAATCCGTGGGCGTAGTGGTAGTGAGAGATCAACCGGGAAACCGGCTCGCGCAGGCAGGTGATGTAGCGCACGCCGGGCACATGGCGATGCAGTCCCACGCTGTAGTGACCCATCACGACCTCGGGAAGATCCCCGGAGCGCCCGGCCAAGGTCTCACTCACCGGGCCATCCGAATCATGCCGGATCAGGATATCCTTCCGCCGGTACTGATGGGAAATGACCTTGTGAAGCGTGGTCCCCGCCGTTTTCGGAATGTGGACGAAGACCAACATCGGAGTCAGGCCGGACGCTTCAGCTCCCATTTGTCGTGGCGATGGGTGATCGGGAGACTGTTTTCCCGGGCGAAGCGTTCGACCGCAAGCCGGACGCCATCCCAAGACCAATCATCGCCGAAGAGCACGCCGCCGGGCCTCACCAGGTCCCAATAGGAGACAAGGTCCTGATAGACATCATCCTCCTCATGGCTGCCGTCGATGTAGATCAGATCCGCCCGCACGTCGCGCAGGGAGAACCACTGCGCCGCCGTGACGGAAGGAATCGGGAAAGGAGTAATCCGCGTTTGCTGTCCGGCGCGGCAGACATTCGCGAGGAACTGGTAGTAGAGGGTCGGATAACCGTGCTTCAGAGCGAGTGAGCCGAAGCGTCCGGCATCTTCCTGGTCCGTCCACATCTCCAAGGCACCAAGCCAAGTATCGACGCAGATGATCTCGGCATCCAGACCCTGCTTTTCGAGAGCCTCGGCAAGGGTCAGCGCGGAGCCACCTTTCCAAGTGCCGACCTCGATGATCCGGCGCGGCTTGATCGCCGCCACCAATTCACCAAAGGCCGTGGAATCCGAACCCCAGCCCGAGCGGTCATCCGGCAATGATTGCCAATCGAAGCCCTGATAGGGATCCACCTTGTGCAGCAGCGGCCTCACCTTGCCGGCGAAGTCGCCGCCGGTGGAGACATTCGCCTTCGCCGACCGGAGCCGGCGGAGGCTGAAGCCACAATGGTAGGCGATGCCCTTGATCCAGCGTTGTACCTGGCGTGAAAGGGACATGGGGTGATGAAGCCGTGGACGCGGCGAAAGGATGCGATCCTCAGATGATCATGCCTGCTGCCACGGTCTCATTCGAGCCGGGGTCGATCAGGATGAAGGAGCCGGTCTGGCGATTGCGGCGATAGGAATCATGGATCACTGGCTGCGCGGTGCGCAGGCTGATGCGGCCGATGTCGTTCATCGCAAAGGTTCCGGCACCCTCGATCTTGTGCAGCGTATTGATGTCCACGAGGTATTTCACCTCGCTGACGATCGCCTGCATTTCGCGCGAGGTGTGGCGGAGCAAGAGCTTCGCACGGGAGGCCATCGGCTTGTTGGAGAACCAGCAGATCATCGCCTCGATATCCTGGGAGATGGTCGGCGGATTATTCTTCTTCACGATCATGTCACCGCGCGAGATATCGATCTCGTCGGTCAACGTGAGCGTCACGCTCTGCGGCGCGAAAGCTTCGTCAAGATTGCCATTGGCAGTGTGGATGGACTTCACGCGGCTGGTGAAGCCGGAGGGCAGCACGGAGATTTCGTCCCCGGGCTTGAAGACACCGCCGGCCACGCGGCCAGCATAGCCGCGGAAGTCGTGCCACTCATCGCTCTGCGGGCGGATCACCCACTGCACCGGGAAGCGGGCATCGACGTGGTTCTCTTCGCCACCGACGTAGACGTGCTCCAAATGATAGAGCAGCGAGGGGCCTTGGAACCACGGCATGTTCGTGGACTTGTCCACGACGTTGTCACCATTCAGCGCGGAGATCGGGATCGGCGTGATGTCGACGATGTTGTCGAGGCGCGAAGCGAACTCCTGATAATCCTTCACGATCTGCTCGTAGACTTCCTGGGAGTAATCGACGAGGTCCATCTTGTTCACCGCCACCACCACGTGCTGGATGCGGAGGAGGTTCGCGATGAAGCTGTGGCGCTTGGTCTGCTCGATCACGCCCTTGCGCGCATCGACGAGAATAATGGCGAGGTTTGCGGTGGAAGCACCGGTCACCATATTCCGGGTGTACTGGATGTGGCCCGGAGTGTCCGCGATGATGAACTTCCGCTTCGGCGTGGCGAAGTAGCGGTAGGCGACATCGATCGTGATGCCCTGCTCGCGCTCGGCCTTGAGGCCGTCGGTCAAGAGGGCGAGGTCCACGTGGCCGTCACCGCGGCGCTTGGAGGTTTCCTCGATAGCTTCAAGTTGGTCCTCGAAGATCGACTTGGAATCGTATAAGAGACGTCCAATCAGAGTGGACTTGCCGTCATCAACAGAGCCGGCGGTGGTGAAACGGAGAAGATCCATGGAAAGCGAGTCGTTTGGTAGAGCAGTTGATTTGTAATCATCAGGTCACCGGTTATGACCGCGTGCCTGATGTCTTCGGGTTCTCCGTCTCTTTAGAAGTATCCTTCCTTCTTGCGGTCCTCCATGGCGGTCTCGGAGCGCTTGTCATCGGCGCGGTTGCCACGCTCGGTTTGGCGGGCGGCGGCGACTTCCTCGATGATCTTCTCCATGGTGTCGGCGGTGGACTCCACGGCACCGGTGATGGTGGCATCACCCATCGTGCGGAAGCGGATGGTCTTGCTCTCCACCGTTTCACCTTCGCGCGGCTGCACGAATTCGGACACCGCGAGGATCGTGCCGTTGCGGGTCACGGTATCGCGGGTGTGGGCGTAGTAGAGACTTGGAAGCACGATGCCCTCGCGCTGCATGTACATCCAGATGTCCATTTCGGTGAAGTTGGACAGCGGGAAGACGCGGAAGTGCTCGCCCGGGTGCTTGCGGCCATTGAAGACGTTCCAGAGTTCCGGGCGCTGGTTCTTCGGGTCCCACTGGCCGAAGTCATCGCGGTGGGAGAAGAAGCGCTCCTTGGCGCGGGCCTTTTCTTCATCGCGGCGGCCACCACCGAGCATCGCGTCAAACTGATACTCCGCGACGGTGTCGAGCAGGGTCGTTGTCTGGGCGCGGTTGCGGGAGGCATTCGGTCCCTTTTCTTCCACCACGCGGCCTTCATCGATCGACTTCTGGACCGAACCGACGATCAGGCGGGCACCGATCTTCTCCGCGAATTCATCGCGGTAGGTGATGGTTTCCGGGAAGTTGTGGCCCGTGTCGATGTGCACCAGCGGGAAAGGCATGCGGGCAGGGTGGAAGGCCTTGCGGGCAATCCACGCCATGACGATCGAGTCCTTGCCACCGGAGAAAAGGAGTCCGGGGTTCTGGAACTGGGCCGCCGTTTCGCGCAGGACGAAAATCGCCTCGGCTTCGATCTGATCGAGGTGGGATAGTTGGTAGTTGGGCACGGGATCGGTGGTCGGAAGAAACTGTACCGCTCGGCGGCGGAGGCCGGAGGAAAGGGCCCGCCCGGATGGCTAGCAAGCAATAATTACCTAGTTAAGCAACTTGGTAATGTTTCCCGCGGGATGAAGAAAGCCGTTGGCCCAGAGCGTGTTCAAGGCCCGATCCATCAAGGACCAAGGACGATCGGGAGAGTCGCCACTCAATATCCGACAAAGGCACTTTTTCGCCCGGTGGAAACGACCTCATCTCCACCTGTTCCGCCTGTTAAAACTGGAAAATTAACAGGCGGAGCCGCGGGAAAGTCGCCGCCCAGACGTGGACAGAAAGCGCAGGAAAGCAAGGTCATGAGCGAAGTCTGCCGGAAAACCCGGTTCTCCGGAACCTCTCGCAGTGGTCCCCGGCCGTGGCTTCAGACCGGTGCGTTTCTCGAAGAAAGAAACTCCAGTACTTCGAACACCGCATCCTCCACGCTCAGCTTCTCGGTATCGATCACAAGATCCGCATGCTGGGGTTCCTCGAAGCTGCTGTCGCGACCGGTGAAATGTGCGACCTCGCCCTTGGCGGCCTTGGCATACAGGCCCTTCACGTCACGAGCCTCGCAAGCGGCATAACTGGCCTTCACGTATACCTCCGCGAAGTCGGGACCGATGATCCCGCGGGCGAGATCCCGGTGGATGCCGCGCGGCGTGATCAGCGAGCAAAGGACGATGACGCCATTCTGGGAGAGGATCTTTGCCAACTCCGCGGTGCGCCGGATGTTTTCCAAACGATCATCGTCGCCGAAGCTCAAATTGGCATTCAAGCCGGTCCTCAAATTGTCGCCATCCAGCCGGATCGTGAAGCGGCCCTGCTGGTGCAGCACGCGCTCGACTCCCGCAGCCACGGTCGATTTCCCCGAGCCGGAAAGCCCGCAGAACCAAAGGACCACGCCGCTCTGGCCGAGAAGGGTTTCCTTGTCCTGGCGGGGAAGCGTGGCGTGCGGGTGGATGTTTGACATGGCGAGGGATACTGGCGGGCAGCGATCTGTTTGATGACAATAAGGGCTGAAATCCCCGGAAGCAATTTCAAGCCCCGCGACCGATGAGGTCCCGAAGCGTATACCAGACGAAAAGCGAATTGTAGGTAAAGTAACGCCGGAACAACCGCCGGGGCTCAGCCGCAATCCGATAGGCCCATTCGAGGCCCAGCTTTTGGAGGATGGCCGGAGCTTGGGAAACCTCTCCGGCGTGGAAGGCAAAGGCAGCGCCGATACCGAAGTAGACGCCCGCAGGCAGCTGGTCCTTGTGCCGGGCGATCCAGCGCTCCTGCTTCGGGCAACCGAGGCCCACCCAGATCAGATTCGCACCGGAATCGCGGATCAGCGCGCAGATCCTCTCGAACTCGCCATCCGGCCACTCGCCGAAGGGCGGCGAGTAGGTCCCTGCGATGGAGACGCCCGGAAAACGTTCAGCAAAAACAGATTCGAGCTTGATGAGCGTGGACTCCTTTCCTCCAAGGAGGAAGTGGCGGAACTCCGGCCTTCCGGCAGTCGCCTTCAGGGTTTCCAGCATCAAGGTCGGACCATAGACGCGGTCCTTCAGGCGCTCCTGCTCGGGAAGACGGGCATTCACCGACCACACCAGAGGCATGCCATCCGGGACGATCAGGTCGAAGCGGCTCATCGCCTCGCCAAAGGAAGCATCCGAGCGCGCAAGGGCCGCGACGTGAGTATTTGCAGCCTCGACCGCGCAGGCGGCCTCAGTGGTCGCAGCCCTCCCAAGGACCCACGCTACCGCACCGGCATAGTCGGTACATGCCAGCGGGAGTCCGATGACGGAGCAGGTGCGCATGTCCTTGCTCAGATCCGGCAGAAAGGCTCGACGGGCCGGAGATCCGGAGCGCTTTCAAGCGCAGCCGCGCGCGAAGCATCATCCGGGAAGAGATATACGGCATAGCCACCATAGCCCCCGCCGCAGTATTTCGAAGCAAGAGAGCCCTTGATCTCGGGAAGAGCTTTCATGCCCTCCGCAAGCTGGGTCTCGTGATAGAGAGACACTGCCTGCGCCAGCTTCGCGATGTCCGCCTCAAGCACCGCAGCACGTGCGATGCGACCGGACTCCGCAATGCGATCATAGTCGCGCGGATGATCCACCACGCCGGGCGTATCATGCTGGCCGGCCGTCCAGAGGACCGCCATGCGTCCGGCGAGGAAATCGCCATTGCGCTTGAAATCGAGCACCGGTTTTTCACCGGACCGCCACACGCAGAGACCCGTCTCACGGATCACCGCCGGGTCTTGCCAGCCGACACCGAGATCCAGCTCGGAATCCACGCCGTCCTTGCCATTGAGCAAGGCCCAGGCACCGCTGCCACCGAGACCCGCCTGCTTTTCGTAGGGCCACTCGCGCAGCGAAACGAGAGGGGAAATGGCGCAGTTCACCACGAATTCCCCTTCGCGGGAGAAGCGAGGAACATCAAGCCAGCCGCCGGCGAAGTCCACGCGCAGCGGCGCCTCGGTCGGGGCCTGCACCCAGCGAACGATCGAGGAAGTCGAGACCGGCTCGAACTTCGGCGGGGTCTTCGGCAGGATGCGATACTCGGCACCAACCTCTGCGCAGAGTTCGCGCTTCAGCGGGCCATACTTGTCATCCTCCGTGACGAGAAGCAGCGAAGGCCGGATGCGCAGGAAGTCCTCCTTGAAATCCAAGCCCTCTTCATGGCCGTGGGTGACGATCACCTCATCCACCATGCGCAGGCTCTGGATCAGAGCGCGCTTATGGTCATCGGGAATCGATGGCTTGCGCCGCTTGTGATGCCAGAGCACCTCGGCAGATGCGAAGGAAACGACAAGATAGTCCCCCTGCGCCCTGGCTTCTTCAAAAAACTGAAGATGCCCGGCGTGGAGGATGTCGTAGCAACCGCTGACGAAGACTTTCTTCACGGTATCGATGGGGGTATTCGGGAAGCGGGAGCAAGCGTGCTGGTTTCCACGCTTTCCGAATGCCGCATTCCTCTCGCCGAACTTACTCCTTCGCGACGGACACCTGGTGACCGTGAGCCTTCAACAGGGCGTGTTGCTTCGCGGTGTCGAGGTCTGCGGCGACCATTTCCGCGCACATTTCCTCGACGGTGATCTGTGGGACCCAGCCGAGCTTTTCCTTCGCCTTGGTGGGATCGCCGAGAAGGGTCTCGACCTCCGCGGGGCGGAAGTAGCGAGGATCCACACGGACAATGACGTCACCCGCTTTCACTCCGGGAGCCTTCGCCGGATCCGCGGAAACGACGGTGGCATATTCGTCCACGCCTTCACCCGTGAAGTTGAGCTCGATTCCCGCTTCGCTCGCGGACATGCGCACGAACTCGCGCACCGAGATCTGCTTGCCGGTAGCGATCACAAAGTCTTCGGGCTGCTCCTGCTGGAGCATCATCCACTGCATGCGGACGTAGTCCTTGGCGTGACCCCAGTCGCGAAGGGAGTCCATGTTTCCGAGGAAGAGGCATTTCTCAAGACCTTGGGCAATGTTCGCGATGCCACGCGTGATCTTGCGGGTCACGAAGGTCTCGCCGCGGCGCGGGGACTCGTGGTTGAAGAGGATGCCATTGCAAGCATACATGCCGTAGGCTTCGCGGTAGTTCACCGTGATCCAGTAGGCATAAAGCTTCGCGACCGCGTATGGCGAACGCGGGTGGAAAGGGGTGGTCTCCTTCTGCGGGATCTCCTGAACCAAGCCGTAGAGTTCGGAAGTAGAGGCCTGATAGAAGCGCGTCTTCTTTTCCAGTCCAAGGAAGCGGATCGCCTCCAGCAAGCGCAGCGTGCCGATGGCATCCACGTCCGCGGTGTACTCTGGAGACTCGAAAGAGACCGCGACGTGCGATTGCGCACCCAAGTTGTAAACTTCGTCCGGCTGGATCTCGCTGATGATACGAGTCAGATTCGAGGTATCCGAAAGGTCCCCGTAGTGCAGGCGGAAACGCGAGTTTTCCACATGCGGATCCTCATAGATGTGATCGACACGCTGCGTATTGAAGGACGAAGCACGGCGCTTGATGCCGTGAACTTCATAGCCCTTCTCAAGAAGGAGTTCGGCAAGATAGGAACCATCTTGCCCTGTGATACCGGTGATGAGAGCACGCTTCATAGGGAGGAAAAAATAGGTGAGAGCTTAGAACTAAGAGCTTAGAGTTAGAGAAGAGTTTTCCGGAATGCCGTGATCATGCGGCTGATTTCGTCCAATTCGTTCAAGAGTGATTGGTGTGGAACCGCCAGAGATTGCTCTCGGGCCAACAGAATCAGAATGTTTGCAGTCTCGAAAGCCGAGCGACGCGCAAAGTTCAGAAATTGTGCGAACTCCGCCTTTGAAAAGCTTCCTGAACCTTCCGCTATGTTGTTGGTGATACTAAGGGTTGAAGCCCTGAGCTGCTCGGCCCATCGGAATTGTTTCCGCTCCTCAAGACCGGCGGCTATGACAAAAAGCTGTCGACTCAGATCTGCAGATTGCTGCCAGACTTCGAGACTTTCAAAACGGAAGGCCATGGCAGAAGGCTGTTTCTTGACTCTTTGCTCTTTGCCCTTCGCTTAAAGCCTTGCTTCGCCTGATTCGAGTTTTGAAAGGAAGTCCTGATAGGCCATGGCCAAGCCATCGCGGAAACCGATTGCGGGAGCCCAGTCGGTGGCCTTGATCCGGGAAACGTCCATGAGTTTCCGGGGGGTGCCATCGGGCTTGGATGGATCGGTGAGGATCTCACCGGAGTAGCCGACGGTTTCCGCCACGAGCTGAGCAAGTTCGAGGATGGTGAGGTCATCCCCCACCCCGACATTCACCCAGTCAGGAGGATTCTCGAGTCCAAGGAGGTGGAAGCATGCGGCGGCGAGGTCGTCCACGTGGAGGAACTCGCGGCGCGGGGTGCCGGTGCCCCAGATGGTCACGCTGGGCGCGCCGGAGAGCTTCGCCTCATGGAAGCGGCGGATCAGCGCGGGAATGACGTGGGAATTCTCCGGATGGTAGTTGTCACCAGGACCATAGAGATTGGTCGGCATCGCGGAGTGATAGAGCAGGCCGTGTTGGGAGCGGTAGTGCTGGCACAGCTTCAGGCCGGCGATTTTCGCGATGGCGTAGGCCTCGTTCGTTACCTCCAGCGGGCTGGTCAGCAGGCAGTCTTCCGGCATCGGCTGGGGAGCCATCTTCGGATAGATGCAGGACGAGCCGAGGAAAAGCACCCTCGGCACGCCGGCGCGGCGGCTGCCTTCGACGAGATTCGAGGCGATACTAAGATTCTCGTAGATGAAGTCCGCCGGATACGTGGCATTCGCATGGATGCCGCCAACCTTGGCCGCGGCGATCACCACGGTTTCCGGCTTTTCCGCCGCGAGGAAATCGAAGACGGCCTTCTGGTCGGTGAGATCCAGGCGGTCACGGCCGGCGGTGAGAACTTCCAAACCGCCGCGGCGTTCCGCCTCGCGGACCAATGCTGAGCCGACCATTCCACGATGGCCGGTGATGAAGATTTTCGACATGTAGGGGGATCAATCGGTGAAGGAAGCGATGGCAGCGATGACTTCATCGAGCTGCGCCGTGGTCAGTTCCGCGTAAACCGGGATGCTGATGACCTCGGAAGAAAGGGTGTCTGAAACCCCGCAGTTCGACAGCGCATGTGCGGGGAGTCCGGCGAAGCACTCCTGGCGGTGCATCGACACGGGGTAGTAGATCTCGCAGCCAATACCCTTCGCGGTGAGGTGCGCGCGCAGGGCTTCGCGACGACCCTCGCCGGGGACGCGGAGGGTGAACTGGTTCCATACATGGCCATTGTGACCGTAGGCGACCGGTAGGATCAAACGGACGTCCTGATCCGCAAGCTTGGCCGCCTGACCTTCAATGCAGCCGCAATCGGCCTCGCTGGCCTGGACGACACCGGGCAGCTTGGAAAGGGCCTCCTGATAGCAGGCTGCGTTTCGCAGGCGACCTGCGGCATACTCGCCGACGTGCTTCAGCTTCACCCGCAGCAGCGCGCACTGCAATGCATCCATCCGGAAGTTCCCGCCTACCACGGAGTGGTAGTATTTCGGATGCATCCCATGGTTACGAAGGTGCAGAAGCTTCCGCGCGAGCTCATCGTCTTCAGTAGTGACGAGACCGCCATCGCCGAAGCCCCCGAGATTCTTTGAAGGGAAAAAGCTGTAGCAGCCGATGTCACCAATGGTGCCGCAGCCGCGGCCCTTGTAAGTCGCCCCGAAGGACTGGGCGACATCCTCGATGACATGAAGCCCGTGCTCCTTCGCGAATTCCTTCACGGAATCGAGATCCGAAGACTGGCCGAAAAGGTGCACCGGGATGATCGCCTTGGTGCGGGAGGTGATCTTCGACTCCGCCGACTCGACATCGATGCCGAAGCAAACGGGGCAGACATCACAGAAAACCGGCGTGGCCCCGGTGCGATAGACGCTGCCAGCGGTGGCGAAGAAGGTGAAGGAAGGACAAATGACCTCGTCCCCGGGGCCAATGCCGAGAGCCATCAACGCAATGATCAGCGCGTCCGTGCCGGAGGAAATCGAGATCGCGTGCTTCGTGCCGAGCTCCGCCGCGCACTCCTTTTCGAACGCCTCCACTTCTTCCCCGAGGATGAAGCGGCCCGAGCGGAGCACCTTTTCGAATACGGCCTTCAGCTCATCTTCGAGCGGAAGGTTCTGGGCGTTGACGTCGAGAAGCGGGACGGACATTGGCGAAGTTGAAAGTCTGAAGTTGAGAATTGAGAGTTCGAAAAGACGCGACTCCCAACCCTAGGCCTTCACCACCAAACCATCGGGAGTCGGGATGGTGGCCATGGCGTTGCGGGTGTCGATGATCAGGTCCGACCAATCGGCGAGCTGCTGGAGATCGAAAGCGGCGTGGTGCGTGGAGATGACCACGCAGTCCTGCGCGCGGAGCGTTTCCTCATTCCATTCCACGGATCGCACGCCGGCCCAGTCCATGTGCTCACGGGTCGGGCCAACCACCGGAACATGGGGATCATAATAGGAAACCTCGGCACCCAGACGCTTGAAGCCATCGAGCAAAGCGAAGGTCGGGGACTCGCGCATGTCATCGACGTTCGCCTTGTACGCCAGCCCTAACAGCAGGACCTTGGATCCTTTCACCGGCTTGCCGCGGGAGTTCAGCGCTTCCATCGCGCGATGGACCACGTAGTCCGGCATCCCGCGATTGATCTCGCCCGCGAGTTCGATGAAGCGGGTGTGGACGCCATACTCGCGAGCCTTCCAAGTGAGGTAAAAAGGATCGATGGGAATGCAGTGCCCGCCGAGACCAGGACCCGGATAGAAGGGAGTGAAACCGAAGGGCTTGGTGGAGGCCGCGCGGATCACCTCCCAGATGTCGATGCCCATGCGATCGGCAGCAACCTTCAGCTCATTGACGAGGCCGATGTTCACCGCGCGGTAGATGTTTTCCAGCAGCTTGGTCAGCTCCGCCACCTTGCAGGAACTGACCGGCACGATCTTCTCGAAGGCCGACTCGTAAAGCGCCACGCCGGCTGCGAGGCACTCCGCAGTCACGCCACCGACGACCTTCGGGATATTCGTGGCGGAGAACTTCGGATTACCGGGGTCCTCGCGCTCCGGGGAATAGACGACAAAAGCATCTTTCCCGACGGCAAGCCCTGCCTTCTCCACCCGGGTGACCACTTCTTCATCGGTGGTGCCGGGATAAGTCGTGCTTTCCAAGCTGAGCACCTGTCCCGGCTTCATGTGGGGAACCACGGCTTCCACCGTATTCACCACATAGCTGAGATCCGGCTCGAAGTGTTCATCCAGCGGCGTGGGGACGCAGAGGATGATGGCATCCAGGCCCTTGATCACCGCGAAGTCGGTAGTCGCCTCCAGTTTTCCGGAAGCCAAGGCTTCCGCCACCTGCTCACCGGGGATGTGCTTGATGTAGCTGCGTCCTGCCAGCAGGGCTGCCGGCTTGCCGGGATCGATATCGATCCCGACGGCGCGGAACCCGGCCTTCGCGTAGGCGAGCAAGAGCGGCAGGCCGACATAGCCCAGACCGACAACCCCAATGGCGGCACTACGGTCCGCGAACTTCTGCTGGAGACTCATGATGAAAAACGGTGCGGCCCCTGTGTCTCAGGCGACCGGCACGAAATCGCGGAAATACTCGATGGTCTCCCGGATGCCCTTGTCGAAAGGTACCACAGGCTCCCAGCCGAGGATCTCTTTGGCCCGGGAGATGTCCGGCTTGCGGACCTTCGGGTCATCCGGCGGGAGGGGCTTCGGGTCGACCTTCAACTCAATGCCGAAGACGCCGGAAATGGCCTCGGCGAACTGGAGCATGCTCATTTCATGCGGGTTCCCGCAGTTCACCGGCAGGTTGTAATTGCTGCGGGCAAGGCGCCAAATGCCATCGACCAAGTCGGAGACGTAGCAGAAGGAGCGCGTCTGCGAGCCATCGCCGAAGATGGTCAGCGGCTCGCCGCGGAGAGCCTGGCCGATGAAGGCAGGCACCACGCGGCCATCGTCGAGGCGCATGCGCGGGCCGTAGGTGTTAAAGATGCGGACGATCTTGGTGTCGAGGCCGTGGGCGCGGTGGTAGGCCATGGTGGCCGCCTCGGCGTAACGCTTCGCTTCATCGTAGCAGGAGCGCACGCCGATGGAGTTCACGTTCCCCCAGTATTCCTCCCGCTGCGGGTGGATCTCGGGATCGCCATAGACCTCGGAAGTGGAAGCGACAAGGTAGGTCGCCTTTTTCCGCAGCGCGAGATCGAGGGAATTGTGGGAGGCGTAGGAGCCGGCCTTCAGCGTCTCGATCGGGATCTGGACGTAGTCGATCGGGCTGGCAGGAGAGGCCATATGGAAGACGAAGTCCACCGGACCCTCCACGTCGAAGGGAAGGGCGACATCGTGCTCGATGAACTGGAACGCGGCGTTGCCCTCGAGGTGTGCGAGGTTTCGCGCGTGA
Organism: Luteolibacter luteus; assembly: GCF_012913485.1. Lineage (GTDB taxonomy): Bacteria > Verrucomicrobiota > Verrucomicrobiia > Verrucomicrobiales > Akkermansiaceae > Haloferula > Haloferula lutea. Next base: position 3,503,051 of record NZ_CP051774.1, on the reverse strand, counting down.
CCGGTGACGAAATTATCGAGGGCTACGACACGCAGACCGTCCGCCAGAAGGCGATCGATCAAATGGGAGGGGACGAACCCTGCTCCGCCGGTGACAACGGCGGTCTTACCTTTCAGGTCCTGGATCGACTTCATGTATTTTCTTTGGGGGGGGAGGGGTTCAAGCACGCTGCCGCCCTTGGTCGCTTGCCCGGCCAGCGGGCAAAACCTGCGTCAGTGCTTGAGGGGTGTGGAATTCATGAGGCTTCATCGGAGTGCCTCGGCGGGCTGATGGATTGAAATATCGCTAGGTAGTTCAATCCGAAATGAACGTTTCCTCGCCCGCGATCGCGTCAGGGGAGCGGCTTGCGGGGGAGCAACAGGGAGAACAAGTCAACTTCGATAACCTGCTCCCTTCCAAGAAATTCGAGCAAAACCTTCACGCGTTCCCGGGCCGGAAGGACCTCCACCACGGTGGCCCGCACGCCGCCGAGCGGTCCGTGCGCGAGCTCCACTTCCTCTCCTTCCGTGATGCGGGGACCGACGGTAAGCACCTCCTCCGCCCCCTGCCGCGCTACCTCCTGACGAAGGACTTCCACGAAATCATCCGGCACTGCGGGCACCTTTTCGCCGAAGCGGACGAGACCGCGGACACCTTGGCTATACATCACCGCCCGCTCCTCGGTCTCAAGAACGAAACGGGCCAGAACATACCCCGGAAAAAGTGCCTCCACCCACCAGACTTTCCCTCGACGAGTCGCCTTCCGGTAACGGAGCATCGGGCAAAAGACCTCCACTCCCTCCAATTCGCGCAGGTGCGCGGCGGCGATCGCCTCTCGTTTGGTCTGCGTCTTCAGGCAGTACCAAGCATATTCACTGGGGGAGGAGCCGGTCATTGTCCGAGGACTTTTTGCAGGAGGGGCAGGACGAATTTCCCGCGGCCGATCCAGTGTTTGAGTTGGGTGACCCGCGCATCGTAAAACTCACGCCGCTCCCCATCCGGTTCTTGGGAGGCTAGGCCTTCAAGGAGCTGCACCTTCGAAGTCCCGCTCTCCAGATGGGGGCGCACCTGCTCGCGGATGAAGCCGCCGACCAGCCGCTTCAACTCCATATCCGCCTGAAAGTGAACACGCCGGGAATTTTCCACCTCGATTTCTCGAACCGCGCCGAGTTCCCGCAGGGCCCGCAGCCCTTGGCTCGCCGAGCCCTTGCTGATCCCAAGCCGGACCACGAGATCATCCAAAGCCAGAGGCTGCGGCGAAATAAAGAGCAGCCCGTAGATTTCCCCGATCGAACGGGGTAGGCCGAGGACCTTCACGCCATCGACGAAGAACTGGATCACCTGCGTTTCGACAGGACCCAGCATCGGGAAATCGCGGATATCCTCCTCTTCGCGCAGCGGGGGCACGCAAGCGTGATAACCCGGCTTCCCAAAGTGTTCAATCTTAATTGAACACAGCGGACTTACGCATGGGAGACGCTCCTATTAGAAGGCCAGGCCGCGCTCGGTCAGATGGCGCAGCCAGCGGGCAAAATCGAGCTCCGGGAACCTCGCTTGGGCTACCGAGGCCAGCTCTCCCTTCGACCGGGTGCCATCCATCGCTGCCAGCAAGCGCCCGTGACCTGCCGGGAAATGGCAGGAAACATGGCGGGCATCGACCACCGGCAGGCCGTTTGCCGCGAAATGGAGATTCAGCTTCGAAAGCGTGGGATATTCCGGAACCTCTGAGGGAATCTCCACCCCGTCCGCACGCAGTTCCAAGCCCCCCAAGCGCGCCGCTTGGTAAATCCAGCCGGCCAGCTCACGGGAGTGCGTGGCCGGATCCCAGCCGCCCGCCAGCCGCTCCGCGGTTCGCTCCATCAACTCCCGCACCGGCACGCAAGAATTCCCGGCATCCGCCAGCACTTGCCGGAAAATCGCGATCAGGAGCCCCTCCCCCGCCATGCTGGGCAGCTCCACGTCTCCCCGCCCGACGGCGAATTGAAGGACCACCGCGGTCGTCGTCCCGTCTTCCAAGGGGGCGTCCTTCCGGCAGAACAAGCTGACCCGGTGAGTGCGTCCCGAGAGCAGGTCGAGCGTCTGCTGGAGGAGGATCGGATCTTCTGCCAAGGGGGCGAGCCGCTGGAGTGCGGCGGGATCGATACCGTCCGGCAGGTTATCCCGCAAATTCGCTTCCCCGAGGTAACGCAACCCGCGCTGGGCCGCCCATGAATGGAACTGGCCGAAATAAACGGCATCGCAAACCGGCGCGAAGTCATCGAAGGGCAGCACGTCCTGCCCCTTCCTCACCATTTCCCGGCAGACCGCCTGCAGATTGATCGCATGTGGCGTGCTCGATCCCGACATCTCCGCCAAGGATGCAGCCACCGATTCGATGCTGCCGCCCAGCCCCTGCGCTACGGGATTCGCAGCCAGCGCCCTGATCAGTGGCGCGACGTCGCGTTTCAACGACCAGCCCGGCAGGGTATTATAGCTGATGCAGGCGATCCCGGTCTCCGAGAGCACTTGGCCGCAGAGGTCCAAAACGCGGGCCTTCACCTGATCCGGCACCCAAGAGAAGATCCCGTGGACAATCAGGTAGTCGCACGGATGCGAAGGCCGCCAGTGCTCGAGGTCCCCTGTTTCGAAGAGGACGTTTTCCAAGCCACCTTCATAGGAAGCCTTCCGGGCATTCCGGATCGCGGTGTCCGAGTAATCGAGGCCCGTGAAATCGCTTTGGGGGTAACGTGCCGCGAGCGGGAGGAGGTTGTGCCCGGAGGCGCAACCCAACTCGATCACCCGGGAAGCTTCCGGCATCGCGAGCCGCTGGAGACCCGCCATCCGGGCAGCAACTGCCAAGCGCGCCGGATCCGTCACCGGATGGCTCAGGGCCGGGTAGCGCTTTTCCGAATAAAGATCGCGGACGGGATCACTCATGGCTCCCGCTCTGTGCACTTTTCCCCGTCGGTCGAAAACCGGGAAACGCCCGTCCGGTAAAAAAGGCCTTCTCCCTCTCTGAAGATCGACATGACTTCCAAATCGGAGAGTTAAAGGGACCCGGCAGCGCGCTCCGAGGCGAAGTGATTTTACCAGAAAACCCCGGTATTGACAGCCCTCCTCCCTGCGGGTACGGAATCCGCCCCGCGCGCAAAGCGTCACGGCGGAGTAGCCAAGTGGTAAGGCATCGGTTTGCAAAACCGCTATTCGTGGGTTCGATTCCCACCTCCGCCTCCAGTTCTTCTCAGCACAAAGTCAGAACTGGCATTCCAATCCTTTTTAAGGAGTCGGATCGCTCTCTTGGCCAAGTGCGTTTTCGCTTCAAGTTGGTACTGCTCATCATGCCTGCCGAAGATCCCTCCGGCATACGGCGCTGGAGATCAAGTGAGCCGACTTCTTTGATTGGACCCAATGGAAAGCCGGAAGACGGTCGCCACTGAAGGCGCCCCATAAGACTTTCAAGTCAGCACGACGTCTTCCCCGCCGTCAATCATCCGGGTCCCAGCAGCTCGCTGCGCCATGAATCGAGTATCGATGTTAGATCCTCCGGCGCTTTCCAAGTTAACCTTTCGGCCAGAATAGCATGTCCGATTTTGCTCCAATTTGTAAATTTTTAGAACCACTCCCTATTTTCCTTGTAGCAAACTCACGGAACAGATGAGTTGTCTCATTGTATAGGTTGGCTCTGTCTTAAACCCTAATCCATGGCCCTTTTACTTGCGTCATCTCCGGACCGAAGCGGATTGGCTAAGCTGCCGAACTGCGAGTTCAAGGTCGCGTCCAAGGGACGATGGATGTTGCGGACCACCGCGTTACTAGCCACCAGCTCACTCATCTGCTGCGGGGAGAAAAAAGAAAGCGGGGAGAGCCGCGAAACAAAGCCACGCCATCCTCTACGGGAGTCAGCAGATAGCTCACGAAAGACCAGCCAAGGGGATTCAGGAAGGCCAGCGATGGAGGAATCTGCACCTTCGATCCCGACGACAGTTACCGCGCCCCGGCCTGAGAATCACGACGATCCCAACAGCTGGGAAGCGATCTCCCAGACACTATATCGGTCGTCAGATGAATGGCGAAAATGCGGCAATGATATCACTCTTGCCGAGCAGTGGTTTAAGTTCAAAAACGGAATCAAGGAGCGAATCCAACAGATGGAGCCATCACCGTCGATCGCGGCCATCGAGAGGCAAATGCTGGCGGACCGGATCAAGGAAACCAAAGGGGCGGATTTCGCCAAAGAATTTCCCGCCCTTGCCAATCTACCCGAGGCCGATGCCCGCCTTTTTCTCGATCGGTGGGGAAAGGCGGCAGGGCTTTCGCCTGACTTTACCAGAACGGTCATGACAGCTCTCGGAACCGATGCCGGTCCCGAGACCCAGCCTTCTCCCTCAGATTTCCAGACGGCCCAAGCCACCGTACATCCGATGGTGGATTCATATTACAAAGGCGCGATCGCCAATGTCCTCCGCATGGCAGAGCAAGAAGCGCTGATCCGCTCCCAAGCGAGTCCAGGTCAAGCGGTTGCACGCGAATCTTATTCCGCAGCCCAAGCCGAGCGATTTTCAAAGCCAATAATTGACCCGTGACCCTCGCTGCAAATCCAAAGAATCCCTAATGCCACTCCCAAAGACATCCGCGTCCCGAACTCAACGCGTCATCGCCTTGGCTGCAGCGACAGCCGTGGCGGTGGTATTGACGGCGGTCGTCTATCACAGGAATAGCAGCACGCCTCCTAGCCCCGACATTCAGGACTCGGCAAAGAAACCCTCGTCCCGGCCTACGGATACCGACCTTTCCGCCAAGATTTCCGCCATGAAGGCGCGCTTGGAAGCGACCATGTCTTCACTGCAAGAGACCACCTTGGAGTTGGAAGCGGCCCGGCGGAAAGCCTTGGAAGCGAACCCCGAATTGGCGAAAGCATACGAGACCTCCAAGCTCTATGGAGAGTTGGCCACCGCCTCGTCCTATGAATCAAGCGAGGTTGCGACATGGTGGCACCAGCAACATATCGATGACACCTGGAAGCCGGAGATGCTCTCGGCGAGAAACAAGATCCTGCTCCAGGAATGGCAGGCTTCCTTGGACGATCCACAGTCGAAAGGATGGCTCGAGTCGATGCTCGCCGACGAGCGCTTCCTAAACAAGGTGGAGGTGCTTTCCCATGGCAAGATATGGAGTGATCCTCAGGCCGCCATCCCGGAGATTCCCCCGCCCGAAATCCTTAACCAAGCATTGGCGGGAGGACCCGAGTCCCTCCAGCTGACTGCTGCCGAATCCCAGTCACTGCCGGAGCGAATTCAGGAAATCATGCGGGAGCAGGCCGAAATTTGCGTCTTGGGAGAGGCTTCAACACGCTTTTATCAGAACAACCAGGGACCGGAGGTAGCCGCACTTGAAACCAAGCGGGCCAAGCTCGCAGAGATCGCGCAGAATATACATAGGGAACTGGGAGATTACCAACGCACAACCCAAAAACAGGATAAATAACACATCATGAAACTACTGGACATCGCCGAAGTTGCCACGTCGGAAGTAACAAGGAGACGCTTTATAAAAAGAAGCTCTGGCATCACCCTTTCAATCGTGCTCGCGGATCTCGTTCCTGCTACAGCGCTCGCCGCAGAAGACGAGAAGTGCAATACTCGTGACAGCAATAGCGGGAGCCTGAACTCTGACGGCACGTGCGGAGACAAAACGGGGCCAGGTGCCTACGACCCGGATCAGGCCTGTAACCAACAACTCTCCCAGAGCGACACCTTCCTCCGTGATCCGGATGGTAATTGCACCAACACCAACGGCAACGACGCCAGTTGTGGATTGATGACCTCTAACGCTCCCAACACTTACGATACCGACGACACTTGCGGCAAAATCGACGCCGGAAACAACAAGATGCGGGACGAGCAGTGCGACAAAAGTTATCGCACCGAAGGAGATGGTAATGCCAAAGACCAGTACTGCGGCACGGGAACTACCTCTCCCCACGTGGACAAGGATGAGTTCTGCCGCTCGAGTCCGGAAGTGGACCAAGATCAAAGCTGCGGAAAGACTACCATGGAGATGCCCCTGCTTCCGGAGCCCGATGAAGCCGGCCTCGGACCCGGCCGCCCGGACAATACCCCCGGCTGATCCCCCAACCTTTCCGAGCCATGGTTATCGACCATACCCACAAAGAGACCGGCGATTCTCCGAACGAAGTTTTGCCTGCCGACAGTTCGCGACAAGCGGCACCTGATCCTCGATCATTCCACGTATTCCACCGCGGCGAGGACTTCTACTTCTTCGACCGGGTTACAGGCACGACCTCTGTAATCAACGAGGAGCTATTCGGTTTCCTCCGGATGTTGGAAGAGGGCAGTACCTTCGAAGAGATCCAAGCAGTGCTCAACCAGCAGTATGGGGAAGAGATCGGCGGGGAACTCTATGCCGGCGCCCGGGATGTCCTTCTGGAAATGTCATCGAGCGGCATGCTCCGGTATGATCCGGTAAACGTCCAGAGGCAGGAAGCGGAACTGAATGCCCTGTGGAGGCACAAACCCCGGCGCATCCAGCTCTTGATGGCCCAAGGCTGTAATCTCGGTTGCCGGTATTGCTATGCGTGGCGCAACGGTTCGAACCAAAAGGAGACCTTGATGGGTTTTGATGTCGCGAAACGTTCGGTTGATTTCCTCGTGGAGCGTTCCGGCCAAAGACCGAATCTGCAAGTGACCTTCTTCGGCGGTGAACCGCTGCTCAACAAGGAAGTGCTTTTCCAAGTGGTGGACTATTGCCGCGCCTTGGAGACAACAACCGACAAGCGTTTCGTCTTCGAGATCATCACCAACGGAACTCTCCTGACCCAGGAACTCGTGGAATATTTGGTGCGGGAGAAGTTCTTGCTGATGATCAGCATGGACGGATGGAAGGAAATGCATAACTACAACCGTCCTTCGCTTGATGGGACAGACCAGCACGAGCACATCCTCGCTATCGCGCAGTATGCGAACCGGCGATATGAAGAAGCCGGATTGGGGCGCGTAAAGGTCCGCGCCAACCTCACCAAACAGTATCACGATGGACCCGCCGTGACGAAATACCTTCTGGATCAGGGATTTTCGCACATCGGCGTGGCATCGATCGAACCTCTGCCCACCGGCATTCGTGCGCCGGGGGCAATGACCGATGCCCAGATCGACGAAGCCGCCGCAGGTTACCGGGAACGGGCAAATGAAGCCCTGGAGGTTCTCGAACGGGGGGGAACCCCCACGAGACTTCAATGGCGTTCGATCTCGCCGTATCTGGAGCCACCCAAACCAGCCTCCGTAAGAGGCATCACCTGCGGGGCGGGCAGAAATACCGCGATCGTCGACAACAAGGGCTACATTTTCCCCTGCCATCGATACGAGGGCATGGAAAATTACATCATCGGCAATGTTTTCAGCGGCATGGACTATGAAAAGACCATGGGCTATTACCGGAAGATGAACCGGAATGCCATGGCACGTTGTCATTCCTGTTGGATCCGTGACTACTGCTCCGGAGGATGCGCGTGGCTTCTTGCGAAAGAGAATGGCGAGATCGCCGATCCCAGCGAGCACGAGTGCGATCGTCGACGGCAGTCGATGGAAACCGCGCTCTATGTCCGGGCCCGTCTGCGAACGCTCCGCCCCGAATTTTTCACCAAGGAGCACGGGAACCTGGCACTTGAGAATGCAAAAGGAATCTGCGGAGGAGGGGGCAACGAACAGCAGACTTGTGGTTCGTGCTCCGGATGCGATTAAGGCATACTCCCGTGCATTTTCATGTCACTCTACGAGTATCTTCCTCTTCTTACCGATGAGATCGTCGCAGCTTACGATTCGGAAGCGAGCCCGGACGACAAACTGCGGTACAACGCCCATTTTGAGGTCGAGAAAGTTCTCGGCGTTCCAGCGAACACCCGGCATTTGCTGGGCGTGTCGTTATTTTTCAAACCCCGTACCCGGCACGAATCGAATAGCGAAATCATTCTGACGGAGGATACTCTCCGTCAGCCCGAGTTGTATGGGATGAATCCCGCGTTCAATCCGTGGGATCATTACATCCAGCCTGTCCTTGATTATAGCGGGCTCGTCAAAGAACTCGCCCCAGAGGTTTCGATCCGCATTTACCTGGCAAACGACCTTGCGTTCCTGGCGGAACGGCTAGCTCTCCACTGCGAAGTATGGATCATGAAATCCAGTTCCATCGCCAGTGCTCCCGGAATGATCTGGCGGCATCTGGGGTTGGAGGATCATCCAGGTCTGTACACTCAGATCGACGCGGACCTCTTTCCTTCGGCGCTCGACAAGATCGCGATCACCACCGCAATGGATCGGATGGGCTTGGGAAGCTGGCGGGCACCAAGTATTCTGGATTTCCGCGAAGGCCGCAGATTCAGCTATCGCCCCATGGCAGGAAGCATGTGGGGGGCCAGCGCAAGGCTCGAGGTAAGAAAATTGCTGAGCGCATTCCTATGGGCGAGCGAGCGAGATCTCCTTTCATGTCGCGCGAAATTGCCATTCAATGATCGATCATTCCCTTCGCATGGTGCGGCTTGGCCTGACTATGGAATCGACGAGTTTTTCCTAATGACGGCGATTTTTCCACGTCTCGCAGAGCATGGGATCCTGACCCTTCTCACGGGAAAGACTCGATCATGCTATCTTCCGCTCGACATCGAATTCTGCAATTGGTCCTGCAAGGAATCCACCATCACCTATCGCATGGTGCCATTGATGCTCACGCCGGGGGAAGGTGTGATTTTACCCCATGAGAAGGGAAAGACCGCCAGCGGCGTCGGGGTCGCCGAGAGAGTGGCTTGACGCTGGCAAGAAGACACCGCAAGAACTTGGAGGACTGCGATGGTTAGAATGGAGATGTTAATACCTACCTTCGAATTTCGAAGGGCCACGGTGAGAAGAACCCTGGCGAAGACCCTGGCATCCTCGGTAAACAGGAACCATTTCCCGAGCGTTACGATAGTGCGGGACTCGGAGATCCCACTGTTCCGGCTCGAGCGGAAGGGCATCGACGAAGTGCCAGTGGATTTCTCCTTCAAGGGACGGGTGGACCGGAACATGATGGAACTGCGGGTGCTTACCGAAATGGGGGAGGTCATCGACGAGTCGCCGTCTCGTTGGATCGTGGTGGCGCATCCGGCGGGACTGGCGTTAAGAGGTATTAGTCATCTTTTCCCTCCTGGAGGAGGGATGTTAGATACTGACTTCCTGTGGTGCGAGGCGTCGGCAGCGCACGATGGAAACCCGGGAGACGACCGGCTGGCGGTTCCGGATGGTTGGAATGGTAGCTACGGAGCCTCTCGAGGGCTCTGGGCAGTCAGGTCGGAGCACTGGACAACGGTGTTGGAAACCTGCCGTACGTTGATGGGGGAAATGCCCCGCCAGATTTCAGCCTCGGCATTGTGGACGCAGGTTGTCCACGAATTGCCGCTTCGAAAGCAACGCTTCGAGCGTGGCGAGGTGCTGGCCCCTCAGGCGGATCGAATGAACTGGGACGAAATACTGCGTGCAGCGTATGTGACGGTGCCGGATTGGCCGCCGGAAGCCCAACGGCGTTTTCTCCAAGCACTCTACTTTAGTACCTACTATGGCGACGCGGGTGGATCCTTTTTGAATATCCTGGAATCCTAGCCCGCCCCGACTCCTCACTTCCGGATCTCATGGATCTCAACTCCAGTTTCCCTCACCGCTTTTACATCAATCTGGGCCGCCGGGAGGACCGGCGCATGGCGATGCTGGATGCTCTGGACCAAGCCGGCACCAGCGCGGATCGTTTCCCGGCAGTAGATGCCCATGCCGTACGGAGAACGCGTGGCTATGAGTCCGCGGGACGGTATGCACTAGCCCTCACCCAACGCCTTGTCCTAAGGGCGGCATCCTTGGCGAAGTCCGATGCGATCCTGATCTTCGAGGATGATGTGGTCTTCCATCCGCAGCTATTGGAACGATTGGAAGAGATCACTCTCCCGGAGGATTGGGGAATCTTCTATCTGGGCTGTTCCCACCAACGAAGTCCCCTACCCGTTGGGCCGGGACTAGTGCGAGCCGAATACGCCTTGGACACGCATGCCTTCGCAGTGAAGGCTCCCTACTATCGGAAGATCATGGCTGGGCTATCCCGGCGTGAGGGGGAAGCTTGCGAGCATCCGAGGGCCAGCGACTGGTTTCTCGCTAACCTCCACAAAGAGATTCCGACCTACGCATGCTATCCAAATCTGGCGTGGCAATCGCACAATCCCTCCGACCTCATCGGTGCGGCTTATAGCAATTATACACCCAATGGGGAGCAACGCTCTTGCCCACACGTCATGGCCGGCCTGCAGGCTGAGATGTGGAAGGTAAGTCCTTGGCAACATTCCGAACCGGAAGAAAAGGAAGAGGAACAAAGGCCTGCTGAACCGCCGAGCCCCAAGCTAGGAGTCCTTTTTCTAACCCGAGGTGACGTTTGCCACCCGGAGATCTGGCGTGAATTCGCTACAGCCGCCGGAACCGACATACGGATATTTTCACATCCAAAGAGCCGCACGGAGGCAGAGCAAGGATTTCTCTCGGGGAGCGTGATCGGGGAGGCACACGAAACCGCCTGGGGCGACATTTCACTAGTGCGCGCGATGCTCGCCCTTTTGCGGGAGGGCCTGAAAGATGAGACGCTCACCCACTTTGCCTTTGCTTCCGAAACCTGCGTGCCCGTGAAGCCGTGGACGGAAATCCGCAGACGACTACGGATCGACCCCCGGTCGATGATTCATTTCGATGATTGCAACTCGATGAAGCCGCTCCATCGGGACCGAATACAGAAAGTTCGCGACCTCCCTCAGGGGTGCTGGCGTATCCACCCCCAATGGATGCTTTTGGACAGGGAAGCGGCGGCGTGCATCCTGGAACACGACGTGAGCGAACGCTTCGCGAACATGTCGGTGCCGGACGAGCACTATTTCGGATCCATCTTGGCATTGCGAGGCTTCCCGGAGTGGGAAAAAATTCACCGGCAGCATGTGACGTGGGTGAAATGGAAGGAGGACAGCCTGCATCCGATGGAGCTTATCCACACAAGCCCACAGCTAGCGACGGAACTCACCGATTTTCCCGGTTTCTTCGCGCGAAAATTCCCGGCGGAATCCGACGTCGGAAAATGGGCGCTGCACCGCGACTAGGCAGCAGGTCCCAACCAAGGCATTCCAGTCCGCCGGGGCGAACAGGCGCAGGTCGGCTCAACATCAGATAATCGAACCATGTATGTCCCCGCTATGGGGACTATGCATTTTTTCGAATTTATCGAAATATATATCCAGCCGCAACGCTCGACAATTTTCCGGGAACTAATGGGTTTGTTTCCGGACTCATAGGGCCGTCGGTTGACGAACCGACGGCCCGCACTTCCGCCGCTAGGCGAGGAAGCAGAATCGTGCAAAGGAGCACGCCTAGAACTCCCACGTCCCTGCTGCACGGCCGTGGTAACAGGCGCCTTCCTTGCGGTCATCCTAGACGCTGAGAGCCCGGACACATTCGATCGCCTGCCGGAAACGCGGCGATCCACCGTCCAGCCGGTCCGTGCGGAATCAATGCGAATCCGGAAAGAGTGACCAAGCCACCCTTAACTGGGCCCCTTCTCCGTCGTCTCCGGAGCCTTATCCTTCAGGCCCGTATAGGAGTTATACTGCTTCTGGATCCAATCGGCCGGTGGCAGCGCGGATTCCAAGAAGATAAACCGGATCTTCAGCGTGGATTCCTGGTCTTTCTCCAGTGTGGTCTTGAAGAACGCACCGAAGCGGGCGTAGTCCCGATAGGCCGAATATTTCGCGATCTTCGGGTTCCCGGGGTGATTCAGATAGACCACGCTATAGGTCTTTTCCCCCAACACGTAGGAGCAAGCGAGCCAAGGGTAATCCTGGTCGCGGTGAGCATCGGCATTCTTCTGCGGATAAAGGTAGCGCGTCTTGGTGCGGTCGAGCTGGTCCGCCGCCCGGAGCTGGATGCCCGCGTGCTCGGGATCGCCGTCCAACAACACGGTCTTCCCATCAAGCGCTTTCAGCGTGCTGGAAAAATCCAGCATGGCATAGGCAGGGGTCGGTGCCGGAAGAAATGTCATCGTCCGCTTCTCCTCGACCGCAGGTGGGCCATTCTTGCCCTTCTCCCATAGCAGATGGGAAGTGAAGCTGGCACCGCGCTTGTCGGCGAGCACCTTCGAGAAGTCCTGGTGAAGCTGCGCGCCACCGTGACCGTGCCAACAATCAAAAGCTTCCCCATCGATGGTGATCTTGTTCCAGCCGATGAAGATTCCCCGGTGATGATTGAACTCCCCGCCAAGAGCCTTGGTGATCGCAAGGTCGCCCGCGGGATTGTAGATCTGAAGGAAGGTCTTGAAGGTATCCTCACGCCGCTTCCCGCTCGAGTTGTCGAAGTCGTAGAAGTAACGGCCGACGAGCTTGCCCGATTGGAGGACATCGAGCTGCTTCTGCTTCTTGTCGTCGCGGATGTCGTAGCCGGACTGGGCGAGGGCAAGGCTAGCACACGAGAATGATACCAGCAGCGAACAGGCGGAGGCTTTGCGGAGAGAGAGCATGAAATCCAATGGAGCGGGTTAGCGGGCGCGTAGCAATTCGGTGACCGTATAGGGCTTCCCGGCATGGGATGCAGTGGCCTTCCGGAGCTTGGAGAAGAACTCGGGCTTGATCAGGTCTGCCTCGTTATCCCACTCGTGACGCACATAGGTAGCAATATCCGCGAGATCGGCATCGCTGATCTCCGTATTGGAAGCGAAGCCCGGCATGTCCGCCGTGGGCGTATACTCCGTGCCCGCGACCGTGACCGGCCCGGTCAGGCCGTGAAGCAGGATGCCTGCAAGAATCTCCGGCTTGCCCGTAACCCATTCGGATTTGTTAAGCGGCGGCCCCATGCTCGGCATGCCCGCGCCATCCGCACCGTGGCAACTCGCGCACACCGCCTTGCCATGGAAGAGCTCCTTTCCGCGCTTGAAGGATTCCAAGTGGTCGCCCTTCAGCATGGTCTCCGCTGAGGGTTTCGCGACCACCGTGCTTGCCCCTTCGGTGAGCCACTTCTCCAAATTTCCATCGCCGAAGCGGCCCTTGAGCGCCTCCTTGAATTCCAACTCGCGGCCGTCCAAGCCGGCAACCGCCATCTGGCGGACGTAGGGCTTATCGCGGTGATCTTTCAGCAAGTCAACCAGCGCGGTGAATGCAGGCCCCGGACCGAAGCGTCCCAATGCACGAGCCAGGTAGATGCGTACCTCATTGTCATCCGTTTTCAAACCGGCGATCTCCGGAAGCAGCTTCTGCACCTCGGCAGGAGCGGTGACCTTCGTGCTCGCCCACAAGGCAGAGATCACGACCTTGGTGTCCTTCGAGCGAAGCGCGACGATCAAGGGTGCCGCGGTCAGCCGGTCCAATCCTTCCAAGGTCCAGATCGCCTTGATCTGGCCAAGCGGATATTGATCCATGCCTACCAGCTTTTCTAACAGAGGGACGGCGGTCGCATCTGCGCGATCCACCAACAGCCGCTGCGCCATATCCCGATTCCAGCCGTTCGGAGAGACCAGTTGCTTGACCAGCTCAGCAACAGGGAGCTTTTCGAGATTCGGCACCTTGTTGATCGCGCCTTTCCCGTAGCGGATCCGGTAGATGCGGCCCTGACCTGTGGCTGGCGATTGCAGTCCACGATCCAGCGATTGCTTGCGCAGGTAATTGCTGAGGAAATCGCGGTGTTGGACGATGCCGTGATACAGGTCCAGGATGTACAGGCTGCCATCCGGCGCGCTGTAGGAATTCACCGGGCGGAAGCGCTCGTCCGTCGAAGTCAGGAACTCGTCCTCACCCATCGGATGTGTTCCCATCAGTTTGCCCTTGTCCTTGTCCTCGGTGATGTCGACCGCCTTCACCAATTGCACACAGGACTCACAGGAGAATGCGCGGCCATACCATTCCTTGGGAAAATTGGTACCGCGGTAGATCACGGTACCCGCAACCCCGGTCGCGCTGATGAGGCGGAAATTTTTCGGATTCAGCGTGTCTTGGGGGAAGCCGTTCACCTTCATCATGTAGGCGCGGTTCACTCCCGGAGTCACGCGCCCCGGCCAGACCGTGGCTGGTCCGACATCCTGAATCTCGCGCACATCCATATTCACTCCTGGATTTCCCTGCGCGATCTGCGGAGCGATGTAGTTACCATGGAGCGGGGTGGAATTCCCGGTGAAATAAAGCCGGCCATAATCATCGCCGGTAATCCCCCACTGTCCGCGGAAGAGCGTCTTCTCCATCACCCACTTGCCATCAATCAGGCGATAGCGCCTGTCGGACTTGGCATTGTAGAGCCAGTTGTCGAGACCGTGAAAGAGGCCATTGGGCTTGTGTTCGACGTTGCCTCCCTTGGCGTATTCGGCATCGACCACTTCGGGCGAACCTTTCGGTTTATCGCCATCTCGGGCGACATAGTAGAGCTTCTCCTGGTCAGCGAAAAGGATGCCATCCTCCACGATCGAAATCGCACGAGGCAGCAGTAGCTTGTCCAGGAACACCGTCCGCTTGTCTACCTTCCCATCTCCATTGCTGTCCTCGAGGATCGCGATCCGGCCCTTCGGGATATTTTCACCGGTCCCCTTTTCATCTGGCATGTAGCCAACCATCTCGCACACCCACATCCGCCCGCGACCATCGAAATCCAAGGCTACCGGCTTCTCCACCAGAGGCTCCGTCGCTACCGGTTCGATCACGAAACCGCTGGCAACCTTGAACGTTTTCAGCGCCTCCGCCGGCGAGAGCGCCGGGGCGGGAGGAATGAGATCGACGGGCACGACCGGATCATCCTTTTCCTCCGCGCAAAGGCTCGGAATCGAGAAAAGAGCGATCGTGCAACCGCGGCGAAAGTAGTGGGCAAACCGGGAAGCGATCATGGACAGCGGGTTTCAAGGACGGCGGCTTTCACTCCCCCCCAAGAGAGTGAAAGCCGCACCCAACAGGCGGAAACGGAGGATTTAGCGGCGGCGGCGCAACATCCACAGGAGGCCCAGGCAACCAACCCATGCTGTCCCGGGCTCCGGGACCGCGGTGATTGTCACGTACCTCGCATCAGGCGTGGTGCCGCCATTGAGACCGGCGGTCGTATCGTCGTAGTCGATTTCCCAGATACCCTGGCCATCTGTGAACGTTGCTCCGTCGGCAAGGTCGACAGCATTGACATCCTTGAAGATGCCGGTAAGCGAGCCGGTGTAGGCAAGCAAGGTGAACTTGTTGCCTTGGGTGTAGGTGCCAAGTTGAACCAAGTCCAACACGGCTCCGCTAATGATCGTCATGTCCCCGTCGACGATCCCGAGGTCGGCACTGCCAACACCCGGCGAGCTGCCACCGGTGAGTTCGTAAGTGTAAGTGGACAGAGCACCAAGCGATAGATCGCCGAAGGTTGCGGTTCCGGGTGAGTTACCGATCGAGAGTTGGGTGGTAACCGACAGGTTTCCGATCACAGCTCCGGAAGTCGTGAGATTATTCACGGCATAGCCGCCCGGTCCTTTCGAGGAGAGATCCAAGGTTCCAGTGGTTCCAACGGTTACACCGCTGGTGCTGTCGATGGAACCGGCGATCCCCAGTGCCAGAGTACCTTCATTGATGGCAGTGGCACCGGAATAGGTGTTGGCACCGTCGAGGGTCAGGGTGCCCGCACCCGACTTGTTCAGGCCGCCCGATCCGGAAAGCACTCCGCTCAAGCTGATGTTACGGGCAGCGTTGGCAGCGTCAGCAGCCTTGAAGGTCACATTCCCGTTCGTTGTGCCAAGCGTCATGTTCAGGCTGGAACCCCAATTGGCATTGGCTCCCACCGTGCCGCCGGACAGATTAATGGCATACGAGGAGGTGCCGGTGCCCCGGTTCACGATGCCACCCGCAGTGGTCGCGCCCGTGCCGTCCGATTGGACCGTCCCGCCGATGTAGAGAGAACCGCCGGTCATATTGAGGGTGCTACTTCCCGCGATAGAGTTCGCATCAGCGCCAGCACCAGAGCTCTTGTTGCTGCCGTTGAAACGCAGTTCTTTGACCGTGGTGACTCCTCCGCTGAGATTGACCGTTCCACTCGCTGCCGCGGTGGTGCCGTTGGAGTTGATGACCATGATGCCGCCCGAGTTGCCGGACACGCCATTGCCGATCACGTTAAAGACACCGCTCTTGATGTTCAATGTGCCAACGCCGTTGCCCCGGCCGATTTGCACTTGGGCATCGGAGGCGCTGGTTGCCGTCGAGTTGACCGTGCCGCCATCCACCACCATCTTGCCGATGTTGGTATTGCTATTGCGGCCCACGGTGATCTGGCCGGAACTGTTAAGAATAGCAGTGCCGGTCACTTCCACATAGGCCGAGCGATCATTTGCAACCTGGAAGCTACCTCCGCTGTTGATCGTGCCGGCAGAGAATTGGAAGCCGCCTGTTTCAGCAGCTGCATCACCAATATTGAAGGTGTTTCCCGAGCCTGCCGTGGTATAAATGCCACCCGTCACCTTCAGAGTACTGGCAGCAGCGATCGCGGCGTTGCTTCCCGAAACTGAACCGTTGAACGAACCGTTGACGGAAGAGGCGACACTGCCGCCGCTAAGGGTCAGGGTCTTGCCAGCGGTCTGGAATTGAAGGTTCTTCCACGAGAGGGCGCTGCTGATCGCGGCATCCGCATTGACCTTGATGGCGCCCGAGCTGCCGTTGCGGCTCGAGACGGTAATGCTTCCGCCCGTCAGGGTGTAAGCACCTGAACCAGCGGCATTGAGGACCAAACTATCCACAGCCTGATTTCCGGAAACAACAATGGTTCCCGCCGCTCCAGAGCCACTGCCAATGACGGCGTCGTTGTTGAAGGAGAAATGGATCGCGCTCCCGTTCGCGATGCCGGCGGTGGAATTGCTGCTGAGTGTGACGACGTTGCCGGTGATGTCGGTAATGGTCGTTCCTGCAGCAAAGGATCCGGTGGAGAGCATTTGACCGACGGCCAGACCGGCGGTGCTCGCAACGGTGATCGTATTCGTACCGGTCGTATGTGCCGTGGTAGTCGTCTGCGCGGAGGGCTGGAAGAGCGTGTCGACGCCAGCCGACGCCCAGTTTGCAGTGACATCATCCCAGTTGCCGCTGCCGTCGCTGCCGACAGCATTCAGTGCGGGATCCCAGGTGAAGGTCGCTGCCTGGATGGAGTGGGCGGCAAGGCATGCGGCAATCGCTCCAGCAAAGGTGGATACGGCACGTCGGCTACTTGATGTTAGAGAGGGAGGGGTTTTCATAAGCAAGGAATTGGGGGTTGGGTTTTTGATGCTTTATGGGTCGATTGAGGATGGACCGGGCTTCCCCATCCTCGTTCCTGGAAATCCAATGAATCTCACGAAACACGCACACCGCATGTCCGTGAGGCGGAGTCATCCCGGCCGGTATAACCGGCACATCCGGATGACTTTTCCGGCCGCCCGAAGGCGGCCGGAAAAGAGCCCCGGATTAGGGCACCTGGGTAATCTTGAGACGGGTGAACACCTTCTGCTGGCCAATCGGCAGCGTGTAGGAAATGTCGGGCGTGTCGTCCGTGGGACCTTCGGTTACAACGGTGCTCCAAGGATCGGAGACTCCGAGGTCGCTGGACTCTTGGATCTCAAAGGTCACGTCGTTGTTCGCAAGGGCGTCAGCCCCCTTCACAAAGGTAACCACGCCAGCCGAGAAGGTGCCTGGAGGCTGGCTGGAAGCCGTCGGGCTAGTGCCCAAGGCATACTCGACGAGATTGGTCAGCCCATCGCTGTCAAAGTCACCGGAGGCCGGTTCGCCCGGGATCCCATTGGCAGTGGCCCATGAGGAGTAACCACCCGAAGGAGGCGCGGCACCAACCGTAAGAGTACCGATGCCCGTGATCTGGCTGAGGCCGATGATCGGCGATGGCGATCCGACGGCTCCGTAAACTCCGTCGGCCAGAGGCGGATTGCTACCGATGACAAGGTCGGCCACCGTGTCCGTGCCCGAGAAGTCGAGTTGAAGGGTCGCTCCGGTTTCAGCGATCGTGACCTTGGCGGATTGGTTGTTCGAATTGCTGGTTCCGAGGACCAGCGTTCCGGCGCTCACCACGATGTCGCCTTCCTGGGAATTCGTGCCGGAGAGGGTCAGGATGCCCGCACCGGTCTTCGTGATCCCACCCGTGCCGGAAAGGCTTCCGCTAAGGGTGATATCGAAGGGCAGGTCCGCTGCATTGCCCGACTTGAAGGTGACGTTTCCATTGGTCGTGCCCAGCGTCATGTTCAGGCTGGAGCTCCAGTTGGCATCAGCTCCCACGGTGCCTCCGGAAAGGTTGATGGCATAAGCGGAAGTGCCGGTGCCACGATTGACAATGCCGCCTGTGGTAACCGCTCCGCTGCCGTCCAATTGGACAGTGCCACCGACATAGAGGGAACCTCCGGTCATGTTGAGCGTGGCGGTTCCATTCGTTGAATTTTCAACCCCTACCGCACCGGAGCTTCTGTTGCTTCCGTTGAATCGCAGCTCTTTGACCGTCGTGGTTCCGCCAGTGAGATTCACCGTGCCGCTCGCGCCGGCGTTGGTTCCGTTGGAGTTGATGACCATGATGCCACCGGAGTTTCCGGCCACACCATTGCCGATCACGTTGAAGACCCCACTTCGGACATCCAAGACGCCGACACCGTTTGCGCGTCCGATTTGCACTTGAACATCCGGCGCGCTGGTCGCCGTCGAATTGACCGTTCCGCCATTGATAACAAGCTTGCCGATATTGCTATTGTTGTTGCGGCCGACAGTGATCTGTCCGGAGCTATTGAGAATCGCGGTGCCAGTCACTTCAGCATACGCGGTGCGGTCATTGGCGACCTGAAAGCTACCACCGGTCGCCAAAGTTCCACCGGAGAACTTGAACCCTCCGCTCTCCAAGGATTGGTCACCGATGTTGATCGTATTTCCCGAGCCCGCCGTGGTGTAGAGACCATCGGTCACTGAAAGGGTCGCGGTTTGGGCGGCGGAGCCCGAGGAACCCGACACAGAGCCGTTGAAGGAGCCGTTTACAGCGCCGGGGATGCTGCCGCCGCTGAGCGTCAGGGTCCTGACCTCGGACTGGAACACGAGGTTCTTCCAGGAAAGCGGGCTGCTGATGGCGACATCCGAATTGACCCTCAAGGCACCCGTGCTGCCATTCCGACTGGCGATCGTGATGCCTCCGCCGGTCAAGGTATAGGTGCCATTGCCTGCATCATTGAGATCGAGGCTGTCCACCGACTGGTTGCCCGCAACGGTGATGGTCCCGGCGGTTTCGGCAAAGCTGCCGATCAGCGCGTCGTTATTGAAGGAGAAATGAATCACGCTCCCGATCGCGAGCGTGTTGGTGGAAACGGCGTCCAAGGTGACGACATTGTCCGTGATACCGGTGATCGTGGTCCCGACAGGGAAGCGGTCGGAAGAAAGCACTTGCCCAACCGCCAGGCCCTCGACGCTCGCCACGGTGAGGGTGTTCACTCCGGTGACGAGCGCCACGGTAAGCGAAGTCTGAGCAGAGGTGGGAAACACAACATCGACCCCGTCCACGGCCCAATTTGCCGTGGTATTGTCCCAAGGACCCTCACCATCGCTACCGAGGGTGTTCTGGAGAGGATCCCAGATAAACGTGGCGGCCAAAGCGGAGTGACCGGAAAGAAGGACGGAGATCGAGGCGGCGAGGGTTAGGGCGCCGCGGCGGGCAGAGAGGGTCGGGTTCACGGGGATTTTCATGGGTTCGATCGAAATATGTCGGACAGATCGAGTGGGACTCTTAGCGAATGTTTCGAATCGCCATAGTCCCCAAAGCGGGGACAATTTATGGTCGGCACAACCCGGTTCGCCCTTGGTTCGCGGACCCGCCTGAATGGTCTTTTTACCGCTTTTTCCCGAGTACGGAATCAATCCATCCCTTGGAAGGAATAGCCATTGGTTTGAGGCCGAAGAAGCAGATGGAGGAGGTGTATGACTTCAGATTCTTTCGCTCGTCGAAACAAGATCAGCGGCAGATAGCACCCTCCGGCAGGCTAAACTGCCGATGCGCCTTCTCCCCGCGAGACACGCCCACTATCAAGATCGTTTCTTCGGCGACTTCGGGAAAATTGCTGATAGAATTGATCCATCACCCGCACTTTTTCCGAGGCCGAAGGGCGTCTGTTAGAAAAGTATTCGCAGCTATGCCCGCGCAAAAAGCTCCGTAGCTTTCCCCGCCCGGCTCATCTACCGAAACTAGGCCTTCGGCTCGGTATCGCAAAGGGAAGAGAGACCAAGAGACTCCCCGGACAAAGACGTGATCCCGCGGTATGAAGGGATGGCTGAATGCTTTTGTCCGGTTCGCCTGTAGCGACAAAGGGCTACTTGAGGTGCGTCGTGAAACTGGCCTCGTCGAGGTCGAAGACGATTCCGAAGGCGGCGTTGCGCTGCAGCTCCTCGTGATGAGAGGAACAAAGAAAAGACTCCTAGGCGTTCACCAAGTCCTAGCGAGGCTGGTCAAGAAAAGATACCTCGGGCTCCGGGACTGAGTCTTTAGCTCGATTTCCTAGATCGGCGGAAGATCGGTGGAGCAAAAGCCAAAATGAACAGCAGGGAAAGCCCGGGCTCGGGCACGACGATCGGCGTCCCGTTCACGTCTTCGAAAGCCCAGTCATGGAGCGTGCCCGCCCCCAAGTCGTTCACCGTGATACGCAACCAGCCATAGCGGATATCGCCGCTTTCCATGGTGATGCGGAAGCCGAGATAGCCGGGAATATTTGCCTGAAATTGCCCGACAGCGGAACCAGTGTGGTTCTCGCTGCCATTCATTCCGGAAGCATAGCTGAGCCCTGTCCCGATCAGATCCGCCTCGTAAAGCCGTCGCACAAGCCCATCGCCATTACCCGTGGCAAGCGACAGGATTGCGGGCTCGATTGAGATCGTGGTACCGATGGCCGTCCCACCAAAGAAGAGATTCACCCAAGCTCCCGTATCGGGATCCGCGGGCACGACCGTGGTGACAATTCCACTAAGTGGATTGACGAAGATCCCGGTGTCATTCGCAGGGATCACCTCATTCCGGATCCCGGAATAGACCACAGCCCCGTGAGCCAATCCCGCGGCGGCGAGAAACGAACCAATCCCTAAAAGGCGAACCAACATACCTGTTAGATTGGGAGAAAGAAATCCATTCATGGCGGTGGAGCAATGGACAGATTCATGCGGAAGAACTTCGACGCCGAACGCCGGCCTCCAATCAATACCGGAAACCGCACGCTGACCACTTCGTAGGTGCCATCATCCGCGATGATCGTTTGTGGCGTGGTCGCATTCGACCAAGTCGACAGATTGCGGCTGAACTGCGGCGCATAGATGAGGTTCCGCGCGCCGGCATCCTTGCGGCGGATAAAGAGCACTCGATGGTCCAATACGTTCAGGGCCGGGGCGAACTCGACAAGCGGCGCACCCGCGCTTTCCAAAATATTCCCCGAAAGACGCAGCGGTCCGGCACCGCTGGTGGAATCCGCAGGATTAGTACCGCTCGCAAACTCGACGAGATTGCAAACCTCGTCGCCATCGAAGTCATCATTCTGCCCTCCCTTTGTCGACCCGATGCCAAAGTGCAGAACTTGCCAAGCATCCGGCAGACCGTCTGCCGCGTAGGTGCCATAGTTGTCGGAGTCTGCCTCCAGAACCATGAGAGTGAGATTTCCCGAAAGAGTGCCGTTGGTGGCATGCACCGTGGCAGCAGAGTCCTCGTAGACCGCGCCCGCACTGGCGAGACCCGTGGCAGAGATTGCCGCGATAGGGCCCGACGCCACACTCCACGCGAAGTCGGTGGCGGCCATGGGAAAACTCGTGCCATCATCGAAGGACATGGCCACACCCAGCTGAATGTCCTCTTCCTCCTCAACATTCGCTGCAGCTGCGAAAAGCACCAGCCCTTGGAAGAAGCCGAGCTGCCCCGCATAGCCGCCTCTGGATTCATAGGAGCTTGAGCCGCCTTGCACTCCGGGCGTCGTACTTCCTGTGAGCGAATAAGCGGCGCTCGATCCCGACGTTCCCCCACTCGAATTGGCCAAGGGATCAAGGGTATAGCTCGCGCTTGCCCCTGCGAAACTCGCGCAAGGGATCAAGGTAGCGGCACAGAAGAAGCTGCGAATCATCGCTCGAAGTTTTCTTCAAGGCGGCGCAGGCGCAGCTCTTGATCGGCCAGCTTCGCCCTCAGCTCCTGATTCTCCCGGTGGAGCTCTTGGACTGCTGCGGCGGAATAGATCGTAAGCGGATAGGTGTCCACCTGCAGGATCTCGCTGCCGTCCTCAAGGCGTTCACCACTGCTTTTTACGTGATCTGGGAAAACCTTCGCGAACTCTTGGGCAATGACATTAAGATAGCGACGATTCTCAATCCTTGGGTGCGTCGCAAGATACTGGTCCGTATAGCGGAAGTCGACCAGGCGGACGCTGTCGATCTTGTCCAAAGCTCCGGTGAGAGTGTGGATATCAGTCTTAATGCGTCTGTCCGAATTGGAAAGCCAGTCGCCGGCTACAGCCTTGCTGGCATTCCCCTCGACCTCAAGGACGTTGGTAACGGCAGCACGGCGGATCCCGATCTTGCCGCTGAAGACATTCGGCTGGTCAAGCCGGGCGACTTGCGCAGGCATGAGATCGGCTTGGAGGGCGAGCACATGGGAATCACCTGCTGCGATGGCGGTCAGTTGCGAGGCCTCCGCAGGGATCGTGGAAAGACCGCCGGAGCCGTCGCCCCAGAGGACCAGGGAACCATCCTCCTTCAACGCGACACTGAAAGAATATCCCGCAGCCACGCTTCGCACCCCGGAAAGCCCGGCCGGCACGGAACTCTGCCCAGCTGCATCCAGACCCCACGCGATCACGCTTCCATCGCTTTTCACTGCGAGGCTATGAAATGCGCCTGCCGCGATTGCTACCACGTCGTCGAGAGCCTCAGGAGGCACGGTCGATTGGCCCGCATCGTTGCGGCCCCACGCCGTCACCTTGCCATCCGAATCGAGCGCGAGGCTGTGATCATAACCTGCCGCAATGGCGGTCACCACTCCAAGCGGCGGGACCGTGGCTTGGCCGAAGGTATTGTCCCCAACGACGGAAACGGTGCCGCTCTGGTGAAGAATCACACTGTGCTTTTCGCCAGCAGCGATCGCAGAGGCGTCTTGAATGGAAGCCGTCGCACCTTGGCCATAGCTGTTGTCTCCCCATGCCACCACGCTGCCATCGGTTCTAAGGGCGAGGCCATGGTCTACCCCGGCAGCAATGGCGCTGATTCCGGAAAGGCCGGCTGGCAGGGCGGCTCCTCCACCCCACCGGACAAGAGTGCCATCTTTGAGCAGTGCTAGGCTGGTATTTCCCCTCGCGGAGATGGCAGCCGTATTCGCTCCGCTTATTACGGGAGGCACCGTGGTCTGCCCTTTCGAATTCACACCCCATGCCACCACGGGAATCACCGGCGGGGCCTCGATTTCGGATAACAACACCTGATCCACCTTCGCGGCGACCATAGCATAGGGCGCAGCGACGAGGCGTTGATCCGGCGTGATGAGTTCGAAGCCGTGGCTGCCGTCATTGAACCAAACACGAAGACGCAGGTCCGGATTGGCAAAGACATCTTCCGGGAGGGCGGCCATGTTTTCGCCGATGAGGACCGAGTACAGCCCCCGTGTCACCGGCAAGGACACCGCCGCCGCCGGCTCGCCGCCCGCCACGCTGCTGCCGTCATTGCTCCAGTAAGTGTTGCCGCCGCCGTCTACGAGCGCGAACTTGAACCACCCCGCCCCCTCAAAGGGAACACCTTGAACCGCCATGCGGCCCTGATGATGGAGCAGACGAGGGACTTCCGCCCGAGCTACGGCAAGGAAGCAGAGAGAACAAAGGACGGATCGCAGGAGAATCATCGATTCGCTTGAGGAGGAGAAGAAAGGGGAAGACGGCTCTTGCCAGGTTCAGAAGTGGGGACAGCGGGCTCCTTTTCCGGTTCGCCCGCTTGGAAGCCACCTCCCCGATCCATGGCATAGAGCTTGGTATTTCCAGGCAGGAAGAAAAGCTGCATGCCGCCGTGCCGGGCGACCATTACATGCATTCCCGTGGGGTCCTTGATAAACCACTTTGGCGCGTCGCCGGGAATGCTCGGAGGTTTCTTTTCGCTCAGACGAAAGGCGTTGTCCTCGCGCAGATAGGAAACCAGTGCGGGAGACGGCTCGACCTCCAGAAACCATTGCCAGCGGCTAATCTCGCCCTCGTCCTTCCATTCCCGCCGCACGGCATTCAGGATGCTATCCCCTTCCGCCGGACGTTTCCAAAAGGCTCTCTGGAAAACGGCCACCGGATCGACACTTTCCACATCAGGGACCGGACCGGCCGCGAGCATTCGTGCTTTCGTCTCGGCAGCCTTCCCGCCGGGAGGGCGCTGCCAAACCGCGACCGCGGTGACGAGCACCACGGTCGCAAGGATGAGAAGGAAGCGCCGGCCCATGAGGATCGATCAATTGCCGCTGTTGCTGTAGGTGCGGAGGAAGAGCTGGATGTCCTTCACGCTTGCAGCGAAACGGTTCAGGCCCTCCTGCTCGTTGTTGAGCAGCGTGTAGGCGGGGATCACGATCTTCCATTGGCCATTCCATACGCTGCGGCCCACGAGCCGGGAGTTCGTGAACTCCGCTGGAACGCTGCCGTAGAAGAAGGACGGATCATCCACCGCACGGAAGGCCTGGTGCTTGCGGACGATCCAAGGCTTCTCGCTAAGAGTGCCATTCGCGCTGAAAAATTGCGTCGAGTTGAAGTCGTTCGCGCCAAGGTTAAAGGGCAGCGGCAGGGCTTGGTCTTCCACCTTCCATGACCGCAACGTGTTCGTGTCTCCAAGCGGCGGGGCCAACATGTAGTCGAGCCCGCAAGGAATCACATACACATAGGGTGTCGCGCTCAAGGCATTCGTCGCGCCGGAGGCAGGAGCACCTGCCTGCTGCTGGCCGGCCGCATAAGCATCCATGCCCGCGTAACCCGGAAGCGAGATCCCGATGTCGTAGATCTTCGTCGCGAAGTTACTCGGCGTGAAATTGTGGTCTCCTGCCGCCAGATCCAGACCGAAGAAGTTCTTGCCGTGCTGGATGGTAGTGCTGAAGGGGATCACGATGCCCGGAACCGGTGTGCCATCCGGCTTGCGGATGTTCCGGCAGAAGCTGGCCACATCCGGATCGCTCAGGACGTTCGCCTTGATATGTTGCTCCAGCGTTTGCTGCCACGCCTCATCATCACCGGTCAGCGACTGGTCGGTGCGGATGCGGAAAAGTTCGCCGCGCAGCGAGAAGACGGTGCCATTGCGGTCGGGATTATTGATACCCAGGCGACCCTCCGCCACGGAGAAGTCGGCATTCAACTTCGCCATCGATCCCGCCAAGCCGGCATCCCCGAGCGAGCTGGTGGTCAGCTGAGGCGTGCCATTGGTGAGATCTCCCAGCGCCCGCGAGGCCACGATGTTCTTGAAGACGCCCTGCCCCTGTGCCGAGCCGAGCAGGCCGGTCTCGTAGTCGTAGCTTTTCGCTGCCAGATAGCTGTAGCGGCTGGCGAGGTCGAAGAGGCTGCGATACTGCTCCAGCGCCTCGTTCCGGAAGAGGCGGAAGGTCACATCACGGGTCCGGTATCCTTGAATCACCGCAGCGGCGCGCTGGCGGAAGATCTCGCGGTTGGAAAGGATACTATTTCCCTTCGCCAGGACGTTGCTGACATTCTGCAGAGCGCGCTGGTGCTCGATGGACAGTTGCATGACCTCGTGCGCATGCGAGGTGTAATCCCGGTAGGCCGAAGCGAACTCAGCTGCGAGCTGTTTCTCCTCGTTGGAGAAGCCAAGCTGCTCAAGCGTATACTCCAGTTCCTGCTCCTCATTCAAGATCGCGATCCCGGTACCTCCTGCCGAAGCCTCTGCGGCGATCGATAGCACCTTCATCACCTTGGCGATGGTCTCTGCCGTGGCCTTGGCCGCACCACGAGCGGCGAAAGAAGGATCCGCCGCAAGCCCGACAATCTTCGGGAAGAACTCGGAGAGCGTATCGCCGACATCCTCGGCTGCTTCGGAGTTTGCCTCGAAGCCCGCGGCAGCGGTCTCCAAAGCAAGCTTCACACCCTCGAGAACCTGAATCTTGTCCCCGGTGGAATCCATCTCGGAGAGATGCTTTTCATGCATCGCGACCACATCATTGAAGACCAAGATCGACTGACGAAGGTTCGCGTTCTCCTTCAGGAGGTTCGTGCGGGCCTCCGAAAGCGCCAGCCAGCTTTGCTGGGCATCCAGCAGGGCGTCCTGCAACTCGCCCGTCTCAGGACGAGAACCCAGGCCGCCCGGCTTCCAGACATCGTTGTACTGGACATATGACGAGGGCTTGATCGTGACCGTGCGATTCGTCACCGCGGTCTGGGCATCGAGCCCCTTCACGATGTCATCGATGCGGTTCGACGTGAAGGCGCTGTATTCCTTCGCCTCGGGCAAGGTGAGCGTGAGGGTCGCGCTGGTATCCACCAAGTCATTCGGGCGATCCACGATATACCAGTGGAAGAGATCCGGGCCCTCGTAGCCCTGGGCATACAGTTTTCCCGCACCGACTTCCCCGGTATATGGACGACCGAAGACGCCCACGAGCTCATCCATGAAGGCGCCCTCTTGCTCCACGATCGAGGTGTTGAATTCATCCAGGCTGTTCTCCTGCGTGCGCAGGGAACCGGTCATCACCGCCGCTTGATTGAAGGCACCCGCCGCATTGTTCAAGGCCGTCACCGCACGTCCGGAGATCTGCTCGTAATGCGAAACGCCGTCCTCAAGGTCAGCTCGCGAGATGTCGAAGGCAATCGCATCCGGACTCAGACCGAGCGGATTGAGATGCGCATTCGCACTGTCCATGGAAGTCTGGAAGGACGATGCCGCGGTCGGCAGCGCCTGGAGTTCCGGCACCGTGCTACGGTCGATCTTCTGGATCCCCGTGTGGACATTATCCTCCACCGGCAGCAGCGAATTCACCACGGCCCAGTGGAAAAGCGCACCCTGAGCGCCACGGCTTACCCACTCGTCGAGGCCCTGACGGCTCGTGACCCCGGTCTGCGAATTCATCCCGCGGTTGTCACGGAACTGGCTCCATCCCTTGGAAGGCGAATCCACGTACTGCTTCCGCCAGGTCAGACCGACGATCTGCTCGGCGGTGCGGGCCAGGTTTCCGGCCGCGGACGCGAGCTTGCGCTCGTCATAGTAGTCCACCGTCACTGGTTGGCCCAAGACGGTCACGGCTTCTGCCCGGGGGGTCCAGGTGAAGTTCGGATTGCTCAGCAGCTTGTAGTAGTTCGACGCCGCCGTGAGGTAATGTCCGTAAGAGTCGCCGTGGCCCTGCGGGAACATCCGCTGCGCGTCCGCCTCATCGATCACACCATTGGCAGTCGTGCTGCCGACCTTTTCCTTGATGTTGTAATTCAGCGCGTAGATCGCCTCGCCGCTGTTGATCCCGCGGGTGTAGTTCCAATAGAGGCGGTTGTAGGCAGGCGCCGTGCTCACGCCCGGGCTCACGGAATCATCACGCCCGCGAAGGAGCGCCAACTCTTCATCCAGCGAACTAGCGACCTGCCCTTCGAAGGAGAAGCGACTGGTATTCACCGCAGCCGACCCATTCTGGTCATCCACCGAGATCGTCGGGTTCGCCGCATCCGCATATGCCTCATTCCCGAGGAAGGTGTAGAGGTCATTCAGGTATCCGGCGGCCAAGGTCAGCGCATTGTTCGCATCGGGATCGTTCGTGTTCGCATCGATGCTCATCGACTTCGCGCGATTGAGCACCGTCTCATAAATCGCGATAAGACCGACGTCGTTGATGTTTGAAAGCGTCAGCGCGACATCCCCTTCCCAGCGCGTGCCCGCCTGTGTCAGCACGCTGACATCCGTATTCACGGAGCTGTTGTAGAGATCCTTCACGCGCTGCTCGAAGGGATTGATCGCTGCAAGCACGCGTTTCACCCAACCTTCCACCAGCATCGGCTGCATCCAGCGCGACCAGGTCTCGGAGCCCAGCACATTGTCCGCCGAAGCCTTCGGCTTGTAGCGCACGGTGAACCAACGGTCGTTCAGGACGAAGGGAGAGCCGCCAAAAGGATTCAGCGGGGAGCCACCGACGATAGCCAAGTTCGTATTCTTCCCTTCCGGGTCGGCGGCCGTCTGCCAGACGCTTCCGTTCTCCACGGCATCTTCCTCAGTCGCTGCTTCCAGGCGGAAGTCCAGCGTGCTGTTCACGTTTGGATCCGCGCTACTGTAGATCGCCACTTCGATCGTGTTCTGTCCAACGGTGAAATAGCTGGATGGCACCGCGAACTGCAGCGACAGCCCTGCTGGGGAAAGACCGCTGCTCGCATTCACTAGACCGAACAGAGCCTCCGGCGCGCGGTAAGCCACCGCCGGTGTGCCATTCACATAGAATACGAACCCATCCTGTGTTCCCACCGAGGCACTGAAGAAAATCTCGCCGGGCACGCCTTCGGAGAAATCGACGCCCGACTCCGACTTGAGGACGAGCGTGGGCAGACCCGCGTTCTTCTCCTCATTCGTGTAACCGTCCGGCCGGACATTCTGGTTCCGTGGCAGATCAAAGACCGGAGCGTTCGTGTATTGCTCCGCCACCGGCCTCATCGCTCCGGGATCGGAGACGATTTTCCAACGGTGGGTATTGTCCGCAGGATTGCCAATCCGGGTGTTGATCGTGGTCTCGTAGACCGCGGGAGCCGTAGCCGCACCAGTGGTCCAACGCCACTCGAATTCATAGTCCTCCGGCTTGCCCGCGAAGTCACCGCTGTGACGCAGCGTTACCTGCTCATCAAGCGGGTTGCTTGAGCTAATGACCTTCAGATCGCCCGTATAGAGTTGCGGCGCCACCTTGAAGACCTTCACCTGAACCGGGTCTTCCTCCGGCGCGAAGGCATCACCATTGCCAAAGACCATGGTCACAAAACCGGTGCCTTGCCCGGTCGCCGTGACCGCATAGCTATCCACCGCCGTTTCCGGGCTATCGATCACCGTGAGGTCGTTCTCACCGACGTTCACCGTCTTCGTTTGATCGACGATATAGGTGCCCGCAACTGCCGGATTCTCCTTGAAGGTCTCCACCTGGGTGGCCAGCGCATCAATGGCCGTGTTCCATTTCGACTTGTTGGCGTCGCTGGAATCGGCGAGCCCCTTCAGGGCCTCTTCATCGCCCGCAGACAGGAGGTTCAGATCGAGGTAATCTTCTCCCGCCGGTTCATCGTGGAAGCTGCCGAGCAGGACCAATGTGCCTTTCGCCCCGCGCGAGGGGTCGAGGTAAAAGCGCTCCTGGAGGTGCGGCGGCAAGCCTTGGAAGTAGACCTTGCCCTGATCCGTGGTGGTGGCAATCGAAGCCGGGATTTCCGCAAGCCCCACGGCGGCTGCATCGAGCGCCACCGTCTTCTCACGCGTGGGGTCGTGCAGCGTCACGCTGGTCTTGCTAAGTCCGGTCGATGTAGCGGCCTTCGCAATGGACTGCTGATAGAGGATCGAAGCGGTAGCCTGGCCGCGGACCTGCGGGAGGCCGAACTTCGGCAAGGTGAGCGTCTCCGCGACACGAAGCTCCGCAGCCTGCGTCGGCCAGGCAGGCCGATAGATGATCGCGAGCGGCTGATCCTGCTGACCATTGTCGATCAGGCCCAGGTTCAGGGCTTGCCCGCTGCGGCCGGGATTCCGGAGGAAAGGAAGGATCGTCCCGGCGGATGGCTGCGGCGTCTGGCCGGGGATGAAGAAGCCGTCCTGCATCACGTAGTACAGCTTCATCGTGAGCGTGGGCGATCCCGCATCGTGCGGCCCGCGGTGGACCCAGGTGAAGCCCTTGCGGTCCTGGAAGGTGAAGCCGCGGTAGGCATCGTCTTCCGCCACGGTGGCGTTCGCCGGAGCATCCGCACCCACGATCTCGAGATCCTTCGAACGCAGGGTCGTGCCCGATCCCGTGAGGGGGAGCGGCAGCAGCGGCAGCGGGTAGGGCTTCACCAGCAGCGTGCCCGCGGTGGAGACGTAGTCGAAGTTGTAGGTGGCATTGGATCGCACCACCTTGTAGGCGTGCATCGCAGGACGCTTGTCCGCAGGGTCGGTGTAGGCCACCAGCACGCAGGGCTGGGAGGTATAGCTGCCACCGCTGGTGACATTCAAATCATCCCGCAGGGCATAGGCACGCCCGCCAAGCATCAGGGCATGCTCCTCGTTCGGGTTGTAGCCCGCCCTGGTGGAATCATTCTGATAGTAGACGAAGCCGGTGGACTCCGCCGGAGGCAGGTCGTCCGTTCCGACACCCTTCGCGATCACGATCTCCGGTGAGGTGGAAGCCGGGAAGCCGATCGTGTAGCGTCCGATCTTGCCGGGCACATAGAGGTCCTGGAATGCCGAAGAGGGGGCCTTGATCTTCTTGTACCACCGGACCGTCAGGCTACTGTCGCCAGGCCGTGCATTCACCGGAATGATTGCCCCGAGGTTGGCCGCGGGAATCCCGGAAACCACGGGATTGATATAGCCGGCGGGATAGTAGCCCGTGCCGGAGGAAATGAAGCCCGCATTCTCATGGCCAGCCGGTGCCTGCAGACGCGTGCCAACCGTAGCGCTCGTATTGATTGCAGCCAGAAGGTCGGATTGCACCGTGTGAACCAAGGGGCCATTGAGGCCGGGCACCTGCTGGGAGATCACGTATTGGGTGCCGTTCAGGATCGCCACGATCGTGGCCGTCCCATTGATCCCCGCGCCGCTCACTACCATGCCGACCTCAAGCTCCGCGGTGGATGACACTGTCACCACAGTTGTATCCGGATCCGGAGGACTTGCCGGAGTGGTCGCCGCGAGTTCCTTCTGCCGGGACTCCGCTTGCGAGTAGATGTTCACATACCAGGTCTCCCCGTTGCCGTTGAATTTCAGCAAGGCTCTGTTGCGCTGGTCCGCCCCGGGATTCACATGGAACCGCTGTGTGTTCACATCGAGCGCCGCCTCGGTCTGGCTCGCGTCATCCTGATAGACCAGTTGCGGCATCACTCCACTTGCAAAGCTGATGCCGGTCTCCGGCGTGCTACCGCTGCTATCGACCGTATAGTGGGCGTAGTCTGCCAGATTCGGCGACCACCGCAGCCAGTAGCGGTCCTGGTGGTGCGGCCACTTGATATTGAAATCACCCGCTTCCAGCCAGTAAAAGACCACCTTGTTATACGCCTCGTTTGGCGAGGATGGCGATCCGTCATCCGGATTGTTCGCCGGACTGGTTTCCTTCTCTGCGAAATAGGAAAGCGTCTGATCCGGCCTTACCACGGTCCCATAGTAGCTGCCTCCGCTCTGCTGGTTGCTGAGCACCGGGGACGGCACGAGGCGCGTGTCTCCATTCCCGGACACGATCTCCTTGCCCAGATGGATGGATGGATAGCCCACGCTCGCGACGCGCTTCATTTCCACCACTTCCGTTCCCACGAATTCGTAGGTTCCTGTCGCGGAGCGGACGTTGCCGAGATATTCCACCAGCAAGCGGCCTTCCACATTGTAGGCTTGGAGCTGGCCGACACCGTTGAACTTGTTAAACGAAAGCGTCGTGAGATTCGGAGAAGCGGGACTGTTTCCCGGAATCGAGACTTCTTCAGCGACCGCCTTGGGCACCTGGCTATTGTAGACTGGATTCACCGTCGTGATCCGTCCGTCGGTGATCTGGACCTTCGGGCCATCAAAGGTGCCTTCCGTCCAGAAGATCGTACGGATCGGGCGGGACGTGTTCGCGGATACGGCGAAGGTTTCATCCCTCACGCCGTAGTTAGCGCCGTCCGGCACCCGCGTCACCCACTTGATTTCCACACGGCCCGGCTGGTGGGCGAAGACCTTCTCCGCGTGCGGACTGTAGTAGAACGATGTCGCAGGGGTAATCGGGAAATTCGTGGCGGAACTGACGCTGTTCGACGAATTCGCGGCCAAAGTCACCGTATTTCCCACCACCCGCGTGACGGGCTGGCCGAGCAAGGAGGAACCAACCACGAGCTCTGCGGGAACGCTGGCTACGGTGACCGTCGTACTATTGATCGACGCACTGGTCACGCTGACCGTGCCCAATGGAATGGGAGTTCCGTAACCGGCGATAATTTCGCCCGGCAACACCGGCTGCGGCCGCCAGTAGTTGGCATCCGCAGGGGTCACTCCGTCCGCCTTCACCAGCGGCGGCACGATGATGTCGCCCAAGGCATAGCGCGGTACACCCGCGGCAAATGTATTGCCGATCGATGCCTTCTGGAGAACAAGGGTATTCGCCGCGTTCGACGGAAACCGGTCGGCGAAGGTCGATGAAGTGGAAATCGGACCTGCAGCACCCGACAGCGGTGCCACCGAAGAAAACTGGCCGGAAGAAGGCGCAGGATTCGGCGCCGTGGGCACCGGGCCTTGGTGGAGATTGTTGAAGTTACCCGACTTCAACTCGTACTGGGCCCGGGCCGAGCCCGTGGCGCAGAGCAGGGCACATAGCCCCATGAAGAGTATCCGCGTTCGTTTCATGGCGGGCGGGAGATAGGAGGTTCAGCCCCGGAGCAAGGGAGCTTAGCGAGGACCTGCGGCGATGAAGGAGAAGCCCGCGCTGTCACTGCGGCCCGAATCATCATCGTTCGGCAGCTCGATCTCCACCGTCGTAGGGCTCATAAGCGTGATCTTCGCGAAGGTTCGTTCCGCGCCTACTCCTTGGATCGGATTAAACGTGAAAGCCGGCATCTCGCTGAACGCGGTGTTGAAGACGATGCGATAACGGCCGGTAGAGATCCGCAGGAGTTTGTAGCCCGATCCCCTCAGTACCAACGATTGGCTCAGGGGGGCTTGATATTCGACATTCGTGGCGGCACTGCCCAACCCGGTGAGGACACCGCGGACAATGCGGAGATCTTCCTCGCCTACCGTTACCCTCTTGCCACCCAGCGCCATTTTCCCTGCCGCAGTGATCGAAGCCACCACACCGACATCCGAGGAAGAGTCCTTCGCCCGGGCAAGGAACTGGAAGACATCATAGCCATCTCTGGCATCGACACGGAAGACACCGCCCTGGGCAGTCCTCTCATACGATCCTCCGAAGCGATTGGACGGAGAGTCGTTGAGTCCGAAGTTAATCAATCCACTTGTAGTCTCGATCCCCATGCCCCCGTTGTAGAGACCGCGAATATTGACCAATCCGCCGAAGGAGCCTGGACCGCCCACATGGATGCCCGGCTCGGTGCTGTCCCCGCCTCCCGGCGAGTCCTTGAAGTAGAAGGTATTCGAGCGGTAGCCGAGGTAGTCCTCGCTGACGCCATTATGAGAGAAGCTGATGAAGTTGCCATCTCCTCCAAAATTGGTGTCGGTCACGGGAAAGCCACCCTTCATCAGCAAGCCGCTGGTGTAGGTCTGGCTGGTCACATACAGGTTCCCCGAGGATCCGACGCTCGATCCTTGGATCAGTCCGCTTGCCCGGATGTTGCCCGAAACATCGATCTTCTCCCCGGGGTTGGTCAAACCCACGCCAAGATTGCCGGCAGCATTGATCCGGATGCGTTCAACTCCGTCATTCCGGAAGGTGAGGGTTCCATCGGAAGGAGAAAAGAGGCCGCTGTCGTTGTCACCTACCGTGTGGAAGGTGAATCCGGCATCCCCCCTCGCCGCCACGGTATCGTTACTGACGAGTTTGCCACCGGTGATGGTGCCGCTCGCCTTGATGTTGCCGAGCACATCCAGCGCTTCCGTGGGACTGACCACACCGCCCACGCCGATTTTCCCGTCGTTGGTCCAGCGTAGCGCCGTCTTTTGTACGGCACCATTCACGGAGCCCAGCATGCCACCGTTGTATCCGTAGAGCACCGGGCCATCCAGATTCACCCCGTTGAAAGGTCTGCCAGTGCCATACCAGCCCAGGCCGTGATTGGGATCCCGCAGGGTCAGGTCGGTCCCGGCCCGCACCGAATCCGCGGTCGCCGCCCGCACTGCGAAAGCCGTCGAGATGAGCCGCTGCCGCGGCGTAATGGGAGTGTCCGCGCTAACCAGATTGTTGTCACCATTATCGACCACGATCTCGAGGTAGCGATCGGAACCCGCAAAGACGTCCAGCAAGGAGGGCCGGGGGTTCTCGGGTGAGCCGTTGTAAGAAGCGGCAATCCCCTGACCCAGGATGACGCTGAAGTCACCATTCGAAAGCGTGACGGTTTGTTCTTCCGACCAGATGCGGTTGCCACCCGTAGCCGCATCGAAGATGCGAAAGATGATCTTGCGGTTGACCGGCGTTCCGGTGCCCAGACCGGTGCCGGAGCTATCCACCACCCTGCCCTGATAGCTCATGAGGGCGGGCACCTGCGCATGGAGCAGGGAGGCGGAGGAAAGGAGAATCGCGAGGGAGAACGCGGAAGAGGTTTTCATGGTGGGGTGTGCTGGAGGAGGAAAAAGAGGGTGAAAGAGCGGTGGATTACGGAAGATGAAGGGTGCCGAGTTCGTTGGCGCGGCGAAGCTCGAAGGTCCCGGTAAGCGTGGTGGGATTGCGGTGCAGACCGGTGATGGTTTCCTCGTAGGTACCCCCGATCGTGTTGCTGCCCCAGCCGCTTGGTTGGCTTCCCGGCAAGGGCGAGGCGGTGAAGGTGAACGTGCAGGTCCGCGTCACGTTGTAGCTTTCCACACCGGCACCCACCGCTTGGCCGCGGGCGTTCTTGTTGTCGTGATCCGGGTGGTACTGGTGGACGAACGGATTGGTCGGATCGTTGAAGGGAATCTGGATCGTGCGGGTCAGGGTATCGCCCAGGGCCACGCTACCACTGCCACTGCTGAGCACGCGGTCCAGCGGCATATGTGCGGCCACCAGGCGCTGCGCGGTAGCCAGCGAGGAGCTATCCAGCAAGGATTCCTCCGTGCAGATGCCAAGGTCATGGGCACCTGCCGCCAGTTTCCCGATGAAGACCTTCGAGAGCAGGCTGGCAGTGCCGTCATCGGCTACATGAAGAAGCGTGCGCAGCGGAAAGGACGCCGGGGTGTTCCCCGTCGCCGTGGAGGCATTGCTGACTTGGTTCAGCGTGATGTCCCCGATCCAGAGTCCTGCGAGGGAGGACTTCGTGGCGGAGGACGGCAGGTAGATGTCCATCAGGCCGCCGCTGTCGGTGAGGCGAAGGAAGGAGGCGAAGTAAGCATCGGCAGGCTCGTCGGCCATGGAAGCGCGGTCGATGCCGAAGGACACTTCGATCGTGGTCTGCGGGGCGATGACTTCTTGGAAAGCTCCCGTGATCGGCGTTTCTTCCCACTGAACTGCACCCGTATTGAAGCTACGGCGCGTGAGTGGTACCGGACCGGTGATTCCCTGCTGGCCGAGCGGTGCGGCCTCGCTGCTGACAGGAGAAAACGTCACGCTCATCGGCGCGGAGGTCCGGTTCCGGATACGCGCACTGACAATCGAGCCGGAACGGCCGAAGGTAAGTCCCTCCTCCGTGCTCAGGCTGACTTCAAGCGGGGCATAGAAGTTCCCCACCACGTCGGCAGAGAACCAATAGGCCTTGGTGCGGTCGAGCCGCTCGGAAGCCGGGGAGAATATCTGCAGGGGATTGCCCGCCCCCAGGTCACCGCCGACGTACTTGAAGATGCGGGTATTCGCCGCCGTCGCGATCGGGAAGGAAGCAAAGTAGCTGCCCATCAGCGGCGAGCTCCCTCCGCTCTGAAAGGCGGGGAAGCCCATCAGGTTCGCCCCGCTACGCACCCATTTGTTCGAGGGCGGGCGGGGGGACTGCAGGATAGGAACGGAGTAGCTGTTAGAAGCCGTGCCGCTGCACTTCACCAGATAGGAAGCCTGGCCGCTGAGCAGGGACAGCGAGCTATTTGCCGCGTCGCCACGCTTCCAAACGGACCACTCCGGGGTCCCGGCGGAAGGGATCAGCGGAGACTCCGTGAACTGGACCTGCTCGGGATTGGGATTCCAGCGCCAGACCTCGAGAACCTCCGTAGGCAAGAGGGTTTCCAGCGGCTGGTAAGTCGCATCTCCGGAAAGGTGGATGGCATTCCAACCACCCTTCAGGCTATAGGTTGTCGTTTGCCACTGCGCGAAGGCGCTGGCGGCGGAGAGGAGAAGAAACGCGGGGAGGAAAAGAGCAGGAGATTTCATCGGACGGTCAGTCGATAAAGCTGGCGGGTGCTGGAACCGGCGGCACTGAATGCGGAGACGACGCCCACCTCCGCAGCCCGCCAGCTCTGGGTCCCGGCGACAGGTTGTCCCACGGAGAAGGGAATGCGGGTCCACGTCTTCGCATCCGTGGAGGTCTCGATCGTGTAAGTCTTCCCGGTGATGGCGTAGAAGCCGAAGCGGACGCTGCTGGCGGTCTTCTCTTTGATATCGAGAGCAAAGCGTTCCGTCGCGTCCCCGGCGAAGGTGCCTGCGAGGTACTCGAGCCAGTTGCTGGTCCCGTCACCATCCAGATCGCCGTCCTTGTCGATCAAGCCGATCGGCCAATTGCCATTTTCGTCGGGATCTTTGCCCGCCTGATAGAGCTGCCACTGTTCCCAAACATCGGGCAGACCGTCGCCGTCGCTATCCTGCCCCAAGGTGAGGTCCAAGCGGACGCGCTCACCCCCTTTTCCGGCGGTCAGGGTACCAGCCACCTCAATAGGATAATAGCGGGCTCCGCCGATATCCACGGCCATGCTGAAAGCTCCCTGCGCCTCGAGAGCCTTTTCCGAATACAGGCTCGTGCCGCCCCGGTTCTGGTCGATCCGGACGTTCAGTTCATAATTCTGGTCCAGCCGTGCGCCGCTATTGATCGGCGTGCGTCCCAACTCTTGGCTTCCTTTGAAAAGGATGACGACAGCCCCGTCTGCCGAAATGGTCTGGCCGACTTGGTCGCGAACCGTTCCGTAAAGCGTGTAGGGAGGAGCCGGCGGAAAAGCCAAAGCGGGCGTCACACCTACAAGAAGGAATCCCACGGCCGCACAAAGCCGTGAATATAGCGGGCGTCTAACAGACGGCAACTGGGGAGGGAGCATGGGCGAGCAACGGGTTATGTTACTTTTCTAAATATTCAAGAAATATTAAGTATCGAAGCTGTATCATGAAGGTGAGGCTGTTCCCGAAAATCCGCGACAAAGCAAAAGCGGATGACCGGAAGTCCGGGTAAAGGGTTCACCTCCCGGTCTGACGGCCTCTTTAGGAAGAAAGCGACCCAGCTGTATTAGACTGACCCCTCGTCAACTTTTCCCGGGCGATCCGGAAAACGCGTACATTTGCGAAATAAGGAGAGGGGGGCGAACAGAGCGACTGCTTCGTGCCTCCTGACTTTCAGCTAACGGCAGCATTACCATTTCGCCGCGCTTTCCTACTACGTGATCGCGGAATGACTTCGGATTATCTCCGAGGTACCCCGAAGTTAGGCACCTGATGATTCGACAGGGTCGACTTAACGATTCTTTAGCGTCAGGAGACGCTCCCCTGCCCCACGCAGGATGCCTTCGCTCTTCGCGAAATGAAAACGGATGAGGTGATTCACCGGCTCCCGGAAAAAGCTGGATCCAGCGACCCCGGCGACGCCGATCTCCTTGATAAGCCACTCCGAGGCTTCGGTGTCGTTGGCAAAACCGAGCGAGGAGATGTCGAGCATCACATAATAGGCACCCTGCGGCTCGGTGAAAGGCAGGCCAAGCTCACGGAGATAGCCCAGGAAAATCTCCTTCTTCTCCGCATAGAGGTCGTGAAGTCCGGCATAATAGCGATCCGGCAACTCCAAACCCGCAACCGCCGCCTCTTGCAAGGGAGCCGCCGCGCCCACCGTCAGGAAGTCATGCACCTTCTTCGCCTGCGCGATCA
The DNA here is from genome assembly GCF_012913485.1 of Luteolibacter luteus. Lineage (GTDB taxonomy): Bacteria > Verrucomicrobiota > Verrucomicrobiia > Verrucomicrobiales > Akkermansiaceae > Haloferula > Haloferula lutea. Next base: position 3,465,264 of record NZ_CP051774.1, on the reverse strand, counting down.
CTGCGGGTGCCGCCTGCACGTAGCCAAGACGCCAGCCGGTGATCGAGTAGGTCTTCGAAAGCGAATTGCACGTGATGGTCCGCTCGAAGGCCCCGGGCAGTGCGGAGAAATACACATGCTCGTGCGGCGCGAAGACGATGTGCTCGTACGGCTCGTCCGTGATCACGAACGTGTCGTGCTTCTCGGCCAGCTCCAGGATGTAGAGCAATTCCTCCCGCGTGAAGACCTTGCCGGTAGGGTTGGACGGGTTGCAGACCACGATTGCCTTCGGCTTCTGCTCGAAGGCCCTTGCCAGCTCATCGCGATCGAACGCGAAGTCCGGCGGTCGCAATGCCACGTAGATCGGCTCCGCCCCGGACAGGATCGCATCCGCGGCGTAATTCTCGTAGAAGGGCGAAAAGACGATCACCTTGTCCCCCGGATTACAGGCCGTCATCATGGCCACCATCATCGCCTCCGTGCTACCGCAGGTGACGACGAGGTGCTGGTCCGCCTCGATGTTCAATCCCGTAAATCGCGAGATCTTCCGGGCCAGGGCCTCACGGAAACGCGGCGCTCCCCAAGTCACCGCATACTGGTGGTGTGGTCCGCGGGTTGCCCGTTCCAAAGCAGCAAGCAGCTCCTCGGGCGGATCAAAGTCCGGGAATCCTTGAGCCAGATTGATCGCGCCATGTTGATTCGCGAGGCGCGTGGTGCCGCGGATGACGGACTCCGTGAAACCGAAAAGGCGGGTAGCGGTGGAAGGCATGAATTGGGGAAAATTTGGAACCGTGCGTTCAGGAATTCTCCGGGCGGGAGATCCGCTTCCAGATTGGAACGTCTTGTTTGAGGCGATCGATGGCATCGCCGAGGAACGCGAGCGCCTCTTTCCGGTGCGAACTCAGCACCCGAATGAAAAGGGATGCCTCGCCTACCGGCACCCATCCGGTGCGATGGATGAAATGCACCGCCGCGCAGGGATGAATCCCAGCCAGCGCTTCGAAGTGCCGCTCCAAGACCCGCCGCGCCATCGGCTCGTAGGCTTCATAAAAAAGACCCGCCAAGGCATCGCCATTCTCCAGCTCGCGGACGATCCCCAAAAACTCGACCGCCGCGCCGATCTCGCGCGAGGGCAGTTTCTCCGGAGGGGTGACAATCGCCTCCGCGGTGAAATGAATCTCGATCAACATGCTCAGCCTCCAGAAACCGGTGGAATGATTGCCAGCTCCTTCGCCGAACCGATCGGCGTGTCCCAGGTGACAAACTCACAATCGAGCGCCACGCGGAGCAGCTCCAAGCTCGCCTCCGGATTCACGCGCAGCAGCAGGGTGCGCGGCGTGTCCTCCGGCGAGCAGGGCAGCTCCTTGCTCGAAAAGCCGAAGGTGTCTTGGGACTGTGCGAAGGCCAGGACCGTAATGGGCATCGGCGAAAGCCATAGCCCGCCACCGCCCCGGCGGCGAACGGAATATCGAGCATCTATTCGCTTGTGCGGGCCCGGCTCCGCTTCTAGTGCGAATCCATGATTTCCCTGCAGGAAGCCCGCCGCATCATCACGGACTCGCTGGCTCCGCTGCCCGCGGTGAACCTACCGCTGGCGGAGGCCCTCGGCAGTGCGCTGGCCGCTCCGGTGCTGGCAGACGCATGGTATCCCTCCGGAGATCGGGCCACGATGGACGGCTACGTGATCCGCAGCGGCCAGGAAACGGGCGAATTTACCGTCGTGGGGGAACTCCAAGCCGGCTCCATCCCCGGGCAGCCGCTCGCCGAAGGCCAAGCGATCCGGATTTTCACCGGTGCCCTGGTGCCGGAGGGCGGCGGCATGGTTATCCCTCAGGAGATGGCGGAGCGAAGCGGAGACACCGTCAAAATCCCGATCTTTCCGGAGCTCCGATTCATCCGCGCAAAGGGTTCCGAAGCACAGCCCGGAGCCATTATCCTGCCCAGCGGTTCACGCCTCGGCCCTGCGGAACTCGCCATGCTTGCACAGGTCGGCGCAGTCCATCCATCCGTCGTCAGGCGGCCCGTCGTCCGACACATCGCCACCGGGGGAGAAATCGTGCCACCGGACCAAACACCACCGGAAGGCAAGATCCGCGATACCAACACCACCCTGCTTCACGCCCTCCTCGGCCAACAGGGCGTGAGCTCCGTTTCCTCCTCGCACTGCGCGGATGATCCCGCCGCCCTCGCAGACCTCTGCGCGGGACCTTGCGATCTCCTGCTCATCTCCGGTGGCGCGAGCGTGGGCGACTATGACTTCGGCGCAGAGGCACTCCGCCGCTGCGGCTTCACGATCCACTTCAACAAGGTGAACCTCCGCCCCGGCAAGCCGCTCACCTTTGCCACCAAGGGCTCGCAGGCCGCCTTCGTCATTCCGGGCAATCCCGTTTCGCACTTTGTCTGCTTCCATGTCACCATCCGCCTGGCCTTGGAGCTGATGTCGGGAATTGCACCCTCCTGGTCTTTCCTCGATGTCGAGTTGAGCGACGGCACGATCCTGAAAACGGATCCCCGCGAGACCTTCTGGCCTGCCCGCGTCGAGCCAGCGGACGGAGCGCTCACCGTTTCGCCGCTGCGCTGGTCCACCTCCGGGGATACCTTTTCCCTCGCGGGAACGAATGCCCTGCTTCAGGTCAACGAATCCTCGCCATCCGGCAATCGCGTGAAGACACTGCTGCTCGCCGCTCCTTTCTGATCTCCCGCCATGTCCGTGCCTGAATTTTCCCACCTCGACGCCGAAGGAACCGCCCGCATGGTGGATGTCGGTGCGAAGCCGGTGCAACGCCGCCTCGCCATCGCCGCTGGCTTTGTCGAATGCGCTCCCGCCACCGTGCAGGCACTGCGCGACAAGGCACTGCCAAAAGGCGACGTGCTGACCGTCGCCCGCATCGCCGCCATCCAAGCCGCGAAGCGCACCGATGAACTGATCCCACTTTGCCACGGCCTGCCTCTGGACAAGGTGGACGTCGACTTCGAGGTCCGCGACGACGGCGTGGCCATCCGCGCCACCTCCAGCACCTCGGCGAAGACCGGCGTGGAAATGGAAGCTCTCACCGCTGTCTCCGTGGCCGCCCTCACCATCTACGACATGTGCAAGGCCGTGGACAAGGGGATGATCATCGGCGGCATCCAGGTCATCGAGAAGATCAAGGAATGAAAGTCGCGCGCCTCACCCTGAGCGATCGTGCCAGCGCCGGTATCTACGAGGATCGTAGTGGACCGGAGATCGAGCGCGTCTTCAGCGAAGCGGAAAGCGGCCCCATCGAGTGGCTGCGCATCGTCATGCCGGACGAGCGGCCCGAGATCGAAGCCCTGCTCCGCCGCCTCGCCGATGAGGAAAAGTGCGACCTCATCCTGACCACCGGCGGCACCGGTCCCTCTCCACGCGATTTCACCCCGGAAGCCACCCGGGCCGTCTTGGAGCGCGAACTCCCCGGCTTCGGCGAGATCATGCGGGTCCAGAGCTTTGCCAAGGTGCCTACCGCCATCCTTTCCCGGTCCACCGCCGGGACCCGGGGCACGAGCCTCATCGTGAACCTGCCGGGAAATCCGAAGGCGATCGGCGAGTGCCTACCCCTCTTGATCCCCGCGATCCGCGAGGCTTTGCGGCATTTGCGGGAGTAATCGCAAAAAAATTCCCTCATCCGGCGTTGCTGGCACGGCCGGGAGGGTGGCTGGCCCCTTCCCCCAGGGGGAATTGTCTCCTTGTTTTGCCGTAATAGATGCGCTCAGGTGACGGATGGGTCAAAGCTAATACTCGGATTAATGGATCCAGCTGTTAGGTATGAAGCGGATTCCTGTCATACCTGATCCACAAGGCAAACCCTTGGCCACGGCCATGCTCTGTCGGTTTCGCGGGCAAGCTCCCCGCCAAAACCATACCGACAACCATGAAGACACCTGTGAATGCCATCGTCCTCAAGAGTGCCTTGCTCGCTTCCCTTCTGGGAACCGCGGCCTCCTACGCTGGAGACCCGCCGACCACCACGACCACGCCTGCTCCGGCAATCGAGACGGAAGATAACTTCTCCGGCACCCTGAACCTCGACTACAACTCCCACTTCATCTCCTACGGTCTGGATGTGTGGGGCGATGGCAACGACCTCGAGGGCCCTACTTTCAATCCTTCCCTCGAGCTTACCTGGGGTCTTCCTTCGAACTTCTCCCTCATCCTCGGCACCTGGTGGGATGTGAATGGCAAGGTTCCTTCCGCCATCGGCGGCAAGCTCCAGGAAATCGACGTCTGGGGCGGTGTCGGTTACAAGGTTGGCGATCTCAGCATCACCGCCCTCTACCAGAACTGGATCTACGGCAGCGGCAACGAGCAGATCGTGGATCTCAAGTTCGCCTACGATTGCTTCCTTAGCCCCTCGCTCGTGATCCACAACCGAGTCGATCCCGGTGCTTCCGGCGGTAACAACGGCACCGTGGTCGTGGCGGGTATCTCCCACTCCGTCGAGGCCGGCCCGGTGACTTTCTCCTTCCCGCTCAATGTTGCCTTCTTCGCGGATGACGACTTCCACCCGGGCAGCGTCGACAGCGGCTTGGGCTACGGCTCCTTGTCCGTGAATGCCACGCTCCCCCTCACCTTCCTCGGTGACAGCGCCGGCGAATGGAACCTCCACGGTGGCTTCAGCTACTACCTCACCGACAGCGATGTCGTGGGCAACACCCGCGCCGGTCGTCCGGACAACGACTTCTTCACGGCCAACATCGGCATCGGCTGCGCCTTCTAAGGCTCCCCCATTTCCTTGGTATCATAATCGGTTGCCGCGGGAAGGTCCGTTCCAGGATGCCTCCGGGAACGGGCCTTTTCGCCGCTGGCGACCGGATTGATGCCACCTCCACTGACCAACAACCCAACTTCGTCCCAAATCCAATGAACCGTTCCGTTTTCCAACGTCTCATCGCAGCCGCGGCATTGTCCACGGCCTTCGCCTCCCCCCTGGCCTCCGCCCAAGACACCGTGAAGGTGGGCGTGCTTCACTCTCTCTCCGGCACTATGGCCATCAGCGAAACCTCGCTGCGTGACGTGCTTCTCTACACCTTCGACGAGATCAACGCCAACGGCGGCGTGCTCGGCAAGAAGATCGAACCCGTCGTCGTCGACGGTGCCTCCAACTGGCCGCTCTTCGCCGAGAAGGCCAAGCAACTCCTCGAGGAAGACAAGGTGGCCGTGACCTTCGGCTGCTGGACTTCGGTGTCGCGCAAGTCGGTGCTGCCGGTCTTTGAAGAAAAGAAAGGCCTGCTCTTCTACCCGGTGCAATACGAAGGCGAGGAGATGTCCCCGAACATCATGTATACCGCTGAGGCCGTGAACCAGCAGGCGACTCCCGCCGTGGACTACATGCTCGCGGAAGGAAAGAAGAAGTTTTACCTGCTCGGCTCCGACTACGTCTACCCGCAGACCACGAACCTCGTGCTGCTCGAATACCTCCGCTCGAAGGGCGTGCCGCTCGAAAACATCGGCGGTGGCTTCCGCAAGGAAGGCGACGAGATCGTCTCCGCCGGCAAATACACCCCCTTCGGCCACACCGACTACCAGCAGATCGTTGCTGAAATCAAACAGTTCGCCGCCGGTGGCAACGCCTGCGTGATCAATACGCTCAACGGCGACACCAACGTCCCCTTCTTCAAGGAATACGCCGCTGCCGGCCTTACCGCCGAGACCTGCCCGGTCGTCAGCTTCTCGATCTCCGAAGACGAGTTCCGCGGCCTCCCCGCCAAGCAACTCGTGGGTCAGCTCGGTTGCTGGACCTACTTCCAATCGATCCGCACTCCAGCCAACAAGAAGTTCGTCGATGGCTTCCAGGCCTGGTTGAAGAAGACCTCCGTTCCCGGCATCGTGAAGGAAGGCCGCGTGACCTGCTCCCCGATGGTCCTGAGCTATGATGGCGTCTATCTCTGGAAGAAGGCAGTCGAGCAGGCCAAGTCCTTCGACGTGGCAAAGGTCACCGCGGAGCTTGAGAAGGGCATCTCCTTCGACGGCCCGGGCGGCACCGTCACCACCCAGAAGAACCACCACGTGACGAAGAACGTCTACATCGGTGAAACCCGCGCTGACGGCCAGTTCAAGATCCTGAAGGAATACAAGAACGTCGTCGGCGAGCCTTTCTTGAAGGGCACCTTCAAGGCCTCGGCGGCGAAGTGAAATCATAGGTCTCTCCTCCCCGAGGATTCGTGCCAACCCCTGTCCGGTGCATACGGGCAGGGGTTTTCCATTCCCGGGAAACGAAAGAGAAGCCCGACAACTCAGGGAATCGTGATCCTCACGCGTGCGAACTTCTTCGGCTCGCCGTTCGCAGGAATCACCACGGTAACGTCATCCGGTGCGCTTCCATTCTCCACCACCGTCATCGCCGCACTGCTGATGGCATTCTTGGAAACCACCACCGAGGTCCACGGCGTGCCGAGTTCCGTCGCGCTATCAACTTCGATCGTGTAATCCTTCGCGGCGTCCACCCGCTTGAAGGTCAGCACGAGATTTCCCGAGCTATCCAGATGGCTCGCAATCGGGGATCCACCGCTTCCATTCTCCGGCGAAGTGCCTGTCATGAACTCGACCCCATTTGGCATCCCGTCGCCGTCCGGATCTGCATCGGGCAGGCGATCCGGCCCCGTCAAAGACGGATAGGCCGCCAGCCAACCATCGTAGCCCTCGGGAATCGGCGTCACCGAGACCTGCCCGGAGCTGCCCGTTTCACCACCGGCATTCAATGCCGTCACGACATAGTAGTAAGGCGTGCCATTACTCAGCCCGGTATTCACGAAGCTCGTGGTCGAAACATTCCCCACCGTGCTGTAAGGCCCGCCGCTCACCGTCGAGCGCTTCACATTATAAGTCGTGGCACCCGGCGTAGCCGCCCAGCTCAAGCTCGCCTGCGCATCGCCCGCCGTCGCGATCAGATTGATCGGTGCCGAAAGCGTGGGCACACCATGGACCGCCAACTGCGCATAGCCGACCCAGCCATTCTCGGACCCCGGATTCGTGAAGTCGAATTTCAACGCCGCCACATTGGTCGCCAGGATCCCATTCGCCGCCGTCAGCGTGGATCGCGTCGTGGACTGCACTGCCGACGGATTGGATGGATTGTAGTTCACGGAACCCAGTGGCACGAAGGTCGTCGGCGTGGCCACCTTCGAATAGGAGACGGTGTAGGCCTGCTGGTCGCGGCCTGCATCCGACCATCCCCCATGGACGATGATCTTCGTAAGCGAATAGCCGCTGCCGCCCGCGGGCAGCATGTAGATTACCGAAGCGCCGGCTCCCCCGCCATTGCCACCGCTCAGATAGTTGATGCTGTTGTCGCCTCCTGTCGTCGGACTGATGGCAAGGCTGCGAGCCGTGGTCAGCGCGGCCAGCGTCCTGCCATTCGAGTTCAGGCTGAAATTCCCTGCCGCCGTGGATGGCATCATCCCCCGGATCACGCTGTCATCCGCGGTCAGCTTCCAACTCGGCTCGAAGGTCGTGTTTCCTCCGAGCCCCGTTTGCGCCGCCAGCGAGGTGATGACGTTGTTCACCGCAGCCGGGACATTGTTCACCGTGAGCTTGGCCGCAGCGGTGGTGACATTGCCCTGCGCATTGGTCACGCGCAGCTGATAGCTCGCGGCATCACTGGTCTGGAGGTTGCTGAGAGTCAGCATGGGTGACGTCGCTCCCGAAATATTGCTCGGCACGCCTCCTACGACTTTCTGCCACTGATACGATAGTGGCGCAGCTCCGACGACCGAAGCCGTGAAGCTCACCTGACCGCCGACCACATCGGTCGCCGTGGCTGGAGAGGTCTGCATCGTGACCACCGGCGCTGCCGGAGTGCCATAGACTGCAATCTCGGTGTAGCCGCAGTAGCCGTTCTCGGGTTCGGGATTCGCGAAGTCGAATCGCAGCGCCGCAACACTGCTTGCCAGCGGAGCAGCCGTGGCCGAGCGAATCGTCGACCGCGTGGCGGCTTGAACCGCTGAAGCATTCTCAGGATTGTAGTCTACCTCCGCCAGCGGCGTGAAAACCGTGGGTGAAGAAACAGTGGAATAAGAAACCGTATAGGCCTGCTGATCGCGGCCAGCATCCGGCCAGCCACCATAGACCACGATCCCGGATAGGCTATAGCCTCCCGAGGCGGTTCCCAGATTGTAAGTGACCGATTGGCCGGCACTGCTACCGCAGGTCACCTGCGATGCCGTCGCCCCACCCGATCCATAGACCGAACGCCCCACGCTACCATCGGTCAGCACGTTGGTGCTGTTCGTGAAATTCCCGTTTCCTGTCTCGGAGGGTGCTTTCGAAGCGATCAAGCTGCCCGGCACCACTTCCCAAGTGCTCTGGAAAAGAGCAGCTGCACTGCCCAGACCGGTCTGCGCCGCGTAGCTGGTGATGACATTATCCACTGCTGCCGGGACGGCGTTGACCGTGAGCTGGCTCACCGCACTGACCGAAACACCGGCACTATTGGTTGCCTGCAAGCGGTAGTATCCCGCATCAGCCAATTGCAGGCTGGAGAGCGTCAGCGTCGTGGAAGTGGCCCCCGCGATATTCGTCGCCTGTCCGTTGACGATCTTCTGCCACTGGTAGGCCGTCGGAAGAGCACTGCCAAATGCGGCCACGAAGCGCACTTCGCTGCCCACCACATCCACCGTCGTGGCGGGCGAGGTATCCGCGACAAGCACCGGGCTCTGGCTGGTCTGCAGCGGCGGGTTGAAGCTGATGTTGTCGATGAAGATCGTGTTGTCGCCACCGTTCAGGTTCGTTCCCTCGAAGCTCAGTTCATGATACCCGGCTGTCGCGGTGAAGCTCGCCGTCCGAGTGCTGAAAGTGGAGCTGCCACCCGTGTAGGACTGGATGACCGCGCCATCGACCTTCAGATCCCAGGTCTGCTGGTTCCCGGGTCGCTGCGCCGCCGCATAGGAAATCGTGTAGCTGGTCCCCGGAATGAAGCCCGTGATGATCTGTGTCGTCGTACCCTTGAACTGCACGAAGCCGACCTGGCTTCCTTCCGGAGCATTCGGGTTGTTGAAGGAGCTGCCATTGGCGGCGATGCCCGTCGCCGTGAATTTCCACGAGGCACCCGCAGGCGTGTACTGATGCCCGCCCCCCAGAGATGGCGCCTCGAAGCCGAGGTTGAGATTGCTGGCAGCCACGACGAATACCAGCGGAGCAGAGTCCGCAATGCTACCATCGTTGAAGAGCACGCGAGCAAATGCCGTGTGTCGGCCGCCCGTTACATTGCCCCATGCACAGGTATAGGGCGCGCTGCCAATCTCTCCGATCAGCTTTTTGCCGACAAAGAACTGCACCGCATCAATCGCATTGCCATTCGCGGTGACGGATGCCGTCAGGTTGACCGGAGCATAAGCCGGAAACACGGTATCGTTCGCCGGGCTGGTGAGAGCCACTACCGGCAGCACCGTCGAAAGTGAATCGCGCGGCGTGATGCTCACGTTGTCGATGAACACGCTGCGATCGCCGCCATTGATGTTCGTCCCGACGAAGGACAGCGTCTGGGAAGATCCCGTGGCGACGAAATTCGCCGTATGGGAAGTGAAGCTCGTGCTTCCCGGAACGTTGTTCGATTGGATGATCGAGCTGCCAATCTTCACATCCCAGGTCTGGCCGCCGTAACTGCCGCCGCGCTGGGCCGCGAGGTAGTTCAGCGTGTAGGCCTTGCCCGCGGTGAAGCCGGTGAGCGTCTGCGTGATCGTGCCGTTCTGTTGGATGAAGGCGACCTGCGAGCCATGCGGCGCATCCGGTGTCCCGAAGGCGCTGCCATTTCCCGCGATCCCCGAGCCATTGCCCGCCGTGCCATTGAAGGTCCACGAGCCTCCGGTAGGATTGTAGCGATACGCTCCTGAACCACCGCCGAGGGCGGGTGCCTCAAAGCTGAAATTCGGGATCGTGGGACCAGCGGTCGCGATCTGCACGTTGTCGATGAAGACCGTGTTATCCCCTCCCGCGAGATTCGTTCCCACGAAGGAGAGCGTGTGAAGGGCCAAAGTGGCGGTGAAGCTCGCGCCATAGGCGGTGAAACTCGTCGATCCTGCAGGGTTCGATTGGAGGACATTTCCATCCACCACCAGATTCCAAGTCTGGCCGCTTTGCGACCCACGCTGCGCGGCCAAGTAGGAGATCCTATACTGCGTGCCCGGAGTGAAGCCGGAGAAGGTCTGCGTCAGTGTGCCATAGGACTGGATGAAGGCTACCTGGCTTCCTTCAGGCGCGGTAGGACTTCCAAAGGCACTGCCATTCGTCGCAATCCCCGAACCATTTCCCGCTCCACCGCCGAAGGTCCAGCCGCCGGTATTGCCGGTCGGGCTATAGCGGAAGGTGCCGGAGGAAAGCCTCGGCGACTCGAAGCCACCGGCGACGGAGGAACCAAGCGCGCGGGCCTCCGCCGAGTTATTGCTCTCACCATTCGCGTTCACCGCGGTGACCACGTAGTAATAGGTCACGCCATGCGTGATCGAGGCGTCGGAGTAGCTTGTGCCGCTCACCGTCCCCAAGCTCGTGTAGGGACCTCCCGAGGTCGTGGAGCGCTTCACAAGGTAGCCTGTCGCACCGTTGCTTTCCCCCCACTCCAGTCTGATCCGCAAGCTGCTGTCCAAAGTGGCGGCAAGTCCGGCGGGCACCGGCGCATAAAGCTGATCAACCGAGACCACCACGCGGCGGTTCGTCTCTGTCAGCGCCCCGTTGCTGAGGTTCGTAATCGTCACGAAGAGCTCGAACTGGGCGGCGTAGAGCGATGGAGTGGCGGCCAGCGCATGGTAGTCCAGCAGCGCATTATTCGCCACTTGCAGCACGCCGGTAGTGCTGATCGAAAAGGTTCCCCCGGTGTTGCCACCGGTAATCGTGTAAACCAGCGCGCTGCTGTTCGGATTGTTAGCCGGCACGTTGCCGACGATCGTGTTGTTTGGCGCGCGCTCCGCCACGCTGAGGCGCGTGGGCTGTCGTGCCCCCGCCACGCTGCCGGAGATGGCATAGTAACCGAGGCTACCATAATCCGTGAAGCCATTGGTCAACGGGTCGTTCTTGCCGGCTCCCGTGACACGGAAGGTATAGGTGCCCGCCGCGAGTGTGGTCGTGATCGTGGAGGAGACATCGTCCTGCGCATTGGCCGTGGCAAGGACATTGCCCGAGGCATCCGCAAGAGTGGCCATCGTGGCCAGGTTTCCCCAGTCTCCCGGAGCCACCGGATCCACGCGCAAGCTCACCGCGCCTCCGGTGGTGGTGAATTGAAAAGCATCCGTGTCGGCGGTGCGTTCGATCACGCCCTCCGCAGATATCGTGTTGTCCGCTTTGATCTCGAGATAACGCGATGTCGCCAAGGTACTGCCGGTATCATCATTGCGATAGCCGACGTTGTTGTTCGTCGTGGTGATCGTCTGGAGCTGGTCCTGCTGCTGGTTGGCATTTGAATACTCGCCCTTCGCCCAAGTGGTCACCGCTTGATAGTAGCCGACACCCATGATCGGTGCCCAACCGGTCTCACCGCCACCGTGGCCGCCATAGTATTCACCACCGCCATTCTGACCTTGGTGGGCAAGACCCAGCGTATGGCCGACTTCATGCGAACCGACTTCCGCCGCTGCCTTGCCGACATTGTAGACCGACCAGCAGACCGTGTCGTTGCCCCAGTTCCAGGAGCCGAAGTATGCCACCCCCGCCGGCGTGATCGGCGTGGTGGTGTAGCAGCAGCGCTGACGGCTGGCGGCTGGCGCCGCGAGGAAGACATTGATGTCTGTCGTCACGTTGATGTTGAAGGGCATGTAGTCCTCCGCCACCCGCTTCCAGATGTCCTTGATCACCTCATTGCTGACGTTGGGCCGCGCATAAGTCACCCCTCCCCAGCCACTCGTGTAGCCGCCTGCGAAATCCAGAAGCATCACCGCTTGGGAGCCGGGATAGCTCTGCAGGGAAATGATCTCGTCATTGTGCTCGGGCACATAGTCCGGAACCTGATCCGGACGCAGCGGGACGATGTCATGCGGCTTGCCACAGGAGCATTTGGCTTCCTCAAGCATCGCAGGATCTGCCTCCGCCATGCCCATGCATACGACTTCGTCCAAACGGCGCTGCCAAAGCTCCGGCTCGCCGTTCGCTCCGGTCGGCTCGATGCGGTAGGCAGTCTCGCTGCCAGGGAACTCCACCACGCCGACGGCCTTGCCCGCCTTCCCTCCTTCCGGAGGTGTGATGAAGAAGAACTTTCCTTTCTCCGGAGCACTCAGCTCACCAGAGACGTACGAGACCACCGCGCCATCCGACTGGACGATCTTCACCACGCCCTCGGCCACGACTCCTTCCGTCAATTCGAAGCGGACCGGATCGCCCTCCTTCGCCTGGCTGAAGCTCTGGATAAAGCGCTCGTCCCAGGCACGCTTCGATTTGCCAGGCCCCTTTAAACCGGCGGCATAGGGATTCGTTGCAATATTCAGCTCCCGCGAAACAGCGGGTGTTGCGGGGGAAACCGCAGGAGAAATCGTATCGGCCTCCCTCGCAGTGACCTCGCTCTTAACGGCTTCACCAGTGATCAGGGTTTCTCTAGCCTTGCTGTTCCGCGGGGACTCCATCCCGCTGCTAGCTCCGCCCGGGGATACCTGTCGATGGTACTGCGCCCAGAAGAAGGTCCCGGCGCAAACGGACAGGAGAGCTCCGAGATAGAGCGTTCGGCGCGTGATGAGAGGAGAGGAAGACACGGGATTTCAGGCTAAGGGTTAGAATGCCTTTGGGTTCGGGAGACAAGCACGGCACACCCAAACCTTCGCCACATTCGCAAGCTGCGAACGGCCATGCCGTCGATCATGGGTGGATCGACAGGATGTCAGACAGGCGTCGGATTTTGGGTTTGGTTGGGTTTTCCGGCCCTCCGGGGCAAACGCGCCGGATTCCCAGATTGAGGCGTGTGGATAGCAGAGGACCACCCCCGCCGCCTACTAGGTGTTTCTAGAGGGACCCTTGGTTGAGCCCGAAAATGGGGACCTCACAAATTGATTCCGGCGAAACCGGGGGCTCTGGTAAACCACCGCCATGTCAGTTCTTTCCGACCTCTATGTTTCCACGCCCGACAAGGCGCCGGACTATGATGAAAACCAGGAAGCCCCGGAAAACGAGCGGGCCGAAATGACCGGTTTTACCACCATCGAATTCTCCACACTCTGGGCTATCCTCGAAGGAAAGCCATGGGAAGAAGGCCACATGGATGCTTTCGAAACGGTCATCGAGAAGGACGGCGGGGATCGCTTGATCAGCCTCGTCCCGTCCAGCCTCGTAGCACTCGCCGCCGATCTGGATGAATCCGGCATCTCCGCCGCCGCCGAAGAATGGGCCCAAACCGATGAACTCGAACACTGCGAGGCCGAAGACCTCGTCGAAGCGATCGAAGAGTTCCGCCGCGTCGCCCGTGTCGCCAGGGACAGCAAGCGCGGTCTCTATCTGTGGAACTGCGTTTAAAGACAGCCGCAAGCGTTCTCCAGAGCCCAGATGTGGCGGCAGCTCCCAATCCGGAAGGACCTTGAGACTCGTCACCTCCTAGAACCCGAATGGGATAACCGGTCGAAAGCCTGGAGAAGGCTCGCACCCTTCTAAAGCCCCAAAGGGGCGATCGGGAGATAGCCCAGGGTAAGCGCAAAGCGCGCAACCCTGGGTTAGGCATAGCCTCTAAGCCGACCTCACACCGTCCAATCAAGCACCACCTTGCCCGACTGACCGGACATCATGGTCTCGAAGCCCAGCTTGAAATCGGCCACCGGGAAGCGATGCGTGATCACGGGCGAAATATCCAGACCCGCACGGATCATGCTGCTCATCTTGTACCAGGTCTCGAACATCTCGCGGCCGTAGATCCCCTTCAGGATCAGACCTTTGAAAATCACCTTGTCCCAATCGATCGCCACCTTGTCCGGGAAGATCCCCAGCAAGGAAACCTTCGCCCCGTTTGAGGTGTGGTTGAGAATGTCATTCAGCCCCGAAGGATGTCCGGACATCTCAAGCCCGACGTCGAAGCCTTCCTTCATCCCCAGAGACTTCATCGCATCGCCAAGGGACTCTTCGGCAACATTCACGGTGCGGGTCGCCCCGAGCTTCTCCGCAAGCTTCAAGCGCCACGGATTCACATCGGTCACCACCACATGGCGGGCGCCGGCGAAGCGGCACACGGCCGCGGCCATGCAGCCGATCGGGCCGGCACCGGTGATCAGCACGTCCTCGGCGACCAGATCCCATGACAGCGCGGTGTGCACTGCGTTGCCCAGCGGGTCGAAGCAAGAGATCACGTCTTCCGGGATCGCCGGGTCGACCTTGTAGACGTTGCGGTAAGGAATCGAAAGATACTCGGCAAAGGCCCCCGGACGATTCACGCCGACCCCCAAGGTATTCGGGCAAAGGTGGCGGCGACCGGCGAGACAGTTGCGGCAGCGTCCACAGACGATGTGACCTTCACCCGAGACAAGCTCGCCGGGGACGATATCCGTCACACCGGAACCCACCGCTTCCACCACACCGCTGAACTCATGGCCGACATGCATCGGCACCGGGATGGTGCGAGCCGCCCAAGCATCCCACTTCCAGATGTGGACGTCGGTGCCGCAGATCGAAGTCTTCTTGATCTTGATGAGCACATCCATCGGCCCGACTTCGGGCATCGGGACGTCCATCATTTCGAGACCGGGGCCTGCGGTGGCTTTGACGAGTGCTTTCATGGGGTGCCAAGGCGATGGTGCACGGGCCACCCGGACGGGCTAGGGAAATGTCCTTTCCCCGGAAAAAGTGACTCAACCGCACGCCGCGGCAGCCGGAAACGATCCAAAGCCGCGACCTCACTTGAAATCCAGAAGCCAAGCCAGCAGCGCATGGAAATCCCCCTCCGGAATCGCGGCGGCAAAAGAGGGCGGCATCAGCGAAAGGCCGGTCTCCTCATTGCTCGAAATTTCCGACTTGGGGACCCGGTGTTCGTTCCCCGCCGCATCCACGCAGACGAGCACTTCTCCCACCGAGCCGCGCTCCAGCCCTCCGATCACACTGCCGTCCTTTTTCGTGATCAAGTGCAGGCGGAAATGGGCATCCACATTCCGGCTGGGATCGAGGATGTCCTCAATCAAACGCGCCGGCCCCCGGTTCCCGATCCCATCGAGCTGCGGTCCCACTAGGGCACCCTTTCCGCCGATGGCATGGCACGAGGCACAGTTCGCGGTGAAAACGGCAGCGCCTTTTCCTTTATCCGCAGTGGCCTGCTGGAAAGATCCGGTCCGCGCCGCAATGAGCTTATCCGCTTCCGCCCGCATTTCAGGAGTGATTGCCGAAGGCGGAGGCGGTGGCGGCGCAGGCAACCATGCCGCAAGCTTTTCACGAATCCCGGAAGGGGCCGCGTATTTCAAAAGCAGGGCCAGCCGGGACAGCCGCTGCGTTCGCAAATGCTCTCCTGCAAAGGAAGCGGTGGAGATCAGCGCAGGCTCGAACCGTCCGACCGCGAGCCATGCATAGGCTTCTCCCGAGTCACCGTCCGTAACCTCGAAGCGGACTTGCTTCCCTTGATGCGCGGAGAGATCCCAGACCACACGCTGTGCCACGTCATTCCTCGGCGGCAGCGCGCGTTGGATCTCCGCTCCGCTGGCCTCATCGACCAGCCGAACGAAATCCCGTGCATGGGCTGCTTGATCCGGAGGACCGGAGTGACCGCAGAGGTAGAAGGACAAACTCGCGGGTGCCGCAAAGGCCGCCGAACGCAAGGTGCCCATTCGGCCCTCCGGCTCCGCTCCGGCAGCAGCGAGACTCGAGATCACTTCGATCTCGCCCTGATCCTCGGAACCGCGCGATTGCAATACCCATGGCGAAGCGGGGGATTTCGGATCCGCCACCGCAATCCATCCCGGAGTTTCAGCTTGGTCCAGAAGATCCGCCGCCAAACCATTCCCCCACGACGTGAGATCGCTCCCCGGCAACTCGCCGCGCTGCTGCACGCCATCGGCAATCGCGAGCAGCAGGTCCGCCTGCACTCCCCGGTCCTTGGCGAAGCGCTCCTTCGCATAAGCCATGAGATCAGCCGCGGGCAACATGGTCGCGAGACGGCTGAGCGTCTTCGCCGTTTCCGCAGGATCTCCCGGATCACTCTTGAGCCGGGAGAGCACATAGCTGGCGGCTTCGTTCGAGTTCACCGAGCGCGCAATCACTGCAAGCTCCTGCTGGAGATCCACGGAAATCTGGGCGCCACCCACCTTGGCAAAGCCACCCGAAAGCTTCAGATGCTCGCGAATCACGATGCGGAGCTGTTGCCGCAGCGAGAGATCCTCTGCCGGAGTGATGGAGAAGGCCTGCAACAGATCCGGCAGCCAATCGGTGGAGAGCGGCTTCAACAATGCCTCCACCGCTACCCGCCGCTCCAAGGCATCCGGCGATCTCAGCCATTGCCGCACCTTTTCCTGCGCCGCTTGGGAAAGCGGACCGGAACGCGCCTCGAAACGCAGCACGGCAATCGGATCCGCGGTTTCCTTGGTCTGCGGCAGCCCGTCCTTCTTCACGATCCGCCAAATCCGGCCGCGCTCGCGATCCCGTCCCGGGTGTTCCAGAGGCACCTCGTAGTGACCGATGATCTTGTTGTAGAAATCGGCCACATAAAGCGCGCGGTCGGGCCCAATCCGTAGATCCACCGGCCGGAACCAAGGATCATCGCTGCTGAGGAAATCCGGCTCTTCGCTCGCGGTCGGCGTGCTTCCGACAAAGCGGACACGGTCGCGATTGATCCGGGAGGTGACCACATTCCCGATCAGGATCTGATCGTGCCATGCCTCTCCCCACAGGTCACGATCGAGGTAGGTGATCCCGCAAATCCCGGTGGACGAGTGGGTGTGATGCATCATCACCGGTCCGAAGCCCAGTCCGTCATCCGGCTTCCCGAAGCTGGGATATACCGCGCCAGGCAGAAGCTGATAGATCGGCGCGCTGTGGCAATCGGCGCTGTAGAGATTCCCATGACGATCCCACGAGAGGCCGAAGGGATTCACCTGCCCCGCGCTGAAGAGCTCGATGCGACTGCCGTCGGGCAGAAAGCGGAAGACGTTGCCAGAGTTCAGCGAAAGCTCGGTGCCGGGATCTCCGGGTTTCGCACCCTTGAGATTCTCAGGGCGGACTTTGAAGTGGCTGGTGTTGCTGAAACCATGGGTCGCGTAAACCCAACCATCCGGAGCGAGCCGATAGCTGGAGCAATTGCCATGCACGTCCTTCTCCCAGCCAAGCGGGCCGAAGAGGATGCTGCGCTTGTCGCAGGTGCCATCGCCATCCGTGTCCTCGAAGAACCAGATGTTCGGGATGCTCCACGCAATGCACCCGTTTTTGTACGGCAACACCCCGGTGGGGATGTTGAGCCCATCGGCAAAGACGGTACGCTTGTCGGCGCGGCCGTCCTTGTCGGTATCTTCAAAGATCAGGATCGCGTCCCGGCTGCCGCTGACGCGGGTCCCTTCCGGATCGGACCAGCGGTCGCGGGTGGCGGCGTAAGGATACTCCCGCGAACTGGTGACCCACATGCGGCCGCGGTCGTCGAAGGCGATGTTGATCGGCTTGTCGATCTCCGGTTCGGCGGCGAAAAGCTGGATCTCGAAACCCTCCGGCACGTGGAGCATTTTCTGCTCTTCCTCCGGAGTCAGCGGCTTCGTTCCGCGGACCAGCGAGGTATCGAGCGCATGAGAGATCCCGCCCGAGAGCAGGGCCATGGGAAGGAGCAGGATTTTGCCGGGGTGCTTGGGTTTCATCCGGATAAAGGGAATCTCCCTATAATCCAGCGGGGACGGCGATCTTTCTAACTCCGATTCCCGGGTATCGACAGAGGGCGGCCCCGGGCCTAGTTTCCGCGCCGGATGACGCTCGCCGAGCTGGGTTGGGATGAATTTTTTGCCGAAGCCTTCGCCCCTTTTCAGGCGAAAGGCTGGTTCCCCGCGCGCCTGATCCGGGAGACCACGATCAATTACAGCGCCTTCGTGGGGGAAGACCCCGAGGACGTGGAAGAGGTGGATCTCGTCCTTTCCGGCAAGGTCTGGCACGACGCCGGGACCGATGCCGATCTCCCCGCCGTGGGAGATTGGGTGGCCGTGGAACTCGGTGGCGAGAATCAGGACCACGTGATCCGTGCGCGCCTGCCGCGGAAATCCTGCTTCTCCCGGAAAATGCCCGGCAAGAGCGTCGAGGAGCAGGTCATCGGCGCGAACGTGGACGTGGTGGCCGTGGTGACGGATTCCGGCCCGGACCACAATCCGCGCCGCATGGAGCGCTACTTCACCCTGATCGGCCGCGCCGGTGCCAAGCCGGTGGTGCTGGTGAACAAATCCGATCTTTTCCCCAAGAGTCACAACGAAGCCTGCGCCGACGAACTTCGCGTGCTCTGCCCCGAGGCGGACGTGCACGTGACCAGCGCGCTCAACAACAAAGGCCTGGACGTGCTCCAGTCCTACCTGAAGGACGGAATTACGATGTGCGTCGTAGGTTCCTCCGGCGTGGGGAAATCGACACTCGTCAACCAGCTCTACGGAGAGGAGTGGCAATTCACCGATGATGTGAACGAAGTGACCGGCAAGGGCCGCCACACTACCACTTCCCGCGAGCTGGTGCCCCTGCCCTTCGGCGGCATGCTCATCGACAATCCCGGGATGCGGGAGATCCAGATGTGGACCGATGAGCAGACCCTACGCGAAAGCTTCGCGGATGTGGAAGCGATGGCCATCGAGTGCCGCTTCGCCGACTGCAAACACGGCAACGACAAGGGCTGCGCGATCCGCGCGGCCGTGGAGGGGGGAACGCTCGACCTGCATCGCCTGGAAAGCTTCCTGAATCTGGACGACGAGATCGGGAAGCTGCGCAAGCTGGCCAAGAAACGGCAGATGACCGTTGAGCGCTGGGCCAAGCGGACCCACCGGGTGAAGGCGCGAAATCTCGAAGACCGGATCCAACTGGAGAAGGACGAGCGCGGGGACTTGTAGTCCCACTTCCTGAATCTCCTTGCCTAGCGGAAGATCGGGCTTAGGCGTGAGGCATGAAAGCCGCGCTCACACTTCTCCTTTCCTGCTTCCTCACCGGTTTCGCCGCCGCGGAAGATGGAAAGCCGAAGGACGGGCCGGTAAAAGTCGAGCAGGCGGAACAACAGATCAGTTCCGGCATCCAGCTCCTCGACGTGCGATCAAAGGACGAATGGGATGAGGGCCATCTGAAAGGTGCAAAACTCCTTCCGGTCTCCGAGGAGGATTTCGCCGGAAAGGCAAAGGCCTTCCTCGACCCCAAGAAGCCGGTGCTGGTTTACTGCCGCAGCGGCAAGCGCTCGGAGAAGGCGGCAAAGGAACTCCGCGATGCCGGTTTCACCCCGGTCTATGAAATGGAAGGCGGCATCCTCGCTTGGGAAAAGGCCGGCAAGCCGGTCGAGAAATAGCCGGCGGCTTGTCCTCGCCCGGATGCGCGCTAGCATCCGGCGCATGAAGTGGCTGCTTCCCCTGCTCTTGACGGGCTGCGCGATTGTTCCTGCCCAGGAGCCGCCCTTGCCCGCACCGCTTATCGCGGAGCTGAAAAAGGAGTGGCCGAAGAACCGGACGGTCAACCTCGTCTTCCATGGCCACAGCGTTCCCGCAGGTTATCACGAGACGCCCGAGGTGAAGCCCTTCGAGTCCTATCCGCTGATGGCGATGCAACGGATCCAGAAGGCGAACCCTCATGCAGTGATCAATGCAATCGTCACGGCGATCGGTGGTGAGGACAGCAAGAAGGGCGCCGCACGATTCAAGAAGGACGTCCTCCGGATGCACCCTGACGTGATTTTCATCGACTATGCGCTCAATGACCGCCGCCTGCCCGAGGCCGAAGTCGAAAAGGCATGGCGATCCATGGCGAAGGAAGCCAAGGCGGAGGGAGTGCCGGTGGTATTCGTGACACCGACCGGAGCGAGGAATGTGAACTACGATGCTCCCGACGAGCCGCTTGAAATTCGTGCCGCGATTATCCGCAAGGTGGCAGCAGAGGAAGGAATCCCGGTAGCGGATGTTCTGGCCGCATGGAAGGCGGCGCTGAAGAAGGGCGTGAAGCAAGACAGCCTTCTGGCTCAAGCGAACCATCCCAACAAGAAGGGCCATGAGATCGCCGCGAAGGTGATTGCGGGGATGTTCGGCGTCCGATAGCCTCACGTTATGTCCCTGCCGGGGAAGTCGCGCAAGGGCTCTGCTCGAAAGCCGGGGCAAGCTTCCGATTGGTCGTTCGGAAAGGAAGCCGACTACGCGGAAGATGGGACTTCCCGCTGGGAACTGGGCGCTGCGCTGGCCCTGATAACGGTGTGGGTCGTTCTCGGCTTCAGGGCGGACGGCCTGGGGCCTGCGATCAAGACTTTCGCCTTCTACATCCTTCCGCTGGCTGGCATCTGGAAGCCCGAGGTGATGGGGAGTGCCGGGCTCCGCCTCCATCCGTTTCTGAAAACCAACCAGCAAACTCCCGCGCACGTGGTGCGCGTGTGCAGTTGGCTGTGGCTTTGCTTCCCGCTTTTTGTGAATGGCTTCGCGCTGCTCTTCAAATGGCAGGGGAAGTAGTCACACCTCGCACAAGCCGTTAACGCAGCCGGAAAGCTGGAGGTCAAGTTTGTCACGGACCGGCTTCAGCCAGAAGAGCGGGAGAAAGATGCGGTAGAGCGGGATGGTCCGGCAGAGAGCCTGAATCGCGCGATGACCTTGGAAATATTCACCGCTCTCGATGTCTTGCGCGACCACTTGTCCGGGCTTCAGCTCACCGGTAGCTGGAGTGCGGGTGGTGTGTTCGATCCGGTGCTGCCAATCGAAGCGGCGATGGAAGTGGCTTAGTCGCCGGCAACGTTCACATTCGGGATGAATGTAGAAGCGGAGTGTCTTCATGCGTATCGGGGTGAGATCGCGTGAAGCATCACTGCAGCATGCCATCGGGTCCATGGGCCTTTCGGTGCAGCAAAAAGGGGCGCGTGACGCGCCCCTTTTCTTAATCACGTTGCGAGCAAGCGGGGCTATCAATGCCCGCTTGTTGCCTTCTCGGCACCGAGGCCGGTCTGGGCGCGGAAGTTGAGTTCGGCGAACTTGGCTTCGGCTTCGGGATCACGCTTCGTGAGCACCGTTCCGAGATAGGCACCAAGGAAGCCGAGCGGGATACTGGCGATGCCCGGGTTCTCCAGAGGGAAGATGGCACCTGCCTTGCCGAAGATCCCGTTCGGGCTGAGCAAGATCAGGATCACCGCGGAGCCCAAGCCCGTGCCGAGACCCGCCACCGCTCCTGCGGTGTTGAAGCGCTTCCAGAAGATCGAGAAGAGGATCACCGGGAGGTTGGCCGAAGCGGCAACCGCAAAGGCGAGGCCGACGAGAAAGGCCGCGTTTGCCGTGGGACCCATCTTGATCGCGATGGCAATGCTGATCGCACCGACGAAGAAAGCGGTGATCCGCGCGATCTTGATCTCCTGCTCGGGTGCCGTCTCCTTTCCGTGCTTCATCACGTTCGTGTAGAAGTCATGCGCGAAGGAAGTGCTGGCACTCATCGTCAGGCCGGCAACCACCGCGAGGATCGTCGCGAAGGCCACGGCACTGATGAAGGCGAAGAACATTTCTCCGCCGAGTGCCCGCGCCAAGATCGGGGCGACCATGTTGGTATTCTCGGCACCGGTGGCGGTGAGGATGGAGGACTTTGGCAGGATGGTGGCGGCACCGAATCCAAAGAAGGTGGTAAGGATGTAGAAGACACCGATCACGCCGATCGCCCAAGCCACGCTGACGCGGGCGGTGCGGGCATCCGGCACGGTGTAGAAGCGCACGAGGATGTGAGGCAAGCCGGCGGTGCCGAGGACGAGCCCCAGTGCCAGCGAAACGAAATCAAGCGGCCCCCAGGGATTGACCGCAGCGCCGTATTTCATGCCGGGATCCAGCAGGTTCTTTTCCGGCACCGTGCCCGCGTAGTCGGCATGGGCGACGGCGGTGAAGAACTTGGTCATGCTGTAGTCGTGCTGGCCCAGCACCATCCAGCTCAAGGCGAAGGCACCGCCCATGAGAAGCACCGCCTTGATGATCTGCACCCAGGTGGTAGCGAGCATACCGCCGAAGACCACATAGACGAGCATCAGCACGCCCACACCGATCACCGCCGGCGCAAACTCCACATGGATGAGTTCCTTGATGATGCCGCCGGCACCGACCATCTGGGCGATCATGTAGATGGTGGAAACCATCAGCGTGCTAAGCGAAGCCATGGCACGCACCGGGCGCGGCTTCATGCGGTAGGCGAGCAAGTCGGCCATGGTATACTTCCCCGCATTCCGGAGAGGCTCCGCCACCAGCAGAAGCACCGTGAGGTAGGCGACCAGGAAGCCGACGGAATACATGAAGCCATCGTAGCCCTTGAAGGCGATCATCCCGGAAATGCCGAGGAAGCTGGCAGCGCTCATGTAGTCACCGGCGACGGCCAGGCCGTTTTGCCAGCCCTTGATGCTGCGGCCAGCGGCGAAGTAACCGGCGGAACCGGTCGCCTTGCGGGCGCTGAACCAGGTGATCACCAGGGTGATCGCCACGAAGGTGAGGAACATCCCGAGCGCGGGAGTGAATTGAATCGCGGAAAGCATGGGATGGGAAAATTAACGGTTCTCGATCGAGGACAGGAGCTTGTGCTCCATGGCATCCCATTTCTTCGCCGTGCGCATGTAGAGCCAGGCGAGGACGAAGGTCATTAGGAACTGGGAGAAGGCGAAGGCGTAGGCACCGTTCACTTTTCCGATGAAGGGTTTCTTCATCAGATCCGGGAAATACCCGATCAACACCGGCAGGGCCATGTAGTAGACGAGGAAGAAGATCGTCGCCGGGACGATAAAACGGCGCTTGGCGGCAAGCAGTTCGTGGAAGTCCGGCCGCTTCGCCAGTGTCTCCCAGTCAGGTTTGTTCGGGTTTGCCATGGATTTCCGCAGGCCTAGCAGCCGGGTGAGATCGTGTCAAAAACGCAAGGTGGTGATGCCACAGGGAAAATCCATTGGGCAAGCGGCCAAGGCTGTGGTTGCGTGGTGGGGCGCATGCGCTGCTTCTACTCCCAGGATCTGGAACTCAAATTGCCATCGGGGCATCCCTTCCCGATGGAGAAGTTCCGTATTTCCAAGGACATGCTGCTGGAAGGCGGGATCCTGAAGCCCGAGGAGATCGTGGAGGTGAAGGTGGCC
The DNA here is from genome assembly GCF_012913485.1 of Luteolibacter luteus. GTDB lineage: Bacteria > Verrucomicrobiota > Verrucomicrobiia > Verrucomicrobiales > Akkermansiaceae > Haloferula > Haloferula lutea. The sequence goes on along the minus strand of NZ_CP051774.1, from coordinate 3,442,126 downwards.
GATTCCCACCTGCTGCGAGCGGTGCATGACCATACCTATGTGGACCGGATCTACTCCGGACTGCTGGACCGGAAGGAACAGATCCAGCTCGGGCTGCCGGTCACTCCGCAGCTTTACCACCGGAGTGCCACCGAGGTCGAAGCGACCCGGCAAGCCTGCCACGCCGCACTGGCCGAAGGCGTTGCCGTGTGTCTCGCCGGAGGGACCCACCATGCCTTCCGCGAGCACGGGGAAGGTTACTGCGTTTTCAATGACGTCGCGATCGCGATCCGGGACCTCCAGATGAGGCAACCGGGGATCAAGGTGATGGTGGTGGATACAGATGCCCATCAGGGCAACGGCACTGCCGCGCTGCTGGGCGATGACCCCCGGGTCTTCACTTACTCGATCCACGTGGGGAAGAACTACCCGACCAAGAAGATCCAGGGCTCGATGGACGTCGAGACGGTGCGCTACGTGGAGGGAGAGATGTATCTGAAACAGCTCTTCAGTACCTTGGCCGCCGCGCTGGACACCTTCGCCCCGGATCTTGTGATCTGGATCGCGGGGGCGGACAACCACCGCAACGACCGCTTCGGCCAAATGCATCTTTCCGTGAAGGATCTCCAACGACGCGACGAGGTCCTGCTGCGGTCGTTCATCCGGAACCGGGTGCCGGTGGCGGTGCTCTACGGGGGCGGCTACAATCGCCAGCCGGACTTCACGGCGAAGCTTCACCGGAATACGGTGGCCACGGCGAAGAAGCTGGCGGCGGAGTTCCGCGGGCTTTGATCGGGGCGCCGGAAATGAGTTGTTGATGATTCCAAGGGATGTGACGGCCGTCGGGGAAAGCGGGGACCTCTGAAATCTACCGCCTGTTCCGCCTGATAAATCAGAGAAATTAACAGGGGGCTGGTGCTGGTGTGCGACGTGGCTGTTGACAGGCTTTGTCGGTTCGGTGGGTTTTGCGGGGGTATTTGAAGAACATCAAATGGGAGCATCGGATATTCCGGGAGTGGCGTTCTACTGCCACTGGCGGGCTGTTTCGAGGATGGAAGAAATATAGCGGCCTCCCGGCTCCCATTCAGGGTGCATCATCGTTCGCGGCCTGACCCAAGGTTACGCGCTCCGCGCTTACCTTGGGCTTCCTCCCGGTCGCCCCGTTGGGGCTTTGGAAGGAAGAAACGTCGGCGTGGCTTCGGTCGGACAGGAGATGGTGCGGACCACCGATTCGGCCTAGCGGGAAAGCGGGCGATTGTCGCGGGCTTTGGCGGTTGCAGGGGAAGAGTTGCGCCGGTAGATCCCTGCGGTGAGCTGGACATTCGGATCGGTGGCGGTGGTGGGTGCGGGCGCGATCGGACTCTACTACGGGGCACGTCTTGCGGCCGCGGGGAATGATGTCCGATTCCTGCTGCGCTCCGATTACGACGCGGTGAAGCGTGATGGAATCCGCGTGGAAAGCGTGGCGGGCGATCTCCATCTGGAGGAGGTGAAGGCTTACCTCACCCCCGAGGAGATCGGACCAGTGGATCTGGTGATCGTGGCGTGGAAGACGACTTCGAATGATCTCTTTGGAAAAATCCTGCCTCCCCTGCTCCACGAGCAGACGCAAGTGCTCACGCTTCAGAACGGTCTAGGAAATTGCGAGCGGCTGGCGGAGATCGTGAGGCCGGATCAGATCCTCGGCGCGCTTTGTTTTGTTTGCCTCAATCGCCTGGCTCCGGGATTCGTGAGCCACACAGCGGGAGGTCGGATCAGCGTGGGAGAATATGCGAATGACGGGCGTGGCCGCGCGGAGGAGATCGCGAGGCGATTCTCTGCAGCGGGAATTCCTACCGATGCGGCTGCAAGCCTGGCAGAGGCCCAATGGAAGAAGCTGGTGTGGAACGTTCCTTTCAATGGCTTGGCGATCGCCGAGGGTGGAGTGACAACGGACGTGCTGCTTTCGAGTCCCGAAGTGGAGGGCGAGATCCGCGCGTTGATGAGCGAGGTGGTCACCGCGGCGCGGGCACAAGGACTGGCGCTTGAGGATTCCCTGATTGATTTCAACATCGAGCGGACAAGGCCCATGGGACCCTATCGTCCTTCCAGCATGATCGATTATGTCGAGGGGCGGGAGGTAGAGTTCGATTCAATCTGGGGCGAACCTTTGCGAAGGGCAAAGGCGGCGGGGGTAGAGGTTCCGCACATGGAGAGATTGGCGGAGAGGATTCGGGTGCGTTTGGGAGCAGACGGTTGAGGCAAGACAAGCGTTGGGTCTTTTCCGTTCGGGTAGGACACGTGCCCCTCAGGGGGCCGCGGGCCGCGTCGCCATACCGTCCGGCCATCGCGCAAACCGCCCTTATCCGGACAGACGGAATGGCGGTGCTGTGCCGGGATCAGGATGCACCGCCGCACCATGCTTCCAGAAGATCCATCATCGAGGCGGCAGCGGCGGCTCCGGTTTCGATCACTTCGGCATGATCCAGCTTCTCGGGAGAAAGCCCGGCTGCCCAATTCGTGAGGCAGGAAAACGCATTGACCCGGATGCCAAGCGCGCGTGCCTGGATCGCTTCCAACACGGTGCTCATGCCGACAGCATCCGCACCCATGGTCCGCAGCATGCGGATCTCGGCGGGTGTTTCGTACTGGGGTCCCCGTAGCCCGGCATAGACCCCCTGATGGAGGGTCATGCTTCTTTGGGAGGCGACATCGAGGAAGGCAGCCCGCGCTTCCAAGTCATAGACCTCGGTCATGTCCACAAAGTTCGGACCGCCTTCCAGCGGCGAGGTGCCGGTGAGATTGAGGTGATCCGAGAGCATCATCCAGCATCCCGGCGGGAATCCGGGATGCAGGGTGCCTGCGGCATTTGTCAGGATCAAATGCTCCACTCCCTGCGAATGCATCCAGCGCACCCCGGCGGTCACCGCCTTGGCATCGTGCCCCTCATAGAGGTGGACGCGGCCTTGCATCACGACGACATCGCGCTGGCCAAGCTTCCCAAAAAGGAAACGGCCGGCATGGCCCTTCACCGTGGACCCCGGGAGACCCTGCTCCGAGAAAGCCTCCGTCCTCGAAACCACCACCCGCTCCGCCAAGGGCCCGAGGCCCGATCCCAGCACGATCCCAAGCATTCCCTGCATGGCATCACCCTGCCGGAATCCGGGCGGCGTGGAAGCGTGAAAACCTCAAGGAAGCTCGCTGGCCTGATAGTAAAGTTCGGCACCCTCCAGCGATTCCCCGCCGTTTTTCAACGAAGACAAGACGAGGTGATGGATGCTGCCCAGCTTCGCATCGAAGCCGAGCAGGACTTCCCGGCCATCCGCCGAGAGCACCGGAGGGTCGAGCGTCACTTCCGCTTCCTCGATCTTCGGCGAGCCATACTCCTCCTGATACTTGTAGCTGAAGCGATTCATCTTCACGCCCTCCAGTCCGTCGGTGACGGGCTGGCTGAAAGCAATGCGCAGCGCCTGGCGATCCCCGGCTTTCTCCAGCTTCACCGATTTCACGGTGAAGATACTGCCGAGACCGTTCCCCCGGATCCGCTTGAGACCTTCCGCACCTGCCCAAGAAAGGTGGGTCTTGCCGACCCACAGGGAACCATCCGGGCCAAAGGTAAGGCGGTGATTGCCATTCCCGAGCGATGTGCCGTCGAACATCGGGATCAAGGTACCCTGACGGAAGCCATTCACCTCATCTGGCAGAAAGCGGACCATGCGGTTCTGGTTCATCTCTCCGAGCAAGGTTTGTCCGGCGAAGGGCCCCCAGGATGCGGGGAAGACCACGGGCTGGGCAGGCGAGTTCGCGAGTTCCCCTTGGGGAAAGCGTGCGGTTTCTTTCGTCCGCAAGGTATCGAGTTCCGGCACCGGGAGCTTGCGAGGATCCCCCTTTGCCCAGCTTTCCCGCCAGACAAGAGAGGCCGGATGGCCGTAGAAGCCACCTTCCTTCACGGTGTAGAGCGGCGAGGTCCCGCGCCAATCACCCTGGTTGTCCGTGACGAGAAGCTGCCCATCCCGGTCGAAACCGATGCCATCGGGAGAACGGAAACCGCAAGCGTAGGGGACCACCGTCTTGCCATCCGGCGAGACCTTCATGATCCAACCGCGGTAAGGGACGCGCGAGTACATGCGCCCCGCATCCACGGAGCGTTTGCCCCACTGGTCGTCGTGGATCATCTGGGTGCGGTCGAGATCGCCGAGATCCGACCACTGGCCACGGATTTCCGGGCGGACGCCTGCACCATTCGAACCGACATTCAATGCGATGTAATAGAAGCCATCCGGTCCCTTCGCCGGACCGAAGGCGAATTCATGGTAGTTCCCGGTGAGACCGAAGCCATCGTAGACGGTCTCGTATTCGTCGGCTTTGCCATCACCGTCGGTATCCTTGATCCGGGTGAGTTCGGCACGCTGCATGACCACGAAGGCGGAAGGCGACTCCGCGACGATCCCGAGCGGTTCCTGCAGGCCTTCCGCGAAGCGCGACCAGGTCTTCGCCACCGGATCAAAGATCAGCAGCTCTCCACGGTGGAAGACCGCGGCGATCCTGCCATCCGGCAGGGCGTCAATCCCTCCGATCTGGGGATCGACGCCGGGAGGATTCGGCATGGTCTCGACGGTGAAGGATGCAGCGGAAGCGGCTGCCATGCCGAGCGCAGCGAAGTACGAGAGATGCCGTATCATTTCCAGCGATAGGTAAGGGTGAAGGATTTTGCTTCGGGGGCACCGATGGAACCGGTGCCGGTGCTCGAACTCACGCTGATTCCGGAGACAGTTCGAACCGCAAGGGGCCTGCCGCCCGTGCTTTCAAAGCGGCGCTCGATGCCGGATCCGTCAGGGAGCGGCAGGATCGTTTCCTGCCATGCGACGCCATCGCGGCTATAGCTGAAGGTAGGGATGCCCTCCTTGCTCACACGGTAGCCGTGGAACTTCAGTTCGGGGTGTTTCGATTCACCTTCGAAGGCGACAGGAAATTCAGTTTCCCTGTAAACGACATCGCCATCCAATTTGGCGAGAGAGCTGCCATTCGCCTTCCAGTAGGGGGTGCCGACAATGAAGCCGCCCTTCCACACGTAACGGAGGCGGCATTCGCCAGCATCGAAACAATAGGAAAGGTCTCCGGGAAGAGCGACCGCGATGGCCGCAGGCGAGGCATCCGGAAGGAAAATCCGCTGCACCTGCGGGCGGCGGACCATCTCGCGGGGCGGAGTGAAAGGGTCGCCATCGCCCTTTTTCAGCTCGGTCTTCCCGGCAGCGGCGGCGATCACGTACTGGTGAAGCTCGCGCAGGGCGGGCTCGCCCAAGTGCGTCATGGAGGGCATCTCCACCACGCCCTCACGCTTGTGCTGCGGCTGGATGCACCATTTCACAAAGTCATCCGGATTGTCGCGGTAGAGACCGGAGATTTCCACGAGGGAAGGCCCTACCAGCATGTGGTCCACCGCGTGGCAGGCGGAGCAGTTCATCTGGAAGAGCTCGGCCGGGGTGTTCGCGGCAAGCGCCGCCGACCCGGAAAAGAGCGCTGCGAATACGATCGGATGCTTCATGCGGATGCAGGTGCAGTGTTGCGGCTTTGCCGCCGGGTGCAAACAAAAGGAGGCACCAGCCTCGCGGCTAGTGCCTCCCGCGTGAATCTGTCGACTCAGGGAATATCTACGCGCAGGCGGGCAAAGACTTTCGCCCCGGTAGCCAGGGTCCGGGGAATCCTGACCGTCACTTGATCGATCCCGGTGCCAAAGCCGTCGTTCACCTCGTCGATCATGACACCGTCCACCCCCGCCTGAGCCTTGGTCCAAGCCATTGAGAGGTCGCTATTGTATTCCACGAAGGGCGAGTAGCCTGCCGAGTCATCGCTCCTGCGGAACACGAAGTTAATGTAGGTGGCGTCCAGCGTGAGGGTCGGACGGAGCGCGTTCGAGTCCGACTCCGGGCCGCTGGGGTCGCCCCCGAGGACAAATTCCACACCATTCGGCAGGCCATCGCCATCCGAGTCATCCGAGGAAGGAAGGCCATCCACATTATTGGATGCCGCCCAAGTATCGTAGGAGCCGCCGATGCCCCCCACGGTGACATTCAAGGTGCCATTGCCTTCCAGCAGCGCACTCTTGTTCGGAGCCGAGGAAGCTTCCGAGCCCCAGATTCCCGCAGCCACCTGCACGCTGCCGAGGGTAAGCGAGCGCACGGTGTCCTGGGTGCCGTGGCTCAAATTGAGGATGGCATCACTCTCCACCAACACGTCCCTGTTATCCGCGAGGGCTGCGGCGGCGAGAGTCAGCTTGCCCTGGGTGACGGCGGTATTTCCATCATAGCCAAGGCCCCCGGAGAGGGCGCTGGCATTCAGCGTCACTTCCTGAGGACCGTTCTTGCTGACATTTGCCGTGCCGCTGACCACGCCATTGATGACGAGCGCACCGCCATCACCATCGAGGATGACATCTCCCTGCAGCGCAAGCGTGCCGGACCAAGTGCCGGTACCGTTCCCTTGGTTGTGCAGGGTGCCGCCGCTTTCGATCGTCACGGGGGTGGGGATCTCCAAGGTCCCGTAGGTGCCCAGGCGGGCACCGCCCTTGATGGTGACGGTACCGGTGGCACCCCCCAGCGCGTTCGCGGTATTTTCCGCCCAGACATTGCCAGCTGCGATGACGATATGGATCGGCGAGGCGGAGGCATTACCACGGAAACCCATGTCGTTGTTACCGAGCTTGGTCAGGGTGTGGCCATTGCCGGTCACCGTGCCGCCACCGCCGATATCAAAGCGATTCGTATCGTTGCCGATCGAGGCATCCGCGGTAAGGACGAGATTCTTCACACCGCCGGAGGACGAAGGAATGGCGAGGCCGCCATTGACGATCGCGCCCGTACCGCCGGGGCCGGTACCGCCGATCGTGTAGGTGTAGAGCGAGCCGGGTGCCTTGCCATTGAGATTCACCTGCGCGCCATTCGCGATGGTCACCCCCGAAGTCGCCCCGAAGGAGAGATTATCCCCCATCACCAGCACGCCGGCATTCACCGCGACGGGTCCGGAGAAGCTGCTCGTGGCACCGCCGAGGGTCACGGTGGCCGGATTGTTCATCACGATGCTCGCGCCGCCCGAGATCCCCGAGCCGAGGCCATCAATGACGTAGGGATTTGTGCCGCCCAAGGTGACGATGCCTGCCTGGACATTTCCAGAGAGGAGCACCGGATACACCGTCGAAGTGTCGTCGAAGGTCACATTGTCGTAGGCCTTGAAGAAGGTCGGTGTGGCGCCTTGGACGAAATTGTCGTCCGGAGGCGTGAAGAGCGAGGTCCAGAGATTGCTGACCGCGCCGGTCCAAACGAGATTCCGCGGCACCGGCGGCGTGCCGATGCGAATCTTGCCCAGGCCGCTGAATTGCGGGAGCACGACGTCGGCACCGGAGTCGAAGCCACCGACCGTGCCAGTGGTGTAGGTCGTGGTGCCAACAACCAATGAACCCACGATGTCCTCGATGCCGTGCGCGAGGCTCAAGGTGGCATCGGCGCCTACGGTGAGGGTGCTGGTATTACTGAAGAAGGCGCTGTTCACCACCAATTCCCCGGCGGTGACGGTGGTGTTCCCGGCGTAGCTGCTGGTGGCATTCAGCGTGAGCGTGCCGCCCCCGATCTTTTGCAAGCCACCGGTGCCGGTGAGCGCATTCGTGAGGGTAACGAAATTGTCGTTCGTATCGAACTTGAGTCCGCCGTCCTTGATGTTGACGAAGATGCCTTGGAGGAAGTCGCTGTTGTTCGCGTGGGTCAGCGCCTTGATGGTGCCGCCATCGGCATTCATCACGATGGCCGTTTCCGAAGAAGCCTTGTTGGTGGCGCCCCGGCGGATCGATCCGGTGGCGATGGTGCCGCCGTTCAGATTCATCTCGCCGTTCACGTCGCTATTCGCGTTGTTCCCGCCGATCTTCGTGATCAACGAGGTGACGAGGGCATTGTCGTCGATGGTGAGCGTCGCCTTCGCGCCCTCGGTGCCGAACTGGCCGAGGACGAGGGTGGCGGCGGGGACATTGAACTTGGCGTTGCCGATGACGCTGAGGTTGCCCTTGCCGGTGCCGCCATTGGCGAGAAAGACAAGACCCGCGGCGGTGGCATTGAACTCGCCGGTGCCGGAGAGATTGAAGTTACCGGTGGCGGAATCACGACCGATGGTGAGGCTGCCGGTGCTGCTGATGGATGCATTGAAGCTGCCCGCGCTAAGGTTGAAGGTGCCGATCGCGCCGCCGTTGTTGCCAATGTTGCTGGAGCCGGTGCCGGTCACATTCAGGATGCCGCCCGTCTGGTTGAACTGGGTGGCGCTGCCATTTCCCCATGCGAAGCTGGTGGCATTGATCGTGCCGCCGCTGAGATTGTAGATCGGGCTGCGGCTGGCGCCCGCTCCACCGAGCACGAAAGAGCCGGCTGTCAGGGTGCCGCCGCTTTGATTGATGGTGGGCTTGTTGCCCGCGTTGTTCACGCCGATGTTCGCCGTGAGCAGGGTGATGTTATCGGCATTTCCGATCGCCACCACGGAGGCGCTGCCATCGATGGTCGCGATGTCTGCGGGACCATTCGGCACGTCCACGCCACCGGTCCAATTGACCGGATCGCTGTAATTTCCATTCTGACCTTGGATCCAGCTATTGCTGGCGGCACGGGCCTGTCCTCCCAGCGCCAGGGTCGCGGCGCTGACAGCCACCAAGGCAAGGCGATGGCAGTAGGAGGTTTCAGGGTTGTAGGGTCGGTTCATGTCTTGGGTTGAAGTCAGGGTTGGGGTCATTTTGGGGCGGACCGTTTCCACGGGGTCGGCGCGGAAGCGGGTTCTTGGGAGAGAGGGCGGGGCTTCGGGCCGGAGCGGATTGAGGAGGAGAGACCGGAGGCGCTCGCGAGCCTCCGGCCTGCAATGCCTCCAAGCCCGATGAAGGACCCCGATCGAAAATCATTCATTTCCCGGCACGGGGCACGCGCCGCCGGAGGGCGAGAAACCCGAGCGCGCCAAGCAGGGCTGCCGAAGGCTCCGGCACCGCCGTCCACTGGAGGTAGTGGTTGCCATCGCCATCCGTGGAAGTACTAAAAGTCCCGTAGTCCTCGGAATCGACGCCATTGGCATCGAGGACGGGATCGCCGCCCACCGTGAAGGTGGAGCTGCCCCCGGCCGCACCGTCGATCACCAGCCAGCTCTGGTTGGAGTCCCAGAAGACATCGGTGAAGTCGGTGGTCGAGCCCGCGCCATTGAGAACGAGATTGATCGTCGCGGCGGAGTCCACGGCGACGGTGCCGCCGATCACATCGATGGCATCGAAGCCGGTGGCCAAGCCTCGATCCCCGGCGGTATCGGCCGCGAGCTCCCAATTCAGGATCCCGGTGGCGAGATACTCGAGACCGGCGCTGAAGGTCTGAAGGCCGGGGCTGGCACCGACCGAATGGGAACCACCGATGGTGGTGCTCCCCTTGATGATACCGAAGCCGGAAAGGGTGGCGCCCGAGTTGATCGTCATGGCTCCGGCGATTTCCGAGCCCGCTTCGAGATAGAGCGATCCGGCTTCGACGGTGGTGGTGCCGGTGTAGGTATTCACGCCGGAGAGGGTGAGCGTGCCGCTTCCTTGCTTGGTGAAGCCACCGGTGCCAGACATCGCATTCGAGATGCCGACGGCGTTGCCGTTTGTGTTGAACTTCAGGCCGCCCGCATCGAGGTTCACGAAGGCTCCCTGCAAGAAGTTCGAGTTATTCGCATGGGTGGTGGCCTTGATGGTGCCGCCGTTCGCATTGATCACGATTTGCGTGGAGCTGCTTGCGAGGAAGGTGTTTCCGCGGCGGATCGAGCCGGTGGCAATGGTGCCGCCGTTCAGGTTCACGACGCCATTGACCCAGCTGCCGGCGTTGTTTCCGCCGATCACGACGTTCGCGGCGGTCAGCGTGGCGGTATCGGAAAGCGTGAGGGTGCCGAGGCTGTTGTTCGCGCCGCCATTGGTCGAGGTGCTGCCAAATTGGCCTACCACGACGGTCGCGACGTTTGCATTGAACTGGGCATCACCGCTGAGGGTGATGGCACCGCGACCGTTTCCGCTGCCGGTATTGCCAAGATTGACCTGCGTGACGTTGTTCGCGTTGAAGATGCCGCCGGTCATCGCGATCGTGCCGCGGGCACCGCTGGCGACGCCGATGCTGAGATTTGTGCCAGTGAGGTTTGCGGTGCCACCGCTTACGTTGAAGGTGGCCGCACTGCCGTTCCCCCAAGTGAAATTCGTCATGTCCAGCGTGCCGCCGGAAAGATTGTAGACAGGGTTCCGGCTCGCGCCTCCGCCACCGAAGCCGAGGGTGCCAAGCGCCAGACTGCCGCCGGTCTGGTTGAAGATCGTGGCACCGCTGCTGAGGTTCAGGTTGAGCGCGCTGAGGACGATGTTGTCACCGGTGGCCAAGGCGATGACCGAACCGGTGCCATCCGAACTCGCGGTGTCGGCGGCTCCATTCGGGACGTTGGTGCCGCCGGTCCACTTGGCGGGGTCGTTGTAGTTGCCAGTGCCGCCAGCGACCCAACTGTTGCTGGCCGCCATCACGGGTCCGCTGGCGAAGGCCAGAGCAGTGGCGAGCAAAGAGATGCGAGACCCGGAGTTCCGGGTGAATGCAGGACGATGAACTCTGCTGGAGAGGAGGGATTTCATGGGTTTCCAGATGGTGAAGACCGGCCGTTGGAGAAGCCCCTCGCGTCCTTGGGCAAACGCACTTGGGGGCCATCGGCCGTTTCTCCGCCTCTAGGACAAGCCTCCCGCGGCACCAAACCAAACGGCTCGGCGGAGCCGCCCAATTCGCGACGCAAAGCGTGAAAAACGCGGCTTCCAGCGCCACAAGACCCCGCTTTTCCCGCTCAAAGTGAGAAGGTTATCACAACGGAGGAACCTGTTAGAAAATCTTTGCGGCCTTGCCGGCCTGCTCGCCGCGAACTTCCCCCGAAAGAGTGAGAATCCGGAATGCAAGAAGGGCCCGCAACCGCGAGCCCTTGAAATCCTTGCTGCTTATCCTTCCCACGCCTCTTAAGGCACTTGGAAGATCTTTTGATTCGAGGGATCCTTGGCGAGGTCGCCGCTCTTGAAATCCTGCACGTCGATCACGTTGTAGGGTGAGTACGGACTGATCACGAAGCCCGGCTTGTCCGTCTTCTCGGCCACGGGATATTCTTTCCGACCCTGCGTCTGAGGCTTCGGTTGCGGCTGCGGAGCCGGCTGCGGCGTGCGCTCTACGCGCGGCTCCTCATAGTCGTCCCCGTAGCGTCCCTCATAGCCATCACGGCTGGGATTGTCGTAATCGCGCGGAGGTGGGGCATTCCGGTCCATGGGCTCATAGCGATCCATGGGCGGACGCGGCCCGCGGTGATAGGGATAGTATGGCTCTCCATTCCGCATCGGCGGCCGCTGCTGGGCGTAGGGCTGCGGGTAGAAACAGGAACTAGCCAGCAGCGCGAGCGGCAGGAGAAGGAGCGGTTTCATGTCGGCCATCGGACGGAAAAGACGCCCGAATATTCAAGCGGTCGCGCCGAGGCGCAAGAGGTGCTTGGAAAAGATCGCCATTTTCCGGGCCTTTGAGAGCCGGTAGCGCTGATTGAAGACCTTGAAATGGTCCCGCTTCATCTTCTCCAGCAGGGTCTGATAGATGGAGCGCATGATTTCCGCCGGCACCAGCGCCTTGGCGTCCGACTTCGGCATGATCTCGATGGCCTCGCGGTAGAACCGTTCGGCACGCTCGGCCTCGAAGGCCATCAGCGCCATGAAGCGCCCGTCATAGACGCGGCCGATCAGATCCCGCTCGGTGTACTGGAAGCGAGCCATGTCCGCCAGCGGCAGATAGATGCGCACGCCATTTGAAAGGTCCTCACCAACATCGCGCAGGATGTTCGTGAGCTGGAGGGCATGGCCCAATGCGACCGCGTAGCGCTCCGAAGCCGGGTCCTGCGCCCCGAAAACCTTCAGGGAGGCGAGGCCCACGGCACAGGCCACCTTGTAGGTGTATTGCTCGAGATCCTCCCAAGTGCCAAAGCGCTGCGGGCGCAGGTCCATGAGGCACCCATCAATGATCGCGGTGAGCAAATGGACCGGAATGGAGTATTTCTCCATCAGTGCGATGACTTCCAGCTGGAGGGGGTCCGGGTTTTCGAAGCCGCTTTCCAGACCCTGCTTCCACGCCTTCAACGCGGCCTCCCGCTCGTCGATCGGACGATCGGGATCGTCCGCCAAATCGTCCACAACGCGGCAAAAGGCATAGAACGTCACCATGCCATCCCGGCGGTCCTTCGGGAGGATCTGGAGGGCAAAGGCGAGATTCGACTTCGCCTGCTTGGTGATCTCAGCGGAATCGGTCATGGGGAAACGGACGGACCATGCACTTTAAACGTTTGTTCCGCCATTCGTGCTTTTGCGCAAGCTTCACTTGATGAAGCCCCAGTGGCCGGTGGTAAACGGCCACAGCGAAAAGAGCGCCGGTCCCGCGAGGTTGAATTCCTTCACGGAGCCCCAGTAGCGGGAATCGAGCGAATTTCCCGTGTTGTCTCCCAGCGCGGCGTATTCACGCATGCCGGGAGCGGCCTTGTCTTTGAGGGTGAATTTCGAGTCCGGACTTTGAAGAGGCATCGGATAGCCTTGTTCACCCGCGTTGCCGAGGATGTAGCCGCTGTTGCGGGAATACTCGCCTTGATGGGCAGCCACCCGCTCGATTCCGGGCTCCTTGGCGATCGTCCCATTCACCCACAAGTTCGGCGTGTGGATTTCCAGAGTGTCCCCGGGCACGCCGCAGAGTCGCTTGATGTAGTGGGTACCACCGGTTTGGCCCGCCATCTTGCCCTCGGTCTGCCGCTCGGTTCTGATTCCACGCGTATCGAAAACAAACACCTCGCCGCGCTTCGGCCGGCGGAAGTGATAGGAAATCTTGTCCACTAGCACGAGGTCGCCGGTATCAATCCAGCCGCGAAGGATCGGATCACCCTTCTTGTAATCCTTGCCCCGGAGGACCCGCTGGCGGGTTACCGGATCGATGTGGACGCCAAATTGAATCAGATTGCCCGTCTCTCCGGCAGCAGCGGGAATTTTCACCTTGCTCCCATCATTGAAAGTGACCTCCGTGCGGGTAAAGAGGAACCATGACTTGTCCGTGATCGCCACAGGGTAAACATTATTCTTTGCAACGATGTCCCTGTAGCTCCTGCCACGCATCACGAGATCAAAAGCCTGCTTCCCTAACCAAGGTTTCTTGTAATTCGGGTCATCGCTCTCGTTAACAACGATCCCGTTCAAGGTCGGCTGCATCGAGCCGGTCGGGATGCGGAAAGGCTGCACGACATAGGCGCGCAATCCGAGGGCCACCACGAGTGCGACGAAGATGACTTCCACGTTTTCCTCCCAAGCGCTTTGCTGAGGCTGGCGAGGCAAGGCCTTTTCGCAGGTATCGCGGAGTTGCTTCGAAGCTTCTTCCGCCTTGGCCTGGTTATCCGCCTTGATGGCATCCAAAAGGTCTGCGCGCCGCGACTCGATTTCGTCGATACGGTCTTCCTTCAGCAGGTCCCGCTTGTAATGGAGGAATTTCTTGGCCCCCTTGTACAGGAGCTTGGCCTCCTTTTTCCACTTCGGCGCAAACATCGGGGCGAAGTGTCGACGGGGAGGCGCGGGCATGCAAGCCCGGCCTAACGAGCTCCCTTTCCAAAGCACTGCCTTGACTTTTGCGCGGCGGAATGCCACGTCCGCGCCGTGCCGACGCTTCACCGCAACGCCATCCGACTTAACGCCCGCGCCCTTTGGCGCGCCGGCGCGTTCGGAGCTTGAAGGCACCCAGCCACCTCCGGACGCGGCCCCAGGCCATCCGGAGGACATGTGAATCCCTGCCGCTGGCCCGCCGTTTCCGGATCCCCGATGAGATCCGATGAAACCACCTGATACCTACGATTTGCGCGGCTTCCTGCTGATGCTGCTCTCGGTGATCCTTTTCGCCGCGAACACGCTGCTCCTCCGCGCGATCAGCCTGCATCTTCCCGAGGCGGATGGGTGGATGGCCGCCCTTTTCCGGGGCACGGTCGGCATGCTGATGGTGGCCGCGCTGTACGGGTTCGGCCGGGGGCTGTCGCTGAAAGCACTGATCGGCAGCAAGCTGGTGGCGCTCCGGGGAGTGATCGGGGCACTCAGTATCGCCGCCTTCTACCTGACCATCCCGGCGCTCGGTGCCTCGCGGGCCGTCGTGCTGAACTTGACCTATCCGATCTTCGCCACGTTGATCGCCGCCTGGTGGCTGAAGGAGAAGGTCTCGAAATCCGCCATGCTCTGGATGCTGGCAGGTTTTGCAGGCCTGCTGCTCTTCGTCGGCGGCGATGCGACCCGGGGATTCTCGAACTGGGACCTGCTGGCGATGGCCGGTGCCGTGGGCGCGGGAATCGTGGTGGTGCTCATCCGGAAGCTCAGGGAAACCGAGCACGCGGGCACGATCTATGCCTCCCAGTGCTTTTATAGCATCGCGCTGGCGCTGCCGCTGCGGGGTGCGCAGGTCACCGACCTGCCGGCGATGGGTTACCTCACTCTGATCGGCGCCGCGGTGATCGTCGGGATCTCGCAACTCGTCATGACCAATGCCTACCGGACGATGCCGGTTTCCCGCGGGTCCTCCATCCAGATGCTGCTGCCGCTGGTCACCGCGGCGGGTGCCTACGCCTTCTTCGGAGAGCGCTTCACGCTGCTGGAGCTCGCCGGAGCAGCACTGACGCTCTTTGCCACCTGGCGGGTGGCGGTGCCGCGACGAAGCCCGGGAGCCACGGAGGGGAAGGAGAATCTCCCGCCCCTCAAAACGGCTCCCGAGCCCTGAATCCATGTCCTTTTTCATCACAATTCCCGGTTTGCCAAATTTATGAAGCCCGCTAGTTTCCGCCCCTTTCCCATGAGCCACGTCCTATCCACCTACGCCCGTTTCCCTGTCACGCTTGTCCGCGGCGAGGGCACGCGCGTGTGGGATGACCACGACAAGTCCTACCTCGACTTCTGCACCGGCATCGCCGTGTGCTCGCTCGGCCATTGCCATCCGCGCCTGGTGGAGACCATCCGCGCACAGGCTGGCACGCTGATGCATGTCTCGAATCTCTACAGCACCCGGCAGCAGGAAGAACTGGCGCAGGTGATCGTGGAAGATCACGTGAAGCTGCCAGGCAAGGTCTTCTTCGCGAACTCCGGCGCCGAGGCCAATGACGGTCTGATCAAGAGCGCCCGCAAGTTCGGCCACGCGCGTCCGCAGGCCGATGGCTCGCCGCGCTATGAAGTGCTGAGCTTCACGAAGTCTTTTCACGGACGGACCCTTGGCGGCATCAATGCCACCGGGCAGGACAAGGTGAAGGAAGGCTTCGATCCGATGCTCCCGGGCTTCCGGCATCTGCCCTTCAATGATCTCGCGGCACTGGAAGCGGCGATCGCTCCGGAAACCGCGGCGATCCTGCTGGAGCCGGTGCAAGGCGAAGGCGGCGTGAATGTTGCCACACCGGAATTCCTGCGCGGCGTGGCAGCGCTGTGCAAGAAACACGACTTGCTGCTAATGCTCGACGAAGTGCAGACGGGTTACGGCCGCTGCGGTCAGGCAATGGCGTGGCGGCAGATCGCGCCGGAGATCCAACCCGATGCCATTTCGTGGGCCAAGGGGATGGGCGGAGGCTTCCCGATCGGGGCCTTCTGGCTCTCCGACCGCTCGATCGACGCCTCCGGCAAAGAACTGTCCTCGCTGATGGGTCCCGGCACGCACGGCACGACCTATGGCGGCAATCCCCTCGCCTGCGCTTCATCGCTCGCGGTGCTGGCGGAGATCGCTGAGAAGGATCTGAATGCGAACGCGCTCAAACAAGAGGAGCGGATCCGGGAAACAATCGCTTCCTGGAATCTCCCGGTGATCACCGAAGTGCGCGGTATCGGACTCTTGCTTGGCGTGGGCCTTGACGTCTCGAAGTTCGAAGTCCCGGCAGGCAAGCTTCCTGCTGGTTTCGTCTGCGGGAAGCTGCTGGAAGCCGGCCTGTTGGTTCCTCCTGCAGGCCCGGAAACCATCCGCTTGCTTCCACCGCTCAATGTCAGTGACGAGGAGATCGATGAGGCCCTCGCGATCTTCAAATCCGTCCTCGTAGCCCTCTAAAGCTCATTTCATGAAACATCTTCTTTCCATCGAAGAACTCAGCGCCGACCAGATCAACCTGCTGCTCGATAGCGCGGTGCGTCTGAAAGCGGAGCGGGGCTATCATTCCGAGCAGCCGCTCGCGGGACAGACCTGGGCGATGATCTTCACGAAATCATCGACGCGGACGCGGGTGTCCTTCGAGGTCGGCATCCGCGAACTGGGGGGCTTCCCGATGTTCCTTTCCAAGAACGATATCCAGCTCGGCCGCGGGGAACCGATCAAGGACACCGCCCGGGTGCTGGGACGCATGGTGCATGGCTGCATCATCCGGACCTTCGCCCAGCAGGACGTGGTGGACTTCGCGGAATACTCCGGCATTCCGACGATCAATGCGCTGACCGACGACGAGCACCCCTGCCAGATCCTGGCGGACCTGCTCACGGTCAAGGAAGTGCTCGGCAGTTGGGAAGGAAAGAAGATCGCCTTCATCGGGGATGGCTTCTCCAACATGACGATTTCCTGGATGTGGGCGGCGAAGAAGCTCGGTTTCGAACTGGCGGTAGCCGCACCCGCCACTTTCCAGCCTACCGCGGAATTCCTCGCGAAGCTGGATGCGCCGAACGTCACCATTACGACGGATCCCGTACTTGCCGCGAAGGGAGCCCATGTCATCAACACCGACGTGTGGCTTTCGATGGGCCAGGAAGACCAGAAGGACAAGGAAGAGGCTTTCGGTCCCTTCCAAGTGAATGCCTCCCTGCTGGCAAACGCGGACCCGGACCACATTGTTCTCCATTGTCTCCCTGCCTACCGTGGCAAGGAGATCACCGAAGAGGTGCTGGAGAAGCACGCCGATGTGATCTTCCAGGAAGCGGAGAACCGACTGCATGCGCAGAAGGCGATTTTGGTGGCCTTGGCGGAGAAGTGAGCGATTCCAAGAATTCAACTAACAGCCCCGGGTTGGTCGTGAGCCATCCCGGGGTTTTCGCGTCGGGGCGGAGCCTCCGCGAATCATAGGTTATTCCGAGCCGAGGGAACTTCGTTAAGGTTCTATCTCCCTTTCGTGCTGATCCAAGGGAGGCACTTCTTCGTCGTGCCACCCTTGGTCCCTATGCGGGAACAACGTTGCCGTTCTTGAAAAGGGATCACAGTTGGCGCCAAGAAAGCAGCGTGAGCCAAAGGGACCGTTCGCAGACAAGCGAGGCGCTTGTCCCCACCTTTGAATGTTCGGAACCCGAGGGATGCGGCTTGTTGCCGCCGCGCCGCCGGGCCACGTCGCCCCCCCGCCGATTCTCAACGCTTGATCCAAGTTTCCAGCAAGGAGGGCCAAGTGGCGAGATCGCCCTTGCCATTCATGCCGTAACCGTGGCCGCCGCTTTCGAAGAGGTGCAAGCTGACCGGCACCCCGTGCGCCTTGCAGGCAGAGGCGAAATTCAGGCTATTACGGCAATCGACCCCATCATCCGCCGTCGTGAGGAGGAAGACCGGGGGCGTGTCCTTGCTCACCTGCTTCTCGGTCGAGTACTTCTCCACCGCTTCCGCGCTCGGATCCTTGCCCAGCAGGTTGGTGCGGGAGCCACTATGAGCGACCTCACCCATGCTGATCACAGGGTAGATCAGGATCGAAAAATCCGGGCGGCAGCTGAGCTTGTCGATCTCGTCCTTCCCTTCTTCCGGAAAGGTATCCGCAAAACGCGTGGTGCAGAGGCTGGCAAGGTGACCACCAGCCGAGGAACCCATGACGCCGACCTTGTTCGGATCGACACCCCACTCCACGGCATGGGCGCGCACGGTGCGGACCGCGCGACGCGCATCAAGGAAAGGTACGGGAAATTGATAGCCGAAGTCCGGCTTGCCACTGACGCGATACTTCACCACCACGCCGGTAATGCCACGCTCATTCAGCCACTTCGCATAGTCGTGGCCTTCATGATTCATCGCCAGGATCCCGTAGCCACCTCCGGGGAAGATCACCACGGCTTTCCCGGTGTTCTTATTCTTCGGCGCGGGATAAGCGAAATACTGTGGCACCTCGATATCGGTATAGCGCCAGCCGTCTGCCACCGTTTCGGAGCCAGCGGGGGGCCGCTTGGCACCGGGAGCTCCACCGGGCCAGAGAGGAGTCCATTCGGCAGAGGCGGTCATCACGAGGGCAAGCAAGGCGAAGGCAGGTTTCATCGGTCTGATCATACAGGAACCGCAGCCCGGATGTTTCGGCGAGCGGAAAGACGGACATGGCATGCCTTCCCTTAGGGAAGCTTCTCCAACAGCAACCTTCCGGCGCGCCGACGCAGGACATGATCGCCGGGGAGGTTCACGGCCGGTGCCGCCGCAGAATCCAGCAAGCCCCGGCAACGCCCGACGGTTTCGCGAGAAAGATCCGGCACGGCGGAACTACGGAGGAAATCGTAGATGCAGGCCGATTGCATCGCGGGAGGAAGACTCCTCAGCTTCGGCAAGTGGAGGCGACCTTGGGGATCCAGCACGTCCGCCTGCTTCACCGCCCACGCCTCGATCGACTTTGCCTCCACCGAGGCCTCCACCGCGCGGACCAAGGACTCGGAGGCATCACGTTTCGCGATCTCCGCGAGCAAGGGCAGCACCTCGTTCCGCAAACGGTTTCGCACCGCGAAAGGCTCCGCATTCGTTGCATCCTCCCGCCAGCCGTGATCGTAGCTCGCCAGCCATTCACGGAGGCGGTCGCGACGCACGCCGAGAAAAGGCCGGATGCACTCCATCGGGCGCCCGCCCATCAGCAGGGTCTGCACTTCTTTCATCCCGGAAAGACCGCGGCTACCCCGCAAGAGGTTCCACAGGATCGTCTCCGCCTGATCATCGAAATGATGAGCCAATAGCAAGCGGGGGCACCGGTACTTCCGGGAGCAGATGGCGAAGAAGGCGTGGCGTGCCTCCCGCGCCGAGGTCTCCAGCGAATGGCCGTTCTCCTTCGCAAGGGATTCCACCTTCGCCTTTCCCGACTCACAGGGGTAGCCGAGCTTCCCGGCCAGCTTTTGCACGAAGCGCGCATCTCCGGTCGATGCCTTGCCGCGCAGGCCGTGGTCGAGATGGCAGACCACGATGTCCCGGAAGCCATGCCGGTGCAGATGGTAGAGCAGCGCGACCGAATCCGCCCCGCCTGAAATGCCCGCAAGATAGCGCCGCCGCTTCGGCGCATCACGGAACCAAGCGATGTCCGGCAATGGCATGGAAGCGATCCTAAGCGCAACTCCC
This sequence comes from Luteolibacter luteus, assembly GCF_012913485.1. Classification (GTDB taxonomy): domain Bacteria; phylum Verrucomicrobiota; class Verrucomicrobiia; order Verrucomicrobiales; family Akkermansiaceae; genus Haloferula; species Haloferula lutea. Next base: position 3,422,837 of record NZ_CP051774.1, on the reverse strand, counting down.
CCGAGCAGCCAAAAAGAAATGTTCCGCTCCGCCGGATGTCTTATTTTGAGAACTCGAAGCGATAGTAGCCCGCGGTCTCTCCGGCTGCCGGCGCAGCCAGCCGCTCCACCCTCCGGAAACCGCCGGGCACGCCGCCCTGATCGGCGGCATCGGTGAAAGGAAGCTCCGACCATGCGGTGAGATCCATGGAAAACCAGAGCTTCACGGTCACCGTGGCATCATCACGGATCACCGCGACAATCCCCGGCAAGACGGCACCGCCCTGAACCCTTGCCCCGGCGGGAAGCATGTATTCCACGCCATTCGGAATGCCGTCGCCATCGAGGTCGGCGCCGAAGCCGGCCTCGGGAGACCCCGGATTTCCCCCGCTGGAAACAATCCAGCTTCCAAAGGCATCATGGCGTGCCACCTCCGCGGAGTTGACCCCTTCTCCGGCCTCATTCACCGCGCTAACCACGTAATAATAGCTCTGCTGCGGATCGAGCCCGCCATCCTGGAAGCTCGTTGTCGCAAGATTGTCGCCCACCACCTGATAGCCGCTGCCGCTGGTGGTGGAGCGCTTCAGGCGATAACGCTGCGCGGTGCTCAGGGCATTCCAAGTTATGGTGGCGGTAGCGCCGGGGGAATTCACCGCCAATCCCGAGGGAGCCGCGGGAAGGGTCACTCCGTGAAACTGGATTTCCGACACGTTGCAGTGGCCACCATTCGGCGAAAGGTAGCGCACGTAGCGATAGAGGCCTTGATTCGCGACGGCCACCGTGGTGAAGACGTTGTAGGTCGGAGTCACGGGCACCGTGAAAAGCGTCACCGGATTGTTGAACGCGAGATTGTCCGCCGCTTGAAAAATCCCGCCAACCATTCGCTCCGGCCAGTTCGTGGCACCATTGCGAGGACTGTAGCGGATGGCGGTGATTTTTCTCGGCGTGCCCAGATCCATGCCTGCCCAAGCGCCATCTGCATTCGGCGCGTCGAAGAAGGTCGTCAATGAACCATCGAAGACCCTCGCTTTTGTGTCGCCCTGGTTATTCCAAGAACCATCGGTCCCGATGACGCTGCCATTCAGCCTGCTGCCTGCGGTGGGATTCAGGATCAGGCGGTCCGAATCGCCGCTCTGTCCGGCATCGTTCCGCGCCACCACCACATAATAGTAAGTGGCACCCGTGGTCAGGCCGCTGTCCAGAAAGCTAGTCGCGGCGATATCCGCGGCCACCACGGTATAGCTGCCGCCATTTACCGAGCCGCGCTTCACATCGTAGGCATGGGTCACTCCGCCCAAGGCAGGCTGCCAAGTCAGGGTAGCCGTCGTGCCCGCGTTCGTGGCTTGGAGCGCCATGGACTTTTCGGGAGGCAAGGGGTTGCCCGGTCCGAAGAACCTGATCTCCGCCACATTGGCGTAGCCGTCGTTCGGCGAGAGATAACGCAGGTAGCGGAAGGCCGTGGCATTGTTCACCATGAGGGTCGTCGTCACTCCCTGCGGAGGGACCCAGTTTACTTTCGCCAGCTCCACGACACCGGAGCTGAAGTCGGCGGTATTCGATCCTTGGAAAACGCCATTCGTCATCCGGCCCGATTGATTCGTCCGCGGGACAAATTGGATCGCGACCACCTGCTTGGCATTCCCCGCCCCGAGATCGAGCCCTACCCAGGCCCCGCTAGCTCCGCCGGGCTCGGCGAAGGTGCTGACGTTGTTATCGAAGGCACGGGCCGCGCTCGTCAAATCCCCGCTGCCGATCACGGTGAGCGGACTGGCCACCGGATAGCTGGCGATGAAAGGACGATGCAGGTTCGGAAAGCTCTCGAAAGCGAAGGTCGGCTGGGACGTGGTCGCCACCGGCGAGACCCCGTGGTCGGGCCCCACGGCCTCGATCTCGATGTAGCCATTGGTCTCGGAACCGAAGCGGCGGACGTCTTGAGCGAAGTAATAATTATTCGGCGTCGCACCAAGCCACACGCGAGGCGAGGAAGCCGTGAGGTTCTTCCGGTGATAGACGTTGTAATAAAGCACCGGGGAGGCGGAAGCCGTCCACTTCAGCTTGAGCATGGTGGAAAGGGCCTCGTCCGGATTCCGGCTCTTTCCTTCCAAGGTCAGACCGGCCGGCGCTGCCGGTGCTACCACACTGCCATTGCTGACCTGCAGGCGGCCGATGTTCGCTGCATAAGTGTCGATGGCACTCGTGCTCGAGAAGCGCAGGGTGATGAGAGCGATCTTCTTTCCTGCATGCGCGCCGAGGGAAACATTCAGGGTGCTCCAGTTCGTGGAAGCCGCAGTCGCCGCGGTGGTGTAGTTCATCACGCCCGGAGAATCTTCGAAGGCGTATCCTACCTGGACCCGTGCGTTGTTCACGGCACCCGGCTTGTAAACCATCTTCAGGCTGGTATCCGCAGCGATCGGGAGGCGGGCCTGGTAGAGCTTCACTTCCTGCGGGACATTTGCAGCCAGCGAGCCGCTCACCTTCAGCGAACTGCCCCCGTAATAGGACTCCGCGAAGTCGAGCGAGGGCGTGATGCTCTTCGCCCCCGCGCTGGTCACCAGCCAGCGCCAGGTCGGCAGAACGTCCTGCACGCCCAGATTCGTCCAAGGCCCGGTCATCACGGTGCTGCCGTTGATCTTGTAGAAATTCCCCTGGCCCACATTGAAGTTCGTGACGAATGGCAAGGTAGTCAGCGGCGAATTCGCCGGGATGTAGTGGGCCATCCCATACCAGTTCGGCGTCGGGGAACCGGCGACGGGCGTGGTACTCGAAGGGTCGCTATTCGGTCCGGACCAATAGAGCTGGTCCTGCACCACCATGGTCTCCGGGGAGGAACTCTTCACATAGGGCGTCTCGGCACCGAAGAGGGCCACCGAGGTATGATGCGGCTGGCCTTCCGGGAAGAGGTAGGGCCAGGTGATGTCCAGGTTGCCCTGGCTATTCGGATCCGGCGTCTTGCCGAGGGTGCGGTAATTCTCTGTCCAGATCCCGGCATAGAGGTCGTAGGGGTTGATCCCGCGGGACTGCGCCAAGGTCCGTGAATTTGATAAATTACTGGAATTATAGTACCACCAGAAATTCAGGAACATCTCGTGGGCCGCGAGGGTGGTGCCTGTATTCGTGACCACCGCGCCGGACTTCAGGTAGCCATCGTTCTGATCCGTCAGCGCGTTCTGGAAACTCCGGCTGCCATTTTCGGCCATGGCATCATACCAGGTGATCCTGAGGTGCGGGGCGCCCTGGGCTGCGGCACGGGTGCGGAAGTAGACCATGAAATCGCGCATGTTCTGCGCGTCTGTCCCATTGGTCTGGTAGTTCTCCTGATTGATGAACCAACCGTCGAAGCCGAAGTATTTCGCCGCCTCCACCAGCTTGTCAGCCACCGGGAAAGTGGATCCGCTTTTCTGGAGAAGATCGCGAACCCGCTGTAGCGAGGCATTGTCGGGAGATCCGTTCCAGCCGTAGAAGATCTTCCCGTAGATTCGCACGCCATTGCGGTGCGCCGCATCGATCATGTGGGCGGTGGGACACATGATCACGCGGTTGTCCCGGTCCGAGCTGCCCCAGAAGACCATGTTGTCCGTGTACTGCCAGATGCTCGGAGCGTAGAGCCGGGTGGTCCGCCAGCCATTTGGCGCGCCGGCAGGGATGGTGTTGAAGGTGGTGACCGCCTGCACCCGTGCTTCACCCGGCCGGGCGTGGGGATTCACATTCCACAGCGCATTCAGCGCCGCATTCTCGGCGGCGGTCGGCGCGGTAAAGCGGCTGGCCAGCGGGACGGTACCGCGGTTGTAGGGCGCATTCGGGTCCGTGGCTGGCGACCAGGTGAGGATTTCGTTGGGGTGCCAGCGGTTGGACTGAGGCACGGATTCGTATTGGGCGCGGGCTGTGCCAAGGGAGCACAGGAATCCACATGCCGCCGCGAAGAAGGCGGCCGATCGACCGGGGTGTTTCATCAAGGGTGACCCGGAGAAGAAGCCGGGTGGGTTTTTGGGTTGCGGCCACCAAGCCCGGGGTGACGCGGGCTGTCAATTCGCCGCCGCGTTCCACGTTTTCCTGACTCCGCCTTTTTCCGAAGAGACGCGTCTGCGCCTCCCGCTGCTCACTCATGGGAGTGATTCCAAAGCGGTCCAAAATGGGACCGTGCATTCCGGATTTCCTTATGTTATGGCGATGCTATGGACCCGAAAGAAATTGGTGGATGGGTGATCCTAGGCCTCGCGGCAGGCTTGATCGCGCGACGGGTCATGCCAGGCGAGGAAAAGGGCGGCTGCCTGATGACGATCATCCTCGGGATCCTGGGCGCGCTTGTGGGCGGCTGGATCGGCCGCCATGTCGGCTTCCTGCCGGTCGCTCATCCGGGTGCCGGGCTGCCTTCCCTGGAATCGCTCTTTACGGCTACCGTGGGTGCCCTTGTCGTGCTGGGCTTTTGGAAATGGATCAGGGCGTAGCGCCCGAGCATCGGGCCTCGTTCTTCACTCCGGGAGAGAGATATCACATCTCCATGACCTAACATTTTCTCACCCTCTCCATTTGTAGAGATCGACTCTGCCATCATCCATTTTCATTTACCCTCGCAGGGTTCGTGGCTCAAGAAGCCGACAATGCAGTCTAAAAGCTGCATCACCACGAACCCAAGATGAAGACCCAAGAACCAATCATTGTTTCGTTGTTGCGCTCGGCACGACACGTGACCGGCAAGCTATTAAGACGGCTATCACATGCGCCGTTCGCAGGAGCCCTGGCAATGGCCTCGCTAATCTCAGAGCCGGCATCCGCCTCCAAGGCGGCCCTCTTCCTCAATGGAAACATGGCCACACGGGCCGCGATGACCACATCCCAGATCAACGGCATGCGGGCATCCGGCTTCAACACGCTCATCATCTTCAACATGCGGGTCGCGACCAATGGCGACTTCACCTACGATGGAACCCTGTGCAGCAACGGGACCTGGGTGGGACCTTCCGACTGGGGACCCCTCTTTAACCAATGCAAGGCGATGCCATCAGGGGTGACGCGCATCGAGCTATGCATCGGCGGCTGGAACGACGCGAGCTTCCAAAACATCAAGAACCTCATCGCTTCGCAGGGAAACAATACCTCGAACGTCCTCTATCGAAACCTGGCCGCGCTCAAGGCGAACTTCCCGGTCAATGCCATCTGCTTCGATGACGAATCGGTGTATGACGTCAGCTCATCCGTCGCTTTCGGGCAAATGGCCGGGAGCAACGGGATGAAGGTCACGCTCTGCCCCTATACCAACTCCGGCTTCTGGCAATCGGTGAAAAACGGCCTGGGTTCCGTCTGCGATGAAGTCTACCTCCAATGCTACGATGGCGGCGCCGGAAACAACCCGGCATCATGGAACAGTCTCTTCGGCGGCTTGAAAGTCTCTCCCGGGACTTGGGACCTGGATGGAGCGGCGACCTTTGGCTCGAAGATGGCTGGATGGGGCAGCAGCGCGGGTGTCTTCAATGGCTTCTATTGGCCGGGCAATACCGGAGGCAATCCGCCGGCCAATCCCGCGATGATGCTGCAGTATGCCACGCTGATTCACACCAATCTGGATAACGAAGGCGGGGACATCACCGGGGAGCATCGCATCGTGAACATGGTCGGAGGCAAGGCGATCGACAACGGAAGCAGCTCCCTCGGAAACCCGACGGTGCAGTGGGACGTGACCGCCAACAACAACGGCCTGCAGCAGCGGTGGATGTTCACCCAGAACTCCGATACCTCTTGGAACATCATCAATCTGAACAGCGGCTTGGCCTTGGAGATGCAATCGACCGCAAACCTCGGACAACCCGTGGTGTGGAGCTGGAACGGTGGCACGAACCAAAGATGGTGGGTCGATCGCCAATCCGACGGCACCTACAAGATCTGGAACCAATGGAGCGCAAAAGCCTTGGAAAATGCCAGCGCCACCCAGAACGGAGCGCCCATCGTCCAGTGGCCATGGAACGGGCAGACCCAGCAACGCTGGCGGCTGTACTGAGAAATTCATGAGCAAAGGGTGGCGTTGCCTTCGGCGGCAGCGCCGCCCGACTTCGAAAGAGAGCATGAAGAAGATTATCCTCGGCTTCCTTGGTCTTTGCCTGGCGACAGCTCTTGTCGTTTCCCAATGGCAAGAAGCACCTACGCCCGGAACCACGCCCAAGAAGACGGGGCCCAAGACATCGCGTAAGGCTCCGCTCCCGCGGGCCGATCGAGAAACCCGCGTGCGACAGGAAGACGAGGGAAATGTCGGCGGAGACACCGACGAGTCCCCCGTCCAACGGGAATCCCGCCAACTGATCGAACTTCGCGAACGGGCGGAGACGGATGCAGAGGCGGCATGGGCTTCCGCCTTGGAATGGCCGGAAGAGAAACGCGCCCAGGCTCTTGCCGAAGTATGCTTCGGAATGGCGGGCGCGAAGCCACTCGAAGCCATCGAGAGGGCACGTGGTGCTCATCTGGACCGATTGCCGGGGGCGATCGAGGAAAGGCTCGTCCAACAATGGGCTACCCATGATGTCTCCGCAGCATTGGCATGGCTCATGAAAGAACCGGGCGGTGAATCCCGCGACAAGCTCGCCATTCGCCTCACCTACGTGCTGAGCCAGACGGATCCCACCGCAGCGGCCAAGCTGGCCTTGGAACAAATGCTTCCCGGATCATCGCAGGACGAAGCGGTCATGATCGTCGTCACCCAATGGGCCAACAAGGACCTGCCGGCAGCAAACGCGTGGGTCCAGGATTTCCCTGAAGGACCTCTTCAAGAGCGAGCCGCCAACGAGCTGAGAATGATCGCCGAGCGCCGCTGAAAGGAACGCAATTTCCCCGTGGATTTGCTTCCTGAGGTTCGGATTTTTTCCGATCATAAAGCCCTTCAGATGGCCGGGCTTAGTGCGTTCTTTCAATCGATCCGGCAGAGGCCGGGCTTGTATTGGGGCGATGGGCCGAACCTTTCCTACCTCCAGGTATTCCTTGTAGGCTATCAGATGGGCTGTCGCAGCGAACCCGATTCCCCTCTCGCCTTACCGAATGATTTTTCGGGTTGGGTGGCCTACCGGACGGGAGCATCCAGCACCTACAATTGGCATGGAATGCTATTGTCCATATGGCCGGATGAGGAAGAGGCCTTCCACCAGTTCTTCGATCTGCTGGAGGAGCATGCCTCACGAAAAGGTCGCCTCGTCGCCAAGGTAACGCGGCATGGAAAATTCAACATCCGCTACGATATCACGGATCTCCCGAATCTGACCCCGATTGGAAAGGACGATCTCCCGGATCCGATCTTCCTCACCACCTACACTGATGATCCCGGGTTCCTTGCCACGACTTCCGAAGGACATACCTTTGGGGCATGGCGAAATCCGTGGGGCAATTGGAAGTCATGGGAGGAAATGGCCGCGGCGCTAGATTTCACCGAAGACCATCTGGAAATCCTAGATCCCGCCGAATTCGAAAGGATCCGCGGCTGAAATAAGAAGGGGCGCCAGAAGCGCCCCTTCATTAAATTCAGCGGATCTCTTCAAACCCGAAGTAAGGCACCAGCGCTGCCGGAACCTTGATCGAGCCATCCGGCTGCTGGCACTGCTCAAGAAGGGCCACGTAGAGACGGGGCAAGGCAGTGCCGGAACCGTTCAAGGTGTGGCAGAAGCGGTTCTTCCCTTCGCCATCCTTGAAGCGGAGCTTCATGCGGCGCGCCTGATAGTCGCCGAACCATGAACAGCTCGATACTTCGAGATACTTGCCCTGACCCGGAGCCCAGACTTCGATGTCGTAGGTCTTCGCGGAGTTCGCGCCGATATCACCGGTGCAAAGTTCGATGGTGCGATAGTGAAGGCCAAGCTTCTCGAGCGCCGATTGGGCGTGAGAGGTGAGCTCTTCCAGCGTGCGCAAGCCGTCGTCCGGATGCACTACTTGGACCAGCTCGACCTTATCGAACTGGTGCATGCGGATGATCCCGCGGTTGTCGCGCCCCGCGCTGCCAGCCTCGCGGCGGAAGCAGGGCGTGTAGGCCACCAGCTTCTTTGGCAGATCGCCCTCGGCGAGCAGCGTGTCGCGGTAGAGGTTGGTCACCGGCACTTCGGCGGTCGGCGCGAGGAAAAGCTGGTTGCGGCCGTCTTCCCCGGCATCGGTGCCGTACATGTCGTCCTCGAATTTCGGGAGCTGGCCGGTGCCTTCCATGCACTCGCGCTTCACCACGTGAGGCACGTTCACCTCCTCGTAGCCGTTCGTGCCGCTCTGCAGATCCAGCAGGAAGCTGATCAGCGCACGCTCGAGGCGGGCTCCCTTGCCGCGATACACGGCGAAGCCGGAGCCGGCGATGCGGGTGGCATCTTCCAAGGAAATCAGGCCGAGCGCCTCCGCCAGCACCAAGTGGTCCTTCGGATCGGCGACCTCCGGCTTCTCGCCCCAAGTGCGGACGACCGGATTCGCGGTCTCGTCCTCGCCGACCGGACAATCCGGATGCGGGAGGTTCGGGATATTCATCAGCAACTCGTGCTGACGCTGAGTTGCCTCCTCCGCTTCGGAATTATGGCTCGCGATTCTTTCGTTTATCTCCCGGACCTCCTCTTCTTTCTCCTTCGTGTCCTCCCCCGCTCTCTTCGCAAATCCAATCTCTTTGGAAATTTGGTTTCTGTCAGCCCGCAAGAGGCCATCTTGATATTCGGCCATCCGGCGCTTTTCGTCCCATTTGCGCACTTCATCAACTAGCTTCCAGTGGTCTCCACCGCGCGTTTTGAGGCGCTCGATGAAGAATTCAGGGTTTAAACGGATCTCGCGGATATCGAGCATGGCGCGGCGAGCCTTAGAGCATCCCCGCGCCGACGTCCAATGCGGATCGCTACTTCGAGAAGTAGGTGACCAGGTAATAAATGACCACCAGCAGGACCACGCCCCCGAGCGCGGCCAGCATGTTCCGCTTCGCCTCGCTCGGCTTTTTCTTCTTCTGGGCGACCTGATAAGTGCTCTGCGGCGCGAAAACCCGGCCGCCTCCGACCGCTGGTCGCTGGGCCGTGGGAACCTGGGTCCCCTGCGGATGGACGGATTCCGGCTGCGGCACCGGGATGTCCGGAGCACGCACACCCATCTCCTCCACCAGGGATTTCGTGATCGGTGCGGTGATTGGCGGGGCATGCAGGCTCGGCGGAGCCCCATCCGGCGGAGCCAGAGGCTGCGGAGCCGTATGGGTTTTTACCGTCTGCTGCATGGGCAGCGGAGTCGGCAGGGGTGCCGGACGGGCGGGTGGCGGAGTCATCCCGGTTCGTGGCCGAACTGTCACCGGAGCCCGCGGGTTCACCGGTGGCTGCAGCGGCTGCGTGATCGCCTGGGTAGGCGGCACGTCAAGCTGGATGAAACTCTTCAGGGTCTCCCTGGAATTCTCGGGACGCTCGTGGGGATAACGGTTGATGTGCCACATCACCCAGTCACAAGCCCACCTCGGGATGTCAGGACGGACTTGTGCGAGCGGAATCACCCGGTGCTCCAAGTGCGCGGCCATCACCTGCGGACCGGTTTCCCCTTGAAAAGGAGAGTGCCCGGTCAGCGCGAAATAATAGACGCAGCCGATGGCATACATGTCCGTCCGCGAATCGATGGGCCCGCGTTCGAAAAGCTCCGGCGCCATGTAGAAGATGGAGCCAAAAATTGCGTCGGTCTGCTCGGCGCTCTCCGCGGAGGTCTTGGGGCTGAACTTTGCGAGGCCGAAATCCACCACCTTCGCTTGGAAGCGGCCGGACGGCAGCCAATTGACCATGATATTGGAAGGCTTCAGGTCACGGTGGACCAAGCCGAGATCTTGGGCGGCAATGAGCGCCTCCTGGATCTGCAACACCAGCTCGCGGAAGTCCGGCCAAGTCAGCGGCGCCTTTTCCACGATCTCATCCACTGTCTGCCCGGTCAGCAGTTCCATCACCACGAAGGGGCCGTCCTCATCGGAGCCCACGTCGTAAATGGTGACGATGTTCGGATGCTGGAGCGCGGCGAGGGCGCCGGTCTCCTTCTCCATCTGCTTGGTGGCCTCTTCCCGATGCTCGTCGTCATCGCCGGAGACGATCCGCTTCACCGCCACATCGCGCTTCAGGGCACGATCATAGGCACGATAGACGGCACCTAGTCCGCCCTGGCCGAGTTTCCCACGGATCTCGTATCGGTCCTCCATGTATCAGTCTCCCGCTAATTTGAAGCCGGGGTTCGCGATGCGGCAATGAATAAAAAACCGGACCCGTTAGGGCCGGACATCCGGCCAAAAACGCCGGATTCCCGCACGCAACATGGGATCGCGAAGGCTCGCCTCATCGATCGCATCATTATTTCCGCGCCGCCATCCGTGGTAGGCGGCCAATGCCTCAAATCCCGCATTCAGGGACCCTTGCATGGGATTGTGGAGGATCAAACCGATCTCGACATTCTCCGGCAGGCCTTGGGGAAAAAGGATTCCCGCGCGCTCCATGCGCTTGATCCCCAGAGGCAGGTCAGTCCTGCTGCTCAATGCCAAACTCATGACCATGGCATGAGGATGGAGCCAGCGCAGGCCCGGAACATCCACCCCGTTTGCGGTATATCCCGCACCGGGCATACCCGACTCCCCGCCGGAGAGCCCGAAGATACCAAGCCGCGCAGCCGCAGAATCCGGCCACTGATCGACCACATACCTGGCCTGCTTTTCGAAGAGTTCGCGCCGGGAGACGGGCCATACCGCACCGGTCACTTGGTCCGGGTCATTCCGGTCGAAATCCGGGTAGAAGAGGCTCTCGATCTCGGTGATGAAACCGACTCCCCGGAAGACCTTGCCGCCCGGTTCCATCTTACCACGCGGCTGACGTCCGCTCACCATCGCCTCTAGGGCCAGCACCAAGGCGGTCTCGCCGCCCCAGTCCCGCCACTGGCTGGCCAGCGGCGTGGTGCCGTCCTGAGCAAATCCATGGCTGATCCAGCCCTCGGAATCGCTTACCAAATCGAAATCCAGCTCTGAGATCGCCTGCCCTACCGCTGCCGAAACGTCCGGCAGATCAAGGATCCCCGCCGCCAGACGCAACGAGTGGAGGGCGATGGCGGTATCCACCGTGCTGTATTCGGTGCCGGGGTGGATCTCCGGCATGCCATCGGCAGCCCGGCGGGCGAAGTGCGCCATGAAGCCCGCCGCCCGCGGCATGCCGAGCATCGCCTGGGTGGTGCGCCGGACTTCATCCGCCACCTTGTCCTTCTCCAGCACCCCTTCCTTCACCGCCGCGGCACTCGCCAAGGCGTGCAGGCCGGAGGAAGTAATCGAATCGAAAACACCGGCCGGCGTGTGGGCACGGTCACGGGTGAGACCCCAATCCGCATCGTGGCAACGGCGGAGCTTGCCCATCGAAACCCGGAACAGCCACTCCTCCGGGTCCATCTCCGGCTTTTCCACACCGAAGCCGAGCGAAGAAATCTCGACCGCGCTGCCGGGCTCAGCCACCCAGTTGATGAACTTCAGCGGGCCCAATTCGGCGGCCTTGATCTCGAAGCGATGCCGGGTCTTTTCTCCCGGAACGAGCACGGTGGTCTGCGACCAGCGGACCGAGCGGGCGGAATCCGCCAGCTCTACCCGCAACTGGCCATTGCCACGGGCCTCCACGATCACGGCCAGCACGCCGGCACGCTTCTCAGCAGGCCCGCCGAGGCCGATCACGTCGGTGGGATCGAACATCCGGCTACCCTCCCCGGCCAATCCCGCCAAGGAGTGCCAAGCACCGGTCCACTCGCCATCCGGCTTGGTCCGGATCGCTCCGGCACGGGCGTCGATGCGGGCTTGGCCCGGCCCCATCCAGCCGAAGTCGGTGCCGAAATGGGTGAAATTTTCGAAAGGGTTGATCGCCGGTGCAGCGTCCGGCCGGTCCCCCGGGAAAGAGATCGAGTAGTCCGTAACCGGCTGCCAAACCTCCTCGGCGGCCGCGATCGGGCCAGCCAACTGGAGGAAGGAAATCCCGAGGAGAAGGCGGTTCCGCCATTCGGAACCTGAGCCGTTTTTCCTCTTCGCACTGGGGGGGGCAGCGCTTGGGTGGCGGGGCGTCTGGAGCTTCAAAATCGGAAATACTGTTGGGTGCCGGTATTTCGCTTACGGGACCTAAGCTGTGACCGAGTATGCCCTAGATACGCGCAGCCTCAAACCTTTAAGTCACCCTTACGTGATTTTCACGTAGATTCCCCCGCCCTCCAGCCTAACCGGCTGCTAGAGCCCACCGACCGCATCTCTTTGGCGCCTAACGCCTCAACGGCTATCCGCCGTCGCCTTGATATCGGTCAAGGCAGCGATGAAATCGCCCAGAATCTCCGCCGGAACCATGATCGTATCGCGGTTCCCGCTGACGTCCTCGGTGATCTTCACCACCATGCCGCGGGCGTTTTCCTTGAGATCCAGAAAGAACGTCTTCCGGTCCGCCAAGATCTTTTCCGTGTGCAAAAGGTCGCTATCCACCATGCCCTCCTTTCCTTGAATCGGCTACCACCTTTCGTAGCGGTGCTTGATTGTCAAGGAAAAGGCCCGCCCTCGCTAGACGAAGAGATACTCCCGCTTGAGCCAAGCAAGCAGGTCTTCCTTCCCCTTCTCCGACTTCATGTCCGCGAAAAGGAAAGGGCGCTCTCCCCGCATCTTCCTGGCATCCCGGTCCATCACCGCGAGATCTGCCCCCACGTAAGGTGCCAGCTCGGTCTTGTTGATCAGCAGCAGGTCGCTGGTCCGGATCGCCGGGCCGCCCTTGCGCGGGATCTTATCCCCCTCCGCCACGTCGATGACGTAGACGTAGGCATCCACCAGTTCCGGGGAGAAGGTCGCGGAGAGATTGTCCCCGCCGCTCTCGATCAAAATCAGCTTCAGGTCGGGGTGCGCGTTCTCGAGATCGATCACCGCCGCCATGTTCATGCTGATATCGTCCCGGATCGCCGTGTGCGGGCAGCCACCGGTCTCGACGCCGCGGACGCGGTCCGCAGGCAGCACGCCTTCCCGCAACAGGAACTCGGCATCCTCCCGGGTGTAGATGTCATTCGTGATGACCGCGAGGGAGAGCTCGTCCTTCAGCCACTGCGAAAGCCGTAGCACGCACATCGTCTTCCCCGAGCCGACGGGGCCGCCGACTCCGAGCCGGAAGGGACGCTTGGCGGGAGAATCAGGAAATGAAGAGTCGGGCATCGGCGCGGGCATGGCGGAGTGAGGCAATTTCGAGAAGCGGGTTGAACCAGCCATCAGGCGGGCGGGAAAGGGCGACATCGATTTCCATGCCGATGCGGTCGAGCGTGCGGCGGACGATCGCCTGGCAGACGGTCTGGCCGATCCGCATCAGCTTCATGGAGGCGGTGGCAAAGCCGGTGATCGTCTGGAAGGCAAAGGCGCGTGCCGCTTGAGCGATCGGAATCGAGGAGAGCTCGATGGAGGTGACGATGAGATGATGGCTGAAGGGACAGTTCGCCGCGTGGTTCTCCACCAAGGGTGAGGGCGCGAGCTGCCGGAGCAACTCAAGGCGGCGCGAGCCGATGCGCCGCGAGGCATCCCGCGTCTCCGCAGGCAAACGCCATGCGTCCAGCTCGCCATCGAGCTCGGCCAGCTTGGCGACATCACCTCGGCCCGCCGCCCGGTGGGCCTGCACGAAATAGGGAAGCTCGAAACTGAGCAGCGCGGGCAGGATCTGCTTTTCAAGAAAGCACTCCAGGCCTTCCGCATTCTTCACCACGCCTGCCTCGACCAATTCCTCGAGTCCGTAAGAGTGTGCGTAAGCCCCCGAGGGATATTGCGAATCGTTTGCCTGCATCAGCCACAGCCATGCATCGTAGCGGAGCGGCTGCGCTGCTCCGGCTGAGTCGGCCATGGCGGAAGAATCGGACATCGGCTCTTTCCTAACTAGGCATGCGCCACGGCTTTCAGAGGCTGGAACAGCACCTCCGGCTCACTGTAGGCCCAGCCTTCGTAACCGATCAGATGGGACATCGCTTCATCGTAGAGCACGTGGATGCGGTCCTCGAGGATCTGCGCGGGAAGGTGCAGGTTCCCCACCCGCCACGCCACCATCGCCGCATGTGCGGGTGATTCGAAAACAACTTCATACACCATCTCCGGGAGCTGTCGCACGATGTAGTCCTTCCCGTCCTGCTGGAAGATGACGGCACCATCAACAAGCCGCGATTCCAGATCGAAACCGAACTCCGTGCCGTCATTCGCGATGCCCCGCCAGCGACGCTTGAGAAATTGGCGGCGCTCCGCCGAAAGCACGACCTGGCTGGATTCGGGAAGCTCCGAGGCCGGAGCGATCATTCGCTGGATGAGATGCATGACTCCAGCGGTTCTTAGAAAAGGAAGTAGCGCTGCGCCATCGGCAAGACCGCCATCGGCTCACATTTCAGCTCCTTGCCATCTGCCGTCACGGTGTAGGTCTCCGGATCGACGGTGATCTTCGGCATCGCATCGTTGAAAGGAAGGTCGGCCTTGGTCACGGAGCGACAGCCCTTCACGGCCACGAGCTTCTTCTTTAGCCCCAGGTCATCAAGGGTGCCGGATTCCAGGGCGGCGGAGCTGACAAAGGTAATCGAAGTTGAGCCGACGGCCTTGCCAAAGGCTCCGAACTGCGGGCGATACATCATCGGCTGCGGCGTGGGGATCGAGGCATTCGGGTCGCCCATGTTCGCCCAGGCGATGAGTCCCCCTTTCAACACGGTCTCCGGCTTCACGCCAAAGAAGGCCGGCTTCCAGATGGTCAGATCCGCCAGCTTACCCACCTCGATGCTGCCGACCTCGTGCGCAATGCCGTGGGTGATCGCGGGACAAATCGTGTACTTCGCGACGTAGCGGAGCGCCCGGAAGTTGTCCGCGGCCGGATGACTATCACCCTCCAGCTTGCCAAACTGCACCTTCATCTTGTGCGCGGTCTGCCAGGTGCGGGTGATGACTTCACCGATGCGGCCCATCGCCTGCGAGTCGGATGACATCATCGAGATGGCACCGAGATCATGCAGCAGATCCTCCGCCGCGATGGTCTCCGGACGGATGCGGCTTTCAGCGAAGGCCACGTCTTCCGGAATCCGCGAGTCGAGGTGGTGGCAGACCATGAGCATGTCGAGATGCTCATCGATCGTGTTCACCGTGAAGGGACGCGTCGGGTTGGTGGAGGAAGGCAGGACGTTCGGCTCGCCACAGACACGGATGATGTCCGGCGCGTGGCCGCCACCGGCTCCTTCCGAGTGATAGGTGTGGATCGTGCGGCCCTTGAAAGCGGCCAGGGTGCTTTCGACGAAGCCCGCTTCGTTCAAGGTATCCGTGTGGATCGCCACTTGGACGTCGAGCTCATCCGCGACGGAAAGGCAGGTATCGATGGCGGCGGGTGTCGTGCCCCAGTCTTCGTGAAGCTTCAGGCCGATCGCCCCGGCCAGCACCTGCTCGCGCAGGGGTTCAGGGGAGGAGCAGTTACCCTTTCCTAGGAAGCCCAGATTGATCGGGAAGGCCTCCGCAGACTCCAGCATGCGGCGGATATTCCATTTCCCCGGCGTGCAGGTGGTCGCGTAGGTGCCATGCGCGGGACCTGTACCCCCACCGATGAGGGTCGTGGTGCCGCTGGCAATCGCATGCTCGATCTGCTGGGGACAGATGAAATGGATGTGGGTATCGATCCCCCCGGCGGTAACGATGCAGCCTTCACCGGCAATGACCTCGGTGGCCGCGCCGATGACCATGTCGATGCCATCTTGTAACAAGGGATTGCCTGCGTGACCGATGCCGACGATCCGGCCATGCTTGATGCCGATGTCTGCTTTGATCACGCCTTGGGCGGCATCGAGGATCAGCGCGTTGGTGATGACCAGGTCGAGGCTCTCGGCATCGCAAGCCAACGGCGACTGGGCCATGCCATCGCGGATCACCTTGCCGCCGCCGAATTTCACTTCATTGCCGTAGCCGCCTTTCTCCGCCACGAGATCGCGTTCGACCTCGATGAAGAGCTCGGTATCGGCGAGGCGGACACGATCACCCACGGTGGGGCCAAAGGTACCGGCGTAGTTGGCGCGGGTCTGGTTCATCGGGACTTCCGGATGCGGACCGGCACGAGAGACCTGCTCATTACGAATGAGCTGCTCGTCGGCTCAAATCCGACCAATCGCTCAAACATGGAACGAAACGCAGCGAACCATTTAACCGCGAAGGGACGCGAAACATCGCGGAACGGGACAGCCCGGAGGAGGGAAACCCATGCATTGCTTCCTTCACCTTCCATGGTCTTTGGGTTTCGCGGCGTTTCGCGTCCCTTCGCGGTTAAATCATCGCTGCTCTTCATGAATCGAGTTTCCCGTTCACCTTGTTATTCAGTCCGTAAATCTCGCGCTTGCCCGCAAAGGCCACCAGCGGCACCTCACGCGTATCACCGGGCTCGAAGCGCACCGCGGTACCCGCCGGGATATCGAGGCGAAAGCCACGCGCGGCCTCACGGTCGAAATCGAGTTCGCTGTTTACCTCCGCGAAGTGGAAGTGGCTACCCACTTGCACCGGCCGGTCGCCTTTATTCGCCACGGCGATGGTAAGCTTGGCCAAGCCGACATTGATTTCGATGTCCGGCGCGCCCTCAGGCGTGATGATTTCTCCGGGGATCATCGCACGGGATGGTGAACGGTGACGAGCTTGGTGCCATCCGGAAAAGTGGCTTCCACCTGGATGTCGTGAATCATCTCCGCCACGCCCTCCATCACCTCGTCCCGGGTGACCAAGGTGGTGCCGTAGCTCATGAGTTCCGCGACCGACTTGCCATCGCGGGCACCCTCGAAGATCTCGGCAGTGATCAGCGCCACGGTTTCCGGATAGTTCAGCTTCAGGCCTCGATCACGGCGACGTCGGGCAAGGTCGGCAGCCACCACCACGAGTAGCTTTTCCTGTTCGCGCGGGGAAAGGTGCATGGATGACGCGGGATCAGAACGCGACGATGAGGGCGACCGAACTGCTGAAGGCAATCGCGGCACCGATCTTTACCTTCCGGCTCGAGTGGAAATGCAGCAAGCCGATGGCAACCAAAGCCACCGCGGCCAAGCCGATCTCCAGATAGCCATGCAGATGGAAATAGTCCGCGCGAAGCTGGTCAAACTCATCCTCCTCACCCGGATGATAGTGCCCGGGGTGAGCGGCGAGGATCGAAGGGACAAAGAGGACAAAGGCAAACAGCAGGCGCTGCATGCGCTCGAGGGTTTCGCGGATCATGATCAAACGGTGAGGAATTCCTTGATAAGCTCGTCGCTGAGGCCGCTCATCGGCCCATCAGCCGCGACACGGCCGCGCTCGAGGATGGCGAAGTCATCGCCGAGTTCCTTGCAGAAATCCAAATACTGCTCGACCAGCAGGATCGCCATCTCGCCTTCGTCGCGGAGCATCTTGATGGCATCCCCGATCTGATCGATGATGTTTGGCTGGATACCCTCGGTGGGCTCGTCGAGAATCAACAGCTTGGGGCGGGTCAAGAGGGCGCGCCCGATCGCGAGCTGTTGCTGCTGGCCGCCGGAGAGCATGCCGCCTTTTCGTGGCAGGAATTCCTTGATGATCGGAAAGAGCGTGAAGATGCGGTCCAATTCTTCCGCCCTCGGCTTCCGCCCACGGGCAACCGTGCCGACGAAGAGATTCTCCTCCACGGTGAGCTGCGGAAAAATCTCGCGGCCCTGCGGCACGAAGCCGATGCCTGCCAGCGCCCGCTTCTCGGGGCTCATCCGAGAGATGTTTTCTCCCAAAAGATCGACCTCGCCGGCCTCCATGCCGATCAGGCCGGTGATCGCCTTGAGCGTGGTGGTCTTGCCCACGCCGTTGCGGCCCATCAGGCAAAAGACAGTCTGCGGGCGGATATTCAGGCTAACACCGCGCAGGATCTGGCTTCCGCCGATCGCGACCTTGATATTGCGGGCGGAAAGGGTGGTGGCTTCGGTGGCAATGGCACTCATGCAGCTTTCTTTTTGCGGCCCAGGTAAACCTCGATGACGCGCTCGTCATTCTGCACCTTGTCCACCGCGCCTTCGCAAAGGACGTTCCCTTGGTGCAGCACCGTCACGATGCGGCCCTGCGAAATCTGGCGCACAAAGGTCATGTCGTGCTCGATCACGACGATCGTGTGCTTGCCGGCCAGCGAGAGCAGCAGCTCGCCGGTGCGATGCGTCTCTTCATCGGTCATGCCTGCCGCCGGCTCATCCACCAACAGCAGCTTTGCATCCTGGGCGAGCAGCATCCCGATCTCCAGCCACTGCTTCTGGCCGTGAGCGAGCGATCCCGCTTTGGCATGCGCGCGCTCGGTCAACTTGATCGTTTGCAGGATTTCATCCATGCGCTCCTCTTGCTCTCGCTTCACGCGACCAACCAAGGAGTGCCAGATGCTTCGTGACCCGGCCAAGGAGAGCAGCAGGTTCTCGCGCACGCTGTGGTCCGTATAGACCGTGGGCGTCTGGAACTTCCGGCCGATGCCCAGGCGGTAGATCTGATATTCGTTCATCCGCAGCAGATCGTGCGTCTGTTCAAAGTGCAGGGTGCCGCTATCCGGCTTGGTGCGTCCGGTGATCAGATCGAGGAAGGTCGTCTTGCCCGCGCCATTCGGCCCGATGACCGTGCGCAGCTCGCCCTTCTCGAGCGCGAAGTTGAGATCGCGGATGGCCTGGAATCCGGAGAAGGACTTATTCAGTCCCTCCGCGGCCAGGAGGTAAGGCTGCATGCTCATTTGGTCTTCGCGGCAGAGGTTGCTAGGAGTTCTTCTTCAGCGGCACGCTTCCGGCTCTGGCGGCTGGCGATCAGCTCGCGGATCTGGCCCGGGATCCCGACGATGCCCTTAGGCATGAAAAGCACCACCAGCACGAAGGTGGCTCCCAGGATAATCAGCCAGTAGTCGGGGAACTCGGTGGTCGCCCAGCTTTTCAAGTAGTTCACGCCGATGGCTCCGAGGATCGGCCCGAAGAGCGTGCCGCGACCGCCGACAGCGACCCACACCACTGCTTCGAGCGACTTCTCGGTCATCATCTCGCTGGGATTGATGATGCCCACCTGCGGCACATAGAGCGCACCGCCGATCCCCGCAATCATCGCGCTGATCACGAAGATGAAGAGCTTGAAGTTCGCGGCCGAGTAGCCTGAGAAGAGCACGCGGTTCTCACTGTCGCGGATCGCCCGCTGGATCAGGCCGAAACGCGAGTTGGTGAGCCATCGGCAACCGAGGAAGACCAGGGTGAGCGTCACCGCAGAGGCGATGTAGAGGAAGCGCTTGGTTTCCGGATTCCGGAGATCCGCGCCGAGGATCGTGCGGAAATCGGTGAAGCCGTTGTTCCCACCCATGTAGAGTTCATTACGGAAGAACATCAGCGCTGCACCGTAGGTCAGCGCCTGCGTGAGGATCGAGAAATACACCCCCTTGATCCGCGAACGGAAGGCGAGGTAACCGAAGATCCCCGCCAAGACGCCGGGCGCGCAGAAAATCATCAGCGCGGCAAAGGGGAAGGATTGGAAAGGCTCCCAGAAGCCGGGGAGTTCCTTGCGGCCCATGAAGTCCATGAAATCCGGCAGCGCGCTTTTATACACCGGGTCCGGACCGATCATCAGCATCAGGTGCATGCCCAGCATGTAACCGCCGAGGCTAAAGAACAGTGCCTGCCCGAGACAGAGCAGACCGGTGTAGCCCCAAAGCATGTCCACGGCGATCGCGAGAATCGCGTAGCAAAGGTACTTGCCCCAGGTGTTCAGTGTGAAATCGGAGACTGCCCCCGCGGCATTCAGCGACGGCATGACCACCACGAGGAAGACCGCGAGGAGGGAGAGGAGAAGCGTGGGAGTTTTCCCGGCGAGAGAGGTTTTCATCAGTCGAGGCTACGGGAGCGGGTGGCGAAGATGCCGGAGGGCTTCCACTGGAGGAAAAGGATGATGGCACCCAGCACGAGGATCTTGCCCGTGACCGGATCACCGAGGATCTGCTGCAGGGATTGATCCGCCATGCCGATGCCTAGCGCGCTGATCACCGTGCCCATGATATTCCCCACGCCGCCGACCACGACGGTCATGAAGGAGTCCACGATGTAGTTTTGCCCGAGGTTCGGTCCGACATTTCCGATCTGGGAAAGGAAGGCCCCCGCAAGCCCCGCAAGGCCGCTGCCGAAGGCGAAGGTCATCATGTTTACCTTCTCCGTCTTCACACCCATGCAGGCGGCCATGCTGCGGTTCTGCATCACCGCGCGGATCAGCAGACCCAGTGACGTTTTGGTCAGCACTGCCCAGGTCATGAAAATGATGAGCACCGCGAACCCGATCACGAAGAGGCGGTTCCAGCCGAAGACGATGTCGTTCACCGTCCAGTTTCCGGAGAGGAAAGACGGGCTTTCTACCTGGACGTTGTTCGCGCCGAAGACCAGGCGGAAGAGTTGCTGGATGACCATCGAAACACCCCAGGTGGCGAGCAGCGATTCCAGCGGACGCTTGTAGAGGAAGCGGATGATCCCCCGCTCCAGCAGCAGGCCCACGCCTGCCGCGGTAAGGAAGCTTGCGGGAATCGCGACCAGGAAATAAAGATCCCAGCTCCCACCGGAGAGATTCATTCCGGGAATGTCGATCTTCAGGCCGAAGGGCGACATGTGGATGCCTCCGGCGAAAAGATTCTGGATCAGATAGGTCGTGTAAGCGCCCACCACGATCAACTCGCCGTGTGCCATATTGATCACGCCCATCAGGCCAAAGGTGATCGCCAGACCGATCGCCACTACCAACAGCACGCTGCCGAGCGACAGACCGCGGAAAAGGGTTCCCATCGTATTCACCCGGGAGATGTGGTTCTCGATATCCCGCAAGGCCTTGTCACACGCGCCCACCAGGCCCACTTGCCCGGCCGCTTCCGCCTCGCCTCGCACCGTCTTGATCGCGCTTTGCGAAGCAATCGAACCCATGTCGCCGAGTTCCTTTACCGCTCCCTCGCGCACGGGGAGTTCCGGGGAGCGGAGCTTGATCATCGCCACTGCCTCGGCCAGCGCGTCCTTGATCCTGCCGTTCTGTTCAACGGCTACCCGCTGTTCCAGCAGCGGCAACTTCGCCGGATCCTGCTCGAGGCCGGTGTCCTGAACGGCTTGTAACCTTTTCTTCACATCCGGGGAGGCCAGTGCGAGGCGATCCGTCACCCCCTTCATCACCCGGCGCAGCGAGGAATCGGTATCCGCGAGATAAAGTTCGTCCTTGGTCATGCGGACGGCGCTGCCGTCTTCCGCGGTCACCGGCTTCTCGGTGGCAAGGGCCTTCAACGCGTGCTTTTCATCCGCATCGGCCTCCCCATCCAAGGTCACCGCCACGTCGGTCCCGGCGGCATCCTGATAAAGGTAGATCTCGCCTTCCTTCCACTTCCCCAACCACAGGGTAACCTGCTCCGGCTCCGCATTCCCAAGGCTTTCCACCAGTTCCTTCTGCTTGTCGGTATCCGTGGTGGCGGCAGCCTCCGCGACGATCTCGCGGGCTCCTTTCGGAGCGGCCTCCTGAGCGAAGCCCTGGCCTAGCAAGATACCGAGGCAGATGAGCAGGCGCCCGATCTTCCGGCTGATTCCATCGGTTCTCTTGGGCGACGCGGGAGTCATGGTGGATCTACGCATGAGCAACTGGCGTGCCACCACCCCCGACCCACTCTGTCACCGTGATGCGAGACCGCTCCGGGAATCCTTTCCAAGCTGGTACGGAAACAGCATCTCCGGCGCAGGACTCGACAAATGGCGGCTC
The DNA here is from genome assembly GCF_012913485.1 of Luteolibacter luteus. Lineage (GTDB taxonomy): Bacteria > Verrucomicrobiota > Verrucomicrobiia > Verrucomicrobiales > Akkermansiaceae > Haloferula > Haloferula lutea. The sequence goes on along the minus strand of NZ_CP051774.1, from coordinate 3,401,171 downwards.
GTGGGCCATGGCTGGCACAGTCATCCGCGACCTAACCCGCGGGTCCTCAACGAAAACGTCTTCCGCCTAACCCAGCGCCCGTCTCTCATGTCAGGATCCTTTCTCCCGAAGCCTTTCGCCCATCCTTACGAGATCGACCCGAAGTTCTCGAAGAGCGCCGTCTATTTTTCCTGCGAGTTCGCGATCGACCAGATTTTCAAGATCTACTCCGGCGGCCTGGGTTTCCTCGCCGGATCCCACATGCGCTCGGCTGCCGCGATGCGCCAGAATCTCTGCGGCATCGGCATGCTCTGGACCTACGGCTACTATGACCAGGCCCGCGGCGAGGAGCGCGAGATGGCGGTCCAGTTCCGGAAGAAACAGTATGCTTTCCTGCAGGACACGGGCATCAAGTTCCAGGTCCCCGTCCACGGCCACCCGGTATGGGTGAAGGCGATGTTCCTGCCGGGCGATGTCTTCGGCACCGTTCCGATGTTCTTCCTGACCACGGACATCGACGAAAACGACGGACTGTCCCGCGCGATCACCCACCGTCTCTACGACAATGACCCGCTGCGCCGCATCGCCCAGTACATCGTCCTCGGCTCCGGCGGTGCCCGCCTGCTTGAGGAACTCGGCGTGGATCCCGAAGTCTGGCACCTGAATGAGGCCCACGGCCTCTCCGCCGCCTTCCGCGTCTACGAGAAGCATCGTAGCAGTGATGAAGTGAAGAAGCGCTTCGTCTTCACCACCCACACGCCCGAGGAAGCCGGCAACGAAAAGCACGACTTCAAGCTGCTCCACGATTTCAGCTTCTTCGGCTCCGTGCCGATGGACGAGGTCCGCAAGGTCACCGGCATCGAAGGCGAGGTCTTCAATCACTCGCTGGCTGCCCTGCGGATGAGCCACATTTCAAATGCGGTCTCGAAGCTCCACGGCGACGTCTCCCGCAAGATGTGGGAAAGCTTTCCCGGTATCTGCCCGATCACCCATGTGACAAACGCCCAGAACGCGAAGTTCTGGAAGGATCGCGGCATCGAAGGTTCGCGGGTGGAAGGCGACATCAACACGCTGGCCAGCCGCAAGCGCGAGCTGAAGTCCCGCCTCTTCCAGACCGTCGCCAACCAGACTGGCAAGCTTTTCAATCCCGACGTACTCACCATCGTCTGGGCCCGCCGCTTCGCCGGCTACAAGCGCCCGGACCTGATCACCCGCGATATCCGGATGTTCCGCTCGCTGGTGAACAACAACGACAAGCCGGTGCAGATCATCTGGGCCGGCAAGCCCTTCCCCTTCGACTTCGGAGCGATCGAGACCTTCAACCACCTAGTCCAGACCACGAAGGATTTCCCGAACGTGGCCGTGCTCGTCGGCTACGAGCTCGAGCTTTCCCGGCAGCTGAAATACGGCGCGGACATCTGGCTGAACAATCCGATCGTCACCCGCGAAGCTTCAGGCACCTCCGGCATGACCGCCGCGATGAATGGAGCCATCAACCTTTCCACTTATGATGGATGGGTCTGCGAGTTCTCGAAGGACGGCCACAACAGCTTCATCATCCCGCCTGCTGATCTCAGCCTGACGCCCGAAGCCCGCGATCGCCACGACCTCCTCGGTTTCTACGAAGCCATGGAACAGAAGGTCCTGCCACTCTACTACGGCGACCCGGAAGGCTGGTGGAAGCTGGTGCTCAACTCGATGAACGAAGTGGTGCCTTTCTTCGACTCCGACCGCATGGTGACGGAGTACTACGAGAAGATCTACGCCTGAACGCGCCTGAAATATCCGGCGTCCCATGAATTACGTCGGTAAGCTCTTCTCGATCTGGGTCCTGATCGTCGCGGGAGTCGTATGGTCACCCGAACTCTTCGGGTGGCCGCTCTGGAAGTTCCCCGCCCTCTTGGCCGGGACGCTTCTGGTCGTTATCGCAACCCTCTTCATCCGGGGTGTCATCCGCTTTCGTCGGCAGGGCTGGGGAGTCTGGGCCACCTCCTATCCTGCAGAGTTTCAGTTTGCGGAGCGGCATGAAGGAAAAACGCGATCCTTCAGGCTCCCCGGCGACCTGATCGAGAACGGTCATCCGGTCTATACCCGGCTCCCGGAAGAACGATGGAGAGCCCTAGCTCCCGAATGGGCCGAGGACCGGCGCTTGGAGATCGAGGAAAAGATCCTCCGGAATCCATTCTACCGTCCGATCTAGAGATCGACTTGGTCGGACGTTCACACACCGAGCCACAGACAGCGGCTCTTGTCCGGCTGCCGGGATCTCGATCGCACCCGCCGCCACGCTGCAGAAATACGGAACCTCGCAAGTAGTCCCCGCCTCTTGCACCTGCGCTCCACCAGGGCGGAGAACCTCAGCTGTCTCTTCGAGAGCCACTCCTTTCCGGGACCGCGCAATGCCCGGCCGAAATCCCCCGCGCTTCCCGCATGGATGCCCGTGGTGATCATCACCGGAATCTCTTGTGCGTCCCATCGCAGAGCGGCGGGCTCTTGCTATGCTTGCACTGGCACCACCATACCGTGGTCTCCACCAGCGTCTCGAACTTCACCGGCTGCAATCCGGTTCCCTTGTGGCTGCCATCGCAGAAAGGTGGATGACCGCTTCGCCCGCAGGCGCACCACCAGTGGACGCCTGCCTCGACTTGCAGGCCCATCGGCTTGTTGTCGCAGACGATCGGTTCGTCAGCCATGCCCGCCAATTTGCCCGGACAAGCCGGAAAAATCCAGCCGCGAATTCCCTGCGGCCCTTGCCCTCACTCCATCGCCGTCGGCGGGAGCTCTTTTTCCGCCACGACCGCCACCGGCTTCTCCTGCTTCACGGATGGACTCACCTTCGCCGACACAGGCACCGAGCCTTTGCCGAATTGCGGGTAATTGTCCGCGGAGACTTCACTGAAAAACGTGGCAAGGAGCCAAATGGCCAAAAGCACGGAAGAACCCGTTACGAAAAATCGGACTTTCATCAGGAGGCAAGGGTGCGGCCCATGGCCGGCAGGTGTATTGCGGGACGCGCGCTATATGCCGCAATTATCTCGCAAAAGTAAAGTATTTTCAATGGCTTGCCCGGGTCCTTGCGCCCGGGCGCGAGGCGTTGCAGCACCTTGGTAGACGCTCTGCAAGTGGAATCGCCGTGGAGCACATGAATCCATGTTCCACGGCCCCCATCTTCAGCGCGAAAGCACGACCGGCGCGCTGGTATTTCCGAAGCGGTCCACGGCACTCACCGCCACCGCATCCGGCTGCCCGCTGATGTCGGTCGCCTTGGTTCCGCCGGACACCACCTTGGCCATGCGCCACTGGTTTCCATAGCGCGCTTGGATCGCATATTTCGCCGTCGAGCGATCTCCGCTCTGGAGATTCACCCGCACGCCCGAGCCGGTGCCCTGCGCATTGGCAGCAGGACGACCCGGAGGCTTCTGGCTGATCCATGGCATCGGCGGGACCAGCGCCGGCTGCGCGTACTGGTTCTTCGCCAACATATTGGAGATCCCGCCGCGGTTCTGCATCAGGCCCTTCACGCTCCATTGGAGGTGACCCGCCCAATTCTTCCCGATGCTCCGGGAAAGCTCGACCTGCTTGGTGATCTCCGAAGCCGGACGGCCCGGATCTTCCGAGCTGCCCACGCGGGAAACCGCGATCCCCGGCCACACCGGGCGACTTCCCTGCTGGCGCCACCAGCCGAGCAGCGCGGAGAAGCTCTGCTTCCGCGGCTGGTCCCGCCAGTAAAGCTGCGGGGCGAGGTAATCCACCCAGCCATTCGACAGCCACTTCCGCGCATCGCAACCGAGCTGCTCGTAGGAGTCGATCCCCGCCTCGATGCCACCCGGCACACCGGGCCGCCAGATGCCGAAGGGCGAGATGCCCACGCGCACCCATGGCTTCGCGCCCTTCACGTCGGAATAGAGCTTCTGCACGAAGTCATCCACGATCTTCCGCCGCGTCGCCGGGGAACGGCCGTCCGGGAACTGCCGCCCGCCCTCGGGGTAGGGATAAAAGTAGTCGTCGAGGTGAACCCCATCCACATCGTAGCGGTTCACCACGTCCAAGATCGCGCCGAAGGCCCGCGCCCGTGTTTCGGTCTGCGCCGGATCGCACCACACCAGCGAGCCATAGCGCTTCGTCACGTGCGGCGAGGCCTGGCAAACGTGGCTCGCGCAGGTGCCTTGGTTCACATTCGAGAGCGCGCGGAAGGGATTGAACCACGCATGCACCTCGATCCCCCGCGCGTGGGCCTGCTTGATACAATAGTCGAGCGGATCGTAGCCCGGCGACTTGCCCATCGTCCCGGTCAACCACGGGCTCCACGGCTCCCGGGAGGACGCGTAGACCGCATCGCAATGCGGCCGCACCTGGAAGATCAGCGCGTTCATGTTCAGAGACGCCATCTTGTCGAGGATCGCCCGCATCTCCGCCTGCTGCGCGGCGGGGGACATCCCCTTCTTGCTGGGCCAGTCGATATTATGAACCACCGCCGCCCATGCCCCGCGGAATTCCCGGGCAGGCATCGGCGGCTTCTCTCCTGATGGACGATACGATTGCGCCGCCGCAAGGCCGGCAAGCAAGCTGGTCAAGGCGATGATCCGGGCAAGCATGGCCCCTTAGATGCCTTGAATATCCAGCCCATGCAAGCGGGGATGCCTAACGGCATGGCTGGACCATGCTACCGTCCCCAGTGATCCCGGATGGTCAGCGTGAAATCAGTTTCCTTCCCGCTTCTCAAGAACTTCGCGAGGGCTTGTGGCTTTTCCTTGATCAGGGACATGCCACCCGTGGCTTTTTCATCGGGAGCAATCTGGATCGCGTATCGCACATCAACGATCCTGTCGTCTCCCTCGGTGGCCTCGATCTCGAAGAGCTGCTGGATCTCGCCTTTCCGGCTTCGGAACAGCGAAGCCTTCTGGCCTGACCGGCACGTAATCCCTCCAGCCTCCAGATTCGTTTCCGCCCAAAGCCGGAATGGTGCCCTGGGGCTATCCACAAAGTCGTCCTGCAGCATCTCCTGTTGCTGAGCATCTGCGATTGTCAGCAGCCGTCCCGACTTGACGTCGAAGCCTGCGAAAAAGCCTTCGCGCAGGAATAAGAAGCCAAGGATCTCCAATGATTCCCGCGCGTCGATCACAGGTCCCGTCACCCACTCGGCAAGGGCTGCTGGCGGCTCCACAAGAACCGGATCCTCCTGATAAAGGAAATCCGCTGCCCCGCTGTAGACTCCAATCTGCAGGCTCTCGCCCAATGGACGACGAACCGGAGCGAACTCCTCATGACCGGGAGGCCACGGCATCACCTGCTGCTTCGGCAACTCCACCCAACGGCTTTCCGAAGAACGGATCCCGTCGATGGTTTGCCGGACGACGCTTCCCGTGAGCTTCCACGCCCCCTGACCTTCCCCACCGCGAGCCAAGAGAAACTCCTGCCCGTCCTTCAGGACCACGGTTGCCTCGGCCTTCCACGATGAATCCTCCTCACCCGCGGGCCAAGACGCGCTCCAAATCAGATCGGTGGAGGCGCTTTGCCCGGCGTATGGCTCGGCACTAACCTGAAAGCCATGGCTCTCGGCCTTCGCTTTCTTTCCGTTCGACGATGACAACGACAGCACACGACGCTCATCTCCCCCTGCCGCTCCGCCGGAGAGTTCAAAGCGCATCTTCATCACCGAGAGACCTTCTTCAAACCCCAAGGATTTCTCAGCCTCCTTCAATTCCACGAATGTGCCCCGCGCAACGATCATGCGCGAACTCGCATTCCAAACGATCCAATCCCCCTGCCATATGGCGTCGGACTCCTCAAACGGATCTTGGTTTGTCCTAGGCTCACCTCTCCACTCCACGGCCTTGGAAATCTCCCAGAGTTCGTCGCCCGCCTTGAAGAAAGCCGATTCGCCTGGAGGCCTGTCCAATTTCCGAACCCTGCCGTTCGTGGTCAAATCCGGATTGAACTGCTCAATCGGAACCTTCCAGCCGACTGTAAGCGCATTGGCGATCCCCAAGAAGGGAACCAAGATGAGAAGAAGGATTCTGAACATGACATCTTATGAATCGCCCCTCCTTCAAGACCCTTCATCGATCTCCCCGGTCAGGATCAGATTCGTCGCCTCCTCGCCGTCGGAAGAAAAGCACGCAACCGCCTTCGGCTTTCCGACTTCAAGAGTTGCTTGCGACTCGACACGACCCGAGACCTTCGTGCCTTTGATCGCATCAATCGTATAGCGCACATCCATGAGATGCTCCTGGCCTCCAAGGATAGGCTCAATGACAAACAAGGCCTCCGTTGCACCCATGCGGCTGCGCTTGATCTCCGCCTTCTCGCCGGAACGAGTCGTTAACAGCCATCCTCCGGCCTCGGCATTCGCTCCAATCCGGATCGACGGAGGAGGAGGATCCCAAAGAGGAGTCGTCATCTGAGTGACCAGATCGAGAGCTTTTGCATCGGCAATCACCACCAGGTATCCGCGTGCATCAAAGGTGGCAAAGCTACCTTCACCTTCGATCTTGATCCCTTGACCTGCCAAAAGGGGCCGCGCATCCACGCGAAGCCCCCGAACCCAGTCCTTCGCTTGTGGCGGAGACTCGGCAAGGGCTGCTTTCTTCCCGAACTCCGGATCAAGCCTCTCGGCAAAGTCGGGGAACACCTCGAAAACTCCCAGAACCAAGCCGCCCGGCAAAGGCCGCAAAAAAGGCTCGAAGTTTCTCACTTCAGGCTGCCAGGAGACGATCCTTCCCGACTCCTCGATCAACCTCACTTGCGAGCGGAGAGTTCCATCGATCACTTCTATGGTAACGGTTGTGAAAAGCTGCCATCTTCTCTCGTCCTGCCCTTGCGCTGCGAGCAAGGTCCGTTCGCCCTCCTTCAAGGTCGTCGCGCTTACCACGCTCCATGTCTGGCCTTCTTCTCCCGTCGGCCAGTCATAGGTCCAGCGAAGATCAATCGCATCGGTCGAACCCGCGATCCCCTCCAAGTCCAGGCTTCCTCCTTCCCAACGGGCCTGAGCGCGTTCCCCGCTTCTCAATACCAAGGATAGCGAACGTTTCAACTTGTCCTCTTCTCCTCCAAGAATCTCAAACTTGGAACGGATCAAGATGGGCAGGCTCCAATAGCCAAGTGCCTGCTCCGCATCTCTCAAATCCATCCATGAACCACTGGCAACGACCAGCTGGGAGCGGGCATTCCAGACAAGCCAATCTCCTGTCCACTTGAAAGCCGCCACACGTTGCGAACCTCCGGCAAATGGATCGTCGCCCGGCTCTCCAATCCTCCTTTCCCATTTCAAGACAGCGGAGACGTCCCACAGCTCGTCTCCCTCCTGAAAGAACGCCGAATTACCCGGCGCTGTCCCGAGCTTCTTCACCCGGTCATCCGCTTCCAAGTTCTCGACAAAGCCCTCCAGTGGCACCTTCCACGCCGCGGTCATGCCTTGCGCAGACAGCATCGCAAGAAGCCAAGCTAGCAGGGGAAGTGTTCGATTCATGGAGTCGATCAGTGGTTGGATTCCTATCTCCTTTCAAGAGCGCTTAGGGCGGAGCATCTCCCACCCGGATCAGCACCTCGACCGCTTCGCCGGAACTTGCCTCCATCATCTTCTGCCAACGGCGCGGTATGAGGTCCATCCCTATGGTCAACTCTCCTTTGTCCGCACCATCGGCCATGAGCCTGGTGAACAGCCTCAAGGCTACGCTGCCGGTCCCCCGAGTGGCCTCGACCTCGAATATGGCCTCGCTTTCCTGCCCTCTGAGTTCCCAAATCCCTCCCCTCTCTCCATCCCGCACGACGATCCCGGTGTTGCCTGTCTCGGGACACAATTCGATGAGAAGATTTGTCTCCGGAGGACCTCCCAATTTCCCGAGCAACCTTTTGATAGCGGCATGAGTCGCCTCGTCGCCAACGACGACAAGCTGATGCGCCAGCACATCGTATCCCGCGAAGAATCCGGGAGCTTCCACATTGATGCCTTCGCCTTTCAACAGCGTCGAACAGTCGACCAAAGGCCCCTCGATCCATCGCCGGAGATTTTCCGGCACCTGGAGATCATGCTTCAACAATGGCATCGGCCGCGAACCTAAGTCAGGAGGAATCGGGCTCCAAACAACCGAACGCTCTCCTTGAAGAGGAATGCGGAACTCTCCGAATACACGACCATCTCCCCCTCGCCAGGGCCTTGGACCACTGTATTTGTTCTCCAGTAGCCGGGCTTCGGCAGCCGGCGTTCCGTCAGCCCTTTGCTCCCGACACGTGAGGTAGAGCTCCCATCCATCCTCACCGGTTCCGTGCCTCGCAACGAAGGCCCTCTTGCCGTCCTCGAAGTATCCCGAAGTTGTCACCTCCAAGCCCTGAGATTCCTTTTCCACGACCCAAGTTGCGGCGATCCTGGTGAAGATCATTTGCTCGGAATATCCGACGCTCGGATCGGCTTCGATGGAAACGCCACCCTCGGTCTTCTTCGTCATCTTGCCGCCTTCACAAATCATCGAAATGGATTGGAACGCAGCCTTTGCCCCAGGACGCAGCCAATCGAGTTGCATGCGGAAGACATTCGGTTTCGCTGACGACTTGGCCTGAACGAAATCCGGAGCCTTCTCAAAGTCCCACGCGAGCTGTGCCTTCAAGAGATCCGCATAGCTACCCCTCGCCACCAAGCTTCCCAAACGCGCATTCCACACCGCCCACTCCCCTTTCCAAGGCCCGCGGGGCTTCTCTTCCTCTTCATAGGACGCCTCGATGTAGCCATACGGGATCAAGCTCTCGTCCTCCAGAACGCTCGAAACATCCCACAGCTCATCGCCCGGCTGGAAGAACGCCGACTCGCCAGGCGGCTTCTCCAGCTTGCGGATCTTTTCGTTGGTCTTGTGATCCGGGGCCAGCGTCTCCAACGACACCTTCCATGCCGCCGTCGAGGCCGCGCGAACGCCGCCGGCGAAAATCAACAATGCCAACAAGAGAAGCCTGACCATGGCTTCCGCATGCTGTGTCTTTCCTCCGGGGACTGCAAGCAGCCGTCTTTAGACCGCCCTCAACTCCAGATACGCCTCGATCTCCTCGGCCGGGTTATGCGCCCGCATCAAGGACTCGCCAATCAGCACGGCGTTCGCGCCGGCATCGAGGGCACGCTGCACATCTTCCACGCTGCGCAGGCCGGACTCGGAAACGAGGATCACATCATCCGAAACTTCATCCGCCAGCTCCTCGGTGACCGCAAGGTCGATCTCGAAGGTCTTCAGGTTGCGGTTGTTGATGCCGATCAGGTCCGCGCCGAGTTCGATCGCGCGCTCCATCTCCGGCAGGTCGTGGACTTCCACCAGCACATCGAGTTGGAAGTCCTTCGCCTCGTTGTAGAGGCGCTTCAGATTGTCGTCATCCAGCGCGGCCACGATCAGCAGGATCGCATCGGCACCGGCCACGATCGCCTCGTGGATCTGCACCGGGTGAATCGTGAAGTCCTTCCGCAGTAGCGGCGCATCGGAGAATTCGGAAATCTTGCTCAGGTAGCTCAGCGAACCTTGGAAGTACTGCTCGTCCGTCAGGATCGAGAGGCAGGATGCGCCGCCATCCAGATAGCGCTTCGCCTGGCGGATGGGGTCGAAGTTCGGATCGATCAAGCCGACGGAAGGCGAGGCCTTCTTCACTTCCGCAATCACTCCCACGCGGTCCGGACCGCGATCCAGCGCCGCACGAAAGCCGCGGAACTCGTTCCGCTGCAAGGCTGCGGCGCGGATATGCCCGGCACGGGCCATCAGGGCTTCGACTTCCTGATGCTTGGTGGCGATGATCTGGGCGAGCTTGTCGGACATGGCAGGCGCGGGAGGAAAGACCGGAAAGCGCCGGGCGGAAAGCGGAAAGAGCGGCTGCCCGCCCGCCCGGAGCAAGCCCTCACCCGCAAATGGACGGGAGGGGCGCAGATGAAAATGCCGGATTCCCCGGAGCGACCCCGGGCGATGGCGATATCGATGTCAGTTCCCATCTAACCCATTGACGAGCCGCCATCGCCATTTTCCCCGGGGCTTCCCTACCCGGACTGTCTCTCCGGACCGGCAAGTTTTCCCGATCCCGTTTCATCTGCGCCCATTCCGTCCATCTGGAGTTCAGAAAAACTTCATTCCCCTTTTCGCTCGGTCTCCAGTCGGGCTGCGATCCCATCGACCACGGCTTCCGGGGAAAACTCGCCTGCCGTGATCCCGATCCTGCTGAGCCCGGCGAATTCCCGCAGCTCCAGCGATCCCGCATCCGGCACCGCGCGCGCGGGGAGGCCCAGCCGCCGGGACGCATCGATCAGCGCGCGGACGGAGGACTCGCTCGCCTCCCCTGCCACGATGATCATTTCCGCCCAGCGGCTGAGCCCTTCCACGGACCGCTCGCGCTCCAACATCGCGGGCGTGGTCGTATCGAGGAAAACCATCCGGCTGTCCGGATGCCGGTGCCGGATCGCCTCCGCCACCGCATGCGCGCGGCGGCGGGAAATCGTCGGCTGGCAGACGAGACCAAATTTCGGAGCAAAGGGCAGCAACCCGGCCTGCTCGGCATCCTCCACCACCAGGGTCCCCGCCACCTCACCGGCGATGGCGGCCGATTCATGCTGGTCCCGGCAGCCGATCACCACCGGCTTGCAATGCTCCAGCGCCAAGAGGTTCAGCGAGGTCTGCGCCCGCCGCACGCACGGCAGGGTCAGGTCCAGCACTTCGTGGCCATTCTCCTTCCACTTCCGGACCCAGGCTTTCGGCAGCCCGGTCAGCGGCACCACCACGGTATGGGTCGGCGCGCGGAATTCCTCAGGGCTTCCCTCCAGTACACCCTTCCGGCGGTAAAGTTCGCAGAGCGCGGCGTCCGGGGCCAGCGCTCCCAGCACGGTCACGGCCCCGCGCTTCAAGCGGCTGTCGAGACGTGTGAGGGCATCGCGGGTCTCCTGGCCGTGTCCCAATACCAAGGCACGACGGAGTTCACAGCGCATGGGAGGAGCGGAGAGAGGGCTTGATAACATCGGCTTTGTTCCACAAAGTTTCAAGGCAGGCCTGAACGGCAAACGAAGGATCAGACAGGACTCACTTTGTGACACAAAGTTAATTTGGCAAGCTGGAAGTTTGCCCGGATGACACGTGCCTCCTGAGGAGCCGCCTTGCCGTGACGGGAGAGGCCTGCCATCACGGGTCAACCCCGTTTGATATCCCCATGAATTCTGCTCGCCCGCTCCTCGCCGGCACCCTCACCGCGATTTTCGCGTGCGCCAGCCTGACACCTGCTTCCGCCCAAGCGCCGAAGCATCAGGAGCAGGCCGCCGAAGTGATGTCCTACATCCAGGAGCACTTCTGGGATCGGAAGTCCGGCCTCTACATGAGCAAGGCCGACGGGAAGGAGCCGGAGCTGATCTGGGGTGCCGGCGTGATGTTCTCCGCAGTGGTCGCCGCCGCCCGTCATGACAAGGAGTACCGCAGCGTGATGCGGAAGTTCTTCGAGGCGATGGATGCCTACTGGGACACGAAAGTGAAGATCCCCGGCTATGAACCGGCCCGCACCCAAGGCGGCAACGACAAGTACTACGACGACAATGCCTGGATGGTCCTCACCTTCCTCGAGGCCTACGAGCAGACCGGCGAATCCCGCTATCTGAAGCGCGCCGAGGAAGTCCTCGAATTCGTGATCAGCGGCTGGGACGACAAAGCCGGCGGCGGCATCTACTGGCACGAACAGCACAAGGGCAATGGCAAGAACACCTGCGCGAATGCCCCGGCTGCGCTCGGCTGTTTCCGGCTCGCCCGCTTCAAGAAAGACCCGGACGCCGCGAAGTGGAATGCCGAGGGAGAAAAGATCACCGTGTGGACCGTGAAGACGCTGCAAGGAGAGAACGGTCTCTTCTGGGACAACATCGACGTCACCACCGGCAACATCAACAAGGGCCAGCTCACCTACAATTCCGCACTGATGCTGCGGAACTTCATCTCCCTCCACACCCGCACCGGCCAGCAGTTCTACCTCGATGAAGCCCTGCGCGTCGGCAAGGCGGCGAACAGCTTCCTCGGAGGCAACGGCGTCTATCGCGATCCCATCAAATGGTCGCACCTTCAGGTCGAGGCCGATCTCGAGCTGTGGCGCAAGACCGGCGAGGACTATCTCAAGCAGCGCGCGATCAAGAACGTGGAAGGCCACTACGAGGCGTGGAAAAAACAGCCTTACGGGGACCTGATCTCCGAGGGCTCCCTCGCCCGCGAGTTATGGCTGCTCGTCGATCACGAAACTCCGGCAGGGCGGGAATTCTGGAAGAAATCAGATACCGCAAAGGCAAAGTAAGGACCGCGCGCCGGCAGAGCGTAGTTTTTGCGAAGAACTTCCGGCAGAGCTTGCCCGGAGCTCCGCCGTCCCCTAGTCCTCCAAAAAACCTCACTTTTCCCGCCGAATAGGAGCCCCCGCACCTCTATCCGGCCACTTCCCTCCATTTCATGAAGCATTTGCCTCCACTGCTGCTGTTCATTCTTCCCGTATCTGCCGGTGATATCGTTCCGCCACCCTCTACCTCGGGCGGATGGGAATGGAATATCTCGGTGGGCCCCTCGGTCCGGAACATTGGATCACTGAAGATCAATGCGGGATCCCGCAGCGGAGATTTCATTCTGCCATCCTTGGTCGGGGAGAGTTCCCTGGTTCCTCCTCCGATCGGCGAAGAAGACGAATACGGCGACCGCTTCTACAACAATGGCTATGTGCGCCAAGACGAAGGGACTTCGGCCGATGGCTCCACTTGGTACTGGGGCTATGATTCCGCCGCCCAGGTCCAAGGTGATAACCTGATGTTCTCCGCGAGCGGGACCCAAAGCGTGGTCCGCGATGCGACCAGCGATCCGAGAACGGGCTCCTACAGCAAGGACAGCTTGTCCGGCTTCTCTCCCCACGTCCAAGTGGACTTGAAAAGCCCGCACGCCCTCGGCGGTTTCCGCGTGGGCTTCAGCGGCAGCTTCGATTTCACCAAGGTCGATCAATCCCTGGCTTTCTCGGATTTCTCGGCCAGCCAGCTCCGCGACAACTACCGCTTGGACTACACGGACATCTATTCGCTCGGCGGCGTGGTGCCGCCCTCTGCACCCTATGCGGGATCTTTCGGAGGACCGGGCCCATTGATCGGAAACTTGCCCTCCACACGCATCATCACGCCCGTGCTCTTGTCCAGCGACTCGGCGGCTTTTACCAACACGGTGTTTGCGTCCTTTGACATGGATGTTTCGAGCTTGGCGCTTGGCCCCACCTTCAGCCGTTCATGGGGGCCTCTGGAGCTCGCCCTGCAAAGCGGACTCATCCTGAACCTCTATCGCTGGGAAGGACACCAATCCGAGCAATTGAAAGGAACGAATACCGCAGGCACCACCACCGTCGCCCGCTGGTCAGAAAAGGACTCCGGCACCAAGTTCCGCACCGGCGTCTATGCCCAAGCCGACCTCGGCTATGATCTGACGGATCTCATCGGGATCACTGCTTTCACCCGCTTCGATACCGCGGGCGAATTCCGTGCGCAGGTAGGGCCCAGCATCATGAAGGTCGATCCCGGCGGTCTCAGCGCGGGCTTCCAAATCCGCTATTCGCTTCCCTGAAGAACCGCTCACGCCACGCAGGAAAATTCCATGACCCTTCTCTGTTCCCTTTTCCGCCGCGCATTCTTGGGCAGCATGCTGCTCGGCTTCGCCTCTCCGGTCTCCGGTGAGACGTTCACGGATCTCCAAGCCTTCCTGACTGCGAATCCCGGCCTGACGCTCTTCAATTTCGAGGGCATCGCCCCCCCGCAGGATACCATCCAGTTACCCCAGCCGATCCAGGGGGTCACCTTCCAGGGCGAGCACGACGACAATCGCAATTTCGATCCCCGCCTCATCGGGGTCACCGACGCGACCCCCAGCGACTACATCCTGGTGAATACCACACAGGGCTACAGGATGCGGATCCTCTTCGACCGCCTCTACGCAAAGGTCGGACTCATGGTGAAAATCGGGAGCGGGAACGTCACCGCGCGGGTCCAAGCTTACAGCAACGGCACCGTGGTCGGCGACCAGACGCTGATCACCGCGGCCGACTTCAGCACATTCATCGGCTTCACCGAGGCTCTTGGAATCGACCGCATCGATATCTCCGCCCCGCAGGAACGGGGCAATGCCGTCCGGGTGGATGACCTCCGCTTCGGAACCGAGGTGGCAGACACCAGCGATGTCCCGATCCCCATGGAATGGAAGACCGTCGGGAACCCCGGCAACCGGCCGGATCTCATTGGCTTCGGCCGGGTGGATTACAAATACCGCATCACGAAGCATGAGATCACCAACACGCAGTATGTGGAATTCCTGAATGCCGTCGCCGCTTCAGATCCCAACGGACTCTTCAATCTTGCCACTGTATCGGACCCCCGCGCTGGCATCATCCGCAGCGGCACTCCCGGTAGCTACACGTATTCCACGCGGAAGAACATGGCGAACAAGCCGGTCATCTGGGTCAGCTTCAATGACGCCGCCCGGATGGCGAACTGGATGCACAACGGGAAAGGCAGCGGCGGCACGGAGAACGGTGTCTACGACATGTCGGTCGAAACTCCTATCCGGCAAGCTGGCGCGAAATATTTCATCCCGAGCGAGGACGAATGGTACAAAGCCGCCGCCTACGATCCCACCCCGGGGGCCGGAGCTGGCGACAACTACTGGCTCTATGCGACCCGGGCGGAGAATGCACCGATGCCGGCAACCACCAACGGGTCCGGCATGATCAGCAATCCCGGCGTGAACGTGGCAAACTACGAATCCGGTGCGCGCTGGGGAGGATTGGCGGGACACTTGACCACGGTGGGAAGCGCGGGCGCGCAAAGCGAGAGCTACTACGGCACCGCAGACCAAAGCGGGAACGTCTCGGAATGGAACGACACGGTTTTCAGCGCCGCACGCCGGGGCATCCGGGGAGGAGGATGGAACGTCGGCTCCCCCTTTGTGACGACCTCCCGTCAGGACTATAACATCCCGACCGTCGAAAATCCCACCCTTGGGTTTCGCTTGGCGGCACCGGTACCGGTCGTCAGCGCTTCGATCGTTGGCCCGGCCTCGCTGCAGGAAGACCTCGCGGGCCAACTCCAGATCCGGGTGGCGCGCACGGGGGATTCGGGAGCAGCCCTTGAGGTGAATTTCACCTCGTCCGGCAGCGCCACCGCAGGAGAAGACTACCTCCTCGGCGGAGCCGAAGGGACCAAGGTCACCATCCCCGCCGGAGCAGAGGAGGCCATCGTCACGATCGATCCCGTGGCCGACAATCTCGACGAGGCCGATGAGAGCATCACCTTCACCCTATCGGCTGGAGGCGCCTACGATCTCGCGGCAGGCAAGGAAGTAACGGCAACGATCATCGACGATGACTTCTCTCCGGTCGCCCTGGACGATTCCGGCTATGAAGTTCCTGAGGATGGCAGCTTGGATATTTCCTCCGCCGCCGGCGTCTTGGCCAACGACACTGACGAAGACGACGGCAATGGTCCGGATCATCTCGTGGCGGAACTCGTCTCAAACGTTAGCCACGGCGAATTGTTTCTGCGCCCGGATGGGTCCTTCCTTTATGCTCCGCTGCCCGATTACTTCGGCCCCGATTCGTTCACTTACCGTGCAAACGATGGGACAAACCGGTCCGGCATCGCGACCGTTTCCCTCACCGTGAGCGAGCGTGTCGATCTCCACCTCAGCGCGGCAAGCAGCCTGCCGGTGGTGGGCGCTCCGGGCACCGTCACTCATACCTTCACCCTCGAAAACCGAGGCCCGAGCGATGCCACATCGGTGACGGTGGAACTTGGCTCGGCACTTCCACCGGGAGTCACGGCGAATCCCGCGGTGCCCGGAACCGGAACCTTCAGCGGAAACCGCTGGCAGCTCGATCTGGCCGAGGGAAGCACGGCGAGCTTGAGCGTGACCTATGCGGTTTCACCGGGAGCGCCGGGCGGGACTGCCAACCTCGGCACGAATGCGAACGTCGTCTCGACCGATCAACCCCGCATCGCGCCCGGCGACGATTCGGCATCGGTGACAAGCGGCATTGTCAGCCCCGCCGGAACAGGGGTCGCCAAGCTCGACATCGCACCATTGATCGACAAGCAGCAGGGGCTCTTCATCCAGAAGCTTACCGTTACCAATAACAATACCCTTGCTCTTGCCGGCTTCCGGCTTCTCGTTGGAAATCTCCCGGCTGACGTCCAGGTTTACAACCGGCAGGGGCTCGATCCGCAGGGGCTCCCCTATGTGGATTGGTCGGGAGCCTTGGCACCCGGGGCACAAGTCACCTTGACCATCGAATTCTTCCACCCGGGACGAAACCCCAGCTTCGCTCCGACCTATACGATCTCCTCCGTTCTCGCAGTCGCCCCGACAGAGCCGGCGGTGGCAGATGGCGGCAGCGGGCCCACCCGCGTGGTCGTGCTGGAAAACCGTGACATGCTGTTGGAGTTCAACTCTGTCCCCGGCTCGGCTTACGCCATCGAATACACCCACGATGGCACCCTTTGGCACCGTGCGGAGCCATCGGTCACGGCGTCTTCGAACCGGACTCAATGGATTGATTCCGGGCCTCCGAAAACCTCCGCTCATCCATCCACCGAGCCGGTGCGCTATTATCGGATCGTGACCCTGCCGGAGTAATCCGGAGAACTCCTGTGGATCCTACGGCAGTCCTGGGGAAGCGCCCGGGATCCGTAGCGCTCCAGCTACCACGCGGATCCGCCCTTCATTCCTCGGAAGCCTTCCTGCTCCAGGTTGCCAGGAAGATCCCGCGTCGCGTGCGATGCACCGCGGGTTCGAAGTCCTTCCAAGTCATCCTCAGCTCCGTCGGCGAAACCACTTTCCATTCCGCGAGATTGGGAAAGCACCACGCAGACTGCTCACGCGGCGGCAGCTTCTGTTTGCCATCTTCAAAGGCGAAGTCATCGACCGTCCAGCCATCCAGAACCACGCGGAACTCCGCCTCACCGATCGTGTCCTTCCACACCGCTCCAGTGTGGGTGGTATAAGAAAACGCGGTGGATCCCATCGCATCGCCACCATTGTCCGCGATGTACTTCCGCTCGACGATCACGTCCTTCCCTGGTGGAAAGCTTAGATCCACCACATAGAAATCCGCATACTGGATCTGTTCTCCCGGGACGGTGGGCTGGCCCAGGCCACTCTTCGGCGTGCCCCATTCCGCCGTGCTGAACCAGCCGCGCACCTTCCGTGCTTCCACCGGCTTCCCATCGACAAAAGTCTCCAGCTTCGAAATCGTTCCGGTATCGGACTCCATCTCTAACAGATCGGGGAAGCCCACCGTCTGTTTCGCGTCCCCCTCCTTCTTCGAGCTCCGGAAGGTGAAGCGGCAGGTCACTTGCGACTCTTTCTTGCCCATCTTGATCTCGATCTTCTCCGAGATCATCCGGATCACCGATTCCTCGCCATCGAATTCACCAAGCGGTGCTGGGCCATGCCCTCCCGAGTTGATGGCAGTGTCGTTGGCCAGCGCGGGCGCGATCAGGGCGAGCAGCAGCAGCTTTTTCATTGCCCGATCCCTCGCGGATCCGCGCCGCTTTGTCGAGTGAAGGGATCAGCCAAAAAAGACCTCTGCCACTTTCATGAGGATCTCAAGGCGTGCTCCACCGCCGCCACCAGCTTCGTCCTATCTTCAGAAGGAGCGATCGAGGCAGCGGCACGGTCCAAGATTTCTTCGACCTGATCCGCGGAGACACCGGGATGATCCTTGCGATACTGCTCGATGAAGTGACGGCGCTCGTGGTCCTCGGAAAGGGCCACGGCACGACGGTCCTGCGAAGTATTTCCTTTCTTGTCGGCCATGCACTTTCCAAGCAGGGGCCGCGCCGCAGGCTCGCCTTCTGCCTGTGAAGGGTCCGGCCACCGCGGCGCCCTGCCATCCGATGCATATTGCGTCCCGGACTGGCACTTTGCAGCCGCTACTCGCATTGAGCAGCCCCTTCGCAGGGATCCAGCCGATGGCATGTGCGGTGCAACAAAGATCTTCATGAATGCCACGCCAAAGATCGCAAATAGCCCTCTCAAGGAGGTCGCTCCTGATGATCCGAGCCGCGATCAGAATCACGACGAAAGCCGGGTGAATGCCTACGACGAGGAGACGGCAAGGAAGATGGGAAACCTTCCGCAGAAAGGAACGGACGCTGCAAACACCCCGGAACCATGAGCGAGCAAGCCACCATCAACCTCCTTCGTGAAGAGGGAGAAAAGCAGGTCTTCCTCCGCAACTATTCGGAAGCCCATCCCGACGTCACTGGCGAGGACATCGACCTGGCCTTCGTCGATGCCATGCGTGACGTGACGCCCTCCGATTCCATTGCCGCCCTCGAACGTCGCATGGATGAAAGGCTGGGCCTCGCGAATGGCGGATCTCCCGTCGGGGAATAGGTCGTCGCCTTCAACTCAAGTAGCCTGAATCTCGAAGTCGGGCAGTGGCCTCGTGTCAGAGGGGTCGATTTCCGCCGCATAGTCGAAGGGTCCTTCACCCTTCGCCTGCCCCAGCTTCACCGCCGAGAGGCTCTCGCCATCGACGATGTAGTAGCTGATGAAGGGCTCGGACTCCAGCCGGCTCTCCGAACGGATCATCCGCCCGGTTTCCCACTCCTCGATCACCTCGGCCCCCAGGCGCCGGGTAAATCCTCCTTCGGCTTCACGGATATAGACGTCGGTGTTCATGCCTCCCTCTTCGCAATGAAGGTGCCAAGCTATCTTACAACGACTTGGCTTGACGGCACGAAACCCGCGGTGGGAAAGTCCAATGTGATGACTTTTGCAATCGGCATAAAGACAGGGGCGGATCGTTCGCACCCGGCGAGTTGCTTTTACTTCGCCTGCATGCCCCTTGCCCTTGCGGCCGCTCTCACAACATCGTGCTCAAAGCGCGAGGCCGCATCCGGCACCGCGGGGCAAGCGGGTGGGGCGGAGCTCGTGAAATCCAAGCTCTCCGAAATTCCCGAACTGCACCCTGCGGAAGAAACCGCCGGCCCTCTCTCCGTGGAGTCATTGTTCGCTGAACCGAATGTTACCCCTGAAGGAATGTGGGCCGCACTATCGAGCCGCTATCCCGAACTCCTCGAGGGCGATGATGCGATCATCAGGATATTCCCTGAACTATGCCGGAACGCCACAGGTCGCCAAAAATCGTTCATGGCGCAGGCGCTCGCTCACCACCTTTCGACCCCGGCCCAGGCTTTCAAGCTGAAGGCAACCATAGGAGATCAAGAATTCGAAAACGGTTACATGCTTGGTCTGGTGAATGTTTTCGCTGAGTCGCACCCTTCGGAGATTCGCGAGATCGTCAAAGACATCGCCCACAATCAGAACCGCTTGGATTGTGGGGCGTCATTGCTGGGCAGGCACGCGATCGAGAATTGGCAAGAGGCTCTTCGTGATGCGCGGGATCTGAGCCGGGACGGCAATGACATGGCTTACTACGAGGGAAGTCTCACCGTAAGGATTTACCCGGAGGATCCGGGAGCTTCCACGTCTGCCGAGGCTCGCAAACTCGCCAAAGACATTCTTCCCTCACTAAGCGCGGAGAGTGCGAAATTCCTTTCCGAACAGATGGCGGAGAGGGAAATCTCGATCTCCCGCCCCGGAAGCGTCACCGAAGCTGCGGAGAATTGGGGCCTCGATCCGATTCAGCTGGCCGCCATGACGGGGCAGCATCTCGGCAACGATCGCTCCAGGAACGCCGCGATGACCATCGCGGACGTGAAGGGCTGGGTGGCATTGGTACCGCCCGACCACCCTGCCTATCCGCCCTTCCTGCAGGGCATTATCAGGCCGGTGGTGGGAGTTTGTAGCGACTCGGAAGTTCTCGGATTGTTTCAAGATGTTCCCAAGGAAGGCCAGCCATCGCTGGCGTTTGCGATGGGCGCGATCTTTGTTCAGAATGTCTCTCTGGATCGTGCCAATACCGTCGCGCCAGAGATTCCCGCAGCCTTCAAAAAGAACTTCGAGCAAGGAGTCAAACTCGGAGCGCTCAGCATTCAAAACAATCAATGAGCTGCTCTCTGCGAGCACGGCATCGGAGTATCTGCCGCAAGCTTCCACTCTGGATGCTTGTCGCGTTTAGCTGCACCTGCCGCGAACAAGCTTCTCACCGAACAGAATCTAAAACACCCGCCCCAAAGCGAACAACCGTCGGCCACCTGAATTCAGGGGTCGGCCGAAGCGAACAACCGCCTCAGGTCTCGGAGAAGAACTCGGAAAAGATCGGGAGCCTGAGAGCAGCCTATCGCAATGATCCTCTCACGGCACTGCGCCAATACCTGACTCTCCTCCCGGAGCTGGGCGACGAATGGGAAGCGGCTGCCATCGCCATCTTCTCAAGTTCCCTGAACACGGATCCGTCGGGATTTTTCGGACTCTTGGAATCGCTGGACGAACCGCCGGGGCGGAGACTGTTGACCAATTGGGCTTTGAAAGATCTGGCAACCCGGGATCCGCAACTCGCCTCCCGGATGCTTGCTTCGCTTGCCAAGCCTTTGGTCGATCCCGCCACCTTGGAGGTGATTGCCCTGAATTACTATCGGCTTTCGCCTGCCGGGTTTTCCGAGTTCTTGGCGGATCTGCCGGCAACGCAACGGCGGCAGGCTGTCAGAGCCACGGCATTCAACGTGCTGCTGGAAATGCAGGGCCAAGGCACCAAGGGCGAATTCCCATCCGCCTTCTTCATGGGCAATAATGAAAATGATCAATCTCTGGTCGGCGAACTCGTCAACCATGGAGGGGGCCCGAAAAGCTCGAAGCAATTCACCGTTTGGTTGGAACAGCTGGATGAAACCGGGATGAGCAGCATCTCTCCCGAAGTTTGTGAGGCTTTCGCCGCCGCTTCCGGCAAGGAGGCCAAACAAATTTGGACCGACGCAAGGGAGACATTCTCGGAGGAAGAGAAGGCAGGACTCCTCAAGGGGATCGCAAAGTCAGATCCCTCCGAAGCTTGTAGACTGGCGGCCGAGCAATTCCGCGGCAAAGGCCCCTTTCCCGAACTGCTAAACGGCTGGCTCGAAGCGAACTCGATGGAAGCAAGCGCGTGGGTCACGAAGGACTGCAGAGCGGACATGAAAGAAGACGCAAATGCCGCTGTCGCCGATTGGTTGGAAGCAAAAGGCGACGTCGCCGCAGCAAAGGAATGGCGGTCCGCCGCAAGGAAGTAGCGCCATCGACTACTATATCTATCGTAGTTTACCGCTACACCTTCCACACCCCCTGTGCCACCAGCTGCTTCGTCGCCGCTTCTGCCCAACCGCGGTTCGCAGCCGGGGATGCCGGCGAAGGATGCAGCACCCGTCCCAGCTTCGCGCTCAGGCCACTCCTCGCGGCCGCTTCCTTCAGCCGTTCCTCGGCATAGCCCCCGACGCCGATCAACCACTCCGGCTGGAGTTCCTTGATCGATGCCGCCAAGTGTTCAAGGCAGGCCTCCTCCACCTCCTCCATTTCGCTTGCGGGCAGCTTGTCCGGCGTCAGGTTCGCGCCGGTCTCGCTCATCCACACCAGCGGGCAATAGTTGAGGACAAAGTGATCCTTGAAGAAATCGCCGGCCTTCGGATAGCGCTCGGCGAAAAGCCCCCATAGGCGACGCCCGCTAACCTCGGACTTCGGACAATCGAATCCCTGTACCGGCCGCTTCGGATGCTCCTTGTCCGGCTTCCCCACCGGCGTGGAGATCCCCATCCAATCCCGCACTGAAGCCACCTCGCCGAAGGGCACACCCGTCTGCGCCATGCCAAAGGGTCCCGGATTCATCCCTAGGAACACCACCTTCTTCGGCCCCTTGCCAAACCGGCTCAGGTAGAGCTCATGCGGCTCCCGGGCGTAATCCAGCGGCAGATAGGTGAAAGCCGCCTTGCTGAAGGCAAGCGGACGCAGACGATCGGCAAGATGGCGGGATGCAGCGATGAGTGGCTCGGACACGGGCCGACTCAAGCGCAGCGGCGGCGGCGAAGCAAACCGGCAACCACACCACCGGCGACCAATAGAACGCCCGAAGGCTCCGGCACCGCGGTCAGCTGGATCGAGAGCGTGCTCGTCGGCGGTGCCGCCGAAGTCAGCCACACCGGCGTCCACTCCCCATCGGTAATGTCACCACGGACGTAAAAGCGGCTGGGATCCGTCTCGGCACCGGTCGGCTGCAGGGCCGTGCCGTCTTCCAGCTTGGGGCCGAAGGCACCGCCATCGCTGTAGTTCGAAATGCTCTCGAAGGTGATCGACCAGAAGACGTCGTCCGGAACCAGCGTGTTGATGTTCGAGAAAACGAGCTGGCTCAGGTTGAGGTTGTTCGTGCCATCTCCATCCACGGAGAAGAGCAGCGGACCGGATGTCCAGAGCGGCACATCGGAGGGCTTGTAACCGGCCAGCGCGCCGGGAAGCACACCCGGCTGGCCGAGCGGCCCCTCGTAGTTCACCTCGTCCTCCATCGCGGAATAGAAAGAAAGCGTGGCCGTCACTTGGCGCGCCACGTTCGAATAAATCGTGACCACCGCCTCATCCAAGACGCGATCGGTTCCGGCAAGATGCGCGGAATCCGCATACTCCACCTGCTGGGAAATCGTCAGATAGGTGAAGGTGCCGCCGGTTTCACCCGGGAGAGTATAGACTGGAGTTTGGGCAGCGAGAGGCAACGCGGTGGCAAGCGCAGCCACGGCGAGAAGCGCGGGGGTCTTCATGGGGGGGATGGGGGGAGAACCCGTGCTTTCTAGCAGATTTCCCCACCTTTTGTCCATGTCTCATTGCCTAAGCAATGTTGACAATCAAAAGCTTACAATCCCCATGCGCCGCGTTTCGCCCGCTTCGCCTCATCCTCCAGGGAACGAAGCGTCTTCAGCCGCTCCTTCACCGGCGTTCCATCCGGCATCGGCGCACCCTTCGTGTGGATCCGCACGAGCCCTTCGCGTACCAAGGTCTCCTCCAGAAGAGGACCTGAAGAAGGGATGACGAAGGCGTGGTAGCGTCGGTCGCCGAAGGGATCTTCCCACTTGGTCTGGATGGTGAAACTGCCGCGCGAAAGCAGGTCATGGGTCAGCTTCTTCGCCCGCTTCCCGATCTCCACGGCCTGCTCGTCATCAATTCCGAAAACCTTCGCCTGCTCATGGATGCGCTCGCGATTGGTCTCCCCTCCCCGGTAGCTGCGGAATTCACTCTCCGGGCTGTCCACATAGTAGAGCCGGAATTGCTCGATCCGGCCATCCGGCAGCTTCACCCGGAAGCTGTCGCCGTCATTCTGGCGATGGTCCACCCACTGGCAACCGGTGAAGGTCTCATACCCGTTCGCATGGGCTGCGGGCACTTCGGCATTCGGCACAGGCCTCGCCTTCGGTGGCGCACCCCGCCGCTGGGGATCGAGAAACCAGACGATCGCGGAGGCGATCAGGATCGCCACCAGTTGCCACGTCTTCCTCCGCCCGTAGCGTCGCGCTGCCATGGCTCAGAGGCCTTTGAAACCCTGGTACTCCTGATAAGTGCCCAGTGGCATCGCCACCTTTCCCCAGTCCCGGTTGAGACGGCGGTAGCGCTTGATGAATTCGGTGGGGTCCGCCCAGTTGGTCATATCGCGCTCCACGCTCTCGCGCTGCATGCCGATGTTCAGATTGTGGCGGATCTCGAAATGAAGGTGCGCGGCATACATCCCGCGGTTGTTACCGATCGTGCCAACTTGCTGGCCGCGCTTCACGATCTGGCCGACCTTCACCATCATGTCGCGCAGGTGGCCGTAGAGCGCATCGCAGAAGCGGACTTGGCCCGAAGCCGGATCGCGGTAGCCGTAGCGGATGATCACCACATTTCCCCAGCCTTGGTGGACATCATACGCCCAGGTGACCACGCCATCGCCGATGCTGTAAACCGGCGCGCCCATGTCGCTATCCCCGCCACCGGCACCGTTCCAGTCCTCGCCGAAGTGGACCGGCGGGCGCAGGCGCAGGCCGCGCGCCTTGTAGTAGCCGGCGGCATCCGGTTTCCCCACGGGATAGTCAAAGCCATCCGTCAGGGCGACCCGGGCCGACTTCTGCTGCGCGTACGCAGGCATCGCCAGTACCGCCAACAGGGCGAGGAGTACCAGAACGATGGGTTTCCGCGGGTGGCCGCTCACCCCGCAAGTGCAAGGCGGGCGGAGGCCGCGGGCAAGTGAAATCCGAAACCCTGCGTAGCCTCCTCAGGCAGCCCCGAGACCCAGGAAATTCGTCGCCACCATCACCGCAGCGGCAATCCCGATGGCGATCCGATACCAGCCGAAGACGCCCAAACCGCGCCGGTTCAGGTAGCCAACCATCCATTTTACAGCGACTGCTGCCGAAACCGTGGCCGCCACTACCCCGATGATCAGGGGCACCGCGCCGTAAGTATCCCACATCAGGAGGGCTCCGCCCAGCTTGGTATCATACTTCCCGGCCACCTCGTGGAGAGCCGTCTGCGCCTCATACCCCGGGATCGCGGCCCACTTCTCGGCCAAATCCACCGGCCAGACCGCCTTTTTCGCGGTGGCCGCACCGAGGGTCACCAGCCCGAGCAGGAAGGAAAATTCGACCGCAGCACTCAGCCGGAGCCCCACCAGCAGGCCGCCAAGAATCGTCATCAAGCTCCGGGATGTACCCGGCCACATCGCGATGCATTGGGCGAAGCCGATGATCAGCGCCATTTTCAGGGTGATCTGGGCAAGCTCGACCCCCTTCGATCCGCCCCCCTTCTTCATCCAGCGGTCGACCCCGAGGATCGCCACGCCACCCACCATCCAGGCGAGGGCCACCCACTTGAAATGAAAGAGTTTCGCCTCGATCCAGTCATTCGCCAGAATCCCGATCACCGCGGCTGGCAGGAATCCACAGATCAGCGCGAAGATCAGCTTCAGGCCCTCCTGATCCTTCCCCAGCAGGCCCAGGATCATTTGGCGGACACGCGGCCAATAGAGACCCAGCACGGCGGCAATCGCCCCGCACTGGATACAGATCGCGAAGCAGTTTGCCGCCTCGGTCGCTTTGACAGCTTCAAATGGATCCGCCGACGTGCCGACTCCCATCATCTTCTGGGCAACGATCAGGTGACCAGTGGAGCTGACGGGGAGATATTCGGTGACCCCTTCGATCACTCCGAGAACAAGCGCTTGCCACCAATTCATGAGGGAGAAAAGGCGACATTGTTGCTTAATATCACGGCTAGCAAGGGATTTACGGTTGCTTCACCGCCATAGTGGAGAGAAGTTGCACGCGCCTGTCGTAGCTCAAAAAACGAGGCCTATCTGGAATGAAGCGGAAGTACCTTTGGATGGTAAGGCGCGCCTATCGGGCACTGCGCCATCCAAAGCTGCGGCACCGTGAATGGTGGAAAAAACTCACCGTTCCCCTGATGCAGCGCGAGTTATGGAAGCCCTGCCGCGATACGGTGGCGGGCGGTCTCGCGATCGGGCTCTTCTTCGGGATGATCCCGTTGATTCCGCAAACGCTCGTCGCGGCCATCGCGGCGATGAAGTTCCGCGTGAATGTGCCCTTCGCCGTCGCCGCGACCTGGCTGAGCAATCCGATCACCAATGTCGGGATCTGGTGGCTTCAGCTGTGGATCGGCAACCGCCTCCAGGATTTCCTGAAGATTTCCGCACCTGAAATGCTCGGCACGCTGGTGATTCCCGGCCTCGGCACCGTGAATGCAGCGACCTTCATGCTCGGTGCCACGGTCTCCGGGATCGTTTTCGGGATGCTGGCATTCCCGCTGGTGCATCTCTTCTCCGCCGTCATGCCGCATCACCTTCCGAGGCTGCCGAAGCGGAATGGGGTCCGCATTATCCCTGCGGTTTCCCGCCGAAGCTCCGAGAGCTGACCTTCCCGCCGCCATAGGGCGCACCCAGGCGCATGCCGACATTGACCTTGGGGAACACATAGCGTTCCCGGGACTTCGACTCGGCGCGCTTCAGCCCGGCCACTACCAGCAGCGCCACCAATCCGGTCCCGGCAAGCAAGCCGATCGCGAGCACGATCATCCGCAACCGGGTGTTGTCCTTGGGTTCGGCCGCGCGTTTATCCAGCTCCTTGAGAATCCCCTGCGCCACGCCGATCCCGAGCTTCTCGGAAAACTCACCCCGGTCCTTGGCCTCCTTCAGCCCCGGCTCGATATTGCGGATGATATCTCCCAGCGCAAAGGCGGAAAGGCTGGAAGGATCCGGCCGCTCGATGCTTCCGGTAGGCCCGATCTTCTCCTGCTTCGGCAGCGCTTGCCCGAAGCGGAAAATCCCACGGTCCGTTTCCAACACCAAAACGATGCCCGGCTTCTCCCCGAGCCAGGCCTTCTGAAGCTTCATCGCGCGCTCCCCGGCACTGCTGCTGATCAGCGTATCGTAGAGGACGTAGTACATCCGGAAGCCATGCTTGGCTTCCAGTTCAGCAAGTGATTCCGCCAGTGCCCTGTGGCGCCCCGGATCCCTCTGCAACATCCGCGCTTCATCCAGGATCCCATCCGCGGGCGCAGGCGGCGCGACGAAATCATCGTCTTGGGCAAACACCCCTGCGACAAGCGCCCATGCGGCTAACAGCGCGGCAACCACTCCCCTCATTCCGGCCATCATTTCCGGTGGCCGCAGCTTGGCAAGTCAGGACCCTTTCGCCTGCTTCATGTCCGCCTTCAGTCCCGTGAAGAACAATAGCGCCGCCGCGATGCAGATGCAGGAGTCGGCCACGTTGAACGAGGGCCATTGGTAGTTGAACACCGGAATGGTGAAGTCGAGGAAATCGACGACATACCCGGCCTTCAGGCGGTCCCAAAAAGACGCGCCCTTCATCTCCTCCAACAAGGAGCCCTGCACCAAACGGTCGGTCAGGTTGCCGAGGATCCCGCAGAGCAGCAAGGAAGCAGCCACCTTGCCCCAAGTGCCGACGAAGAAATTCTTCCGCCAGCCGATGGTGATCAGAGTGAGCGCGATCAGGGGCACGACCAGAAACACCACCGGTGCCCAATCGCTGCCATTTCCGAAGCCGAAGGCCACACCCTGATTGTGAACTCGGACAAGATTGAAGTAACCATCAATCACCGCGATATGCTCGCGCGGGTCCTCATCCAGCCAAGAGGGCGGGAACCGCTTCACGATCCAAAACTTGGTGACTTGATCGAGGATGTAGAGCGGCAGGACGATCGACAGGAAGAGGGTGATAAAACGGACCTCCTTCTTCCCCGGTTCCAACGCGGTTTCCATATCCTTCGATGTCTCGGCTACGGCCATGAATCAGGCGTGGGAAACGGTCTGGACCACGGACTCGCAGCGGGCACAGACGCCGGACTCGCCGAGCGGCTCGTAACGCCGGCAACGCGGACACATGTGGTGCTTCGTCTTCGCCGCCTTCGCGGAAAGCGCCGGACCGGCAGACACGTCCAGATCGGCGATGATGAAGAACTCCGTCGCGAACTGGCGATCGCGCAGCAGGTCGTACACCGCCTCCTTCTCCGGGACCACCAGGGTGACGGCGGCCTCGTTGTTCTTCGCAAAGGACTTCGCTTGGATCTGCTCCTCGATCGCGGTCTGCACCGTGCGCTTGATTTCCAGCAGGCGGTTCACCTTCGCCGTGGCCACACCGGAGGCAAATGCCGAATCCGGCTCGGGGAAGTCCTGTTCATGGATACTGCCTTCGGTGAAGTTCGCATGCTCCCATGCCTCATCCGCAGTGTAAGCAAGGATCGGCGCAAGCAGCTTTGCCAGCGCGTTGAAGACATCGTACATCGCGGTCTGGCTCGCACGACGGCGCACCGAGTTCCTCGCGTCGCAATACATCCGGTCCTTCGTCGCATCGATGTAGATCGCGGAAAGGTCGGTCGAACAGAACTGGTTGAGCGAGTTGAAGACCTTGCGGAATTCATACTGGTCGTAGGCCTTGCGGCACTCGGCCACCACGGCATTGAGACGCTCCAGGATCCATTGGTCGAGCACCGGCATGTGACTCGCCGCCACGCGATCCATCTCCGGATCGAAGCCGTCGAGGTTGCCCAGCAGGATGCGCAGGGTGTTGCGCAGCCGGCGATACGGCTCGGCCACCTGCTTGAAGAGGTCTTCGCCGAAAGGCACTTCGCTCTGCCAGTCCACCGAGGATACCCACAGACGCACGATGTCCGCGCCGTACTTGTTATAGAAGAAGGCGGCGTCGATCGGCTTGCCCGAGCTGCCTTCGGACTTGGAGAGCTTGCCCTTCTTGTCCTTGTCCACCACGAAACCGTGGGTCAGCACGGCCTTGTAAGGCGCGGCGTCACGCCAGGCCACGCTCATCATGAGCGAGCTCTGGAACCACCCGCGGTGCTGGTCGGTCGCTTCGAGGTAAAGATCGGCAGGCGCGTGCAGCTCGGGATGCTTCTCGAGCACGGCCACATGCGAGCAACCGGAGTCGATCCACACGTCCAGCGTGTCGCGGCACTTCTTCACGCCTGCAGGCAGGCCGAGCTTCGCGATGAGTTCTTCATCGGAAAGTTCGAACCAGATGTTGGTGCCGTGCTCTTCCACCATGTCGGCCACCTTGCAGGCGATCTCGGAGGAAAGGATCGCCTTGTTGTCGGCATCGAAGAATACCGGCAGCGGCACGCCCCAGGTGCGCTGGCGGGAGATGCACCAGTCCGGGCGGGACTCGACGGTCCCGTAGATGCGGTTCCGGCCCCACGCAGGTAGCCACTCGACCTTGTCGATGGCATCCAGCGCCTTGCCCCGCAGGTTTTCCAGCGAGATGAAGAACTGCTCCACCGCACGGAAGATGATTGGCGTCTTCGAGCGCCAGCAGTGAGGGTAGCTGTGGCGATAGACTTCACGGGCCAGCAGCACGCCCTTCTCTTCAAGCAGCTCGACGATCGGCTCGTTCGATTTGAAGACGTGCTTGCCCACGAGGTCCGGCAGGCCGACCTCGGCGGTGAAATTGCCATCGTCATCCACCGGCGAAAGCACGCCCAGGCCATATTGCTGGCCCACGACGTAGTCATCCGCACCGTGGCCGGGGGCGATGTGAACCGCGCCGGTACCGGTGTCCGTGGTGACGAACTGGCCGAGGATAATCTTCGAGGTGCGGTCGAGGAAAGGATGGCGCGCCTCGAGGTGTTCGAGCTCGCGGCCCTTCACCGTCTTCAGCACGGAAGTACGACGCATCCCGGACTTCGTCTCCAGTTCGGCGACGAGTTCCTTCACCACGATCAGGATTTCCCGGCGGTTGCTGCCTTCGAACTGGCAGACTTCGTAGGTGAACTCCGGGTGCACCGCCACGCCAAGGTTGGCAGGCAGCGTCCACGGGGTGGTCGTCCAGATCGCGATCGACGCATTGCCGATGCCCAGCTTCGAGGAAGACTCCGGCGTCAGCGGGAACTTCACGAAGATCGCCGGGCTTTCCTTGTCCTGATACTCCACCTCGGCCTCGGCCAAGGCGGTATGGGCACCGTAGGACCACTGGACCGGCTTCTTCGATTGATAGACCGCACCGCTCTCCACGAGCTTCGCGAAGACGCGCAGGATCTCCGCCTCATAGCCGGGGGCCATGGTCAGGTAGGGATTCTCCCAATCGCCGAAGACGCCAAGACGGCGGAACGAACCGCGCTGGATATCGATGAACTTCTCCGCGAACTCGGTGCAACGGCGGCGGATTTCGGCAGGCTCCAGGCCGGTCGCCTGCTTCACCACCTTGAACTCGATCGGCAGGCCATGGCAGTCCCAACCCGGGACGAAGGGCGCGGTGAACCCGGCCATCGTCTTCGACTTCACCACCAGGTCCTTGAGCACCTTGTTCAGTGCGGTGCCCATGTGCACGTCGCCATTCGCGAAGGGCGGGCCGTCATGAAGGATGAAGGTCGGCGCCTTCTGGGCACGGCGGCGCTCGAGAATGCGTTGATAGAGGCCCTGCTTCTCCCAAATCGCGAGACGCTTCGGCTCGTTGTCGACGAGGTCCCCGCGCATGGGGAAACTCGTCTGCGGAAGCAGCAGCGTGTCTTTATATTGGGATTCAGTGCTCATTGGCGGGCGCGGACGCTAGCAGCGACCCCGCAGGGGGTCAACCACCGGGGAGATGCGGGAATTTGCGGTGAAATCACCCCCGTCCGACCAGCCTCCCCCCTCCCGGATTCCCTTGGACCCCAAGGTTTTCGCACCCCTCAGGACTTCCCCGGCCCCTTTACCCGAGGCGTCGGATCAGGGATGGAATAATGGATCTCCTCGCTCACGCTCCACTCCGGCAAAGCCCTCTTCAGGCTTTCCGCCGAAGAGACCGTGCCGGAATCCTCCAGCAAAAGCATGCGGGAGGAACGGTCCACGACCTGCAGGCCGCGCTTGGCAATCTCTTCCTGAGCCTGCTCCAACGGCGCAGCTCCCTTGCCGCGATAGCGGACGATCAAACGGGGAGGTTTGCCTTCAGAGCGGGATTCCATCTCCTTGGAATTGTGCCCTGAAACCAAGGCTCTGGCAACTGGCAAGGACCATCCGGGTGATTGCGTCGGCCCGTTCCGGCCCTGCGTCCATGTCGCGGATCGAGGGATTGCGGGACAGCAAGCGCGCGGCCAAGCCGGTTACAGCGGGCGTCGCCATGGAGGTGCCGCTCATCGGGGCGTAGCCCCCGGGAACCGTCGAAATGATCTCCACACCCGGAGCGATGACATCCACTTCCGGCCCGATGTTTGAAAAAGCCGCGACGAAGGTTTTCTTATCCTTGCTATAGGGTGCCATCTCATCCGCCGGACCTTGGCTCCCGGCCGGATAGGTCCCTTTCCTTCCCAAAGCCGAGACCGCGATCGAAGCCGCGTCCAACGCCGGGAACGAAACCCGTTGCCGACCGTCGTTACCCGTCGCTGCGATCACCACCACCCCTTGATCGCGCGCGTCTTCCAAGGCGGCCCGGATCACATCGTCGATCAGGGGCGGGTCTCCCGGTTCGGAATCATGCTTCAAGCTCAGGTTGATCAAGTGGCATCCGGCTTGCACGGCTTGGTCGATCGCCTTGGAGATCGCGAAATTCGCCGAAGGCACTCCTGGTTGTTGCCGAAAAACCCGGTAGCTCAAAATCTCGGAAGCCGGCGCGACCCCCTTCACCTTTCCGCGGCCTCCGATGATCCCCGCCACATGGGTGCCATGCGGGCCTCCCAAGGGACCCCATTCCTTCGGATCCTCACCCGTAACCGTACAGGCACCCGCCTTCACAATCAGATCGGGATGATTGCGATCGATGCCGGTATCGACGACCGCGATCTTCACTCCTTCGCCATCGGAGCTCTTTGCTTGGCCGCCGTAATAGTGGCGAACCCCATCGGCCAGGGAGAAATCAATGGGGAGAAGGGAGACAAGATTGTCCGCTTTCAGGATCAGCCCTTTCTTGAATCCGCCGTGATACCCGCTCGCCGGCGGCTCGACGTACAACCGTTCTATTTTTTCCCCTGTCTTGAGGCTGGAAAACTTTGCTTCCCCATTCGAATTGGTGAAGGCCTCCTCTCCCGCACGGCCCGCGAAGTCGGTGAATGCGATGACCCGAAGCCCCGTGAAGGGACTCTTCCCGTCCTTTGAGAGCACCGTGATTTTCGCTTTCACTGCCGGACCCGCAGCCGAAGTTCTCGCTTGGACCTCCACCCGCGGCAAAGGGGCCTCCGCCGTCCGATAGTAGAGGACTGGCGCCAGACGCATCCCCGGCTGCGAGCGCCTGAGAGCCTGCGCCGCTTCTTCCGAAAGCTGGACGAGCTTCGCCCCGTTTTCGCTCACCGCATCCAGACAGCGCATCGCGAGATCGCTCGCCGCCCTGATGGTGTCATCCGGAAGCCGCAGCGTCGGCAGCGAAAGACTCCTCAAGGCCGCTTCCGCCCCTCCCGGTTTCGTCAGGCTTTTCAGATCGACCTTCTTCACTCCGGCCCGGAGGTGATGGAAAAGTTGCGAAAGAGACGCCGAGGCACCGCTCGGGTCCACACGGAGGCCACGCATCGGAAGCAAGACATAGGAGGTTAGGTCTTCCGCCATCGTGCTATCATGATAAATTCAATCGATATGTCGAAGACTTTCTCGACACAGCATGCAAATGACCCCAATAGATACATTGATCGAAATGGATATCATCCATGGATAATTCACTTTCCCTCCTATAACCCTCCCCTCCCATGCCCGCAAAAAAGACAGCCGCCAAACGTCCGGCCCGAAAAGCCACGACCAAGCGGACCACGGCGAAGCCTTCCGTAAAGAAAGCTGCCGCTAGGACCGCCTCGACCAAACCCGCCACGCTCAATGCGGCCCAGCAGGCCGAATACGAGGCTTGTTCCAATGCCGGCTTCAAGGACCGCAAGAAGGCGCCCGTGATGATGGCCGCGGAGGGGCGCACGGCGCTGCGGCAATTTGTCGTGGTTGCCGAAGGTGATTCCTGGTTCGACTATAAGCCGGCCTTCCTCGGAGGAAAAGACCTTCTCGGACATTTGCAAAGCTCGGGCCGGATCAATGTCTATCGCGTCAGCAAGGCGGGAGATACCATGGAGAACATGGTCTACGGCACCGATACCTCGGGCAAGGGGACCGGCATGAAGCCGGCTTTGCCTCCACAGCTCGAAAAGACCTTAAAGGCTATTCTGGACAAGAATGCGGACGCCTTCTTCTTCTCCGGTGGGGGCAACGACCTCGCCGGAGTGGAACTGGCGAGCTATCTCAATCACAAGACATGGGGACAGCCTGTGATCCGGAAGGAAACCCTCGATTTTATCTTTGGCATCTATTTCGCGAAGGCCCTCAAGGATCTCATCAGCGCCGTACGCAAGGTAAAGCCGGGCCTCCCGATCTTCCTTCATGGTTATGACTATGCTGTGCCGGACGGTCGTGACGTGAGTTTCCTTGGCTTCAACTTCTCAGGGCCGTGGCTGAAACCGGCCTTGGTCCAGAAGCGGCGTACGGACCCTGCCGAAGGTATCGAAATCATGGTGAAGGTGCTCGACGCCTTCAACGCCGCGCTGAAGAAGGTCGCCGCGGACCATTCGAAGGTCTACTACATCGATCTGCGGAAAACCCTGCGCAATGGGGCAAACTACAAAGACGATTGGGCGAACGAACTCCACCCGACCTCGAACGGTTTCCAACGCTTGGCCAAGAAAATTGAAGCCGTGATGTTGGAGAAGCTCCCTTGAGGGACATGGATCAGGACAACCGTGATTCTCCTCGCGTCCGCTTGGATACGGAAGCTAGCCTTGGGATATGTCTCCTTCTTTATCTGCGGCGATAATTCTGGTTTGCCACTCGCTCACCCTGCAGGCAGCGGAATTCCAGCCGCTCTTCCCGAAAGACGGCGTTCCCGAGGGTTGGAGCGTCCGGAAATGGGACGATGTGAAGAACCCCGCGGATCCCGGCGTGGTCTGGAAGGTGAAGGACGGCGTCCTCTACGGCAGTGATCCCCGCGGCACTTGGCTAATGAGCGACAAAGAATACGGCGACTTCGTCCTGGAATACGAATGGAAGCTCGGGGAGCAGGGAAACAGCGGCTGCGGCCTACGTTTCCCGGCGGCGGGAGATCCCGCCTTCGATGGCATCGAGCTCCAGATGGCGGATGTCCGCTACAATCCCCAAGCCAAGGAGTCCGAACTCACCGGCGGTCTCTACCGGGCAGTGGCTCCGAAGAAACAAGTCTACAAGCCCACCGAGTGGAATAGCTACAAGATCACCCTCAAGGGATCCAAAGTGACCGTGGTCTTGAACGGCGAGACGATCCTCGACCTCGATCTGGATGAGCAGAAGGAAACCGTGAAACGCCACGATGGAACCGATGCCAAGCCCCTGGCCGAGCGCCCGCGGAAAGGCCGCATTGGTTTTCAGGAACTAAGCCGCGGCGGAAGCTTCGTGGAGATCCGGAACGCACGGATCATGGAGCTGGAATAGCGGAAGATGATTTCCCGATATCTTCACAGAGAGGGCATAGACCTATGACTGGCGGGCCCTAGCTTCCGGCCAGCCATGCGATTCTCCATCCTCGCGTCCCTCGCCCTGCTTCCCTGGTGCCATGCTTTCGCGGGGAACTATGCCGACGAGTTCCGCGAAGGACGGGAAGCCGAGTCCCGCGGAGACCTGCCGCAGGCGGTGGACGCCATGCAGCGCAGCTACCGCTCCGCCTTGGAAGCTGGGAACGTGGACTACGCCACCGCCGCAGGAACCAATGTCCTCCCTTACCTCTACCGGCAGGGAAAAATCATCGAAGCCGGACAAGCCGCGCTCCAGATGATCGAGGAGCTGAACGATTATCCGGTGGACGATGCACCACGCGGCGACGCCGCCCGGCGGGTGCAGTATTTCGGCTACGCCGAGCGCGGGCTCCGCGCTGAGGGCAGGCTAGGCCAAGCCTGGCAGATGAATCGCGCCGCCGCCGAGACCCTGCGTGGCAAGAAGGTTACCATCCATTCCGACGGTCCGTCGATCACCGTGGGCGAAGTGCTGGAAATGCCTTCCGCGCTGCGAGCTTGGGGCTGGCGCGTCCTTGAGCGCGAGGCTGAGCTACTGGATATCATGGGCCGCTCGCAGGAAGCACGCGTGCTGCTTGATCAGGCCGCCGCGGCCTTGGGCACCGAATGGCGGAAGTTTCCCAAGCCCGAACATTTCTATATCGCCAAGCTTCTTGCGAGCCGGGCAATGATCCTCGATTTCCTGGGCTATGATCGCGAAGCCATCGCCGCCCAGCGCGAGCTGCTGGCGCAGACCGAAGGCGACCGCAATCTCCTGCCAATGCGTCACAACCTGCAGCTCAACCTGCTACGGAATCTTTCCCAATGGGAAGGCCCATCCGAGCAACTGCTGGGGGAAGCACGAGAGGTCGCGGCCTTGATGAGGGACGATCTGGACGAGGGAACCAGCCGCTTGATCGCAAGGATGGAATTGGAGCTCCAGGACTCCAAGGATGCGCTGGATGTCCTGCACGCTGAAGCGATGCGAACGCTGGAAGCCGGTCTGGAATTTGAGGCGGTCTATTCCGGGCGCGATAGCCTGATCGCCCGGGCAGACCAAGGCGAAGACGGCCTCGATTCCGAATTCGGAAAGCTGCTGGGCAAGATGCGGGCGCAGGGAAATAAGCGCGGCGAACCAAGCCTGTATCGCGAGTATGGCGACTACCTCTTGAACCGGAAACGGCCCGCGGAGGCGATCGCGATGTATGGCGAAGCACGTCGCCTGACACAGGCCTTCGGCTGGACCCTGCACGAGCCGGCCTTGATCTTCGCCCTCTTCAAGGCGCACTTCGCCGCCGGAAATATCGAGGGAGCCCGTATGATGCTGGCCGAGTTGGAAGCTTTCTTGCGCCATCATGCGGAACTGCCGGACTCCCGCCGGGTGAAAGCGGAGGTCTCGCGAGCCCTCGCGCTGGCGAAACTCGGGGAGAAAGATGCCGCACGCGCCACGTTCAAGCTCGCACGCGAACTTGCCACGAATCTACCGGACTACCAGAAGCGCTGGCTCAAGCCGGAGGTCGAGGAGCGCGTGTTGAACGAGGCACCCACCTCTCCCACACCCATCGCCGGGGTACCGGAGGTCCACCTTCAACCCTTGGAGATCTCCAGCATCGCCCTGCCGGGCCAGTCGGCCCGAACCCGCTTTGTCGCCTTCAATTCCTCAGCCACCGGAACCGCCGGCAAGCTGGTGATCGAAGGACCCGGGGCCACCGCATCAGGCGATGAAGTCCAGCTCCAGTCAGGCCGCCCGGCCGCCGCGGTCGATCTGCCGCGAGTCCTTGCCGGAGGCGGAGAAACCCAAGTTCGGATTTCAATCGCCGCCGCTCCCGAGGTGACGGAAGCCGTGGTGAAAGTGCGCTGGGAAACGGCCGGTGGCACTTCCACCAAAGCTTCTTGCTGGACGGTGGATTGGACGCCGGATGCCAAGCGCAGCGTGGTGCTTGATGCGAGCATGCTGGAGACAAATCCCTTCCGCAGCGTTTCGCTGTTCCATGAGATCGCGTTACCGGAGGGCTCGGTCTCAATTCCCTTCCGCTTGAGATCCCCGGTGGACCTGCGGCTTGAGTACTATGACCCTCGTAGCGGAGACCTCCTTGCGGTGGATGCGAATGGAAATGGCGATTTCACCGAAGCGGGCGATCTCCATATCCAGGGGCCGGACGGCATCGCCGCAGCGATCCTGCCCATACTTCCCGGCAAGGATCCCCAAGGAATCGAAGTGAGGATTTTCGCCTGCGATGGCAGCCCGGCACCAATGCCGTCGCCAGCCCTCACACTTGAATCCGAAGTTTACCGCGGCGGAGAATGGGTGAAGGAAGCGGAGAGTGTTCTCCGCTGAAAAAGGGCCTGAAAATTTTCTGTATGACAAATGCGCCGTCGTAGCGCATTTGATGGATTTCTTTCAGTCTAAATGTCTGATTTTGAGAGGTATGAGCCTCCGTCGTGATTCGCAAATGAGTTGACGAATCAATTTTTGGCAACTTTTCTGCCAAAATTCAACTGGATCACTTTCGACCGAGCGATCCCCTGCGTGTTTTCGAGCCATAGCTGACATATTCAGCTCAAAATCGAGACCTTTCTTCCTCTTTCCCAAGCCATCAAAGGCTAATTCCCTCACGTTTTGAGGGACCGCGAGCCTTCGCTTGGTCGGCTCTTCGCGGCGGCTTTCGACGTTTTCCTGCTGTCCCCCCTTGCCTCTGAACCACCCCCCTCAGACCTCGATAAAACCCCGAAAATGAAAAGAA
Organism: Luteolibacter luteus; assembly: GCF_012913485.1. GTDB lineage: Bacteria > Verrucomicrobiota > Verrucomicrobiia > Verrucomicrobiales > Akkermansiaceae > Haloferula > Haloferula lutea. The sequence goes on along the minus strand of NZ_CP051774.1, from coordinate 3,364,567 downwards.
GCATCCGATCCCGATTCGTCGCCCTCTTCGCGGCGGCATCGGTTCTGTGCGGCGGGCACGCCCTCGCCCAGGCAACCATCCCCGGCGATTTCGCCGAGATCACCGGCACTTCCGCCGGGCAACCCGTGTCCGGCTGGGGCTCCCCCGGCAGCGTGGCACGTCATGGCAAATCCTCCTTCCCGGTCCTGATGGACTCGGGCGGCGTGGCGATGATGGCTGCAGGCCGCTACAACGACGGCACCACCAGCACCACTGCACGGGCCGTCGCCTTTTCCCACAACGGTCCGATCTTCGGCGGCAGCGATTCGATGCCGCTGCTGCTGGAAGCCTCCGTGAAATGGGCGAGCCGCAAGACCACGCCATCGACGATCACGGTCGGTTGCGGCTCCGGTGTCTCGACCAGCTTCTGGACCAGCCGCGGCTACCTCACCAAGAGCGTGACCACGGCAATGTCCTCCTCCGCCAACGACCTTAGCGGCGTGGATGTCTTCGTCTTCGATTGGCACTCGGGCTACAGCGCCGCCGCGGTGACCAAGATCCAAACTTTCACGGCCGCCGGCGGCGGCATCGTGTGCGGGGCCACGCCATGGGCACTGGGGGCTACGCCGAGCGCCGATGCCTTTGCGGTGATGGGACCTTTCGGCCTCACCTACAGCGGCAGCGGCTGGGGTGGAGCAAGCCCCTTCACCGTTCCGGGCACCGCGCCTTCCGCCTACTACAGCGCGCTGAATGGCAGCGGCGACCTGATCCGCGACGAAGAAGGGCTCATCACTCTCTCGCTCGCGGACAAGACGATCGCGGCCAATAGCATCGACCAAGTGCTCGCCGTGCGGACCAATGTCACCGCGCTGAATGCGGACATGGAGACGCTGGGAGACGGCTCGCACTACGGCACGATCGCCCCCACCCAAGCCTCACCGGTCGTGAAAAGCTCGCAGCCCGTTCAAGCGATGCTGACGCGCTATCAATCGAACAAGTTCGATACCCTGACGCCGGGCCAGCTCTTCGCCCACCCCAGCGCGAATGATTTCCCCGGCACGCCGCTGGCAGGCAGCACCGTCAGCCGGACGGTATCGGTGAATGGCAACACGCCCGCCGATTTCTACATGAACCAAGGTGGCAAGCCGACCCGCATCGAGACCGGCGTCTACGCCGCACCGGGCGCGACGATCACGATCACGATTCCCTCCGACAAAACCGCAGCGGGATTGCAGGCCCACATCTCCCCGAACGGGAGCGAGGACCAGATCTGGAACCAAGGCACATGGACCTTCTATCCCAAGCTCTGGCGCCGCGTGTCGCTGGCTGCCACCACCACGCAGACCGGCCACGTGCTGGGCGGCCTGGTCACCATCCTGGTACCCGCGAACTCCAGCCTAGGCACCTTCAATGTCACCGTTGATGGTGCACTGCCCGCACCCGCTTTCACCCTTGGCGTGAATACGGACACGGAGTGGAACAGCACGCTGAAGAACAACCCGGCTCCCTACGGCTTCATCAAGACCGAGAAGCTGGTGATCTATGTCGAGCGCTCGCAACTCGCGGCGCTGAGCAATCCGACCCAGGTGGCGAACCACTGGAAGACGGTCATGGACATCGGCGACGAATACTATGGCTATAGTGCCTGGCGGAAGCGCGGGGAAGCAATCGCAAGCGCACGTTACGTGGCCTACGGCGCGGCCTATGCCGGCTACCCGATCGAGGCGGGCTGGGGCGTCGGCGGGGACGAGTTCCTCAACAACCCGATGAAGAACGGCTCCTGGGGCAACTACCACGAGCTCGGCCACGGCTATCAGGACGACTTCGACGGCGCCTTCGTCATCCCGACGCATGCAGAAGCGGATGTGAACCTGCTGCCGGGCATGATCTACAACATGGTCCACAAGCGGACCGCCTGGGACAACAGCTCGCATCCCTCGCTGGATGCCAGCGAGCGCATCGCCCGCCGCGCCCAATACCTCGCTCTGCCTGCCACGCAACAAACCTGGCAGACGGCCTGCGAGGGAGATCCGGCAAACGACACCGGGGAAACGGTCTACGACTTCTACTACAATATCTCCGAAGCCTTCGGCTGGACCGCCTACAAGACCGCACTGGGACGCTTGATGAACTACTTGCAGAACCCGGGCGGTTCCACGGATCTGGACATCAAGAACCTCAGTACCAGCGATCCCAACTTCAAGCGTAACCGCTTCTACATCCTTTTCTGCGATGCCACCGGGCGGAACCTCGACACCTACTTCCAGCGCTACGGCCTCGGCGTCACGGGCAAGGGCTATGAGATCACCCAATCGGTGAAGGACCTGATCAGCTCCCGCGGCTATCCCGTATGGAACGACAACTCGGCAATGACCGCGATCAGCAATCCCGGCACCATCTCGCTCGCCGAGGACACGCCGCAGGGCACCCTGATCCACGATTTCAGCGTGACCGATCCCGACCCGGGCGAGACCCACACCTATGCGATCACCGCGGGTGACACGAACGGCGACTTCAGCATCGATCCCTTTACCGGCGAGCTGCGGGTCTTCTCGATCGACTACGAGCGTGCTGCCTCCTATTCGCTCACGGTAACCGCGTCCGGCAATGGCATTCCGTTCAGCGGCACGCGCCATACGATCACGCGGAGCTTCACGGTGAACATCACCAACACCCCGGACACTCCGGTGGTGGCCGGCAAGCTTTTCACTGCGACTTCCGCCATGAGCAGCGGCACCGTGCTCGGCACGGCAACCGCCACGCTGGACCCCTCCCGCACCGCTTCTTCCTGGGCGATCACGGCAGGCAACGGCAGCGGGATCTTCGCGATCAATGCCTCCGGCCAAGTCACGCTGCAGACCCCCGGCTCGCTCGGTTCACCGGCCGCCTATCAGCTTACCGTGCGCGTGACAGATAGCGCAGGCCAATCCGGCTACGGACAGGTGACGGTCTACGCCAACGCAAGCCTCGGCGTGCGTGAGGAAAGATGGACCGGCTGGAACACCACCGCCGGCACCCCCGTCTTCACCGGCTACCAGACATCCTTCACCACCGCGCAGAACGTGGCGGACAACTACACACGCCGCCTGAGCGGCTGGATCATCCCGCCGGTCACGGGCCTCTATACCTTCTGGATCGCATCGGACGATGACTCGCGGCTCTCGCTCAGCAGCTCGGCAAGTTCTTCCGGCAAAGAAGACATCGCCATCGTGGGCGGTTGGACCGGCTTCCAATCCTGGGATGAGAAAAGCACGCAGAAGTCCGCTCCGAAGTTCCTCATCGCGGGTTACCCCTACTACATCGAGGCCGTCCAATCGGAAGGCGGCGGCGGTGATCACCTGGCAGTAGCATGGTCAGGCCCCGGCATCACGCGGGCGGTCGTCCCGGGTTCCGCACTGGTTCCGGCTGCGCCCGGGATTTCGCTGAGCACCCCGGCACCTGCAGCCCCATCGATCACGCTGACCTCACCATCGAATGGCGCGAGCTACAGCGCACCCGCGGCCATCCCCGCTGCCGCGACAGTCACCGACAACGGCAACAACATCACCAAGGTGCAATTCCTCGATGGTAGCGCAGTCATCGCGGAAGACTACACGCCTCCCTACACCACCACGCTGAACACCTCCGTCATCGGATCGCATCCGCTGAAGGCACGCGTGGTCTACGGGCTCTCCGGCTCCACGGCGGATTCGAGTGTGTCCACGGTTTCCGTCACCGGTGGCAGCCTGCCTTCCGGATGGACCGGTGCGGACATCGGTGCCGTCGGCGTGGCCGGCAGCAGCAGTTATAGCGGTGGCGTCTACACCATCAGCGGCAGCGGCGCGGACATCTGGGGAACCTCGGACGAGTTCCAATTCGTCTCCACCACCATGACGGGCGATGGCGAGATCCGCGCGCGCGTCACCTCGCAAACCAACACCCACCAGTGGGCGAAGGCCGGCGTGATGATCCGCGATACCTCCGCGGCAAACTCCGCGCACGCGATGATCGTGGTCACCCCGGGAAATGGCTTCGCCATGCAATACCGGGCCACCACCGGCGGCAGCAGCTCCAGCGTCTCCGGGCCTGCACTCAATGCCTTCCCTGACAACTGGGTCCGCCTCACCCGCTCCGGAAACCTGATCACTTCCTATGTCTCCGCCAATGGCACGGCATGGACCCAGGTCGGCCAGGCTACGATCACGCTGGGCAGCACCATCAGCATCGGGTTGCCCGTGCTAAGTACGGACGACGCCGTACTTGGCACTGCCACCTTCGACAATGTCTCGGTCACTGCCTACCCGCTCCCTTGGATCACCGCGGACATCGGCACCACCGGCCTGGCGGGACGCTCCGAATTCTTCGGCAGCACCCACACCCTGAACGGCGCGGGCGTGATCGGAGGCACTGCCGACGGCTTCCGCTTCACCTACCAGGCGCTCAGCGGGGACGGCGAAATCACGGCGCGCATCCCGGCGCTCGGCTCTACCGGCACCTCGGCACGGGTCGGCGTGATGATCCGCGATACCCTCGCCGCCAACTCCCGGAATATCTTCATGGGAGTCCACGGCACCGCGGCCTACCGCTGGTCCCGCAGGACCACCGCGGGCAGCAGCACCACTACGACCAATAGCAGTAATGGCACCGTGCCCAATGTCTGGGTCCGCCTCGTGCGGAGCGGCACCACCATCACCGCCTACCGCAGCTCCAATGGAACTTCATGGACGAACGTGGGCTCCACCACCGTGTCCTTCGCCACCAGCTGCTACATCGGCCTTGCCGTCGGCAGCGGCAGCACCACGACGATGAATACCTCGTCGTTCGACAACATCTCGGTGACACCCTGAGGTCTCAAGTCACCGCGAATTGCTGCCGGGGGCCGAAAGGTTTCCGGCAGCTTTTTTGTGCCCGCGGCTCCCCGCGAAAATCAAAATGAGGTCCGCAGCGCGATCTGGTAGGTCAGCGCCTTCACATCACTACGGCGGGTCGTCAGATCATCGTAAGCAACGCCACCCATCAATTTGATGCGGTCACGGCAGATGTGGTAGTTCAGGCCGCCGTAGAGGTAGTGATGCTCGCTGCCGCGGCCATTGTCCACGTCCACCGCTGGATTCTCATGGTCCGCACGCACATAGCGGGTCGGGATCTGGAGACCCTGCGACTCGGATGAATGAAGGTATTGATACTGCAGGACGACCTGCAGCCTGTCCTCGATGATCCAATACCACGGCATCACCACGAAGGCGTGGAAATCACCTTGGCGACGGGCGATCAGGCCATTCGCACCACCGTTGTCACCATAGATGGCCTCGGTGATGATGCCCCAATTCTTCTTCTCGTAGATCGCGGAAAGAGAGGCCGCCCATGCATAGCCGAGCGCGTCATCCACCACCGGCTTGTCATCCAGATCGTTCTGGCTGTAGTCGAGCAACAGGCGGAAGTCGTTCGTCGCCTTCCATTCCAAGCTGCCGTAGTAGAACTGCCCGTCATTCCAGCCGCCGATGAAATCCGCATCGTCCTCGGCGCTATAGACGCCGGTCACCAGCTTCCAGTCACCCTTTTCAAGCTCCAGCGTCGCTCCCGTCGGGCGACTCTGGTTCCCGCCCAGCTTGTCGGCGATGCCGGAGCGCTCGATCGTGTAAATCTCGTTGGAGGACATGTGGATCTCCTCCGACATCTTGAGCTTCATCCGGCCATACTTGATCTTGATGTCGTCGAAGGGACCTCGCTCTCCGATCGCCTTGTGAAGGTCGAACTCGATCGATGCCTCGTCGAAGCGGTCATAGCCCCACTCGAGATCCGAGTAGAAGTCATCGCGGAAGCGATCATCCTTCACCAGGTTCACGTTGATCTCGGCGGTGAAGTAGCGAAGGAAGCCCGTCTTCGTCTCCAGGCGAAGCCTACGATACTCGTCGTACTTGTCGTTGAAATCGAGACCGTTGACGTCGGTGCCTTCGATCGATGCAGCCTGATAGTGGAAACGTCCGCCAACCTCGAAGGAGTCGATCCAAGGGTTATCCTTGTTTTCGTAAAGCAGGCCCGGCTTGTCATTCAGCCAGGCGCACCAGTCGCCATTGTTCTTGTGCTCGATCGCCGGAGCCGGCTCGACCACCGCACCCTTCGCATCCGTCGGGGCATCCGTGGCAGTTCCCGCCACCGCGCCATCGCCGGAAGCAGCAGGTGCCACCTCCTCGTGCTTCTTGGCCTTGTCCTTATCCTTGTTCTTCTTCCCCTTCCCTTTCTTCCCATCCTTCTTTTTTCCGTCCTTCGACTTGTGCTCCTTGTGGGGCTCTTGGGCGTCTTGGGCTCGGAGGTCCGCCGGCGTCATTGCGACGGCGAGGCAGGACAGGAAAGCAATGCGGGCGAGGGTTTTCATCAAGCTGCTTGGGTTTGGAAGTCAGACAGGACTCAGGCAGCTCAAGCGTCGAGCTCGTTGCCGGTCGGGGTCAGGATCACGCGGTTGTTCCCGCAGACGAGGTGCAGCGCCTCCAGCAGCTTCGGCGTGCTCACGCCCAGCTTCAGCTGCATGCCATAGCGCAGCTCGGTCATCATCCCGGCTTGGGCGGAAGACACGCTCACCAGCTCCACGCGGTCCGTGAATTCATTGAAGACCGGTTCCAGCAGCTTCTCGAAATCCATGTCGCTGGTCATCCGCAGCGTCAGCATGTGCGAGGCACGGCGCGGCGCGAAGGCATCCGTCTTCGTCAGGACGATCACCGCGAGACCGACGATCACCGTGATGATCACCGCCATGTCATACTTGCCCGCGCCGACCACCATGCCGATCGCCATCGCGAGGAACACGAACGCAAGGTCGCGCGATTGCCCCAGCGTTCTGCGGAAGCGGATCACCGAGAAAGCCGCAAACATGCCGAAGGCGATCGCCCCGTTGTTCGCCACCACCATGATCAGGATCGTCGTCACCACGCCGATCATGATCAGCGTCTGCACGTAGTCTTGGGAATAGCGGGTTCCCTTGTAGGTCCGCCGGTAGATCACCGCGATCAGGAGATTCAGTGCGAGGCTGATCCCAATGGCAACCACCACCTCCAGCGGCGACTTGCTGCCATCGGCCGCGGGAGCAAATTTGAACAATCCGTCAAGGATCGGCGAGGGAGCTTGGGCAAGCAACTTGCTGCCAAGCGCGAAAAGGGCGTCGAATGAGTACATGCTGGGTCTTTTGAGGAAACGGGGGTGGGCCTAGATTACTTGGCAAAAATCAGCGGACTTTCTGCGCCTGAAAAAGAGACGCGATCCGCATGATCCATTGGCCAAGCACACCCGGGCGATCTTCTTTGGCGGCCCCGGCACGACGCGGCAAGCTTGCCGTCGGGGTAGGACGCACGCGCCCCTTTTCATCCAACTGGCGCGCCTGCGTCTTCCGTGGCGGCGGCACGACCGATTGGGTCTTCGGCGGCTCCGGCCTCGGAGCCTGCCGTTGCTTGAATTCATACATCTCCAGCGCGGCCGTGTACTTGCTGAAGCCACGCGGCACGAGATTGAACTCCCCGATGATATTCCGGAACCAGTACGGCACGGGGCCGATGGTCTTCACTTCCATGATGGCGGAGCCCGGTTCCAGCAGCGGAAGCTCGAAGTCCGGATCATCCGGAGTCAGCGGGATCAGCCGGAAACGGCAACGCGGATCGAGGTCGAAGGTGATGCGGATGGTCCCTTCCGGACCGCTATCGAAGGCATAGCGATGATAGCGGATCTGCACCACCGGCTTGCGCTCGCGGCCGTTCACCAGGTCACGGATCTCGGCGAAGACACGCTCATCGGTCGCGGAGGCATAGCTCTCCCGCGCAGGAAGCTCGCCTTGGGAAAATTGGGTCAGCTCATCGAGCCCCACGGAGACCCGGCGTTTCACCGTCACTCCATCCAGCTTGTGCTTCACCTCAATGAAGGCACTCGGAGGGATCGCTCCGTCCCGCTGTCCATAGACGCGGCTGCGGATGCGCCGGCGGTTCGGCACCCCCATCTGCTTCTGCCAGTAGCTGCTGCGCTCGTCGGTATCGAAATATTCGGAGAGCACCGGATAGCCGCCTTCCGCGCCGCGGTCGGCCACCATCATCTCGGCAACGCGCGCGCGAAGCACCCCCTGCAAATGAGGCGGGAGCACGAACTTGAACTCTCTTCTATTCTGATTGGCATCCATTGCGGCTCTGGGGGAACAGTATGGGATCGCCTATGCGTTACAGATGACTGCAATGCAAAAGGTTGGATCAAACGCTGGGTGGCGTCCAGGGGTGGGAGCGATGAGGAGCCCGCGGGTCTGGCCGTCCGCGGCCTCCGTGTCCGGCCGCTCAACACGGCAAGTCCTATCCGTGCAGACGATAGCGCCTGCCGGATTGGCACACGAGATCACATTGGCTTTCATCGCGATAACAACCGTGACAATTTCGTCACTATAACCGTCCGTCGATCAAAAATGTTGCGAAACCCTGTGAAAAGGCGGGAAAAGGCCGCATTCTTGACGACGTCGACTTGATCAAGCTGCGGCCGGAGGCAGCATGAAGCGACCGTTTTCGATTCTCAAAAAGTGCCAGACATGACGTCACCCGGATGAAGTATCCGCGGCGTATTTACTTTTTGGGCTGCATCGCGGGGCACTGGAGGCCCAAGCGATTACAAAATAAGCTGCCCTCCCGCCCTGCCCCCGGAGGCCCCAAGCTTCAAAACGACTCCGCCAAATCGAGAACTTCTGCAAATGGCAGGTGTTCAAGGAGGCCGAAAGCATCGTGCCGGGAGAGGCGCGCCCGGGTTACCGCCGGACTGGAGATGCCACACAGGAAGCGGGCAAGCTGGCGCGGGGTTTTCAGTGCGGCATGACCTTCGCCCCTCAGGTCCCGGATCGCCGTCAGTTCCTCCGCCGATGGTTCCTGATGAGCCGTCCGCGGGACCGGTGAAGGCGCGATCCCCCTGCAGCGATCACAGTGACCGCAGGGCTCCGCCAGCCTCTCGCCGAAGTGCCCCGTCACGAATCCGGTCAGGCAGCCGGGCTGCTCGGCCAGCTCCACTACCTCATGCAGGCGCTGGAGATCGGCCTCCTCACGACGGCGGAATTGCGCGTCCAGCCGCTCCGCCAGTTCCCTCAGGTCGCCCGGATCCTTCTTCATCCGGTAGCCTTGGCGGATGCCGGATTTCTTCACCGTCAGATCACCCGCCTCTTCCAGATAAGTCAGCGCCGCCACGATCCGCTGCTTGTCCTCGCCGCTATTCATCGCGACTTCCTGGATCTCGAAGGTGAACCAGCTCCGTCCCTCCTTCGCGGCCGCGAAGATCTTCCGCAGGAAGGTTTTCCGCCGTGCATCGTAGCCGGCCAGCATCGACTCCATGTCGCGCAGCGGTCTCACCTGGTAGGTCGACCAGAACATCCGGGTCGCCTCGATGATGCCCTCTAGCTCCAGGTAGGTAAGCAAGGTGCCAACCACCAGCGGCCGGATATCATTCACCGAGGACAGCTCGTAGGTCGATAGATCGAACTCGTTCCCCAGCCGCAGAACGTGATCGATGAAGTGCCGCACCGCCGCCGGCGAGGGAGTGTCGCCATGGATGAAATTCTCAAGCGTCACCAGGTCATCGCCGCAGGCCAGCAGCTCGCAGGCGGACAGCTTGCCATCGCGCCCGGCACGGCCGGTCTCCTGGGTGTAGTTCTCGATGCTCTTCGGCAGGTTGTAGTGATAGACCGCACGGATGTCCGCCTTGTCGATCCCCATGCCGAAGGCGATCGTTGCTACGATGACTCTCGTAGTTCCCGCCATGAAATCCTCCTGCGCCGAGGCGCGGAATTCATCAGGCAGGCCCGCATGATAGGCACGGGCAGGCAGGCCGTTCTTCTGGAGAAAGGTGGCCACCTCTTCCGCCGTGTGCTGCAGGGTCACATACACCACCGCAGGCCCCTCGCTTTCCTTCAGGCGCCGGAGCAGGTGAGCCTTCCGCTCGCCCGCGGACAACGGTGAAACCCGCAGGTCCAGGTTCGCCCGGTGGAAGCTGAGCTGGATGTGATCGCCCTCCGTGATCCGGAAACCCTTGCGGATATCCTTCGCCACCGCAGGCGTGGCGGTCGCGGTGAGGCAGAGCACCCGCGGCACCTTCAGGTCACGGCACAGTTTCGCAAGCTTCAGGTAGTCCGGCCGGAAATTGTGGCCCCATTCGGAAATACAATGCGCCTCGTCGATCGCCACCAGCGCGATCCGCAGCTTCTTCAGCCGGGCCCGGAAGCCCTCGTTGGATAGCCTCTCCGGTGCCACATACAGGAGCTTCAAGGAGCCGTCCCCCAGCGAGCGGATCACCGCCTCGTATTCCTCCCGCTCGAGCGTGGAGTCCAGCCGCGCCGCCGCCACCCCCTTCGCCCGCAGCGCATCCACCTGATCCTTCATCAGCGCGATCAGTGGAGAAACCACCAGCGTCACCCCATCCAGCAAAAGTGCCGGCAATTGGTAGCATAGCGACTTCCCCCCGCCCGTCGGGAAGACCGCCAGCATCGAGCGGCCATCGATCAAACCTTCCACCACCTCCCTCTGCCCGCCGCGAAACCCCGCATGCCCGAAACGGTCACGGAGGGTATCAAGGATCAGGTCGGCGCTCACGCCGCAGGACATGCCGGGAGGAAGGACAAAGGACAAGGCTCCGCAGGAGCGGTCAGGAAAAATGTAGCGGCGCGTCTATGGCCGTCGCACTTTAGCGGCAACCAGCCGCATCCTCCGATCTCCTCTCTTTATCTTCCGTTCCCCGCGAAGCGGCACTCCGTTCGGTGACGGGAAGATTGATGATTGGTAATTCCACCCCTCAAGCATCCTTGCCCCTTCCCGCCGTACTGCTACATCCTCTCTTCATGCCACGCTTCACCGCCAACGCCGATTACGAGGAAAAGGACAGCGACCCGCTTCGCCTGGAGCCCGGAGACGAAGTCACGGTAGGCCCTGTGGATCGCGCTTGGCCCGGCTGGGTCTGGGCGGAAGACGATAATGGCAATGACGGCTACGTCCCCGAGCAGATCCTCGAACCCTTGGGCGAAGGACGCTTCGCCGCGATCGAGGCCTTCGATCCCACCGTGCTGGTGATCCGCCGCGGCGATGAACTGGACTCCCTCAAGCAGATCCACGGCTGGCACTGGTGCCGCAATGCCGCAGGTCAGGAAGGCTGGGTCGCGGGCTACCTGCTGAAGCCGGTGGCCTGAGCAAATCGCGTGGGCGAAAAAGAATAAGGGAACCGGAGCGCCATCGCCCCGATTCCCTTGGGTTTTGTTTTGTAGGGGGGAAAATAGGTCCCCTCTACTGGGCGAAAGTGTTCAGGACCGTGATGTCGGTGATCGGGTAGGGACCGCTGATCTTGCCAACCAAGGTGGCCTGCCCGGTGGCAAGGTTGATCGTGTAGAGCGAAGCACGGGCACTCTTTCCGAAGGCCAGCTTCTTCTGGATGCTCGCGTAAGCCGTGCCGGTGCCGCCGGAGATATCGAACCCCGCAAGCTTGGTGGCATTCACCCCGAGCGCACCCACGGTATTCAGGGCTCCATCGTTCGGCGGATTCTGGGTCACCAGCACGTCGCGGGTCACGTCGAGGTTGTAGAGCGTGGTAGCCGCAGGGGTCGGGCTGACACTGTTGGTATAGGCGGAACCCGCCACGCCCGGAACCGAACCCGCACCGGGATCTCCTGCCGCATAGGCAAGCGCCGTGTCGGTGGCAGCGATCAGGCCCGTATTCGGATCGGCACGGAGGTTCTGCCCGGTATTGCTGGTGATCCGGATCCGGTCGACCACCGGATTGAAGTCGAAACCAAAGCTTGTCCCGCTGAGCGCCGGGGTGAAGGCCGCACTGCCCAAGGCAGTCGCCGCACCGGTTTCCGTATCGATCACATAGAGGCGGCTGCTGCTCCCTAGCCCGAAAAGCTGCCCGGTCGCCGGGCGGCGGTCGATGCCAAGAAGCCTTTCTCCCCTCTGCAGACCGGTAACTTTCAGGACCTCGACACTCCCCGGGTTATTCGCGCTGAAAAAGACGAGCCGGTTCTTGGGAGCGAGGCCGGCAAGGGCATCCTGCGCCTTCGCTGGAGCCAGCAAGGCAGCGGGAATCGCCAGCGAGAGGAGTGCATGGCGGAATGTGACTTTCATGTGTTCGGTTTTTCCTGGTTGGGGTTTGGGTTTCAGGGGGCAGCGCCTGCAAGGAAGAGCAGGAGCAAACCTAACACCTTGAGATCCGCAGGCCACAGGTCGCGACGACCAAAACGCAATAGGGGCATTCAGAAATGGCCGCCGGGGCCCGAAAATCACCCCTGATAGGTTGACGGGACGGCCAAGCCGTGGGACAGGGCAGCCCTGTCGCCACGCATGAAAAACCGCACTTCGAACCGTCCCGCGCGGGCCCTCTGGCTCGCCCTCGCCGCCCTACCCTTGTTCTTCGCCAGTTGCGCCTCCGTCCCCGAATTGGGCGGCATGATGGATCGCGGCGGCACCCGGAACCGCAAGATCCTGGTGAAGCTCGGCGAACAAAAAGCCTACCTCTACCAGCACGACAAGATGGTCGCCGTAGCCCCGATTTCCTCCGGCCGCGAAGGCAAGGACACGCCGCGCGGCCGCTTCAGCGTGGTCGAAAAGGACGCCGACCATCGCTCCTCCCTCTACGGGAACTACGTGAAGAACGGAAAAGTCGTGAAGGAGAACATCGACATCCGGAAGGGTGGTCGTCCTGCTGGCAGCAAGTTCCAAGGTGTGCCGATGCCCTACTTCCTCCGCTTCAGCGGTGCCTACGGCCTGCACGCCGGAAATGTCCCCGGCTATCCCGCCTCCAGCGGCTGCGTGCGCCTGCCAAAGCGCCACGCCAAGCGCTTCTACGATGCCGTCCGCGTCGGCACGCCGGTGATCGTCCAACGCTGAGGAGTTAGGGAAATTTCCTCGGAAATTCCGGCAAAGCGGATCTTTAATGCGCCATGACCTCCCGTCATGGCGCCTTTCTTTCCGGCCTCCTCTTCGCCCTCTCCTGCGCGAAGAGTCATGCGGAGCAGCGGACTTGGACCAACACCCAAGGCCGCACCTTCCAAGCGGAGTTCGTGAAGGTCGACGGCGCGAATGCGATCTTCGCCTTCGAAAACGGCCGGACTTTCGCCACTCCCGTGGCCGATCTCAGCCCCGCCGACCGGCAGGCTCTCGTCCGCCTGCAGTCCGTAGCACCAGCCGCCCCGGCGACTCCCGGCACGGCAGCGCAGACACCGGTCCAGACGAACTTCGGCTACGCATGGCCGCGCGAAATCCGCATGGATGGTGCCTCCCAATCAAAGGTCGTCTCGGAGGACGCGAAGACCGGACGCTACATCTACGAAAGCCCCCACTACCGCTTCACCTGCGATGCCCGCTTGACGGAAGACGTCCTGCGGAACTTCGCGATGATGTTCGAGACGACTCACAAATACGCCACCAGCGTCCCGCTCGCCCTGCACTCCGGGGTGATCCGGCAGGGGCGTTTGGATGTCCTGCTGTTCCAGAGCATGAACGGCTACATTCAGGCAGGAGGCCCGGCGGGCTCGGCCGGCTGCTATGTCCCCTCCACCGGAGTCGTGATGGTGCCCATGGAAAGCCTCGGCCTCACCCGCACCTCCACCGGCTTCAGCCTCGATACCGCCAAGCAGAACAAGGTGCTGATCCACGAGCTGGCGCACCAGCTCACGACCCGCGAATACATGCGCTCCTCCCGCAATGGCTGGCTGGTCGAGGGCCTCGCCGAATACCTCGCTTCCACTCCCTACACCTGGGGCCACTTCCGCCCGGATCCGCAGGGAAACATCGTGCTCAACTACGTGACCGCCTACGGTGAGGACGGTCGCTTCGGCAGGAATCTCGGCAAGAAACTGCGCGCACCCCGGCTGAAGCAATTCCTGTTGATGGACTACAGCTACTTCGCGGGCCGGAATGCGAACTTCAACTACGGCTTCGCCCTGCTCCTCACCCACTACTTCCTGCACATGGAGGGCGGCGGAAAGTCCTACCGCATCACCGAATACCTGAAGGCCCTCCGCGCCGGAAAGAACGACGAGGACGCCCTCGCCCCGCTCCTCGGCGGCAGCACCTTCGAAAAACTCGAAAAGGAGTTCGCCGACGCCTGGCGAAAAAAGGGCATCGAGATCGAGTTTGTTCCTTAGTTCCCTCCCGGCATCTCTTCACCCGCTGCAGGCTCGTTCACGAGAACGAGGAAGCCACCCTCAATGCCCGCATTAAGGGCAACCGGCGTGCCGCTTTTCGAAGCCCGTTCTGGCAGTAGAAACCCGCCCCCGCATCCGCCAAACTCCCCCACCAGCGTGCTCTCGATCCACCCTTCCACTCCACACGGATCCCCCGCATCGACGTTCAATGTCGGAAGTTCGTTCCCCTTCCCTCGCACCTGTTATTTTTCCAGTTATAACAGGCGGAACAGGCACCGGATTCCATCCTCCCGTCCACCCATCAAACCATTTTGGGTGACCTGTCGGGGAAAAGGATGGCCTTGCCCGGGAACCTTCGGGGAGAATGACAGGATCAAACCCTTCTTTCCTCTCTAAGACCCCAGACCCATGACACCCTTCCGCTTCATCCCGCTGGTGGTGGCCACCGGCACGCTCACCGCATCCGCCGGCGAAATCGCCATCGAAACGAAGCACTCCGCTCTGGTCCTCCGCGTCGAGGCTGGCAAGGAACCGCTGGTCATCCACCACGGCAAGCGCCTCGCCGATGCCGCCGAGTACGCCAAGCTCCCGGACCGCCGGAAGGCCGCCGATGACCCGACCGGCGTCTACGGGGCCGCCTACACCACCGCGGGGTCACGCAATCTCCTCGAGCCCGCCATCCAGGTCACGCATTCGGATGGCGATGCCTCCCTCGTCCTGAACTACGAGAGCCACGAGGCGAAGCAACTCGCGAACGATGTCCAGCTCACCACCGTCAAGCTGGTCGATCCCGCCCATCCCTTCCACGTCACCCTCTACTACAAGGCCTACATCGAGGAAGACGTGATCGAGCAGTGGTCCGTCATCAGCCATGGCGAAGAGGGTGCGGTGAAGATGCAGAAATACGCCTCTGCCAATCTCTTCCTCACCGGCAAGCATCACTACCTCACCCACTACCACGGCGATTGGGCCCGCGAAATGCAGCCCGAATCCGAAGAACTCGGCGCAGGCATCAAGATCCTCGATTCCAAGCTCGGCACCCGCGCCAATCTCTTCCAGCCGCCCTCCTTCATGATCGGGATCAACGGCCCGGTCGAAGAAGACAACGGCGAGGTCATCGCCTGCAACCTGGCATGGACCGGCAACTATCAGATCGCCCTGGAGGTCGACCCCGCGCGCAACCTCCGGGTCATCGCCGGCATCAATCCCTTCGCCTCCGAATACACGCTGGCGCCGAAGAAGGAATTCACCACGCCCGCCCTCATCCACACGTGGTCCGGCACCGGCTCGGGCGATGCCAGCCGCAATCTCCACCGCTGGGCTCGCAAGCACCGCGTGCTGGAAGGCGAAGGCACCCGCCAGACCATCCTCAACAATTGGGAAGCTACCTATTTCGACTTCAACGAGGAAAAGCTCGCCGCGCTCATCAAGGATGGAAAGAAGCTGGGCAGCGATGTCTTCCTCCTCGATGATGGCTGGTTCGGAAACAAGTTCCCGCGCAATGATGACCACGCCGGACTCGGCGATTGGGAGCCGAACAAGCTGAAGCTCCCCCACGGCATCGGCCATCTGGTGAAGGAAGCCGAGACCAACGGCATCAAGTTCGGCATCTGGCTGGAGCCGGAAATGGTGAACCCGAAGAGCGAGCTCTACACCAAGCATCCGGAATGGGTGATCCAATCCCCGAATCGCGAGCCGCACTACTACCGCAACCAGCTGGTCCTCGATCTCTCGAATCCCGAGGTGCAGGACTTCGTCTTCGGCATCGTGGACAAGATCCTCACCGAAAACCCCACGCTGGGCTACATCAAGTGGGACTGCAATGCGGTGATCTTCAATGCGAAGTCCGCCACCAACCCATATCCGGCCCACCTCTACGTCGATTACGTGAAGGGCTTCTACTCCGTGATGGAGCGTCTCCGCCAAAAGTATCCGAAGCTTCCCATCATGCTCTGCGCTGGTGGCGGTGGCCGCGCGGACTACGGCGCGCTCAAGTACTTCACCGAGTTCTGGCCGAGCGATAACACCGATCCTCTCGACCGCGTTTACATGCAGTGGGAGTATTCGAAGTTCTTCCCCTCCATCACCATGGCTGCCCACGTCACGGACTGGGGCAAGCAGCCGATCAAGTACCGCACCGATGTGGCCCTCATGGGCAAGTTCGGCCACGACATCGTGGTTTCACATCTCGATGAGAAGGAACTCCGCTTCACCCAGGATTCCCTGAAGCTCTACAAGGAACTCGGGCCCACGATCTGGCAAGGCGATCTCTACCGCCTCGTCTCGCCCTACACGAATGACTTCGCTTCGCTGATGTACGTGAACGAGTCCAAGCAGGAAGCCGTGTGGTTCAACTACCTCGTCACCGGCTCACGCAAGAACCTCGGCAGCGATGGTGCGGTGAAGCTGAAGGGCCTCGATCCGGCGAAGCGCTACTCGGTCCGCGAAGTGAACCTCTACCCCGACACCAAGTCCCCGATCTCCGGCGAAGGTTCATGGTCGGGCGATTACCTCATGACCGTCGGGTTCAGCCCGCAGGTCACCAAGGAGCGCGACAGCGTGATCCTGGTGATCCGCGAGGCCAAGTGAGCCGGTCCGTCCGCTCAAATATATCCCAGCACGGCGAGAATGATCACCACGACTAACAGCAAGCCGAGGCCGCCGCTAGGCGCGTAGCCCCAGCTTCTGCTGTGACCCCAGGTAGGAATCGCGCCGATCAGCGCCAGAAGAAGAACGATAAGGAGGATAAGTCCAAGAGTGCTCATGACAGGTATGGGTTTGGATTAGAACTCCCGCCCCTTCGTGCCCCGGACTTTCCGGAGCACGAGGGTGGGAAGAAGCGCCTTAACGACAGTCGCAGGAAGCCTTGATCTCCTTCTCGACCTCTTCACGGGTGGCGCCCGTGCGCTTCTGGATGCGGCCCAGAAGCTCGTCCTGCTTGCCTTCGACATAATCGAGATCGTCGTCGGTGAGCTCGGCCCACTTCTGCTTCAGCTTGCCTTTGGCGATGTTCCAGTTGCCTTTGATTTCCAAGGAATTCATGGGTATCGAATGTTGCTGGTTAGGGAGCGCTTGGCCCTCCGGACCACCCGGGGAGCCGCGCTCTCCCTTTTCTATTGGCAGGCCTTGTGCCACCGGCCTTTCTGAGGACTCTCCGGCGCCAAAACCCCGTAGTTAAGGGATCGGGACGACCTCCGCTCCCTCGGCGATCCGGCAGACGCATGCAGACTGCTTCCTGCCCCAGCCTCAGCCTGTGCAAAGCGCGACCTAGGAAAATCACCGAGTCTCCCCGGGTTGCAAAATTCCCGGGGTGTGCATTTTTCACGGAGACTCGAAACGGCTTGTTTTCACCGATGTTCAAATGTTCGCCTCACCCCCGTAATCTGAAGTCACCTCTGCAGCCTGCATGATGCGTCGGCATCTGAAAGCCCGCTACTTGGGACCGGCCTTGGTCGCGCTCGTGATGATCATCTACGGGGCGATCACCTCGGTACGGAACACACGCACGAATCTGACGGATTTCGGCGCCGTGGACCGCACCCGCGTGATCCTGCTCCAGCTCCAGACCTGCGTGACCGCCATGGCGGAGCTGGAAGGCAACCAGCGCGACTACCTGCTGACCGGCAAGGAGGAATACTTGGAGCCGTACCGGGAAGCGACCAAGGTGCTCGACAGCCATCTCACCCGGCTCGCCGCGCTTGCCGAAAAAAATCCACGCCAAACCGCAGCGGTCACCATGATCGCGGAGGCCGCCGGCCAGAAAAAGCAGGAGCTGGAGGAGGCCATCGCGGTGCGAAAGGAAAAGGGCCTAGAAGCTGCCGTCGATCTCGTCGCCGCGGTCCGCGGGGAGGAGCTGATGGACCATTTCCGGACGGCCGTGGAAAACCTTCAGAAGGACGAGATGGAAGTCCTGAAGGCACACCAGCAGCAGTTGGTCCGGAGCTTCAAGGACACCAATACGGTGGTGGTGACCACCGGCGTGGTCGCGATCACCGCAGGTGTGGTGGGCACCCTCTTGCTGGCCCTCTTCCTGATGGGCAAGGAGCGGCAGGAGCGTCTCCAGTTCGAAAAGGAGAAGGCCGTCCAGTCCGACAAGGCGAAGACCGATTTCCTGGCCATGATGAGCCACGAGATCCGGACGCCCATGAATGCCATCCTCGGCTTCGGGGAATTGCTCCACGACGTGGTGGACAAGCCGCAGGAGAAGCACTTCGCGAAGGCGATCGTCACCAGCGGCACTTCCCTGCTCTCCCTCATCAATGACATCCTCGACCTCTCGAAGATCGAGGCTGCGAAGATGGAACTTCACCCGGAAACGGTGGAGATGAAGCGCTTCGCGGAAAACCTGGAGACCCTCTTTTCCTTCCGCGCCCAGGAAAAAGGGCTGGAATATTCCGTGCAGTTGGAAGCGGGCGTCCCCCCTTTCCTTTTCTTCGACGCCCTCCGCCTCCGCCAGGTGCTCGTGAACCTGATCGGGAATGCGGTGAAATTCACCAAGCGGGGCAGTGTGCTCGTCACGGTAAGCGCCGACAGCCACGCGGCCTCCGACGAGGTGACACTCCACTTCAGGGTGTCCGATACCGGCATCGGGATCTCGGGCGACAAGGTGACCGAAATCTTCCGCCCTTTCTACCAGGTCGAAACCCAGCACGGCCGGAATTTCCACGGCACCGGTCTGGGCCTGAGCATCAGCGAGCGCCTGGTGAAATTGATGAACGGGGAGATCAAGGTCCTCAGCCAGATCCACAAGGGCTCCGTTTTCTCGGTCAGCGTCCCGGTCCAGCGCGTCCTCAACAAGATGCCGGACCAGGAAGAGGAAGATATCGGCAAGACGGTGGACTTCAATCGTCTGGCCCCCTCGAAGGTGCTCGTCGTGGACGATGTGCCCCTGAACCGGGATCTCATCCGCGGCTATCTCGAAGGCAGTCACCATCAGGTTCTGGAAGCCGAGGACGGCGAGCAGGCCGTGGCGCTCTGCCGCCGCCAAATGCCGGACGTGGTGCTGATGGACATCCGCATGCCGGTAGTGGACGGTCCTTCCGCCCACCTGATGCTGAAGTCGGATGCCGGTATGGAGAAACTCCCGCTGGTGGCAATGACCGCATCCTCCCTCCTCGAAGATCAGGAGGAGCTGAAACGAATTTTCGACGGCTTCGCGAGCAAGCCGGTCAGCCGCGAGCGCCTCTATCTGGAGCTCGCGAAATTTTTGCCCGTCCACTCAGCCGGAGCCACCCGCAGGCCGCAGCCGGAACAACAGTCCGAGCCCGTTTCCCATGGCCAGGAGTGGCCTGCCTTGCAAGGCGAGCTTGCCGCCATGAGGGATACCCTCTTGCCGGAGCTCGTCGAGCTGGTGCCCGCCCAGGCCACGCTGCGCTTCGCCGAAACCCTCGACCTGCTTGCGGGAAAGCACCGCTGCCCGCCCCTCACCGCCTATGCCGCGGAACTGAATGCCGCTGCCGGAAATATGGACTTTGCCGAAGCTGGCAGGGTTCTGGCACGATTCCCCGGACTGATCGATAGCCTCGCCGATGCCCATGTTTGATCCGCTGCCCGTAACCAGCAACTCGTCCTTGATCCTCGTGGTCGATGACGAGCCGAAGAACATCCAGGTGGTAGGGCCCCTGCTCTTGCGGCAGGGCCATGAGATCATCGCGGCCGGCAGCGGCGAGGAGGCCTTGGCGAAACTCCGCACCGCACGGCCGGACCTGATCCTGCTGGATGTGATGATGCCGGGCATGACCGGCTTCGATCTTTGCCGGAAGCTCCAATCGCAGGAAGAGTGGCGGGAAATCCCGGTGATCTTCCTTTCCGCGGTAACCGACAAGAGCTTCATCATGGAGGCTCTCGGCGCGGGCGCGGTCGATTACGTGACCAAGCCTTTCCACGGGCCGGAACTGCTCAGCCGCGTGCAGGTCCACCTGAATCTCCAGAATACCCGCAAGCGTCTTGCGGCCACGATCGACGAACGGAATCGCCTGGTCGAGGTGGTGGCCCACGATCTGAAGAATCCCCTGGGTGGCGTGCAGTTTGCGGCAGCCATGCTTGGCGAAAGCGCCATGGATCTCGACCCGCGCCAGACGACTTTGGTGAATAGCATCAAGGATTCCGTCTCCCGGGCGCTTGAGATCGTCGGATCCTTGCTCCAGACACGCCGCCTTGAAGAGACGAAGGCGCAGATGGGCTTCGTGCCGCTGTGCCTGCGCGAGTATGCGGAACAGGCACTGAAATCCTTCAGCCAGCACGGGCGCACAAAGAACATCACCCTGGAGCTGGCCAGCGAGCACGACCACATCCCCGTGAACGCGGATCGCCGTTCTCTGCTTTGCTCGCTGGAGAACCTGATCTCGAACGCGCTGAAGTTTTCCCCGAAAGGTTCGTTGGTGCAGATCTCGCTGCGAAGAGAAGCGGGCTCCGGAATCTTCCGCATCGATGATCAAGGCCCCGGGGTGCTGCTGGAAGAACGTCCGCTGCTTTTCCGGAAATTCACGCGCCTGAGCGCCCGGCCCACCGGCGGCGAGATCTCCACCGGTCTCGGCCTTCACATCGTTCACGAATTGGTGGCCGCCATGGGTGGCACGGTCCGCTACGAAGAGGGTTCGCGGGGCGGAGCCTGCTTCGTCGTCACGCTTCCGCTGGTAAACGGGGCGCAAGGGAAGGCCTGAACTTCCGCCAACGCCACGCGATGGCGAGCCCCCAGAGGAGCTGGTAAACGAAAAGCGCCAGCCAATGCGACAACCAGAAGTCGAATACCCCGCTGTGCGTCTGCATCCGCCACGCAAAGCCAGGGAAGAGCCTCGCGGAATGGCGGCTGCGCATGTGACTCGCATTGTAGTCCGACCACCCCATCGCCGCCGGATCTTTCCAGCAGGTCACCCGCATGAAGCCCGCTTCATTGGCTACGAACACGGTCACCGGACCGCTTACGGAAAGATCCGTGCGATGCTCCGCGGATAGGAACCAGATCCAGACCAAGAACAGCAGCCCCGGGACGCCGAGCCAGAAGGTGAAGGATTTGTGCCAGCGGAATCGCATGAGCGGATTTTTCTCCCTTACCAAAACCCCCGCCGGCAGTCCACGCCTGTCGAACTTCTGCGGCGTCACACTCCGATCACCCGCGACAACAACGCCGGCTCTTTCCCGAACTTGGCACGATACTCCTCGTAGGTCGGCAGCAACCTTACCTGCACCTTGCTCTCGTGATTCAGCGCAATCGACGAAAGCTTGTGCTCCAAGAAAGGGTTCCGAAAGCGATCCAGCGTCGTCTTTGCAAATGCCACCGGATCGTCCACCCGCCCTTCCAGCACCGGCACGATTTCATTGAAGAGAAGATCCTCCAGCCAAGGACCCACTTCCGGATGTTCCACACACTCGCGGACCGTCTCGATCCCCATGGGCAGGGCATGGCTCACCAGCGCCGAGTGAAGCCCATTCAAGATCCGGACCTTCCTCAGATAATAGGGCGAGATGTCCGCAGCCGTCACCACTGCGGGGTGCTCCAGATCAAAAGCACCGGCAGTCTCGATCGCCCAGAACGCAAAAGGTTCCGCACTCAGCAAAAGCGGATCTTTGCCCAGCAACGGATGTTTCTTCGGCGGCCCGGGCACGATGCGATCCACCAGGTTGTTCACCCAAGTGCAGCTCTGCTCCAGCCACTCGATTGCATCGGCAGGCACCGTCCAGCGCTTCGCCTGCTCCAGCACCAACTCGCGGAGCCTGCTGCCGTTTTGCTCAATGAGTTCACAAGGCAGGATCACCGGTCCCGGCAAACCGGCAGCGTGCCGCGCGAGTAGCACCGCGAGTAACTTCGCCGGATAGGATTGGGGGATACCCACATTCTCCACATCCGCCTCGTCCAAGGCGAAGCCTGCCTCGGTGGTGTTCGAGACGATCCAGCGCAACTCCGGCAAGCGGGCGATCTCCAGCACCTCGCTCCACTGCGTCCCGGCATGCAGCGCCTTCTTGATGGAGCTGACCTCGTCCGTTTCGTCGATCACGCGCCCATCTGCAAAACCTTGAACGGCGACATGATAGCGACCCTTGGCCGCATTCAAGGCTTCAGCGCGTTCGATCCCCGTGGATTGGACGACCACGATTTCATCGAAGCCGGTTTGGGAAACGAAGAGATCGACGAACGCGCGGAGGAAATTGCCGGCACCGAACTGGAGGATCATGAGGGAAGAACGAAAGAGCCTTTCTTAAAGCGTTACACCTTGCTTCCAGATCGTGATCTCGCGGAAGCCATTGCGTTCATTGCGAGCCTCCTTGCCGGAAGCAGTTTCGAGAATCAGCGACATCAGGCCATCGGTCACCGTGGCGGGATCCACATCCGGGTCGAGTAACTGCCCGGCATCGTAGTCGATCCAGTTGGGCTTGCGCGCGGCGAGCTCGTGATTCGAGGCAATCTTGAGCGTGGGCACCGGCACACCCAGCGGCGTGCCGCGGCCAGTGGTGAAAAGAATCACGTGTGCTCCCGCCGCAGCCAGCGCGGTGCTGGAGACCCCGTCATTGCCGGGCGCTTCGACGAGACAGAGGCCACCCAATCCCTGCTCAGCGGCCTCACCGTAGCCGACCACCTGCTTCACCGGTGCCCGTCCGCCCTTCTGAATGCAGCCCAGCGACTTCTCCTCCAGCGTGGTGATGCCACCGTCCTTGTTCCCGGGCGAAGGGTTCTCGTGGACCTCCTCACCATGGCGGCGGAAGTAGTCCTTGAAGCGATTCACCATGCCCAGCGCTTCATCGAAGGTTTCCTGGCGATCACAGCGGCTGAAGAGCGGGGCCTCCGCACCAAACATCTCCGGCACCTCGGTAAGAATCGCGGTGCCACCCCAAGCGCAAAGGCGATCCGCGATGCGGCCCACCAGCGGGTTCGCGGTGATGCCGCTGAAGCCATCGCTTCCACCGCACTTCATGCCGAGCACCAGCTCGGAGGCCGGGATCGGCTCGCGCTTGAATTGCGAAGCATAGCTCACGAGATCGCGCATCGCCTCAAGGCCATGTTCGATCTCGTCCTGCACTTCCTGCGCGTTGAAAAAGCGCACGCGCTGCGGATCGAGCGTGCCGGCTTCGGCGAGGAAGGACTTCAGGGTATTATTCTCGCAGCCGAGTCCGAGGATCAACACCGCCGCGGCATTCGGATGCCGGACCAGACCCGCGAGGATCTTCCGGGTGTAGCCGAGATCATCGCCGAGCTGCGAGCAGCCGTAGGGATGAGTGAAAGCATGGATACCGTCAATGGGCCCGCCAGGCGTGACGAACTCCCGCGCCGCGAGGTCCGCGATGCGTTGGCTGGGAACGTTCACACAGGCCACCGTATTGACGATCCAGATCTCGTTCCGCGTCGCCGCACGGCCATCGGGACGTCGATACCCCATGAAAGCAGGCGCCGTTCCAGCCGCGGCCATCTCGCTACGATGATCATCGTACTTCAACTCGGTGTCGAGCGCCAGCCCGGTGCGCACATTGTGCACGTGGACATGCTCGCCTGCTGCTATGTCTTCGGTCGCAATCCCGATGGGAAAACCGTATTTGACGACGGGTTCGCCGGAGGAGATGGGGCGCAGCGCCGCCTTGTGGCCTGCGGGAATGTCCGCAAAGACAAGTGCCCTGTCACTTTTCGTACCCGCGGGGATAGCCTGCGGAGCGACGGCGACGTTGTCATCCGGATGGATCTGTACCAGCAGTTTCATGTCGGGACCATGATCATGAGATCGGAGATCGATAAGAACGAATCAGTCTATGGATTTCCTCCGGATGGATTTTACCGAGACAAGTATTGAGTCCAAGACACGCCGAGCATCGATGGAATCACTTTGCGCGGCGTCGATGAAGCAGGACACCACGACGGCATGCCCTCCCATACCAACAAACCAGTAGTGCATCTTGCTTCCCGATGTTCCCTCTGAAGCGATCTCTACCGTGTAGTACCAGACGAAGTTCTCTTCGATATGGAGTTTGGCACCGATTTTCGCGGCACGATCCTCCATGATCTTTTCCGCTGCACGCGGCACTTCGCCTCCGTCCCGCATTACGGTAACAACCGTGAATCTGGCATTTGCAAAGTCCGATTCAGGAAAGAAGGCCACAAGGGTGCCATCCTCGATCCTTGTATCCAAGTAACCGGCGATATCGATCTCCACGTTGCCGATGCTGAAGGTGTTCATAAGGCTGTTTGCTGGTCCGGTTAAGACCGGGAATCCCTCACGAGCACCGCACGGCACGGCGACCCCGAGAAACCGGGCACCAGCAAGGGCAACGCCATGAAGGTGGCACCATCCGCAAATTCGCGCCAGCCCTCGCGGAAACAAAGCTCCTCGATCACCCAGACGCCATTCCCTAGCAGCACCTCGTGGGTCGGCGTGTTGTCGGGGCCGGTGCCTCCGATCGAGAAATGATCGATCCCCACCGCCTTCACGCCATGCTCCACGACCCACTCCGCTCCGGCGGGTGAAAGGTAGGGCGAGCGGTGAATCCACTCCTCCGTCTTCGCCCGCCTATGACCCCAACCGGTATTCAACAGCAGGATCTTTCCCGACACGGCTCCCGCCGCAACGAGTTCATCCGGCCCGATCGGATGGCTCGC
Organism: Luteolibacter luteus; assembly: GCF_012913485.1. GTDB lineage: Bacteria > Verrucomicrobiota > Verrucomicrobiia > Verrucomicrobiales > Akkermansiaceae > Haloferula > Haloferula lutea. The sequence continues at coordinate 3,339,899 of NZ_CP051774.1, read as the reverse complement.
ATCCAGATGCGTCAGATCGAGAATCACCTGCTCCCCCGCGAAGGTTTCCAGCGGATAGGCATCGATCGAAGCTCCGCCCGCAATCTTGTGCAGCGGCGCGTCCAGGTGCGTGCCGGTGTGCGAGGTCATGTGAAATTCCTCCATCCGCCATCCATCCGATGGGTGATCCGCGGTGCGCGGCAGGTTCACCGGCGGATGCACATGGCAATTCGGACAACCGTCAAACAGCGGCTGGCTTAGGTCGAAGAAGCGCATTCAGGCAAGGATCGGATCGCGGTGCTGGGGCAGGCCGCGGGTGAAGTTGAAATTATGGATCGGCTCCAGAATCTCCATCACCTCGGCGAGGAGTTCCCGGTCGAGCGGTTGATCGAGATAGGAGATGTTTGCGCGAATATTATCCGGATTCGCGGAACCCACCAGCGTGCTCGCGATCGCCTCGTTGTCGCAGGCGAACTGCAGCGCCAACTGGACGATATCCACGCCCTTGGACCGGCAATGCTCCATCGCCTTCCGGCAGCCCGCCCGGATGGTCTCGCTGGCCATGTGCCAGCCCGGCGCGCCGCGCTGCGTGAGCAGGCCCATCCCGGTTGGTGAGGCACTGATGATGCCCACCCCCTTTTCTTGCAGGTAAGGAATGAGATCCCCGAGCGAGGTATCGTTCAGCTCATAGTGACAGAACGACAGGATCGTCTCCACCGTTCCCGGAGGCACGCGGTCGAGAATGGAAGGGAAGATTTTCAGCGGCAGGCCGGTGATGCCGACATGGCGGACGAAGCCCTGCTCCTTCAGTTTATGGAGCGTGGGCAAGGTTTCGTTGATCACTTGGTCATGATCTCCGAACTCGATGTCGTGGCACTGGATGAGATCGATGTAGTCCACCCCCAGCCGCTTCAAACTGTGCTCGACGCTGCGCTCCGTGCTGGCGCGGGAGAAATCGTAGTCACCCCGTGGCTCGCTGTAGCTGCCGATCTTCGTGGCGAGGATGTAGGAATCCCGCGGTACTCCTTCCAAGGCACGACCCAGCCGGAGCTCCGCGAGCGTCTCGCCATAGGACGGCGAGACATCGATGAAGTTCATCCCGCCTTCCAGCGCCGCCTGGACCGTCGCGACGGCGTCTCCCAAGGTGACCTCGCGGAAGACGGAGCCCAGCGACGACGCGCCGAAGCCGAGAACGGAGACATTCAGGCCGGTATGGCCGAGCGTGCGGTATTTCATGGGTTTCCCCGCAGGATGGCCGGATCCGCGCGGCCCGACCATGGCGGATCTTCGCCGATCCATGACGATTCTTGACCCCGCCGTGCGGACATTCATCGTGGAAATCGTGAACCGGGCCATCGCCGAGCCGCCATCCTTTGTCTCCCGCCAAGTGCGGGAGGCGCGGCGCTTTTACCTGAATCTGAGTCCTCCCGCAGGTCACCGGCTCACGGTGGTCTGTGGCGGCTGGGAGTGCTGCGCGCCGGATTTCCGCGTGGAGCGGGCCGACTTCCCTTTTCTCTGCGTGGAGTTCGTCGCCGGTGGGTCGGGGAAGGTCATCCTGAATGGCAAGGAGTGGCCGCTGCGCCGCGGCAGCATCTTTTCCTATGGCCCCGGATGCCCGCACCGGATCGAGGCCGATGAGCAGGATCCACCGCTGAAGTACTTCGTCGATTTCAGCGGGCGCGAGGGTCTGGACCTGCTTCGCCAAGCCGGGCTCCTGCCAGGAAGCTGCCGCATCGCCGCCAATGCGGAAGAGCTGGAAGAAGCCTTCGAGCACCTGCTCGCGACCGGCAGGAAAGCAGGTCCTCAAGCGGAGCGAATCGCGGCGCTCCAAGCCGAGATCATCCTGCTCAATCTGGCGGAATCCGCCCCGGCGGAAGGTGGCCGCGAGCAGTCCTTCCAGACCTACCTGAAATGCCGCCGCTGCATTGAGGAACGCTTCCTCGAATTTGCCACCGCCACCGAAATTGCTGAGGCCTGCCATGTCAGCACCGCCTACCTCTCACGGCTCTTCGCACTACATGGCCACGAATCTCCCTACCACTTGCTGCTGCGCTGCCGCATGAGCCACGCGGCGGCGCTGCTCGACGGCGGCGACAGGATCGTCCGCGAGGTGGCCGAGGAGCTTCGGCTCGACCCCTTTCACTTCTCCCGCGTCTTCAAGCGCATCCACGGCGTCTCGCCCGCCGACTTCCTCAGACGAAGACGCGGCCCCTAGAGACCTCAAGCTTCCTTCTCTTCCCGAAGCGGCCGCTCCGGCTGGAAGCCCGGATCATCTCCCGCGATCTCCGCCTGATGGCGGAGCACCAGCTCCCGGATCGCACGCTCATGGTCTTCCTCCCTCGTTGACACTCTGCCTGCGGCGATTCCGATCCCGACCATGCCAATGCTCAAGGCGAGCATCCCGGGAAAGAAGAGCCCCTTCTTCGAGCTCGCCACCTTCGCCGCATTGTAGTCCGCGAGCGATCCAATCGCCTTCTGGCCTGCTTCCAGCGAAACAAAGGACAGGAACGCTTGCTTCAGCCTCCGGTCCACGCCGGGGTGATCCACTTTGCTCGTCTCCACGCCGACCACGATCTCCGCCCCCGGCTGGATCGCGCGGAACTCGGCGGGATCGATCTGATTATCACCTGAGAGCTTGAGCTGTTGGAAGGCCACGGGCTGATCCTCCAGCCAGATGCGGTAGTTCAGTCCTCCGTAGCGCATCGGTGCCACCGTCACGTGCTCCGCCCGGCCACGGAAATAGCGCACCTCCGACTCCCCGATCGGCTTGAACGTGGGAGTCGAGAACTCCACGAAGGTCAGAAAGCCAAACACCAAGCACCCGACGATGCCCGCGAAGATGAAGTTCTGCGGGGCACTGAGATTCCGGGATACGGCGAACATTCAGCAGACTCCTTGGCACAGAATGGCTCCGATTTCAAATTCAGATTTAATATCAATTTTTCCTAAGCAATTGATCGTGACGAAAAAGTCGTTCCTCGCGCGTAAACGAGGAATCAAAGCATGACTCCCGCTGGCATCTGCCTTCGCGGTCATTTCCTCTCCGGAATGAGGCTGCTGGCACGGTGACTGCGTACGCCCCATGCCCCGTTCCGGCCTTGCACCCCGGAAAATCGTCCGCTACCCCACTTCCGCTATGCCCGTCGCAACTCCCGCGCAATACCGCGCCATGCTCGATGCCGCCCAGAAAGGCGGATACGCCTACCCGGCCATCAACGTCACCTCGCTGCCCACGATCAACGGTGCGCTGCGCGCGTTCGCCGAGGCAAAGTCCGACGGCATCATTCAGGTCTCCACCGGCGGCGGCGAGTTCGCCTCCGGCACTTCCGTGAAAGACGCCGCCTTCGGCGCCATCGTTCTGGCCGAAGCCGTGCATCGCCTCGCGGAGAAGTACGATGTCCTCATCGCGCTCCACACCGACCACTGCCACCCGGCCAAGGTCGAGGGCTTCCTGAAGCCGCTCCTGCAAGCCTCCCGCGAGCGCATCGCCGCTGGCAAGGGCCCGCTCTTCCAGAGCCACATGTTCGACGGTTCCGTGGTCCCGCTCGACGAAAACCTCAAGATTTCCAAGGAGCTGCTCAAGGAGTGCGCCGAACTGGACATCATCCTCGAAGTCGAAGCCGGCTGCGTGGGCGGTGAAGAAGACGGCCACGACACCTCCGGCCTGCCGCACGACAAGCTCTACACCACCCCCGAGGACATGGTGGAAGTTTACGAGGCGCTCAACCCGATCGGTCGCTTCCTCTTCGCCGCCACCTTCGGCAACGTCCACGGCTCCTACAAGCCGGGCGCGGTGAAGCTGAAGCCCTCCATCCTCCGCGATGGCCAGAAGGCCGTGACCGACAAGTACGGTGCCGACGCGGAGATGGACCTCGTCTTCCACGGTGGCTCCGGCACCTCCGAAAGCGACCTGCGCGAGACCCTGGACTACGGCGTGGTGAAGATGAACATCGACACCGACACCCAGTACGCCTTCACCCGTCCGATCGTGACGCACATCTGCCAGAACATCGAAGGCGTGCTGAAGATCGACCACGAAGTGGGTGACAAGAAGACCTACGACCCGCGCTCCTACCTCAAGAAGGCCGAACTCGGCCTCTGCGAGCGGATGAAGGAAGCCTGCGAAGACCTGCTCTCCGCCGGGAAGACGATCTTCGGAACCGTCTGATCGACTGATTTCAAAGGAGGGCGGATCCGGTGACGGGTCCGCCCTCTTTTTTGTATTGGCTACAGAGACAGGAAGCCGCGGTCTTGGGGAATTCGATTCACCCATGAGACGCCTGATCCCGCTTTTCCTCGGCCTGTGTACCCTCGTTTCTCCGGCAGCCGAGCGCGCGGTCTTCGCGCATCGCGGCGCGAGCGGATACCTGCCCGAACATAGTTTTCCGGCGAAAGCGATGGCGCACGCGCAAGGTGCCGATTTCCTCGAGCAGGATGTGGTGCTGACGAAGGACGAGGTGCCGATCGTCCTGCACGACATCCACCTGGATACCACCACGGATGTCGCCAAGCGATTCCCGGATCGCAAGCGCAGCGACGGGCGATATTACGCGATCGATTTCACCTTGGCGGAGATCAAGCAGCTCAGTGCCACGCAGCGCTTCGACCCGAAGACCGGCAAGGCGGTGCTTCCAAAACGCTTCCCTCTGGATGGCTACAGCTATCCGCTTCACACCCTGGAAGAAGAGATCCGCTTTATCCAAGGGCTGAACTTCAGCACCGGGCGGACCACAGGACTCTTCACGGAGATCAAGCAGCCGACCTTCCACGCCAAAGAAGGCCGCGACATCGCACGCATCGTGTATGACCTGCTCCGCCGCTATGGCTACGGGCAGGAAGGCGACAAGGGCTGCTGGATCCAGTGCTTCGAACAGAGCACGCTGCGCCGCTTCCGCGAGGAGTTCGGATGGAAGGGACAGCTCATGATGATCCTCACCGTCGGCAAGCCGGGAGCCGATGGTTCGGACTATGATCAGCTTTCCACGCCAGCGGGGTTGCAGAGCTTGGCGGGCTTTGTGAATGCGGTCTTCCCGAATAGCAGCCGTGTCGTTTCTTGGGACAAGTCCGGGGAAGTGCGGGCCAGCAGCTTCACGAGCGATGCCCATGCAGCCGGGCTGTGGATCTGCTCGGGCGTGGTGAATCGCGATGCGCTTCCGGAGAACTGCCCTTCCGTGGAGGCGCTACACGCAGCACTCTTCGAAACGGCGGGAGTGGATGCGGTTTGCAGCGATTTTCCGGATCTCTCGGTGCAGTGGATCAAGGAGCACGCTGTCCGTTAGAAAGACGGACCTCCTACAAACTCCGCCACACATGCAGCACCGCGTAGCTTCGCCATGGCCGCCAAGCCTGTGACATCGCCTCCGCCTGCTTCGCACTCACCCCTCCCAGCTTGTTCCGCACGGCGATATCCTCCTTCGGAAAGGCATCCGGCCAGCGTAGCGCACGCATGGCGATGTAGTGCGCGGTCCACTGGCCAATGCCGGGAAGTTCCACCAGCTTGGCAATCGCTGCCTCTGGATTCGATCCGGCATCCAGGATCAAGAAGCCGGAGTGATAGGCCTTCGCCAAGGCGATGATGCTCGCAGAGCGCGCGCTCACGATGCCGAGCTTCGCAACGTCATCGACGGTTGCAGCCGCGACCTTGGCGGGCAGCGGCGAAAGCTTCGATAGCTCCGGGATCGGCGTGTGGATCTCCTCGCCGAATGCCTCTGCGAAGCGACATGCAATGGTCGTCGCGGCCTTCACAGTGATCTGCTGGCCGAGGATGGCACGGATCGCCATTTCGAAACCATCGAAGGCTCCCGGCACCCGCAGGCCCGGATGATTCTCCACGCTCTTCCTCAGCAGTTCATCCTTTCCCAGATGCTCCGCGATGAGATCCGGCCGTGCCGCGAGGTCGAAGAGATTCCGCAATCTCCCGAGCAAGGCAGGCAAGACCGGCGTCAACGAGTGCGTGAACTCCACCAGCAGTGCATTTTTCTGCGGCGCATGTTTCACCCGCACCCAGCCGGCGTGCTTCCCGATCCGCACGGTGCGCGCGTAACTGTCCTCCGTCACATGCTCCACATCACGGATGCAGCGTCCGCGCAGGAAGGCGAGCGTCCCCTCCCAGTCATAGGGCGGCCGATAGCCAAGCTGAAGCACGGAGGTGTCCGAGGCATCGATCGCGGCAACATTTCCCGCCGCCTCTTTTCGCAAACGGGTGGGCGGCATGCGATAGCGCGTGCTGAAAGCATCATTGAAGCGGCGCAAGCTGGAGAAACCGCTGGCGAAGGCGACATCGATCACCGGCAGCTTGGTCTCCGTGAGCAACTGCTTCGCCAAAAGCAGGCGCCGCGTCTGCAGCAACTCGATCGGAGAAACGCCGAGCTCCTGCTGGACGATGCGCCGCAACTGCCGCGAGCTGATGCCGAACTCCGCGGCGATTTCCTCCAGGCCCGCGCCTTCATCGGCGAGGCCCTCATGAATCCGCTGCACCATCAGGTGGGCGATGCGGTGCGCGTTATCCACCGGAGCTTGGCCGGGGGCCAGCTCGGGGCGGCAGCGCAGGCAGGGGCGGAAGGCTGCCTTCTCCGCGGCCTCCGCACTTTCGAAAAAGAGGCAGTTTTCCGGCTTCGGCGATTTCACCGTGCAGACCGGGCGGCAGTAGATGCCGGTGGAGGTGACCCCGACGAAGAACACGCCGTCAAAACGCGGGTCCCGCGAGGTCATGGCCTTGTATGCGATGCGTTCGTCGATCATGCTGTCTCCGGGTGAATTGCTGCGCACGCTAGCCGAGCTCCAGCCGTCCGCTCGCCATTTTCGGACACGCGAATATATTTACTTCAATGTCCGGAAACGGCCAGTAGTTCTCCGAAAGCGGGGCATACTTGCAGCATGATGAAAGCGGCCAAACAGAGCTACCACTTCAAGACGATGCCCTCGCCGGTCGGTGAACTCACGCTCGTCGCCAGCGACAAGGGCCTCGCCGCGATCCTCTGGGAGAACGATGCCCCGGACCGCGTGCGGCTCGGCGAGCTGGTGGAGAACAAGGATCACCCGCTGCTCCTCGAAGCAGAGCGACAACTGGGCGACTACTTCGCAGGCAAGCTCCAGCGATTCACCGTGAAACTCGACTTTACCGTGGGCACCGATTTCCAAAGGAGCGTGTGGCATGCCCTGACCACCATCCCCTTTGGCGAGACCCGCAGCTATGCACAGATCGCCGAGCAGATCGGCAATCCCACGGCAGTCCGGGCAGTGGGTGCGGCAAATGGCAAGAATCCCATTTCGATCATCGCTCCATGTCATCGCGTCATCGGCTCGAATGGGAAGCTGACCGGCTTCGCCGGCGGACTGGAGGCGAAGGCACTCCTGCTCGGAATCGAAGGATCCGGGCATGCAGGGAAAGGACTTGGACAGGGCGAACTGGCGCTGTCATAGAGCGGCCATGGTTCGGCGCTATCAAGAGGGCGATCACCTTTTCCTCGGTCAAATCTACCATGATGCCGTCCACCAGCTTGCGGCGAAGGACTACACGCCTGCGCAGCTGGAAGCGTGGGCGAGCAAGCCGATCGGCTTCGAGCACTGGGCCAAGCGCGCCGTGCTCAAGCAGCCTTTTGTAAAGGAACTCGATGGCCGCGTGGTCGGCTTTATCGAGCTCGATCCGGACGGCCATGTGGACTGCACCTACGTCGATCCCGCTTATGCGAGGCGCGGCGTGATGTCTGAGCTGATGAGCGCGGTGAAGGCAGAAGCGCGGCGGCTGGGTGCGCCGAAGCTCTTCGCCGAAGTCTCGATCACCGCGCGACCTTTCTTCGAGCACCATGGCTTCGTTCACGTGCGCGACAATCTGGTGCCGATCCGCGGTGAGACCTTGGTGAACTTCATCATGGAATGCCCGCTCTCCTAACCCCTTTCCAACCTACCATGACCGAACGTGAGAAGATGCTGGCCGGCCAGACTTACAGCACCCGCGATGCCGAGCTGATCGCGATGTATTGGAAGGCACGCGAAGCCTTGCACGCATTCACTCAAGCGATGCCATCGCCCGACCGCATGGAGATCCTGCGCGGCTTGCTTGGAGAAGTGGGGGATGGTGTCTGGATCGAGCCGCCCTTCTTTTGCGAATACGGACCGCACATCCGCATCGGGGAGCGGACCTACATCAACATCAACTGCTTCTTCCAGGACAACGCGGAGATCGAGATCGGCAGCGATACCTTGATCGGGCCCGGCGTGCAGGTCTGCTGCGCTTCTCATCCGGTGAATGCGGACGAACGTGTCGTCGCCTCGCCTCCGCCGAATGGCGCTCCTTACGTGACCACCTCCGCTCCCGTAAAGATCGGCAATCGCGTCTGGATCGGCGGCAATGTCACGATCCTCGGAGGGGTGAGCATCGGCGATGACTGCGTGATCGGCGCGGGCAGCGTGGTAACGAAGAGCATTCCGGCGGGCTCGGTGGCCTATGGTGTGCCCTGCCGTGTCCAGGAGCGCTGAACGGGCTTTCCGGACAGGACAGTTCTGCTAGAAGACGAGGCAGATGAACCCGGAACACCAGCAACTCATCGATGCCGCGCGACCCTTGGTCCGGAATCTATCCTTGGGCCGACCTGATTGGGATGCAGCCTCGGTAGCAGCGGCAATTCGCACACCTGCGGGAAACATCTACACCGGCATCTGCATCCACTTGAGCTGCGGCCTCGGCTTCTGCGCGGAACACGCGGCCTCTGCCGAAATGATCAAGGCCGGAGAAACGCAGATCGAAGCCATCGTGGCGGTGACCGAAGATTCCATCCTCGCTCCCTGCGGACGTTGCCGCGAATTTCTCCTGCAAGTGAACCCGCGGAACGCCGATGCCACCGTGATCCTGAACGGCGGACGTCTGGTGAAGCTCCGCGAGTTGATGCCGGAGCACTGGCTGGTGAGCATGAGTCGCGAAGCCTGAACTCCCATGATTCCGCTGATGCTCGCACTCCGATTTTCCGCCGTCTGCTTCCTCTTCATTTCCTGTGCTTCCACCGAGGCACCCCTGACTTACCACTACATGAAGAGCCCGGATCCGATCGACCGGCGGATCGACTCCGCGACGATCGAGGACTACATCCTCGCCGTGCCTCCCCACGAGCTTCACGAGGGGTCACGTGCAGGATTCGAGCAAACGGTTCGGAGCGCCCGAGCTCTGCCCCGGAATCAAATTCGCCCTGCCGATGAACTTTATGTTCCCGGTGATGGTGCAATGGGGCCCTATGAATTCACCCTGCATCGCGATTCGCGAACGCTCGACGCGCGCTTTGTCGGTGAGACCGACGACGCGCCGCCGCATGTCATCCAGTATCAAAGGATGCCCGGCGGCTGGCTGATGCGGAATCTGTAAGGATTAGGCGGAAGGCTGGAGCCGCGAACAATCCCGACATCTGGCCGCCTCCTTCTTTTTCCGGTCTGGATGACGAGGCACGCACGGCACGATGGCCACACTGCATTTTCCAAGCAGCAGATCCGGCTGATTTGCAGTTGCTCTAACAGTGGCTCCCGGAGATAGGTCCCCGCCGCCCGTTCCCTCCCGCGATGTCCCGCCACCTGTTTCCTCTTTTCGCTCTGCTTGCCTCTGCATCCTCCCTGATGGCGGCCGCACCCGCTATCACGGTAAGCCGCGTGCACAACAACGGCTACACCCTCTACTGGGGCCAGCTGCCGGAAGATGTCACCGAAGTCCGTTTGGAGTCCCGGCGAATCCAGGCAGGAGTGGCTTTTGCGACCTACGGAACCTATTCCCATAGCCAAGGAGGCCTCATCATCTCCAACCTCGCCTCCGGCTCGGCTAGCGAATGGCGTCTCGTCCTTCTCCGCGGAGATCAAATCGAGACCGGCCCCCCGGTGCGCGTCACCACCTCCAGCATCGCGGGCCCAAAAGGGGGTGCCCAGAACTGGCGCGAAGTCCATGCCTCCGGCGACGGCGTGGAGCTCCGTTGGGATGATATGGCGACCACCGAGACCGCCTATGTCATCTACCGTCGCGATGAATTCTTCGAAGTCTCCCCGGTCGAAGTTCGCCTGCCGAAGAATTCAACCCGCTACATGGATAAGGCCGTTACGCCCGGGAAGAGCTACTTCTACACCATCGCCCCGGTGACCAGGAAAGGCCCGGGCATCCTCACCCACGAACTCGAGGTCCGCGTCCCGGCTCCTGATGCAGTTCCCGATCGCGGTCCTATCAGCGCAAATGTTTCCGTGGATGCAGGCAAGGTAAGGATCACCTGGACTCCGGAAAGCGGTGGCAACGTCACGGGCTACAGTGTGCAGCGCCGCTTCGGAAATTGGATCTTCTGGTTCGAGGTTGGCCGCACTTCCTCAGACGTTCCGGAGTTCATCGACACCACCGTCAAGGCCTCCGCCTCCGCTCAATACCGTGCAGTGCCTTTCAATGCGAACGGAGTGGCTAATGACGATCCGGGAGATCATACACGGGACTCTCCCCACCCGCCGGGGCATCCCGGCTTTCAGGAACCGGTGGTCAGCGGCTCGGTCATTCACCTGCTCGATCCTACCGGCCGCAAGATTCAGCGCTTCGACGCTTCCGCAGGCACCTGGCAGCCGCCGGTCGAATTGAGGATCCCTACCCCCGCCTATCAGTTCGAGCTGGCGCCTGACGGCATCTACCTTGGCGTGAAGTCCCAACTCTATCGCGCAGATTCGGTCACCGGAGAATCCCACTTCCTCGCCGGCGCCCTCGAACACGGCAAGCTGCTTTCGAACAATGGCCAGATCTCCCTCCGCGGCACCGGTTGGGCGATCAGCATCGAACCAAGGATCGGCCCGGGGATTGCCGATGCCGTGATCACGGAGGCTTCCAGTCTCCACGATTTGCGGATGCTCTTTCGAAGCGGCAACGAGACGGTCTTCACTGGTGAGATTTTAGGAGCAGTTGGTGGCACGGCGGTAAGCCGCGACACTTTCTCCGCGCTGACTCCCGAGCCCGCAGTTCATTCACCTCTCATCAATAGTGACCCAGGCCGCGTCTTTGCCGTGAACGGAAATTCGCTGCTTCTCACTGACTCGGGCAAGCTGACCGTTGAAGGCGATTCCACCGCGCCACCCTTCGCTCACATTGGCAAGTCCGGCATCCGTGCTGCCATCTCTCTCTCAAATGGCGGCAGTGCCATCCTCACTGCAGACGAGATCGTCCTCTTCGACCGATGGTGGAATATCGACTCCACCGTTCCTGCTGCGCAAGCCGTGACGCTCTGCGAGGCTGCGGGCAATGTGTGGGCCATCTCCCTGGATCCCGCCGCGGCCAGTGGCTGGAGCCTCAGCCCGATAGGCTTGCCTCCCGCAGCTGCTGATTCCGCCTTCTGGGCCTCGCCGATTCCTCCGGACGGCTTGGAGGAAGGCGAGACCGGCGACCAAATCCTCGTCCACCGTGCTTCCGGCACCTGGCGCCATCGTGCTGCCGGGTCGGATAGCTTTGGTGCCGCACGCTCGGCAGAGCATGGCATCATTGATTGGGAATATGACCCCATCCACAACGCACTGCTTGCTCTCCGCAGCGGAGGTCTGGTCACCCGTCACGGTCTTTCCTCCAGCTCTGCCGATTGGGATCGGAAAATCCCCGCATCCGTTTCCTTCATGGTGCTCGCCGGGAGTAGCATCGAGCTCTCAAATGATTCGGGGTTCAACCGCCATGGCGCCTCCACGCCGGCCCGCGGACACTGGCATAGCCGGCCCATCTACTCCAGATGGGATGCCATCTCCAGCCGTCTCCACTACCAAACTTCTGACAATGAGCTGCGTACCCTGGACTATGCGACCGGCGCACCAGTCTACCCGTTTATTGGTCTCATAGGCGAGACCTACACCGGATTCCTGAGAATCTCGCCTGACCGCACCCGCGCTATCTTCGGCGGGGGCTTCATGGTCAGCTATCCCCATTTCAATCCTCTTTTCCAACTTCCCCTGAATGTCACCGACGCCGCGTGGCAGGATCGTGACCTCGCCGTCATAGGCACGGACGACGCTGGCCAGCACCTGCTCGCATTCTTTACAGCCACCGGTGATTTGCGGAAAGCCTTCACCCTTCCAGGAGACGGCCTCCACCTCTCAAAAGATGGTGATGGCTGGCTTATCGTCCATCGTGTTCCCGGGGGCGGCTGGCGCATTCTCCGCGGAGACGCCGCACTCTCCACGTTTAATCTGGTCGCGGGCAGCCCCGGCATGATGCCGGTCCCCGCAGTGCTTCCCGACGCGACCCCACGATTTCCTGAATGGTACGAATACCGGCTCAACATCGGCGATCCGGATGGCAACGGTTTCACTGCTGTCCAAGAACATATGATGGCCTATCCCTATCAGGCCCGGCCGATCCAGACCTACAAAAGCAAAGGCAAGACCTATTTCCAGGTCCAGCGTCGCAGCGACATCGCACTCGATCCATTCCGCCTCGCCATCGAGTATTCTCCCGACCTTGTTAATTGGACTGAGAACGTTCCTGGCGAACTCTTCGACATCCAACACGAAAGCCCGGATTCCCGAGGGATCGAACGAAGCTTCTTCACACCCAAGTCCGAGGCCACCAAAGGCTACTTCCGAGCCCGCTTCATCGGACCAAGCTTCGATTCTGAATAAGAAAGATCTCCACCGGCACAGCCCCGGCACTTTCGCTCACGGCCCTCCCCACGATGAATCTCGAAGAGATCGCACTCAGCAGCGCCTCCGGCGAATACCGGCGCAAGGCGTGGTATCTTCCCGCGGTCAGCGAAGCCCGGATGCTCGGCATCTTTCTCGATGCCGAGCTCTATCTTGAGCCGATGGAAGCGCCAGCGACCTTGGAGATGCTGCAGCGTAGCGGCGAGATTCCGCCGATCGCCTGTCTCTTCGTTTCCCGCTTGGATGGCGAGGCGCGGCACTATGACTATACCTGCAGCGAAGCCTATTCGGAATTCGTCGCCATCGATCTGCTCCGGTGGCTCAGGGAACGCAGCGGTGTCTCGGAAGAAAGCGGGCATCTGCTCGCCGGGGTCAGTCTCAGCGGGCTACAGGTGGCGTACACCTCGCTGAAGCATCCCGGGATCTTTTCCTCCGTGCTCAGCCACTCCGGTTCCTTCTGGTGGCAAAGGGAATGGCTGGCCCGGCAAGTCCCCGGCTTTCCAAGGAACAGCTCCAGATACTGGCTGAGCGTCGGGACCAAGGAGGATGCCACCGACATCCATCATCCGCCGACCGGGCTGCACCAGGAGCTGGACCAGATCTCCGGGGTGCGGAATTTCGCGGATGCGCTGCGGGCGCGCGGCAATGAAGTCCACTACCATCTCTACGAGGACGGGCACCGGGCCGAACCGTGGAAGGCGGAATTGCCCGATGCCCTCCGCTGGCTGCTCGACAAGTGAGGCGGAAGCGTCCGGCTTTTTTCGTTCCCATTCCCCCCGCAAGCCGCTTCCCTGCAGGCAATCCCCATGGCCGAAGAGAAGCCCAAACAAGAGCATCCGCTCGTCAATATCTTCATCAACGTGCTGATCCCGGTGATGGTGCTCAGCTATCTGAGCAAGGACCCTGCGATCCAGGAGAAGCTTGGGAAGCCGGTGAAGCCGTGGCACATCGGCCCGCTCTGGTCGATGATCATCGCGCTCCTGCTGCCCTTCGGCTACGGCGTGTGGCACTTCATCAAGACGCGGAAGGGGAACTTCTTCTCCGCACTGGGTCTCATTTCGGTGGCGCTCTCCGGCGGACTGACACTTTACCTCTGGAATGCGGATGGCTCCGTGAAGCCGAATGCCGGGCTGCTCTTCGGCGTGAAGGAAGGACTCATCCCGCTCGTGCTCGCCTTCGCGGTGCTGGGTTCGCAGAAGTCTGCCACCCCGCTGATCCGGCTCTTCCTCTACAACGACTCGATCTTCGATGTGCCGAAGATCGAAAAGCGCATCGCCGAACGGAATGAGGAGCCCCGCTACCAGCAGCTCCTGAAAGGCGCCACGCTGCTCTTCGCCGGATCCTTCTTCCTGAGTGCCGCGATGAATGTGGTGCTCGCCTTGTGGTTCTTCCGTGGCTTCGACTCAAAGGCGATCGATGCGCTGGAGAAATACAACGAGATCATCGGCAAGCTGACCTGGGCGGGCTTTGCCGCGATCGGGGTTCCGCTGTTGGGAATCCTGTTCCTGATCCTCACGCGCTTGCTGAAAGGGCTGCGGGAGATCACCGGCTACAACGATGACGAGTTGATGATGCCTCGCTAAAAGGCGGGGCGGAGAGAGCAGTTGCGGGGACGGCAGAAGTTAGAAGCATCCCGGCTCCCCTTCAGGGTGCGATCCCCTTTCCCCGACAACCCAGGCTTGCGCACGCTATGCGCTTACCCCGGGCTATCTCTCCCGGCCGCCCCGTTGGAGCTTTGGGGTATAGTGGCTCAGGCGGCGGTGCATCTCCTGGACTATCGTCCCTCCGCTCCTCGGGCTCTACAGAGAGACACGCTGATAGCCGAAGCTGCCGAGCCTTCCTTTGAAGCGCTCCGGAAGGAGAGGCCGCCAAACAAAAAGGCCCGCGTGATGCAGGCCTTCATGAAAGGAAGAGAATCGCTCGCGAAAACTCGCGACTCGATCAATCGACGAGGTTGTCGATGCGCTGGGCAAGCTCGATATCCGCTTCGGTCACACCACCGGCATCGTGCGTGGTGAGGGTGAGGGTCACCTTCGTGTAGCGGATGCGGATGTCGGGATGATGCTGCGCTTCATCGGCGATCTCGGCGAGATCGTTGACGAAGTCGATCGCTTCCATGAATTCCTCGAACTCGACGGTGCGGGTAATCGACTTCTTCTCGAGTTCCCACTCGGGGCACTTCTTGAGGGCGGCGGTAAGGTCTTCGTCTTCGAGCAGATCGGACATGGCGAGCAGAGGGAACGTTTGCGCGGCGAGATTGCGTTCACCGATTCTCGATTGGCAAGCGAGTTCGCGATCGAATTTTCACGATGTCGGAAGTTTGCAGGACCACAGGTCCCGGTGTATCCCGGTGTTCATGAAAGCGCTCTTGTTGCCCGCGGCTCTTTCCGTGCTGATTTTTGCCTCTTGCGCCCCCTCGACGCCGGAGACTCGCATCGCCGCGCAGCCCGCGATGTTCGAGAGTTTGCCAGCCAAGCAGCAGGATCTGGTCCGCAAGGGAGAAATCGCAAAAGGGATGAACACGGACGCCGTGTATCTCGCCTGGGGCCGGGCAAGCCGCGTCTTTGACGGCAGCGAAGGCGGGGATGCCACGCTGCGCTGGGACTACAACGCGAGCACGGCTTTTCCGACCAATAGCTACGGCAATTTCGGGCCCTACGGCCTGGGCTACGGATACGGCTACAATTGGCGCTATGGGAGATACCCCTACCCTTATTACGCGGGTCCGGATGTCGTCTACGTCCCCTACCGGAAGGCCACGGTGCTTTTCCGCAACGGTCGCGTGGATTCTTGGGAAAAAATCCGCTAGTCCCCGCCTCTTTCCCCAACGCCGGTGCGTGCTTGCACTAGCCTCCGATCTCTGAATCCTAGGTCCGAACGTCTTTACTCATGAAATTCCTCAAACCGCTCTGCCTCGCCGCCGCCGCGCTCGCCGCGGGAGCCCTCTCTTCCTGTTCCACCACCGGCAGTTCTTCGGGAGGTGGTCTCGCCGCCTATCAATCCTATGACCGTCCCGCGAAGAAGCCGTCGAATCCTTCCGCGGTGAAGGTGAAGGTCTCGCTCTCCAAGCAGCGCGTGTACGTGATGGAAAACGGCAGCCCGCTGCTGGTGATGCCTGTCTCCGTGGGGGCCCCCGGTTCGGTCACTCCGGCAGGCAATTTCACGATCTTCAACAAGGAGCACTTCCACCGCGCCAATACCCACGGCTATGCCTACTCCGGCAACAGCGTGCGGAAGACCATGCTTTCCAGCAAGCCGGGCGGCTGGCTCTTCAAGGGCACGCCGATGCCCTACTGGTGCGAGTTCAAGCCGAACTACGGCTTCCACACCGGCTGGGTGAAGCACACTCCCTGCACCCACGGCTGCATCCGCATGCACGAAAACCTGGCTCCGAAATTCTATAACCTCGTGAAGGTCGGCACCCAGGTGAACATCGCCCAGAGCCAGCCGGAAGACTCCACGCTCGGCAATATCCCGCTGCCTCCGGATGCCGGTCCGCTGCCGGACTACGACCCGATGTCGATGTACGTGGGCAACGGCTACTTCACCCGCCACAAGGCACCGAGCTACGAGTAATCAAGAAAGCAGCTCGCCGTTTTTTTCCCAGAAGCCCCGCCTTTACCGGCGGGGCTTTTTTGTGGGGCGCGGAGGGGTGGGATTCGAACCCACGGTTGCTTGCCCCTTTTTCCCTTTCACACCATCAGGATCAGCTTCAGCGCCAAGGCGGCCAAGGTCAGCGAAAACGCGATATCGATCCACTTCGCGGAGCGCTCGTAGCGGAGCCGCAGCGGCGGCCACTGGAGCAGCCATGCCCAGATGGACCAAAGCACACCACCCTGCACCACGACCAAGGCCCACAACGCAAAGGGCCACCAGCCGGGATGCTCGCCTTTCAGGAATGGGGCGCAGACCGCCGCGAGGATCACCATCACCTTCGGGTTGAGCAGATTGCAGATGAAGCCGCGGAGATAGGGATTTCCACCCTTCGCTTCCGGGACCTCTCCCGCAGTTCCGGCGACCTTTGGTGCCAAGTGAGCCTTCGCAATCCCATAGGCAAGCCACAGGAGGTAGGCCGCAGCGGCCCAAGTGATCGCCTTGTTCAGCGCCGGCAGCCTTTCGAGAGCCAGCGCCAGTCCTCCGGCAGCAAAGGTCATGTGAATCGCCAGCCCACTGGAAATCCCGCAGGCCATGATCGCCCCCGCTTTCGCCCCTTGGGACAAGGCTGTGCGGGTCAGGAGGACCATGTCCGGCCCCGGACTGAATTGCCCCAAGGCCATCACCCCGGCAAAGGCCGCCAGTTCGAGAGCAAGGTTCACGGCAACGAGAAAGGGCGATCCACCGCCCGAAACTAACGGATCACGGCCCTGCCGCAATCCTTCGTCAGCGACCTCGCGTTTGAAACTCGTGTCGCTTCTGCTCTGGAGTTCCTTTATAAAATGAAGGTTTGAACCATCGTCCGGGAGCACCGCTAGTTGGAAGGCATGACCTCGATTCCCGCTACCGCGACCACGCGGCGCGATTTCTTGAGACTCCTCGCATCCGGCACCGCAGCGATCGCTGCCGGTGAACTGCTGGCTGCGGAGGACCAGATCACCCTGCCGTTTGAAAATGGCGTCCGCTCGCTCGCCAGCTATCCGGGCAAGCGTCCACTGATCCTGCTCACCTCCCGCCCTCCGCAGTTGGAGACGCCCTTTTCCATCTTCAATGAAGGCGTGCTGACTCCGAACGACGCCTTCTTCGTCCGCTACCACCTTTCGAATATCCCGCTTTCCATCGATACCGAAACCTTCCGGCTTTCGATCAAGGGCTCGGTGGGCACGCCGCTTTCACTGTCGCTCGACGATTTGAAGAACAACTTCGAGCAGGTGGAAACGGTCGCCGTGGCCCAGTGTTCCGGAAACAGCCGTGGCTTCATCCA
Source organism: Luteolibacter luteus (assembly GCF_012913485.1). Classification (GTDB taxonomy): domain Bacteria; phylum Verrucomicrobiota; class Verrucomicrobiia; order Verrucomicrobiales; family Akkermansiaceae; genus Haloferula; species Haloferula lutea. The sequence continues at coordinate 3,322,381 of NZ_CP051774.1, read as the reverse complement.
GCCGCGGGTGGGTGGCGGCCAGCTCGGCAACGGCGCGATGGGCAATGCCCGCTGGAAGGGCGTGCGCCTGAAGGACGTGCTGGAAAAGGCGGGCGTGAAGCCGGGGGCGAAGCAGGTTTCCTTCGACGGGCTGGACACGGCGGTGATGCCCGGGACCCCGGATTTCGTGAAGGCCCTCGATCTGGGGAAGGCGCTGGACGGGGAAATCCTCATCGCCCACTCGATGAACGGCGAAGACCTGCCGATGCTGAATGGCTTTCCAATCCGTCTGGTGGTGCCGGGCTACTACGCCACCTACTGGGTGAAGCATCTGAGCGAGATCACCGTGCTGGACCAGCCCTTCGAGGGCTTCTGGGTGAAGACCGCCTACCGGATCCCGGATACGGCAGGGGCCTGCGTTCCGCCGGGGACCGCGCCAGCCAACACGATTCCGATCAACCGGCTGAATGTCCGCTCCTTCATCACGAGCCACCCCGATGGCGCGGTGGTGAAAGCCGGAGAGCAGGTCAGCATCCGGGGCATCGCCTTCGATGGCGGAGAGGGTATCAAGGAGGTGCAATTCTCCGGCGACGGCGGGAAAACCTGGATCGCCACGACTTTGGGAGAGGATCTGGGGCGCTTCTCTTTCCGCGAGTGGACCCTGATCCATCAAGCACGTGCCAAGGGCCGGGCCGAATGGAAAGTCCGCGCCTTCAACCGCGTGGGCGAGAGCCAGCCTGCCGAGGCCCTCTGGAACCCCGCCGGCTACATGCGGAATGTAGTGGAAACCGTGAACGTCGAGATCGCCTGAGCCATGAAACGATTTTTCCCGCTGATCCTGCTGGCCCCGCTTCTCACGCTGGCGGTGGAGAAGAAGATCGAGCTGCCCGTGGAGCCAATGAAATTCAAGGAGGGCAAGGGTTCCGAGCTGGCGAACGCCTACTGCTACACCTGCCACTCCGTGGAATACATCGCCACCCAGCCGCCCATGCCCCGGAAATTCTGGGAAGCAGCGGTGTTGAAGATGAGGGACAAATTCGGAGCACCGATCCCGGAGGAATCCGTCCAGCCACTCATCGACTACCTGACGGAGAACTACGGCAAAAAGTGAGGTGGCTCAATGGGCGGCCGCGGTCAGGTAGGCCGCAAGCGCCTTTTCATCCGCCGCGGAAATCCCGGCATTCCACGCCATGCCCGGCACCACCACGTGCCAATCCGACTTCGTCACGTCTGCGGGCATGATGTGCTGATGGCAGCGGCCGCACTGGGAGAGGTAAACGGTGTGCCCGCGCTGCAGGGTCTCCATCTTCACCCCGCTGCGCTGCGACATCGCGGCATCCGGTGCGGGTGCCGTTTTGACTTGGGTCGCGCAGGCGGCCAGCAGCAGGAGCGGGACGATGAGGAGGCTTTTCTTCATGGTCCCGATCCTAACAGACCGCACTGAGGCCTGCAATGTCTCACATTGCCTTGACCGCCAGTACGTAGGAAAGCACGGCCTTCTCATCCTCCGGTGCCAGGCCGGCGTGGCGGATCATCTTCGGCATCGCGTCTTCCCAGTCCTCGGTATCGACCTCCTTCGGCAGCATGTAGTGGTGGCACTCGCCGCACTTCAGCATGTAGGTGACATGGCCGTGGCGCAGGGTTTCCAATGAGGTCTTGCTCTTCGCCGCCATCTCCGGGGACGGGTTCGGAACCTCCGAAATGCCGCCTTCCGCGGGCTCCGCACCGGTCTGGATATTCCCGTCGGAGGGAATCCCGGTTCCTCCACAGCTAGCCAAAATCCACGAGATTCCCAGTACGGCGACCCATCTTTGCATGGCGGACGCTAGACAAAGATGTCCCCGCTGCTCAACGGCAATCCCTCGTCCGCCTGCGAACAATTCCCACTTGGGAAGAGGCCTTGTCAGGCATCCAGAATCTGGAGCATCAAGCCCGTCCGATCTCCGAAGTAAGTTCCGAAGAAGAGCGCCTGCAGAAATTGCTCCTGCTCCTCAGGGGGCCAGTCCGGGATGGTAACCACCGCGGAATGACTGACATCCTCCCAATTCAGCGCGCTCATCTCCGGCGAGACAACCTCACCACCTTCAAAGCGTTTCTTGCGTAGAGGCAACAAGCTTACGACCCGCGCCCATACCGCCGATTCCGAGGTTCCTTCCGGAAGGGCTTCCTCAAGCTTCTCCCAGAGGGCCAGCACTTTGGGCAGGTGCTCACCGCGCACTGCCCAGAATCCGCGGGAGGCATCCTGACCATCCGTCCCGGCAGCCCAGTAGAAGTCCACTTCAGGAGGGGCGTGGGGTCCGGGGAAATCGGGATCAATCAGGTGATCGATGTTCCGGAGCACCAAGCTCGCCGCATCCATGATCACCACCCACTGCCTAGGATCCAAATTCAAGGACGCCATCGAGGCAAGCAGTCCCAGGCGACCCAGATTGGCAGGAGGTTCCGGCCGGGTATGGGAAGCAGGCGGAGGTGGGGTAAAGGTAAACTCGTCGACATCCCTCCTTGGAATCTTGAACAAGGGGCGACTATCCTCCCGGATCACGGTCACTTGCCCGCTAAACATGCTGCGCCCGAGCGAGGAAACCAAAGCTCGCGCGAGAAGCTGCCTGCCCGGTCCGTGGACATCGGACCGCATTGCGGGGATCAAAAGGCGAGGCAGCAGGGTCATGCCCATCGGCATAGAGCACCGGTTTCCGGTTCACCACCAAAATCCACGGCTGCCGGCCTATCTAACAGCAGGTCTTCGGATGAAGCAAAAACCCGGCCTGCAATATCTTCCGTTCCGCCCGGGCGATCCGGAGTTCATTTCTCCGAAGACGCTTTCTTGGGAAGACGCTTAACCGCCTCTTGCTTCAATTGGGCATTGCTAATCTCACCAGCCCATTGCTCCGCTCCTTCAGGCTCTCCCGCATCCAAGGCCAGCTGATAGAAAGCCATCGCCACGCTGTCGCGTTGCGTCTGATTGAGGCCGTTCCTGCTGGTTTGGAACCATTGGGCCGCGGCCGAGGGATCCATATTTCCCCACTTCTTGACGCCGGCCAGAAGATCCAGGAAGCCCTGTCGACCGGGGACCTTCGCCAGTTGCTGGAGCGCCTTCGGCGCGTCCGCATTGACCATGCCCTCGATGACGTCTTTCCGCAACGTGGCAGCGTCGCTGCCGCGCCCCGGATTTGGCAGGGCATTGGCAACCAGCGCCCACTTGTCAAAGCTGTCGCCAGTTTCGTCCGCTTTGAGAATCTGAACAAACTGCCCGTCATTGAGGACACCGTCGGCATGGTATCTCATCGCCAGATCCCTTGCCGCCATCTTTTCCGCCGTGCTTCCCGAGAATGCGAGGCGACCCGTGAGCGAGGCGGAGATCGCCCTGCCGAGGACGCCGGGAGAAGATTCGTCCAGCTTGCGGATGAACTCCTTGAAAGAGGGGTCTGCCAACAAAGCCGAGGTGCTGGCCGGGTCCAAAGATGAAAAATAGCCGCGCAGCGCGTTGAAAGCTTCACCCTTGTAGGGAAGATTTTCGACTTTCGAGATCATCTCCGCGGGACTCAGTCCGGCGGCTTTGAAGAATCTCACGAGTTCCGAGTCCCGTACCTGTCCGGGACCTTCCTCGATCATGGACCAAGCTTCCTCCGTATAGCCCGCGGCGCAAAGCCTCCCGATGATACTGATACAATCCGCGCTACGGCGCATGATATCCGGATTCTCCCGGGCGGCCGAAAGAAGCTTCCGCGCTTCATCCGGAGTGATGTCGTCAGACTTCTCGGAATCGCGGCGTTTTCGGGCCGATTCGGAGCGGTCCGTTAGCCCGTTTCGATTCGCGCCCTTTTCCCGGGTCTCCTGCGAGGAAACCCGGTCCAAGGGCGCGGAATCTTCACGATCAAGGTTTGAGAAAGCAAACCAAGCTCCGAGCGCCAGAATGACACATCCGGCCCCCAACCTGAAGGCACGGTGCCCGAGTATTTGTCCGGCGCTCAACATGGATGCTGGGTTTTACCCTACGTTGGGCTTGGGAGAGCGATAGCTCTCCGACGCACCGCAGGAGCAAGTTCTCGTAACATGATACGAGAATTGGTCCTCCCCATCAATGGTGTATTGCCAATTGTGCGTGTGTGGCGGCGGCGGCGGGGGAGCGGACGGCGGGACGGACGGAGGCGGCGGCGGCGGATCGTCATCTCCGAACAAGTCGCTGATGATATCGCTGATTTCGTCCAAGACTTCACCCAGAGACGGATAAGGTCCGCTGATTTCTCCAAATGCCCTATACGTTCCCAGCCCCAGCCCCGCGGCAACCAAGGAGGCAACCGAGGCACCGCCGGTTCTTTTGAGGAAGCCCCGGCGCGAGATTGAGTTCTCCGGATTCACTTCGTCTCCGGTGGGGCTCGCGCCCGGTTGACTGCTGCCTGAGGGCCGCTGGGGAGGGGACACCAAGAATGGATTAGTGTTCATTTTTAGTAGCTAACTCATGGTTAGGTTCAAAAAACATTCCTTCAATAGGACACCCCACGAGACAAGGACAATCATCTTCATGTCCGATTTTGAGGTTATTAAATGTGATAACCCAACGATAGACGACATCCCTCCTTGTCCATCTCGACCTCTCAAAGCAACGCCTATCGAGGATATGCCACGGCACCAGCGCGGCTCTCTTCTTACCGGTGGAAAACGCTTGCCTGTCTCAGATTCGGAAGTCAGGAACCGATCCAATGGACATCGACGCAGTGTTTCCTCTCAAGCTATGGATTAACTTGGGAAGACGCGAGGACCGCAGGCTTCAAACCGAATTCAACCTGGCCGATGCGGGGATCACCGCCCGGAGATTCCCGGCGATCGATGCCAGAAGCAAAAGGAAACCTTTTGCCAGCACGCCTGCTGAACTTCCGCAAGCTGCTGAGAAAACCGGTGACCCCGGCTCCATCGATGCCAAAGCAGCTGAGGTCGACATCCGAGGCTACGAGTCCGCAGGTCGCTACGCGCTTGCCCTGACCCAGCGGCTGGCACTGCGAGAGGCAGCAAGGAGAGGCGCCCCCGCCGTGTTACTTCTCGAAGATGACGTGCAGTTTCATCCGAACTTCCAAGAGCTCATCAAGGCGGTGGAGGTTCCTGATGATTGGGGAATCTTCTATCTGGGTTGTGCCCATTCCCAGCCTCCGCGGTGGGCCGGCAACCGCGTTGTCCGCGTGACCCATGCGGTGGATACCCATGCGGTGGCGATCCGGGCCCCCTATTACAAGCAAGTCATGAGAATGTTGGACCGCCATGGGAAGCCCGACCTCGGGGTTGCCAAAGCGTCGGACCAATTTCTCGCGCTCTTGCACCGCAAGATTCCCACCTACGCTTGTTATCCCAATCTGGCGTGGCAAGCCGTCTCCGAGTCGGACTTAACTGGTACCCGCTATTCAAATTACGGGACGGACGGGCAACAACGGAACTGGACACAAACGGTAGCGGGCCTGTTGGGAGAAGTGATCAATCCGCCCGAGGAACCGAAGGCAGATTCTGAAACGGAACGATTCGCGCACCAGGCAAATGGAGCGGAAGCCAGCCGGGGAGCCTCGATCCTCCGGTCTCACCAACCATCCTCGGGAACCGCGGGCCGCCCCCGGCTAGGATTGCTGTTCCTCACCCGCGGTGATGTGAATCACCCACAGATTTGGCGGGAGTTCCTCGAAGAAGCTCCGGAAAGGGCGAGGGTTTTTTCGCATCCCAAGTTTCCCGAACAACTGCAGGGAGGCTTTCTGGATGGCACGGCGATCAGCGAATGGTTCGACACGAAATGGGGAGATATCTCCTTGGTCCGGGCAAGCCGCTCCTTGTTGCTGGAAGCCTTGGAAGACAAGACCCTTACCCACTTCGCGCTTCTCTCCGAAAGCTGCGTGCCAATCCGTCCTCTGCCGGAGATCCTGAGACGACTGGAGCTGGATCCTCGATCACAGTTCGGGTACAATCGTCCGCACGAAAGCCATGCCAAACATAGGGAACGCTCGGGTGCAGCCCCACTGGTCCCCACTGCATGCTGGCGCTTCACCTCGCAGTGGTGGCTAATGGACCGCATCACCGCGGTCCTCTCAGCCGGGGTGGATTACACCGGCATCTTCGAGAACATGTTCGTTCCGGACGAGAGCTACTTCGCTACGGTCCTGGCAATGCAGGGCTTCCCGCTGGAAGATGGGGTTCTCCGTCGATATTCCACGTGGACCTCATGGGAAAAAAATGCGGGGAGCCCAACCTCATGGCCGGAAATTCCGGTGGGAAAGCTTAGGGATCTGTTCCAATCGGGCGCACTGTTCGCGCGAAAATTTCCAAAGGAAGCGGATATCGGGCGGTATGGACTGCACCGATCCCCGGCTTTCGCCGCGTCCAAGGCCCTTGATTCGGGCCGAAAACTGTCGCCGCCCCGCCGCCTGCCCCCCCTTCCCGAGAGACCAAAAGCGGAATAAGCAGCGAAGATTGCGGTTGTGGGGAAGCTTTTTGACATTTTAGCGCCTCACCCTACCCTCCCGCGCGCGAACAGGGCGCCCCCGTGCGTTCCTTTTTCACGCCCAAATGTTTGGCCATTAGCAACCGCACTCCATGGACACACTCCGCACCTTCCAGACCGGCTCCGGAGCCGAAGGCAAATTCTACTCGCTGCCGGCGCTCGCCGAGCAGGGCTTCCCGAATCTCTCCAAGCTCCCGGTGTCCATCCGGATCGTGCTGGAATCGGTACTCCGCTGTGTGGACGGCCGGAAGGTGACCGAGAAGGACGTGGCCAACCTGGCGAACTACAACGCGAAGACCCCGGGCGAATACGAGATCCCCTTCACCGTCGCCCGCATCGTCCTCCAGGATTTCACCGGCGTGCCGCTGCTCGTGGACGTGGCCGCCATGCGTGATGCCGCCGTGAAGCGCGGTGCCGCCCCGGAAAAGATCGAGCCTCTCGTCCCCGTGGACCTGGTGGTGGACCACTCCGTGCAGGTCGACTTTGCCGGTTCCCAGCTTTCGCTCGACCGCAACATGGCGATCGAGTTCATCCGCAACCGCGAGCGCTACGAGTTCCTGAAGTGGGGCCAGCAGGCTTTCGAAACCTTCTCCGTGGTCCCTCCGGGCATCGGCATCGTCCACCAGGTGAACCTCGAGTTCCTGGCAAAGGGAGTGCTTGAAAAGGGCGGCGTCTTCTACCCGGACACCCTCGTCGGCACCGACTCCCACACGACCATGATCAACGGCCTCGGCGTCGTCGGTTGGGGTGTGGGCGGCATCGAGGCGGAAGCCGGCATGCTCGGCCAGCCGGTGACCTTCCTCGTCCCGGAAGTGGTGGGCGTTTACCTGCACGGTGACCTGAAGGAAGGCGTGACCGCGACCGACCTGACCCTGCGCATCACCCAGCTGCTGCGGAAGCACGGCGTGGTGGGCAAGTTCGTGGAATTCCACGGCCCGGGTGCCAAGGCGCTCTCGCTGCCGGACCGCGGCACGATCGCCAACATGGCTCCCGAGTACGGTGCGACCATGGGCTTCTTCCCGGTCGATGAAGAGACCATCGCCTACATGCGCGGCACCGGCCGCTCCGAGGAGCTCTGCACCACGGTCGAGAATTACTATAAGGCTCAGGGCCTCTTCGGCATCCCGGACAAGGGCGAGTGCGAATACACCGACCTGCTGGAACTCGATCTCTCGACAATCGTTCCTTCCGTGGCCGGTCCGAAGCGTCCGCAAGACCGCATCGATGTGGCGGCGCTCCGCGAAAGCTTCGACACCCTGTTCTCCGCTCCGGTTTCCGCCGGTGGTTTCGGCCTGCCTGCCGAGGCTCGCGAGAAACGCGTGACGCTTTCCATGCGCGAGAAGGCCGGCGTGTCCGTGGATTCGCTGCTGGCGACCGATGGCAATCACAAGCCTTTCGAAGGTGGACCGCGCAACGAAGTGGAGATGGTGGCCAATCGCCCGACCCCTGATTCCGTGGACCCGGATCTTTTCCCGGATGGCCCGGTTGATCTGGAACTGGCCCACGGCTCGATCCTGATCGCCGCGATCACCTCCTGCACGAACACCAGCAACCCGAGCGTGATGATCGCCGCAGGCCTGGTGGCGAAGAAGGCAAACGCGCTCGGCCTGACGGTGGCTCCTTACGTGAAGACCTCGCTGGCTCCCGGTTCACGCGTGGTGACGGATTACTTCGAAGCGACCGGCCTGCAGAAGGAACTCGACCAGCTCGGCTTCCAGACGGTCGGCTACGGCTGCACGACCTGCATCGGCAACTCCGGCCCGCTGCATCCTTCGATCGAAGGTGCGATCAAGGAAGGCGATCTGGTCTGCGCGTCCGTGCTTTCCGGCAACCGCAACTTCGAGGCCCGCGTCCACGGTTCGATCAAGGCCAACTTCCTGATGAGCCCTCCGCTCGTGGTCGCTTATGCGCTCGCCGGCCGGGTCGATCTGGATCTCAGCACCGAGCCGATCGGCAACGACAAGGCTGGCAATCCGGTCTTCCTGAAGGATGTCTGGCCGAGCCACGAGGAAGTGAAGGAGCAGCTGGCTGCCGCGCTGAAGCCGGCCGTCTATCAGAAGCTCTACGGTGACTTGGATTCGGCGAATCCGAAGTGGAAGGAGATCTCCGGCACCACCGGTGCGACTTACTCCTGGGACGAGAAGTCGACGTATATCCAGAGCCCGCCCTTCTTCGAAGGAGGTGCCACGGAAGTGGGCGATCTGCTCAATGCCCGCCCGCTCGGCATCTTCGGCGATTCCGTCACCACCGACCACATTTCGCCTGCCGGTTCGATCAAGGCGACCTCGCCCGCGGGCAAGTATCTGCTTGAGAACGGAGTGGAGAAGGCGGAGTTCAACTCCTACGGTGCGCGCCGTGGCAATGACCGCGTGATGACCCGCGGCACCTTCGCCAACGTCCGCATCAAGAACCTGATGTGCCCGGGCATTGAAGGCGGCTACACGCAGTATTTCGGCGAGAAGGAAGTGTCCGCTCCGGATGCCACCATCGAAGCCGTGGCCGGTGCCAAGCCGACTTTCATCTACGATGCCTCGATGGCCTATCAGGCCGATGGCACGAAGCTGATCATCATCGGCGGTGAAGACTACGGCATGGGCTCCTCCCGCGACTGGGCAGCCAAGGGCACCCGCCTGCTGGGTGTTTCCGCCGTGGTGACGAAGTCCTTCGAGCGCATCCACCGCTCCAACCTGATCGGGATGGGCGTGCTGCCGCTTAACTTCATCAACAAGGATGACTACGACAAGGTGAAGGGTCTCGCCGATGCACGTTTCGACATCACCGGCATCGGTGGTGAACTGAAGCCGATGCAAGACGCGCTGCTCATCGCCCATCTGCCCGATCACTCCCGCATCGAGATCCCGCTGAAGGTGCGCCTCGATACCCCGGCCGAAGTGGACTACTACCTCGCCGGCGGCATCCTGCCCTACGTGCTGGATCAGATCCTGGAGGGCTGAAGCCCGGCATGCCGAGCGAAAGATTCAAAGGCCGCTTCCCGAGAGGGGAGCGGCCTTTCTTCATTGTGAAGCACGCATGAAAAATTCCTGGCACCTGCAGGATAGGTTTACGAAAAGCCTCTGCAGTTTCATGATGGGGAAGATTTGAGATCGGAGCTAAGATTGTTCTTCATCTCGGCCGCTTGTCTGTGGGCAAGCGTCGCCAGCGCACCGGCTTTGACCCAAAGTACCCCGGAACGCGTGGCGCTGATGAACATCGCTTCGTCGGTCAAGTTCCACGAAGACGAGCACCAGCGCCTGCCGCACAATTGGAAGGAGCTCAGCGACGCATGGGAGAAGCCGCTGGATGAGGTCTTCCCCCGGGTGAAGCCGACGGTCCGCTACGAATACTTCCATCCGCCGCTGCTGCTCCGCTTTCACGAACACAAGGCGATCGAAGTCCTGGCGATGACGAAGAAGCCGATGATGGAGATGACCTCGAGACAGTCCTTCTCCGGCTACACCACTGCTCTGAAGGGTCCGGGAAGATACCTCATTCGCCGCAGTCCGGAGGGTGGATGGGGACTCGAGTGGCTCGACGAAAGCAGGATCCAGCAACTCTGGTCCACCACCGGCCGTGCCCTGCCAATCCCGGATACGGAACCCGAACGGGACTGGGTCACCAAAGCTCGTTCCACGATCATCGGTCGAAAGATCCTATGGTCGCTCGCCGCAGTCTTTTTGATCGGCTGGATGGCCATCTCGATGAAGAGGCGGCGGGCTGCGATGAAGGACGCCCTCTAACACACGGCATCAATCACCCTGAAGAACGATCCCCCGCAGCTACCCTTTTGTTAGAAATTCGGAAAATTTGTCCGGATCATTGAACGCCCGTGGAGGCAAGGAGTCTATGACCATGAAGACCGCGCACTGCGTGGCTCTTCATGTAAGGGTGAACAGCACAAAAACGATTGGAATCCCGCCCATGGGTGTGGGCACGATAAGGGATGAAAATCTGGAGGCCGCCAGGGTGGGACTTGGCGGCCTCTCCTTTTTCCGGGGGATCGCTCCAGCACTTCGCCAATAGCTGACGGCTGGCTTGGTATGCCACCGGATCAGTCCCACCACAGATGCACCGGCTGGATGTCGGGACGGCAGGCAGGCATTCCCGCGAAAGTCTTGTGCCGGAGACCGGCTCCCACCTCATCCGGTGCCATGATTTCAGCCCATGCCGAGACCTCCTCAGGGGCGGCAGAGGTAAAGACGAGGATCGTCTCCACGTAAGGCCATTCACCCGGAGGAAAATCGACCACGCCTAACAGCACCGCCTCCACCTCCGCCCTTTTGCGGATCTCCATCAGGCATTCCCGGAAGGCAACCAGTCCGGGATGGTCGGTGAGGTTCGCTGCAATCGAACCGATTTCTTCGTTCCCATCGAAGAACAGTTCGATGGAGCACAGGTAGCCATCCGATCCCGGACTCTCCGCGATCAAGTCCGACAAATATCCGGCGAGTGCCGGGCTGCCGCCGATCTCGCGTGAAGTCGCCGGGCCTACCGGTTCATCCAGGGTCACGCCCATCACGACATTGTAGATCCTCGAAAGGACGGCTAACAGCGGAAGCGGCAGCAGGATGGCCAGAAGAGGGACGACTAGAAAAATCACCCGGCTTTCGCGCAGCGCTTTGCCCGCAAGAAGAAGGGCAGCCACATAGAGGCAAAGCCCTCCGCCAAGAACGATCCATCTGACGATGGCGGACTTTATTCCAGAACTGTTCGGGGAGCTTTTCATGACTGGAGATCCGCAGCACACCCTTCACAGGACGGATGCTCTATCAGAACCGCAGACCCGCAAGCTTGTCTTTGGGAAGAGCCGTGGAAGCATGACTCCGTGTCGCCCATTTCCCGCCGTGCGTTTCTAGGCCTGTCTCTGGCGGCGCTGCCGGCGCGTGGCGAGGAGAAGATGGCACCGCGCTACCTCCAGCCCGGGGATGCCGGTTATGAGGAAGCCCGGCAGCCCTTCAATTCCGCAGTAATCCTGAAGCCGGCGAAGATCGCCTGCTGCCGCACCGAAGCCGATGTGATCGCGGCGGTCCGTCATGCAAAGGAGAATGGCCTGCCAGTGGCGGTGAAGAGCGGCGGCCATGCTTTCCACGGCTACAGTCTGAACGAGGGTGGCCTGGTGGTGGAGCTTTCCGGGATGTCGGAGCGTCTGTTAGAAAAAGGCAGCTTCCACTTCACGGCCGGTCCGGGCCTCAAGCTGAAGGACTGCTACTCCTGGCTGCTATCACGCGGGCGGCTACTCCCTGCAGGATCATGCGGGGGGGTCGGCTTGGCGGGGCTCACCCTCGGCGGCGGCTATGGCCTCTTCTCCCGTGAGTTCGGGCTGACCTGCGATCATCTGATCCAAGTCCGGATGGTCGATGGGAATGGCGAGGTCCACGATTCGCGGGATGAACCGGAACTTCTCTGGGCCTGCCGTGGTGGCGGAAACGGAAATTTCGGGATCGCGACTTCCTTCACCTTCGAGACCCGCCCGGCTCCGCCGATGTTGGCGAGCCGCAAGTTCACGGCAAAGGGGCTCGACGCCGCGGGACTCGCGCGCCGTCTGGAACGCTGGTTCGAGATTGCCGCCGCGCTTCCCGAGCCCTGTTTCTCCGCCGTGATTCTGAATGGCAGCCAGGCCACGGTGCTGCTGACCTCCACCAAATCCGCGGAGGGTCCAGCCTTCGCCGCCGCGACCAAGGCCCTGTTTCAGGCAGGCTTTTCCTCGAAGGGTGCGCTAAGCAAGCCGCTCGCGAATTCGCTCAACCGCTACGAGGGCCGGCCTGGTCCCCTGCCCTTCGACAATGTATCCGGGGGCTTTTACCGGAGCTATGAGGACCTGAAATCCGCGGCGGGCGGGATTTGCGCCACGGTCCGGGAGACGCCGGGTCTGATTTTCCAAGTGAATACCTTGGGCGGTGCCATCGCCCGGGGTGCCGAATCGGCGTATCCGCATCGCGATTTTCCCTTTCTTGGGGAACTTCAGGCGTATTGGGAGAAAGGAAAGATCCCGGCGAAACTTGCCGCGGGACACGCCGCGGTCCGACAGGCGCTCTCCGATGCGGGGATCCAACGGCACTACCGGAACTATCCTGATCCGCGGCTACCGCACTGGGAAACTTCTTATTTTGGAGAGACTTACACCCGGTTGCAAGCACTCAAGGCGAAGCTCGATCCAGAGGACCGGATCCGCCATCCACAGAGCGTCCGGCTCCCGGCCAGATAAGCCCCGAAAAACTTTCGCAGACTTTTTAAAGAATCTTTGAACGTCCACTTAGGTTGATGGTCTATGATCATGAAGACCACGCACTGCGTCAGTCTTCATGTAAGGGTGAACAGCACAAAAAGTCGGATTCCCTGTCCATAGGTGTGGGCATCAAAGGGTTGATGATTTAAAGGCCGCCGGGGTGGGACCCGGCGGCCTTCTCCTTTTGCGGGATGAGGGGTGGCCGCGCGAAGTCACGGGGCGGAAAATCAGGGAAGGATTGCAGGTCCATTTCCCGAGATTTCCAAAAAAATCTCAGAATCTTTGAACGTCTGAAAAGCTGAAGGGTCTATCCCTTTGAAGACCACGCACTGCGTCAGTCTTCATGTAAGGGTGAACAGCACAAAGTCAGATTCCCTGCCCATGGGTGTGGGTATTAAAGGGTAGATGATTTGGCCGCCGGGGGTGGGACCTCGGCGGCCTTCCCTTGTACGGCAACGGCTTCACCCCGGGCCTCCATGGCAGCGGGAACCTCTGAAAGCGCCCCTTCCTTACTTCTCCACCACCCGGAATCCGAGATCCGGTCGACGCAGGCTGCGGTTCAGCACCCATTCGCGGGTGAGAGCCCCATTCCCGGGGTTCAGGTGCGATCCGCCGATGATCACCCAGCTTTTTTCGCCGAGGGGATTCGCCGGATTCAGGGAAAGGCTGGAGGTCCATTCGGACACGGAGCCAGCCATGCCGCTCAGGCCCGAGGGCGTGGTATCGGTAGGTGGCAGCTCGGGCACCGGAGCCCAGCTGGCAGGTCGCAGCGAAGAAGGATCCGCGAGATTCAAGCGCAAGGCTGCGAACCATTCCTCCTGGGTAGGCAGGCGGCAGCGCTTCCACTCGCAATAGGCGGCGGCATCCCACCAATCGACATTCACCACCGGATGGGAGGTCGTGATGGCGCGGCCCTCCCATTCGCTGCCGGTCTTGGCCGAGGAAAACATCACCGTCCAGCTCTCGGGCTCGTGGTCCTGCTTGCTGGCGGGTTGATCCTTATGGTCGTAGGCAGTCCGGCGCTCCGGAGCGAGGGCGGACAGGGCGGCAAGAAACTCGGCATACTCGCCGATGGTCACTTCATGGCCGGAAAGCGAAAAGGCCGGGAGATTTCCCGTGCCGCCATCCGGCAAAGGATGGCCACCTGCGGGCACATCGACCGGCGGTGGCAGCGACATCGTGGCATTCTTGCTCGAGCCCGAACTCCGCAGGGCGAGGGCCGCGATCCCGCCGAGGAAAACAATCCCTGCCACCCCGAGGATCAGCGGCAATGGCGACTTGCGCGGCTCGACCCGCGTGGTCTTCGGCGCTGTCGCCATCGGGTGCCCGGAAAGCTGCTGCTCGATTTGCTCGGCATAGCCCCGCACTTCCTCCCATGTCAGGCTGCGATCCAAGCCCTCCCCACGCATCCACGCGAGCAGGGTGATCATGCGGGAGGCGCCGGAATGACCGTCCGCCACCAAGCGTGGCAGCGCTTTGCCCAAGGCGACGATGTCTTCCGCGGAGCGGGTCGGCGAACGCTCTTCGGCACGGGCAAGATTCGCGACGCGGACCACCGCGTGGGAGTCGACGAAGATATCGTCGGGCCCGAGCGAGGCGGTGCAAATTTTCTCCGACTCCAGCGCCAGGTTCGCATCGGCCACGCGGCGCAGGATATTGGCGAGCTGCGCCGGCTTGATCGCTTCCTTCGCCCGGATGCGGTCCATCAGAGATGATCCCGGCAGGCGCTCGAGGGTGACGTAGCAGTGCTCGTCGGTGGAAACGGCCTCATACACCGAGCCGACCAAAGGATGATCGACGGCGGCCTTCGCGCGGATGTCTGCCAGGAAATCCTCCCGCCGGTTCAGCGCGGTCGGCTTGAGTTCGAAGAGCACCACCGGCCGGCGGATCGACGCCTGTTCGGCGAGCCAAGTGAGCGTGATGGGGCTTTCCCCGATCAGATTTTCAAGCCGGTAGTCGCCCAGCATCGAGCCGGTGCGGGAGCGGGGATCATCCATGCGTCAGCGTTGGGGCAAAGCGGGGATTGCGCCGTTCGGATCCTGCTCGATCGGCAGGTTCGGCAAATCGCCGGGATAGGCAGGAAGCACGCCGCCGTACTCGATATCGGAAGGAGACAGGAACTGCGGCTCCATCGGATCCTGTGGCTGCTGCTGTTGCTGCGCGGAGCCCCGGGAAGCGAGGTGACGGGGCGAGGCCACGGAGTCGATGAGCTCTTCCTTGTAGTAGAGATCGACGACCTGGCCGTAGTAGGTCCGCTTGCCGAAAAAGTGGTCCTGCTGGGCTTCCTGCGAGGGCAGAAGGTAGGTGACACGCAGGGTTTCCTCGCCGCCGAGGAAATCGAACTCACCGCTCACCCACTCGTAGTTGGTCTGGGAGAGCCCATCCGCGGCGGGCAGGATCTCCTTCTTCCCGGCCTTCGTGGTGGAGTCGAAGAAAGTCACCTTTACGACCAGATCCTTCGGGTCGATCTCCGCGCCGGGAGCCATCTGGACCGGCACATCGAGAAGCACGCGCTGGCCTTCGGCATATTGCTCATCCTTGAAATCCCGGATGTAACCCAGGCGGAGCTCGCCACGCTTCGCATCCGGCATCTCGATGCCATCGCGGAGCTTCTGGGCAGCCAAGGGATAAAGTGCGCCAGCACCCGTGGTGCCGAGCGAGAAGACCGCCTGATAGGCGTCTGCCGCCGAGTCGGCGAGACGTGGATCGACCGCCGCCATTTGCTCGAAGGTCAGGCCGAATTCGTAGAGGACGCTGGGATCTTCCGGAGCGCGGGCCTTCGCATCTTCCAGCTTGGCCATCGCGGCCCCCATGTCGCCGGCCACCCGCGAGGCGCGGGCTTCATTGACCAAGCGCTCCACCACCGGATCCACAATCGCAGGAGCTGCCAGCGGCCGCGGTGGAGGCAGGGGCGTGGCATCGGGCATCGGCGGCAGCGCTACGGCATTCGTCGGCGGGACTGCAACCAGCGGCTCGCTGGGCTTTGGCACGGGTGCAGCGACGGTCACGATTTTGGTCACGACCTTTTCTTCCACACGGACTTCCTGGGCGCGCTCAGCCCTCACCGCCACGCCCACGCCGGCGGCGAGCAATTGCCCGAAAGCGATCATGCCCAATACCCAGCACGACAGCCGGAAAGTAAGGGCGGATTGGCGGATGCTGCTGGCCATGAGCGGCAAGCTAGGGACGCGCCCGGAGGGACGCAAGACGAGAGGACGGTCCCTACGGCAAACTTCGCACTTGGAAAACAGGCCGCCGCCCGCGATGGGTGCCGTCGTGACAGGCGAGTCCGGCACGCGTGAAAGCCACCTGAGCCTCGACGGCATGACGCCGGCGGAGGTCGCGGCCGCCCTGCAGCACTTGCCCGGCTTGGTTTTCTTCGACACTTCCGGGAACCTTCCCGCGAGCTACGGGGCACCGGTCTCGATCGTTGCCGCGCGTCCGCGGGAGATTCTGCGGGGGTCGATCCACTCGGCGGCGGACCGGGGAAATCTCCGCGCGATGCTGGAAAAAGGCGCAGCCGGGACGGCTCCGGACCGTGGATTCCCGCTCGGCGGGCTGTGCGGATGGGTCGGCTACGAGGGGGATTTTGTCTTCGGGGACTTTCCCGAGATGCTGGTCTACGATCACCGCGGCGGGCGCTGGCATCAAAGCGGCGAGCTGGCGCGGGAGATGACGCGCCCTGCCGGAACGAGCGCTGAGATCGGGGAGTTCCGGCCGCTGATGCCGCGGGAGACTTTCCTTTCCGGGGTGCGGCGGATCCACGAATGGATCGCAGCCGGGGACATTTACCAGGTGAACCTGACCCAAGCCTTCGAGGCGAAGGTGAACGGTGGCGATCTCTTCCCGCTCTACGAGACCCTGCGGGAATGCTCCCCTGCCCCTCTGGCGGCCTACCTTTCGCTCGGCGGCACGGAGATCCTTTCGTCCTCGCCGGAGACTTTCCTGCGCATGTCGGGACGCGGGATCGAGACGCGGCCGATCAAGGGCACGCGCCCACGCTTCGCGAATCCGGATGAAGACCGGCGCTCGGCCTACGAGCTACAGACCAGTCCGAAGGAGATCGCGGAGCTGGTGATGATCACCGATCTGCTGCGGAACGACCTGGGGCAGGTCTGTGAGTTCGGCAGCGTGCAAGTGGCAGAGATGCTGCAACTCGAGACGCTGGGCCAAGTGCATCACCTGGTCTCCACCGTGACGGGCACGCTCTGCGAGGACATCGATCACGCGGATGCGCTGGCGGCTTGCTTCCCGGGAGGCAGCATCACCGGTGCCCCGAAGAAGCGTGCGATGGAGATCATCCGCGAACTGGAAACGGAACCGCGCGGTGTCTACTGCGGAGCGATCGGCTATCTGGGCTACCACGGCGAAAGCCAGTTCAACATCGCGATCCGTACTTTGGTGCGGGAGGGCGAGAGGCTGAGCTATCATGTCGGCGCCGGCATCGTGGCGGACTCGGATCCGGAGAAGGAGTACGAGGAAACGCTGCACAAGGCGGCGGGGATCCGGATGGCGGTGGAGAGGTGGAGGACGGCCTCGGTGCGACCGGAGCTGGACTGATCAACGCATCACTTCACCAGCACGCCCTTCGGGATCTTCTTCTTCTGATCGCGGAGGGCACGGATGATCTTGGGAGCGGCGGTGACCCGAAGCTCGATGCGGTCGCTGGCGTCGCGTGACCATTTCAGGAAAAGGTCGCTGCGCTTCCCGGCGACTTCGATGGGGAAGACGGCCTGGCGGACTTCGTGGGGACGATGGTATTCGATGCGCTCGAGAAGGGAGAGCATCTGTTTGTCGTCGAAGCCATTCTCCGCAAGTTCGCGGATGCTTTCGAAGACAAAAGGCAAGTACTCGGTCTGCGTGCCGATGCGGATGGTCTGACGGACCGCGTAGGCGTTTTCCAATTCATCGAGCATTTCCTCGGAACTGGATTCGCCCAAGCGATCAAACTCGGCCATCAGGCGGCGACGGATCAACCATGCCAGAAGCAAGAAAAGTCCCCAGACCGTGAGTGCGGCGATAGCAAGGATACCGGAGATTGCGATCGGGAAATCCATGAAAACTTCCCGCCAGTATACCCCGAATGGCCGGGAGGGAAAGCGAACAGTCCCTTATCGGGGATTTCCCTAGGGGATTGTTCTCCAAACAGGTTTCTGCGTGAGGAGTTGAGAAAGAAAAGCCCCTTCCCGCTTATCAGCGAACGGCCCGTTGTGTTACGACGCACACCCGGTCGGCCGAGGGCGTCCGACCTTACCCCTCAATCGCCGTCGCGCTGGGGTTTGGTGAGGAGGAAGGTCATGAGATCTTTTACCTCTTGTTCACTGAGTGCGCCGAGGAGGCCTGCAGGCATGAGGGACATGGGGAGAGCGGATGTTTCCTTGATGTCGGATTTTTTCACCACGCTGAGGTTGCCACCCGGTGCTGCAAGCTTGAGCTCGTCCGGGGTCTCGCCGACGCGGGTGCCGAGAACGGCGCTGCCATCCTTGAGTGTCACTTGATAAGCAACGGCGTCAGGATTGATGGTGGCACCAGGATCCGTGATGTCGCGCATGACCGCTTCATACTCGCGATGCAGGGTATTGCTAAGATCGGGCCCGACGGCATGACCTTCGCCGTTCATCTGGTGGCAGGTGAAGCAGGTCGCCTTGCCAAAGAAGAGCTGCTTGCCCTTCTCCCAGCTGCCACCGGCGATCTCGGGGATCGGAGCTTCCGCGGCAAGGGCACCCGGAGGACGGGCGAAGGGCATCATGAAGCGCCGCACACCGAGCGGACGAGGACGCGAGTCGATGGCCGTGTGGTAGGTGACCTCGAAACGCTTCGCCGGTGTCGGCAAAGTGATTTCAAGATCCTGCCAGGCATCGCCGTCCTTGATGGTGCGGGTGAAGGAGATCTCCTTGCCGTTTGCGGAGAGATCCTTGCCCTTCACACGGATCGCAGCATCGCTCTTCATCGTGATCGTCACGACTTCCGGCTCCGGCGTGTAGTCGAGCTGCGATCCCGGCTGGGTCTTCGGGCGCAGCATATGGGATAGATCGAGCTTGGTGCGCAGCGTCATCGTGCCACGAAGCGACAAGCGCATGAGAGCAGCCTGCGACATCGCGCTTCCCCAAGTGAGTTCCCGGGCCACTTCAAAATCGGGATGCGGGAGCCAACCTTGCCAAGCTTCACCGCTGCCTGTCCATGAGGCTTGCACCCCGGTCAGCTGATGTTCGACGTCGATGGAATCCGCTTGCTTGATGCCCTTCTCTTTCCGCGGGTAGTCGATCGCGATGCCATAGCCGTAGGCTTCGGTACGTGCGGCGGATTCGATGATGATGCTGCGTCCGTCCTTCCCGAGCACCGCGGACTTCACCGGGATGCGGTAGCGGGGCTGATTCTGCTGTGCGCGCAACACGGCATAGCCGGGACGGATTGCTTCGAAGCGGTCTCCTGCAGCGACGAAGGCGCCGCCCTCGATGTGGATGCGCGAGGCAAGATCCTGCCACTCCTCTTGTTTCAATGCGCGGCGGAACTCGATGACGGAATGAGTCTCATCCTGCGCCCAGGTGAGCACGGGACGTGGCGCGGCGGGATCGGTGAAGCGGATCTTGAAGAGCTTGCCTTCATGAGCCGGACCACGGCCCCAATCCGGCGGGCCGGAGTGACAGCAGATCACGAGCTCTCCCTTCGGAGAGATGGTGCAATCGGTGACGAGCATGCCGACGCTGGCGAAGAGATGGTTGTTCGCCACGTAACCTGCCGCGGTTCTCGCCAAGGTGGTGCTCCACAGCTTGCCGCGCGACTCCCCGGTGACGATGGCATCATTTGACCAATCCTCGGGGCCGAAGCGCGGGCTGCCGTCCTTGCCCGGGCCATTGAAGCGGAAGCCGCAGGTGCTCTGGTGCTGCGGCGAGTAATCCCAGACGCTGGGTTCATCGACCACGTTTGGCAGCAGCTTCGGATGGCGCGGCGGGAAGCCATAGTGGCGGCCTTTCTCGAGATGCAGCAGTTCGTCGAAGGGATTGCCATTCGGCAGCCACGTCGCGCCTTCCTGATCGGTGGCGAAGAGTTCGCCATGCTGGTCCCACTGCAGGGACATGATGTAGCGGAGGCCACTGCTGAGTTGCTCGACCTTGCCGTCCTTCGTGATATGCAGCAGGCAGCCGCGGCGCTTGTCAGGAGAGTATGCAGGGGCACCGGTTTTCACGGCATCGGGTGCCCAGACATCGCCCTCGGCTTTCTGCCAATAGCCATTGCCGGGATTCGCGCTGCCCATGGTGACATACCAGTCGTCGTCCGGGCCCGCGGCGATGGCCATGGCGCTATCGACGCGGCGATGCATGAGCAGCGGGTCCTTCTGAAGCGCGGGATCATCCCAGCCTTTCACCACGGTCTCGCGCTTGTCCGGAATGCCATCGCGATTGGTATCGCGGAAGCGGACGATCTCATCGGAGAGCAGCGCGTGGGGCATGCCGTCCTTCACGAGCATGCCGACGGGATAGTTGTCCGAGGTTTCGCCCCAGAAAGTATCGAGCTTGTCTTCCAAGCCATCGCCGTCGGTATCGCGGAGCAAATGGAAACGGCCATCGTAGCCGCCTGCGAAGAGGCGGCCATCCGGGGCGTATTCGATGTTGTTGAGATTGGTGACCGTCACCGGCAGTTCCTCGACTTCAAAGCCGGGGACAAGCATCTGGACGATGGGGGCATCTTTCTCCGGCTGGAGCTGGACTTCGCGAGGCGCGTTTGGATCGAGGGGCTTGAGAAAAGCGGCGTGCTTGTTGGAAAGCCATGCCTCGACCCGGGCGCGCTCCTTGTCATCGAGCTTGCGATCGAAGACGAGGATCTCCGCGATCTTGCCATGGAAGAAGTGGCGCATCTCCGGCTCCACGAAGCGGGCACCCACCGCGATGCGATCCGCGAAGAAGGCGACATCCCCGCGCTCGCGCTTCCCCTGGTCCTTGCCATCGACGCGGACACTGCTGGCGCCGGGCGCAGTGGTGATCGAGAAGAGGTGGCCGTGATCGAGGGAGAGGGGCGTGGTGAGGAGGTTCATCTCCTTCAGCTGGCCCGCGCCTTCGACATTCAAATAATGCATGGCGCCCTGCGGAGATGGCTCGCGGCCAAGGTCAAGGCAGAGACCGCTGGTGTAATCATTCTCCTCACGGCGAGCGGTGCTGAGGAAGGCCGGGAAGTCACCGGGTGCGCGATCCGGTGCTGCTACGATGAAGATCGTAGCATTCCTCGCCTGAAGGCCGGGGGTGAGGAGAGCGGCAAGGTAATCATCGCCATCGAAAAAGACGGCACCGTGTTGCCAGGCGGGGCGGGCATTCGTGGACCACTGGGTGAGATGGCGGGAGTTCCCGGAGGAATCGTGCCAGAGCTCCATGCGCTGGTCATCGGTGAGACGGTTCATGTAGTGCGCCTCGCGGGCCTCGTTCTCGCGGGTGGCATCGAGCCAGAGCTGGAGGCCCTCCTTGATTGGCAAGGTGGCATCCGCCCAGCGGGCGATCTCCGCGTGAAGCGGATGGAGGCCGAGAAGAAGGAAGCAGCCGAGGAGGCGTGGAGCTTTCATGCGAAGGGTTTCGAGTGCGTCCTGTTACGGGGATGGAAACGCGTTTATCCGAGGAAATGCGGCCAGATGAAGAGTGATGGCGCTCAAGATCGTTTCGTATCGGGGCTTAGGGCGGGAAGGAACGGGTTCATTTTGGTGGTATGGATTTACCACGGAAGGGGAATGCATGTCGGGATGATACACGATGGCGGCAAGGCTCGGAAGGGCACCTGTTCCACCTGTTATAATAGAGAAATTAACAGGCGATGCGGGTGGATCGGGGAGCCGGAGCGGAATGAGAAGAGGGTGAGGAAAAAGG
This sequence comes from Luteolibacter luteus, assembly GCF_012913485.1. Lineage (GTDB taxonomy): Bacteria > Verrucomicrobiota > Verrucomicrobiia > Verrucomicrobiales > Akkermansiaceae > Haloferula > Haloferula lutea. The sequence goes on along the minus strand of NZ_CP051774.1, from coordinate 3,300,855 downwards.
CGACATCGGGGTGGAGGATATCGGGTTTCGAGAGTTAGTGAAGCTGCCGTGGTGGTCCCCAGTGCACGGATGGATGGATCGCCAGCAAGGGAGGAGCCGAGGGAACGGCGTTGCCGTTCGCCGAGCTAGCGTGCAATCGGGAGTTCCAAGATGCCGTCACCTTCGGCGAGGATCTTTCCCTGGTCGTCGAGGATGCGGCGCTTGCCTTCGAGTTGGACGAAGGTGAGTTCCCTTCCGCCGGAGGGGACGTGTTCGAGGGTGAAGTCTTCCTTGGTGAAGGGATCGAAGATGACCTTGTCACGCTTGTCGGTGACGCGGATGCCGGCCCAGTAGCTGAAAGTGGAGTCGAGCCAGGCGCTGTGGAAGTAGTCGACGACCTGGCGGCGGAAGTTCGAGGCATCGGTGGGGCGGAGGTGCTCCATGGCGCAAGGAACGGAGCGATCCCCATAGACGAAGTGGCTGTCCGACCAGCGGTGATGGAACTCGACCCAGCCTTCACGGTAGCGCTCGCCCCCGGGCGAGGAGGCGACGGAGCCGAGAGCCTCGCACATCGCGCTGTTGTTGTAGTTCCACATCGGGCCGTTCCAGCAGCAGGGATAGCTGTGCGGGTTTTCGACGCTGGAAGCGGTGGGTCCGGCGATGGCATTTCCGGTCCAGTACATCGGGTTGTTCTTCGCGACGGTGGTGATCGGGTAGTCCGACCAGAACCAGGCGGGATCGAAGAACTTGTCGAAGGCGCTGAAGTACTGCGGATCCCGTAGCATGCCGAAGAGGAAAGGCAGGAAGCCATCGTAGCAGGCGGCTTGATCGGCGAGCGCGTAGCTTTCCGGCTTCGCGGCGTAGAAGAAGCCATCCTTCCAATGCTTGTCCTTGATGGTCTTCAGCATCCGGTCGGCCTGGTTCCGGGAATCGTTGAAGCTCTTGGTATTCCCCAGTTCCTCCATGAAGTTCGCGGCACCATAGAGGTTCGCGATGGTGAAGGAGGCCTTATCGAGGCGCACGGACTTCGCATAGGGGAAGCCCTGCTTGTGACCCTGCACGTCGTGACGCCAGTCCCAGGCATCGGGCTTGGTGAACTGGTAGAAATTCGGCTGGTACTCGGCACCGGTGGGCCAACTGCCTTCCTGAACCGGAAGCTGCGGCTGGCCATGGACGGGCACGTCCTTCCATGCGTAGTCGGTGGCAGGCTGGGCGACGGCGCTGCGGATCTCCGGATCCGGATGGATCTTGTAGAAATTCCACATCGCGGCCGGGGTGAACTGGAGATACTCGCGATACTGGTAGTGGACGCGCTCCGCCCAATTCAGGATGTGGTTCTTCCCCGGCGTGATATCGCGCAGCCAGCGGGTCTCCTGAAGCTGGACCGGGATGGGCAGGCCGATCACCGCACAAAACCAATCACCGATGGGGCTCTCATAGATCGAGGGCCGCTTGTAGGGGTGATCCGCGATGAAGTTCTTCGGATCGTGGATCGAGCGCTTCACCAGGAACCAGCGGTAGTAGTAGAGCTTCAGGATATCCGGCTCGGTGGTCTGGAACGCGGGCACGTTTTTCTCGAACCAGGCATTGAAGGCGGCTTCGTTGCGCTTGAAGGGGCTGGCTTCGGAAAGGGCGGCTTCGACGCGCTGGCGGGAATCGCTGGTGCCGACGTGATCGATGGCGAAGGCGTAGCGCAGCCTCAGGGTCTTCTGCGGAGGAACGACGAGGCCCTTGCCGGGCGTGAGATCGCCCTTTGAGGAAAGCCAGCCGCTGCCATTGATCTCCCAGCCCTTGCCGCCTTCGCGGGCGACGCCGCCGACATTCGTCACGGCGGTGAAGGTGACACGACCTTCATTGCCATCGGCCTTCAGTTCGGGATGCAGGAGTTCGAGATCGAAGGTGCCGGGCTCGCGCTGGTCATTGAGGATCTCCAGCTCTGCCACGAAGACATCCTCCGGCGTGATGCACTTGGTCTCTTTGATCGAGAGATAGCCGGCCAGCGGCGAGGTGCCCGGCTTGCCGGAAGGAAGTGCACGGTAGCGGCTCTCCATCCATGCCGGGGTCCACTGATGGCGGGTCACTACCAGCTTCACGGGAGAGGTCCCCTCCCCGCTGCTTTCGGAGGCGGAGATGGCGACGAGATTTTGGATCGGGGTCTGGTGGCCTGCGCAAAAGACGCCCTGCATGCCGAGCTGCGGGCGGCCCCAGTTTTCCTCCGGCACCTGCGGGATCTCGGACTCCGGAGTGTCCGGTCGGCTCACGCGGCCATCGCTATATTCCTTCAAAGTGGTCCACATATCCTGGCCGACGAGGTCGGTCCGGGCGGAATTCGAGAGGTAGCGATTGATGTTTCCGACGGGGTGCGCGGCGTAGGCACAGGTCGAAAAAAGTACGAGTCCGGATGCGAATTGTTTCAACATGTGATCGGTTTGTGTTCGTTCTATGTTCACCAAACGAGTTTGGCATGTAGAATTACGACAAAATAGGGTCGTTTTTCAGCGAGTTAGGAAGACGGCGCGTCAGAATTTTCCAAGCACATGGGTAACCACGTGGTTCCCGTGTGCTTGAAGGGAAAGAGAAAGGAAAAGGAAAGGAAGGGAAGGGAATGAGAAAGGAATCGGAAATCCCCCAAAGCCCCCCGAGGGGCCGGGTATGGAGACCACTGGACCGGATTCCCTAAACCCCGGAAGCGTGCGAAACATTCCGAAGCTGAACCCTGTGCGGTCTGGCTCCGGATGCGAAGTGAGCCGGGCAAGTCTCCTTTTGAATCGCCGTCACTCGCTGCGATCTTTTCCACGAACCCTGATCGATGAAACACCCTGCGCGAGTCGCCGGTCTTGCCGGAGCGCTCCTGATGCTTTTACCGCCTGCAGCGAAGGGCGAGGCGATGCTCCAGTACTTCAACACGAGCTGGGCGGAGCTGACGCGCAAGATGCCGGAGCTGGCAGAGGCGGGCTATGACTCGCTGTGGCTGCCGCCGCCAACGAAGGGCTCGGGAGGACTTTCGGTAGGGTACGATTGCTGGGACCGCTTCGACTTGGGCTCGAAGGATCAGCGGGGATCGGTGCGGACTTTCTACGGGACGGAGGCGGAACTCATCGAACTCGTGCGGGTGGCGCATCGCTTCGGGATCCGCGTCTATTTTGACAACGTGATGAACCATAATGCCTTCGAGACGCCTTCTTACAACGCGTCGGTACCGGAGGACGTGTATCCCGGCTTTAGGCCCGGGGACTTCCACCTTCGGACGACCGCCGAGGGCTTTTATCGGAAATGGGACAACACGCGGGATTGGAACGATGCCTGGCAGGTGCAGAACCTGGGGCTTTCGGATCTGATTGACATCGCCACCGAGCCGGGCACGACGAACTTCAACCATGGTCCGGTGGAAGGCAGCACGGCGACGAAACCGGACTTCGTGCGGCACCCTAACAACCCGGAATACTACTGCTATGTGCCGACGGGTGCCGGGCAGAAACACTCCGCGGGACAAGGAACCTACGTGGGCTTCGGCCCTAACAACGGAATCACCGCGGCATCGATCACGGCGAATGGCTCGTTCTACACGGAGCGGGTGGAGGACTTCCTGAACCGGGCGGCGCGCTGGCAGATCGATCGGACGAAGGCGGATGGCTTCCGTCTCGATGCGGTGAAGCACACGCCAGCGGATTTCTTCGGCGCGACCTTCGGCGGCGACAAGGATTCCTCGAACTATGGCTACACCGGGCAGATCCAGCAGCAGTTCAACCTGAGCCGCGGTTTCACGGACTGGAACAATCATCGCGACAGTGTCTTCGACACGGAGAAGGGCCGGGATGATGCGATGCTCTTCGGCGAGCATCTGGGCCAGCCGCCGGGCTACGGCTCCTACATCGATGCGGGGATGCGGCTGGTGGACAACGACCTGAGGTCGAGCTTCAACAACCTGTTAGGCAATCCTTCGTCGGGGTTGAACGGCTATGACCAGCCGGGACAAGGCGGCTTTTCGCCATCGGTGGCGGTGATGCACGCGCAGAGCCATGACAGCGACTACGCGGCGCGGCGGGAGCTGCAGCATGCCTTCTACTTCACGCGTGCGGGGCTCGGGCTGGTCTACACGGATGGGAATTACCATGCCGGGGTGCTGGGTGCGAGCGGCGGGGCTTTCCCCCGGCATGCGAACACCGCCTTCCTGGGGCAATGGGGTGATGCGCGGATCCCGAACCTGCTGAAGATCCACAATGACTTCGCGCGCGGCTGGCAGCGCGGGCGCTGGAGCGATGCGGACCTGGTGACCTACGAACGGATCGATGACCGCGAGTTCAGCGAGGGCAACCAGGCTCTGAAGGAGCGCAAGGGAGTGACGATGCTGGTGGCGGTGAACGACAACTATGCCTCCGGCAGGGGCATCGTGGGCGGGACCTCGTTTCCCGCGCAGGGTGGCGGCGGCTCGGAGAACAATCCGGAGACCAATGATGAGTATCTCTTCCAGTATGCCCACGGCTACGGGAGCCAGACCGGATTCTACACCTATGCCTCAGGGCTGAACTCGGTGGTGGTGGGACCGGGAAGCTATTTCATCTTCGCACCGCGCACGCCGGAGGAATCGGATGCGTGGAAGAATGCGGGCGGTGAGCCGATCACGATCTACCAGGGGACGGAGAAGGCCGGCAGCTTCGAGGTGGAGCGGAAGGACGGGACGGATGGCGATCCGGGATTCAATCCCCATGGCCTGCCGGATGCGAACACGACCGACTATGCGTATCGTATTTCGATCCCGCGGGTCACGAACACGAGCGACCTGCGTTTCAAGGTGCGGACAGACGGCTCCGCGGAGAACATCATGCTGCTGCTGGACGGGGGGATCGATCTGAATGGCACGCGGCCTCCCGGAAATACGGATCCGCTCAAGCGCGACAACCCGCCCGCGCTTTCGACCGATTCATTTCTCGGCTATGAGCAACCGGGCTTCGTGAAGCGGCAATTCGCGGAGAAGTTTGCAGCCAAGGATACGCTGCGGAACAAGGCGGGATCGGCAGGTGCGGAAACGTATCAGAGGGTGATCGGCAGCGCGGGCTTCACGATCGCAAACGGTCCCGCGAATGCGAACGACTACAGCACGCAGGGCGGCGAGGTGGCGGCTTTCCTTTACCATGATCCGGCAGCGGATGTGGGAGGCGCTCCGGCAGGCGGCTGGCCTGGTGGCATGGCACCGAAGCAGTATGTCGAGAACGCCTCGACGATCGCGGTGTGGGCGAAGCCGAATGGCGTGGGCAATGGCTTCCGGATGTACTTTTACTACACGACGGACGGTAGCAATCCGGAAGGAGCCGGCGGCGACGGGACAGGCAGCACGAAGGTGGTGGAGATGAATTTCTCCCACAACCAATCCAGCGATGACTGGTGGATGAACGCGAGCATCCCGAAGCCCGCGGCGGGGCTGACGCTGAAGTACAAGATCGGGATCTTCAAAACCGGAGCGGCGAGCGTTTATCCCTCCGGCCCGAATACGGTGGCGAAGAAGAAGAACATGATGACCGTGTTCGAGGTGAGCGGCTTCAATGCGGGAACAGTGAGCCATAGCCCGCACAATGACTACGGTGCCACCGAGACGGGGCTGGCGGAGGGCTTCCACGTGCTGCGAGCGCGGCCCTTCCTGAAGCGCAGCGGCAAGGCGTCGCTCTACAGCACCTTCACGCAGACCTTTTACTACGATGCGCTGGCTCCAGGGGGGCAGATCATGTTTCCAGCGGCGGATGGTTCGTCGATCGGCGGCAGCGAGTATGGCGTGGTGGTGCGCGCGGACAACTTCACCAACGAGGTGTGGTACAAGATCGAGGATGGCGAGGCGAGCAACGACGACAGTGCGACCGGGACGAACAGCGGGAACGGTGCCTGGGTGAAGGCAAGCGAGGTGACACCATTCGGAGGGATCACTCCCCTGAACGCGGCGCATACCCGTGAGTTCCGCTTCAACTACGTGAACATCCCGGCGACGGGCAATGCGACGATCCAGGTGCGGCTGAAGGAAGTGACCTCTTCCCCGGACAATGGCCTGAGCGATAGCGCGGGCCACTACACGACGCTGACCCGCACGGTGCTGACGGCGGGTCCGGACCGGAAGATGTTCGTGGCCTTTCCGCAGAATGATGGCGCGGCGATCGGCAGCGACTATGTGCTGAAGACTTACTTTTCGAAGTCGCTGGCAGATGGGCTGACGGACGCGGAGCTGAAGGCACGCTTGGCCGTGCGATACGGTCCGGACGACAGCTGGCCGGAAGGGGTGCAAACCTTGCCAGCGGGCGCGCTCTCGATCGTGTACAACGAGACGGCGGATTACCACGCGCTGGCCTTCTCGCTGCCGGATTTCTACGATGCCCGGCCGGATTTCCTGTATCGCGTGGAGATTTCCCAAGACCGGCCGGTGCCGATGGTGGATCTGACGGCGACGCGGCGTCTGGCCGCCCAAGCGGGGACGGGTCCGTATGTGGCGATCCTGCAGCCGCTGGAGGTGGATGCCTCCGGGAGGCCGGTGGAGATCGTCCTACCGGATCAGCCGGTGGACTACACGGTGCGGGTGGGGACGGACGCGACGGCGACGGCGGTGAACCTTTCGTTTGCGATCGGCAGCGGGGCGTTGACGCCGGTGGACTTCGATCCGGTGGCTCCGGGGATCCAGCCGGAGATCCAGGGGTCGAGCGCCTTCTGGGACTTCACCTGGCATGTCACGGCGGCGGGCCAATATCGCCTGGTGGCGACGGCGACCTTGCCGCAGGCGGTGAAGACGGAGACGCGCCATGTGGCGGTGGTGACGCAGCAGGAGGTGCTGGAGCGGGAAGCGGCGGCATCGCCAGGGCTGGCGGCGATCGCGGGCGGGTATCGCGTGAGCTTTCCGACGCTGCCGGGCCGGATCTATCAGCTGCAGGTTTCCGGGGATCTGGTGAGCTGGAGTGATTCGGGCGCTCCGCTGAGTACGGCGGGGGCGGATGGGCCGGGAATTTTCCAAGCGGAGGATACAAGCGGGAGCGGGAAACGGTTCTACCGCGTGGTGATCGCGGTGGCACCATAGCGACTTGAGCAAGAGAGGGATCCTGTCAGCGCTGAAACGGCCTCTTGATCTGAGGCGTAGGATTCGGACACTGGATCATGCGAACTGCCGCCCTCCTCACCACCCTGTTGTCTGCGGCCGCCACGGCGGCGGAAATCGAAAGCACTTTCATCGCCGAGCATCTGAAGGACCCGATGGAGCTGACGGTGGCTCCCGACGGCGATGTGTATGTGGTGGAGCGCGAGGGGCGGGTGCTGCGCCTCCGGCCATCCACGGGCGGGATTTTCGAGATCGGGAAGATCGAAGTTACGGCGCTGCGGAGCAATGATCCGGATAGCCCCTACGCGCGGGAGGACGGGATCCTGGGGATCACGCTGGATCCGGGCTTCGCTACGAACCACCGCCTTTACATCTACTATAGCCATCCGAAGGAGCTGATGAACCGGCTTTCGCGTTTCGAGCTGAAGGATGGAGTGCTGGATCTGGCATCGGAGAAAGTGCTGATCGATATCCCTACGGAGCGGCGCGACCGGGTGTGCCATCACGGTGGCTCGCTGACCTTCGGGCCGGATGGCCTGCTTTTCCTGAGCACGGGCGATAATACAAACCCGTTTGAGAGCGATGGCTACGCGCCGATCGATGACCGTGAAGGCCGCGAGCATGCGAATGCGATGCGCAGCGCGGGAAACACGAACGACCTGCGCGGGAAGATCCTGCGGATCCGCCCGACCGAGGACGGCTACGAGATCCCGGAAGGCAACCTTTTCCCGAAGGGCACCGCGAAGACGCGTCCGGAGATCTATGTGATGGGCTGCCGGAATCCCTTCCGCATGTCGGTGGATCCGAAGACGAAGGTGATCTACTGGGGCGAGGTGGGGCCGGATGCGGGCAAGGATAGCGAGAAGGGTCCGCGCGGGCACGATGAGGTGAACCAGGCGAAGGGTCCGGGGAACTTTGGATGGCCCTTCGTGATCGCGAACAACAAGCCGTATCCGATCGTCGATTTCAACACGGGCAAGCCGGGCGTGATGACCGATCCGGCAGCGCCGAAGAATCCGAGCACGCACACGACAGGCTTGAAGGATCTGCCGCCGGCGACTTCGGCCTTCATCTGGTATCCGTATGCGAAGAGCGAGGAATTCCCGGTGATGGGCGAGGGCGGCCGCAATGCGATGGCGGGCCCTGTTTTCTACTACGATGCGAACCGGAAGTACAACCTGCTGGGCAAGGAGGATGACCACACGCTGCTGAGCTACGAGTGGTCGCGCGGGAAGATCTTCAAGGCGAAGCTGGGCGAGAGTGAGAAATTGGCCTCCCTGGAAGTGCTGATGAGCGATCTGGTCCACCCGATGGATTTCGAGATGGCTGCCGATGGCACGATGTGGCTGCTGGAATACGGCACCGAGTGGTGGTTCAACACGAATGGCCGTGTCCGCCGCCTGCTCCCCGCCGATGGCAACAAGGCACCGGTGATCACGGCAGCACGCGAGGGTGAGAGTTTCACCGCGACGGCCTCCGACCCGGATGGTGGCGATGTGACGATCGAGTGGTGGCTGACGCAGGGCGCGCATGAGACGAAGCTGGGCACCGGTCCGGCGCTGGCGGTGTCGACCGCGGGTGGGACGGAGCTGCGTGCGGTGGCGAAGGATGCGAAGGGAGCCACCACGGTGGCACGCATCGCACTGGTGGAAGAGCAGACCGGTCCGGCGCTGCAACTGGAGCTGGCGGACAAGGATGCGAAGCGGGGCTTCGGCGAGGAGATCGCTTTCACGGTGAAGGGTCAGGCGGATCCGGCGAAGACGGTGGTGCGGGCGCGCTACATCCCGCCGACCGGACACGATGCGGGCGGGCCGCAATTCACCGCGGACATCGAGAAGCTGGTGATTTCCAAGCAGTGCTTCGCTTGTCACCAGATCGAGAAGGCATCGGTGGGTCCCGCGTATCTGGACGTGGCGATGAAGTATCGCACGGATGAAGGGGCGCTGGAGCGTCTGCGCGCGAAGCTCAAGACCGGCGGTGCCGGAGTCTGGGGCGAGGTGCCGATGCCGCCGCAGGTGGCGGTGAATGATGGCGAGGGCGAGACGATCGTGAAGTCGATCCTCGGGCTTTCCAGCGGCATGGCGGAGACGCGTGGTAGCGCCCAAGGAATGCTGAAGCTCTCCGCGCAGCCGGAAGGCGTGCAGGGCGGCGGTGCCTGGGAGATCATCGCGGAGGCACCGGGATACCGGGCGGCGCGGACGCGGATCGGGGCGAAGTGAGAAGCCATCGGAGCGGATCGCCCTGGAGATCCGCGATCCCGGCAGGCTAGAGAAGCTTGTCGGGAGTGATGGGCAGGGACCGGACCCGCTTGCCGGTGGCATGGAAGATCGCATTGGCGATGGCGGCGGGAGTGCCGACGATGCCGATTTCGCCCACGCCTTTCACACCCAGCGGATTGACCACCTCGTCTTCCTCTTCGACGAAGATGACTTCGATTTCGCCGATGTCGGCATTCACCGGGATGTGATAGCCGGCGAAGTCGTGATTGATGAAACGGCCGCTCTCCGGGTCGAGGTAGCTTTCTTCATGGAGGGCCATGCCGATGCCCCAGACGACACCTCCGATGATCTGGCTACGGGCGGTCTTCGGATTGAGAATGCGGCCCGCGGCGACGGCGCAGACAACGCGTGTGACGTGGACCGTGCCGAAGTCGGCGTCGACCGAGACTTCCGCGAAGACGGCGGAGTGGGTTTTGCAGGTCACCTTGCGCCGCTTGAGAAGCTGGGGGATGGCCAGCGACTTGCAGGTGATGCCCTTGCTCTTCGCACGTCGCAGCACCTCCGGGATAGGCATGCGGATATCCCCCGCTACGACGTGACCGTCTTCCAAGCGAATCTCTTCCTTGTCGATGGAATCGAAGGGCGAGTCACCGAGGCCTTGAGCCAACTTCACGAGCTTCCTCTTCACTTTTCCGCAGGCCTTCAGGACGGCGCTGCCGACGCTGGCAGCCGTGAAGGAGCCGCCCTGCACGGGAGCCATGGGCAGCGTGGAATCGCCAAGGAGGAAGGTGACCCTTTCCTCCGGGAGGCCGAGCTCTCCGGCGGCGATCTGGGTCATGATGGTATAGGTGCCGGTGCCGATGTCGGCAGTGGCGCTGCTGACCACCAGGGTGCCATCCGGCCGCAGGACCGCGCGGGCACTGGCTGGCATCTGCATGGCGTCCCAGCTCCCGGTGGCCATGCCCATGCCCTTGAGGGTGGTGCCTTCACGATTGGCGCGGCAGGCGCGGCTCCTCTGGCTCCAGCCGATGCGTTCGCCACCGAGGCGGTAGCATTCGCGAAGGGCCTTGCTGGAGTAGGGCTTCCCGCTTTCCGGATCTTTCTCCGCGTAGTTCGCGAGCCGGAAATCCAGAGGATCAAGACCCGCTTCCCAAGCCAACTCGTCCATCGCGGATTCGATCGGAAAATTCCCCTCCGCTGCCCCGGGAGCACGCATGTCGCAAGGCGTATTGGTATCGAGCGGTGCGATCTCCTGAAGCGTCCGCACGTTGTCGCAGGCATAAAGCCCGGCGGACCATTCGACGATGGGCCGGTGAAACTTTTCGAAGCTGGAAGTGGCGGCGAGCGAGTCATGGCAGAGCGCCTCCAGCTTGCCTGCGGCTGAAGCACCAAGCCGCAGGGTGTGGATGGCAGGCGGGCGGAAGCCGAGCGTGAACATCTCCTTCCGCTCCAGCACCACCCGCACGCTGCGCTGGAGATGGACCGCGGCAAGCATCGCCAGGTAGAGCTGCGCCCCGGGGCGCAATGCGGAGCCGAAAGCCCCGCCAACAAAGGGCGCCAGGACCTTTACCTCCCTATCCCCCAAGCTGAAGACCTTCTTGAGATACTTGTGGCAGTTCTGAACGCCCTGCGTTTTTTCGTAGACGGTATAAGTCCCGTCCGGCTCCAGGATCACGGTGCTGGCGAAGGGCTCCATCGCATTGTGATGCTCCGGAGGTGTCTCATACAGCTGATGGATGGCGTGCTCCGAATGCAGCAGCGCCGTGTCGACGTCACCGCGCGGCTCGGGAGCGTCGCCGCTGTCCTCGGCTTCGGGACGCTGCCTTTCCAAATCCATGCGATGATCTTCCCGATCATAATCGAAGCGGACCAAGGCAGCGGCGTGGCGAGCCGCCTCGATCGAGACCGCCACGACCAGTGCCACCGGTTGCCCGGAAAAATAGATCTGCGTGTCTTGCAAGGGACGCAGAGGGTGACCCTCCGGAGCCAACTGGTCCTTGTAAGAGCGATCGAAGATCGCAAGGCGCGAAACATTCTCGTGGGTGAAGATTTCCACGACGCCCGGCTGGGCCAAGGCCTCCGTGGTATCAACGGAGAGAATCTTGCCACGGGGAATCGCGGCACCCACCAGATGGCCGTGCAGAAGATCCGGGTGCGGATGGTCGGCCGCGTAGCGGGCTTTTCCGGTGACCTTCGCGGGTCCATCGACCCGGTTGAGCGGCTTGCCGATGACTTCGTTCATCGCGGTTGAAGTTGGAGTTGGCAGCACTCGGCCAGCGCCCGGACGACGGCCCGGCGCGCAAGGGGGATCTTGAAATCATTTCCTCCATAGCCGCGGGCTCCTGCCAGGAGGGTGTCCGCCGCTTCAAGGAAGACATCTTCCGCAGGCGCACGACCTTCCAATCGTGCTTCGGCCTCGGGCACGCGCCACGGCTTGTGCGCCACGCCGCCCAAGGCGACACGGGCACCGGTGATGGTGCCATTTTCCAAAGCTACCCCGGCTGCCACGGACACGAGCGCGAAGGCGTAGGAGCGGCGGTCGCGGATCTTGAGGTAGGAGTAGTGATGTGGGAAGCCCTCCGGCGGAAGATCGATGGCGGTGATGATCTCGTCCGCGTGGAGATTGTTGTCACGCTGCGGTTCGTCTCCTGGGAGCCGATGAAAGCCCGAGAAGGGAATGCCGCGTTCGCCATCGGGGCCACTGACGATCACGACAGCTTCGAGCGCGGCCAATGCCACGCAAAGGTCGGAGGGATGCGTCGCAATGCACTCCTCGCTGCTGCCGAGAATCGCGTGGAGGCGCTGATAACCGCAGAGCGCGCCACAGCCGCTGCCGGGCTGGCGCTTGTTGCAGGGAGTATCGGTATCATAGAAATAGGGACAGCGGGTGCGCTGCATGAGATTGCCGCCATTGGTCGCCATGTTGCGAATCTGGGGTGAGGCACCGGCGAGAATGGCCTTGGCGAGCAGCGGATAGCGCTCTTGGACGAGAGGATGCGCGGCGGTATCCGCATTGCGGGCCAAGGCTCCCAGACGCAGGCCGCCGCCGGGCAATTCCTCGATGCGATCCAAGGCAAGACGAGAGATATCGAGCAGCGCATCCGGCAGCGCGATGCGTTCCTTCATCAGGTCCAGAAGATTCGTCCCCCCGGCCAGAAGCGTCGGTGGGTCCGGATGCGAAACGCGGTCGAGCGCCTCTTCGAGCCCGGCTGCCCGTTCATAGGAAAACGGCTTCATGGCGTTTTGCCGGGGTTCATCTGCGCATCGGCCTGGCGGATCGCGGCGAGGATATTTGGATAGGCACCGCAGCGGCAGAGATTCCCGCTCATCTTTTCCCGCAGGGTATCGTCATCCCCGGGGACCTCCCCTTTCTCCAAGAGGGCGAGCGCGGAACAAATTTGACCCGAAGTACAATATCCGCATTGGAAGGCATCCTGATCGATGAAGGCCTGCTGGAGCGGATGGAGCCGGCCTTCCTCCCCCACCCCTTCGACCGTACGGATCTCATCGCCATCATGGGATAGGGCAAGCGAGAGACAGGAAAGGACGGCGCGATCATTGATCAGGACGGTGCAAGCGCCGCATTGGCCATGGTCGCATCCCTTCTTGCTGCCGCACAGGGCGGCTTGCTCGCGGAGGAGATCGAGCAAGGTGGTCCAAGCTTCCACTTCGAACTCCCGCTCTTCGCCGTTGAGGCGCAGGCGCAAGGGATGAAGCGGTAGCGTGGTGGCAGGGATCTTCCGTTCGAGCAACATGTCCTCTCAGTGGTGAGCGTGAGATGCCTTGCCGCCCTTGCGACCACCCTTCCGGGAAGACGCGTGGCTTTCCTTTTTGCCGCGGCCGGATCCGGACTTCTTGCCGCCACCGGACTCCTTGTTGACCGTGGCCCAGGCGCGGGACTCGGCTTCCTTGTGAGAGACTCCCCGGTCCTCGTATCCTTCGGCGATGTGTTCAGCCTTGCGCTTCTGTTTGTCGGTGTAGCTGGATTTGTCTCCTCGTGGCATGTCGATATGGGGTTGTTCCCTTTTCATGCGAGCATGAGGCGTTCCGGCCCTGCGCGGGCGCTGGAGCGCTTTCCCGGAAGGGATGGCGTTGCAGATGGCAGTGGCTCGGCGTGCAGGACGCGGTGGCCAAAAAGGATTGCCCCCTTCTTTTTCTTCCGCGCGGTGGGGAGGCATCGCTAGGGTCGGAGCATGAAGACCCTGTTCCGGATTTTCGCATTGCTCGGGATGATGATGGCGGCGGCTTCCGCCGGGATCACGGAAGGTGAGATCGGCGGCGCGAAATACATGATCGCCGCACCGGAAAAATGGCAGGGCAAGCTGGTGCTGATCGCCCATGGCTACCGGAATGCGGATAGCCCGCTGGATGCGGGATTCGACACCAAGGATGCATTTTCGACCGGGATGTTAGAGCGGGGCTGGGCGATCGCCTCGACCAGCTACCGGCGGAACGGATGGATCGTGGAAGATGCGATCTTGGACCTCCGGGCACTGAGCGACCACGTGGCGAAGGAGCACGGGAAGATCGACCGCTGCCTGCTGGTGGGAAGCTCGATGGGCGGGTTGATCGGCACGCTGATCGCGGAGGGCGCACTGGATCATGTGGATGGCGTGGTGGCGATCGGTGCTTACCTCGGCAACGAATCGCGGGATGGCGCGAATGGTTCGCTGAGCTTCAAGCCCACGGCACCGATCCTCTACCTGACGAACGAGACCGAGCTCAATCACCCGCAGAACTACCGGAAGCAGGAAGGCGGGGCGAAGACCGCGCTGTGGGAGGTGAAGCGGCCGGGCCACTGCAACGTCTCCGACATCGAACGCCTGAACGCGATGCTGGCGGTGAACGATTGGGTAGATGGCAAGGCGATCGAAAAGGAACGCGATGGCACCGTGGCGCCGCCCGTGCGGGAGAGCACGGCGACGAAGGTGGACGGCGGGCTTTCCGGAAAGATCACGGTGGTATCCGAATCCTGGGGAAACCTGACAACCGATCTGGTCGGCAAGGATCTTGAAACCTTGGGCCTGAAACTGGGCGACAAGGCGGTGGTGAAGAACGGCGAGAAGAGCCTGGCCGTCTCCGTGGTGCGCTATTGGAGCGAGGCGAAGGAAGGCGAGGCCGCGATCTATGTGACCCCGAAGGGTTGGGTGGGAATCGTGACCAACGGTGGCCGCGCGGTGGATTCACTGGGAGTGAAGGCGGGCGATACGGTGGTGCTGGGCAAGGCGGAGTGAGAGCTCCGCCCTACCCTTCACCGGGATCCCATCAAGGATCGAGCGTGAAGGAAACCGAGCTCGACGTGCCGAGGTGGAAGGCTCCGGTGTCCTCGATCTGCACGGTGACCAAGGCCCCTCCGGACGCACCGGAGGAAGGCTTGAGCAAGAGCTGGGCACTGGTAGCGCGAGCCTTGAAGGAGAGCTTCGCCCGGGTCGTCTTCACGACGCCATTTTCCTCACGGGTCACCTTCAGGGTGAGAGGCAAGGCGAACGAGTGCCCGCCACTCCGGGTGAAGTTCACGGCTACCGCGCCATCCACCGGGGTGCTTCCTGCGACGGAAACGGTCGGCTCCGCGTCGAGGATGGAGATCGCGGCCTGCGAGGCGGAAGGCGAAATGACGTAGCGTGGATCCGGCACCAGCTCCAGCTGCACGGTTTCCGTCTGCTCGGCACGGCGATCGTGGATCGGGACCACGGTCACCACGGCGGTGTCGTCACCTTTGCGGAAGGTCACATTGGTGCCGATCCTGCGGTAATCGGAGCCGGAGGTCGCACTGCCTCCGAGAGCGATCCGGGCGACCAAGGAGCGTGACAGGTCTCCCCCGCTGCGGCGAAGGACGAAGGTGGCTGGGTCCGTGCTGCGGCCAGACTTCAGTTCGCTGGCACCGGTGTCCTGTGCCTCCACCGAGATGACCGGCTCGTCATCCTGCACGATGGTTTCGAACGACGAGGATGAGCCGATGAAGTAGCCGGTGGCGGGTTCAAGCATGACGGCCAAACTCTCGGGGCCTTCCGCCAGACTGTCCTGAACCACCGCCAACCGGGCGACCACGGTGGTCTCTCCGGCGGGAATCAACACGCTCCAAAGATCATCCCCCAAGGAGAAGGCCCCGGACACATCGTAGTCGGCAACAGCCGTGGCATTCCCCTTCAGGGAGAAGGTCACCGCCGTATCCGCGACACCCGCTTCGCTGCGAGTGAAGGTCAGGACGATTTCACCGGAGCTTCCCTCGGCAAGCTCTCCCTGGGAGCTCATCTGCATGGTCGCGTAGTCCGGAGAACCTCCGACTTGGAACCCGGACAGGCCGTGAGAAAGACCCGCAAAAACCTCGGTGCCCTCCGGCCCCTCATAGAGCCCGAGAGTTCCCACAGGATCATTGAATGAGGTCCCCAGGGTCATGGTCGACCAGATCGGGGCGATAGAGTTCGGCCACAGGGAAATCCGGTCTTGCGCCGACACCCACAGCGACTGGCCGCTGCCCACCGTCAGTCCGGTGATCCTGCTTTCCGAAGCCTTCCACGAGTCCGTGCTGATATATCCACCTTCACCATCCGGAATAAGAATGGAAACCATACCGCTCGGGCTACCTGCGATGAAGCCGGGAACACCCGGTCTGACGGCGAGGGCGCTACATTGTCCGCCGAACCAAGGCTCACGGGTCCGGGTCTTCAAATCGAGGATCTGGATTCCCAGATTATTCATCGCCACCACCGCCTCAAGATTCCCATCTCCATCCACATCCGCCACGACCAGCGAGCAGGCACCTCTCACGCCCCCTGGGATCGTGATCTTCCATTCCACCGCCTTGGTCGCGAGGTCGATGACAAAAAGGAAGGAGTCGTTTCCGGAAGAAAGGATCGGATCACTGGCGGCCACCACTTCCAGATCGCCATCCCCATCGACATCCTCGACGTGCACCTGGCCGAACCGCTCTTCGTTCTGATCCCAAAATTGCCATTGGCGCTCGAAGGTCCGCGCATCCGTGAACTTGTAGATCTCCACGAGACTGTCCCTCGAAGCGTCGCCAGCGACGACGATTTCCTGACGTGCGTCACCATCAATATCCTTGAGAATCAGATCGCGGACTCCCTCGACCGCCAAGTCATTGGCGATTCCTTGGGAGACTCCCAGAATGGCCAGAGTCTCCGGATCATAGACCACGATGCAGCCCGCCCCGTAGCCGGACCGGGACTCGCTGCTGATGGTCACCATTTCCGGTTTTCCGTCTCCGGTGACATCTCCCATCACCGGGCTGAGGAAAGGTCCATCGAGATGAATGCTCTGCCACTCCGTGGCTTGGGTAACAGGATTGAAAACATTCAGCCTGTCCTCCCCGCTGGTATTCGATCCCCCGCTCCAGATCAGCTCGATCGTGCCATCTTGATCCGCATCCAAGGTGGCGATGCGGGCAACTCCGGAGTCTGGATTCGCGACCTTCCATTTCCTCACGGGCGGCAGCTCATCGAGTGTGAGAACGTGGAGGTAGCCGCCTTGATTATCTCCGTAGAGCAGCTCCGGAGCAGCATCTCCATCCACATCCACATCCGCGATCTCGATGCCGCTGATGTCCAGCCCGGTCCTGAAGCTCCATTTCTCCCGCTTCTCCTCCACATCGAAGGCGCGGATATCATACGCGTCTGCCGCGGCAATCAGCTCGGCACGCGAGTCGCCGTCGATATCGGCGGCACGAAGATGAAGGCCGAAGCCCTCGCTGCGAGTCCACTCGACCTTGCGTTTGCCAGTGTCGATCACGTGACCGGAAGTCGTGGCGATCTCCAAGGCGGGGTCTGCATCCATTTGCGCCACCACGAGATCCGCCCCACTGGGACCCGTGATGCTCCAAAGGAGAACTCCGGCCGCATCGAAGACCTTGAGATCAAGGTCCGTGAGGACCACAAGCTCCGCGATACCATCGCCCGTGAGATCCGCCGTGGTGAAATCGGTCAGCTCGGTAGGAAGTGTCAACCGCCGGACTTCTTCGAAACTCGTCAGGGAATAGAAGAAGAAGCGCCCGTCCGCCAAGCCCACCATCAGCTCCGGCCCCGCCCCGCCAAGCACCTGCGCGGAGGTCATCGCGGCGATCTCACCAAACGGATACTGACCGGGCACCGGCGCATACGGCTGCTGAACGTAAACTTGATAGTAGCGCTGGGTGAGCGGGTCGCAGTTCAGGACATACCAGAAATTGTTCGGCCCGAAGCCGAAGGGCGTGGTTCCCGAAACCACGATATTAGGACCATTCGTCCCCGGCGCGACGACCCATCCCGCCTGGCCGATCTGGGTCCCGAAGACGCCGGAACCCCAGAACGGAGCACCACCCGGACTGACCGGTGGATTCCACGGCTCGCCCGCCATGGTGGTGAGGAGTCCCGGATCGGTCGGCACTTCGGAATCAACGGCAACGGCGGTCGCGGCAAACGCCAGTGACAGGGAGCCAAATCGGAGGAAGGAGGAATAAGTCATCAGATAAGAATTACTGGAGAACCATGCGGTAGTTCCGGGCAAGATACCGGCGATAGCTGCCGGTGAAGGGACCCGGGATGAGCTCGCTCTTTGAGCTCAGGGTTCGAGAGTGAATGACACCGGTGCGGAGTCCAAGAGGTGGAACTCACCGGTCTCGATCAGCTGCACGGTGATCTCGGCGGGACCTTTCGCCCGCGAGGCAGGACGCACCAAGTATCCTGCCGTGGCCGAGCCGGCCTTGAAGACCGCCTTCTCCTGGCTAGCGCGCATGGCCCCATTCGCCTCCCTGCGGGTGACGAAGACAGTCACCGTCATCGGAAGCGTGTGACCACCGCTCCGCCTGAGATTGACCAACATGGCTCCCCTGAGTTGGGTCACCCCATCGAGTGCCACGCCGGGTTCGGCATCGGCAATGGACAGGGAAGCTTCCTGCTCCGATTCCGAGATCCGGTACAGTCCTGTAGGAAGCACTTGGAGCTGCACTTCCTCCATCTCCTCGGCCCGTCGGTCATGAGTCGGAACGATCCGCAACTCGACAGTGTCCTTACCCTTCGGGAAGACCACCACGGGATTGATCTTCCGGTAGTCGATCCCAGCAATGGCGCTACCCGACAGACCGACGCGCACTTTCAGGGAGCGCGAGAGATTCCCGGTACGGGAAAGCCTGAAAAAACCATTGTCGCTCGCACTGCCCGCCCGCAGCTCGCTGGCATAGGGATCCGACGCGACCACGGAGACCACCGGCTCGTCATCCTCGATGGGAATCAAAGCGACGGAGGGCGAGCCAAGGAAATAGCCACTGGCACTTTCCAAGCCTGCGGAAATCACCTCCGGGCCCTCGCTCAGGAAATCCTGCAAGATACCTAGCGTGACGACCGCCGTGGTTTGATTGGCGGGGATGGTCACGGTCCAATTCCCGTCGCTGCGGGACGTCGCGCCCTCCACCGAATAGTCCTCCTCCGCGGTCGCTTGACCATACAGCGAGAAAACAACTTCCGTGGGGGTTTCGCTTATCGCGCTGCGGGTGAAGGTCAAGGTCACGGAATCCGTGCTCCCTTCGGCAAGCTGACCGCTGGCATCGAGATTGACGGTCGCAAAGTCCGTCGCGCTGCCGATCTTGAAACCGCCCACTCCATGAGTGAGACCAGCATAGACCTCGGTGCCGTCCTCTCCTTCATAGAGAGCCACACCGCCATTCACGTTGCCGAGTACCGCGCTCGACCAAACCGGGGTGGCTTGGTCCGGCCAAAGCTGGATGCGCTTGCCGGCGGAGACCCAGAGCGATTGCCCGGCACCCGGGGTCAGGCCGGTGATGGAATCCGCCGAGGCCTTCCATGAACCCGCGAAAAAATAGTGGCCCGGCGCATCTGCAAGGTGGCGGGTGATGGTCCCATCTTCGCGGCCCCCGATGAAACCGGTCTCGCCGGGGCGCACGGTCACCACGGTGTAACTCCCCCCAACGGTCGCCTCCTGAACCCGCGACTTCAGGTCGAAGATGAGCACACCAGTGCCGGAAACCGCGACGAGGGCTTCGACATTCCCGTCCCCATCGGCATCTCCCACCGCCAGGGAAGTGGCACCGCTCCAGGAAGAGGAGAGATTGGCGGAACGCCATTCCTCAGCCCGGGTGGCTAGATCGACCACCCGCAGGTAGCTTCCCTCCGAGCCACTGTGTGCCTGGTCATTGATCATGACCACCTCCAGATTCCCATCGCCATCCACGTCGATCACCTCGACATCAGTAATGGGCGAGCCACTCGGACGCTGCGCCGTCTCCCATTTCAGCTCGAAGGTGCTGGCATCCGTGAAGGCGTAGATCTCGACAATGCCATCATAAAGCCAGTCCGCCGCGACGACGATCTCCCTGCGACCATCCCCATCGATGTCGCGCAGCTTCAAATCGCGCAGGCCGGTCCAAGAACGATCGGAGGCGATCGGCTGGGACGTTCCCAAAAGCGCAAGGGTCTCCGGGTCGAACACGAGGATACGGCCGCTGCCGTAGCCGGACTCCGACTCCCAGCTGGCGGTCACCAGCTCCGGCTTCCCATCGCCGGTCACGTCTCCAATCGCGGGCCTCACGAAAGGGCCGTCCAGATGGATGCTTTGCCACTCGAGGGCCCGCTTGATGGGATCGAGCACATTCAGGCGATCTTGTCCGGTGGTATTCGAACCGCCGCTCCAGATCAGCTCGACAGCGCCATCCTGATCGGCGTCCACCACGGCAATGCGGGGGATGCCGGAGTCGTATCCGGGAACGCTCCATTTCTCCACGGGTGTCACAGCTCCGAGGCTGAGGACGTGAACGCCGCCGTGTTGGTTATCTCCGTAGAGCAACTCGGGAGCGGGGTCGGCATCCACATTTCCGATCTCGATCGAGCTGATGTCCAGGCCGGTCCTGTAGGACCACTTGGCAACCTGCTGGTCCACATCGAAGGCGTAGATATTGTACCAGCCTTCAGCCGCGATCAACTCGTGGCGCGAGTCGCCGTCGATATCGGCCGTCCGCAAGTGAGCACCGAAGCCCCCGGACCGTGTCCACTGGATCGAGTGGTTGTCCGCATCAATGACATGCCCGGAAGTCGTGGCGATTTCCAGACCGGGATCCCCATCCATCTGAGCCACCACGAGATCCGAGCCCGACACTCCCGAAACGCTCCAGAGAAGGGTTCCGGTGGAGCTGAAGACCTTCAGGCCGCTATAGGTCAGCACCAGGAGTTCGGCAGTGCCATCGCGAGTCAGGTCCGCCAGCGCGACTTGGGTCAGATTTTGAACGGGCTGGATCGCGGCGAGTTCCTGAAAGGTGCTGAGGGAGTAGAAAAAGATGCGTCCATCTTCCAAGGCCACGACCAACTCATCGCCGCTGCCTCCGAGGACATTCCCGGATTTCAGGGAGACCAGCCGCGGACCCCAGTAGTCGCCGTGGAGATCCTGATAAGGGACCTGTACGTGGATCTGATCGTAGCTGCCTGTGGCCGGATTGTGCCGGAGGACGTACCAGAAATTGTTCGCTCCGAAGCTGGCGCTGCCTGTCGCCGAGACGAAGAGGTGCTTTCCGTCCTCCCCATCCGCGGTCACCAAGCCGCCAAGGCCGATCTGGGTGCCAAACATCGCGTAGCTCCAGAAAGGAGTTCCACCCGGACTTGGCGGAAGATTCCAAGGCTCTCCCTCCCTGCCGGAGAAGGGCGGGGCGGCGAGCGACCTCGCCAGGGGTGAGGAAGCTTCCACTGGCGCCGGAATTCCGGGAGTGTCGTAGAAGAGCGGCTGTGAATTCGAGTCGAGGACCGGGCGGCCGGCCGCATCGACCGGCTGGTCCGGGGTGCGGGCCGAAGCCGAGGCGGCGAGCAAAAGCGACAGCGGGAGCAATCGTAGAGAGAAGGAGTGTCTCATTGTGGGAGCGTATGCAAAAGCGGGAGGGAACGCCGGCGGGCGGCCGGAATCGAAGCGGGGAGACTTCGCATCGCCGGACGAGGATGGAGCGAACACCCGGCTTCCGACAAGTTAACTTTAGCAAAGGGCAAAGTCATCAGATGAGGACCGCTGGAGAACTGGGAGCAAATTTCAAGCGACGCGGTTTTTTTTCGTTCGAATCGATGGACTCCCATTTCCGTCCATCGCCTTTGAAGCCATGAAAACGATTCCTCTATCTCTCCTGATCGCCGTTATTGCAACGGTGCTGCCAGTCTCCGCCCAAGAAGGACAACCCCACGTCCGGCCGCCCCGCCCGCGGACGCTAGGTCAGGAGATACAACCAGGCATCCCCGCTACGCGGCAGGACTCCGAGTTTCCCACCAACCTGAAGCTCACGCTTGAGGGTGCGCTCTTTGGCCAAGTGCCCACGGATTTTTCGATCCTTTCCGGCGGCCCTGTTTTCTCCGCCACCCTGCCACTGAAGCCGGATGGCGAGGCTCCGATCATCGGGAACGTGGAAGGCGTGATCACGGCCGGAACTCCCTATAGCGTGCAGATCTCCATTGGTGCGCGCGTGCCGGTCCAGACGGGGAACAGCATCGAGTACCGCGACTTCACCTTCCGCTCCACCGTCCGCGTGGTGCCGGGCAAGAAAGTGACGCTTTGGGAGAAGGGTGATCAGAAACTTCAGCTCGTTCTGGAAGAGGTGCCCGACTGATCTTCGGAGCTGGGGGGAATTCCTACGGAACCCCGGAATACGGAGGAGCGATAAAGGACACCAAACGGTGACTTCAACAGCATTGCAAAAGCCAACGCCGTTGGCGTTTTTCGCGATGAAATCAAGGCTCTCGCGGTAACAGATCGGCGGTTTGGCGAAGAAGATATTCTGACTTCCTCCGCACACGATTTTCACAAAGCTGAAATTGAAAAATTCCGGCGTTTGGGATGACATGTCCGCCTGCCGTGATTGCGTATCACGGCACGGAACATTAATACGACCATGCGCCCAATTGCCGTCTTGTTGGCGGGCCTCTGCATCACCGGTGCCACCGCCGCACCACGTCTCCACGTCTCAACAGCGTCCCTGACGCCGGAGAGCACGATTGAACTCGTATTGGATCGCGCAGCTGCCAGCGCCGATCTCATCGGGAAAGAAGCGAAGAACGATTGGCTGGAGATCCAGCCGCCTTGGAATGGAACCCTCTACTGGAAGGAGGCCAACGTTGCGGAATTCCGCCCGAGCTCGGCTCCGGGCCTGGGGACTTCCTACACGTTCAAATTGAAAGGCGGTCACAAACATCTCGATGGCTCCGCGATCCCTGCGGCGGAGGTGGCGAAGGTCAGCAGCGAGCCCTTCCAAGTGGACTTCGCGAATCTCTTGGACCGCTACGAGGAGAACTGGTCGCCACGGACGACGGCGTTTTTCCTGCGTTTCAATGGCGACGTGACGCCGGAGAAAGCTGCGCCCTTCCTCTTCTTTGAAGCGGACGGCGGAATCCGTGTCGCCGCGAAGACCGAGCGCGCGAGCTTCGGCCGGATCAAGATGCCGGGCTTCCTCGGCTCCTCGTGGAGCGAGCGCTTTGCACGACGGCTGAATCCGGAGCTGCCACGGCCTGAGCCGGTGGCATCGCTGGAGTTGCCGAATGGCTTGGTGGTAACGCCACTGCAGGAGCTGCCGGAAGGCGTGAACTGGCGTCTGGCGATGCTGAACGGCCTGCCCGACAGCAGCGGCAAGGCGAAGTTCACCGCGGATGCGACGCGCTACATCGGCAATGTGGATCCGCTGAAGATCGAGTCCTTCGCCGCGCAGACCCTGGCGGATGCACCGCGGCGGATCGTGGCGGATTTCAACATGCGCCTGCCGGTGGATCTGGATCCCTCACTGGTGAAGATCGAGCCGGTGCCCGCAGACTTCCGGGTGGAGGTGCGCAATGACGAGCTGCACCTGTTAGGCGATTTTTCCGCGAACAACCACTGGAACGTCACGCTATCCGGGAACCTCGCATCGCGGGATGGCCGGGCGCTGAAGCAGGACGTTTCAAAGCAGCTCGAGTTCAAGCCGCTGGATCCGGAGCTCGCCCTGCCGAGCCAGGATGAAAGCCAGCTGGCCTCGGGAACGCGGAAGTATCGCGTGCAGACGGTGAATCTGGACAAGGTGCATCTGCGCGTGAAGAAGCTGGACGATAGCCAGCTGATCCGTGCGCAGCAGGGCTACCGCTACTACACGGGCGTGGGCCACAATGGTGAATCCATCAACCCGACCCACCAGATCCCCTACGAGCTGATGGGGGGCGAAACGATCGCCGATGTGGAGATCCCCCTGACGAACGCACTGGATACGACGCAGCCGCTCTTGCTCGATTGGGACAAGATGCTGACGGGCGATGCGCAGCCGTGGTCGCTGGGCTTCCCGAAGGACGAAGCTGGACCGAACCCCGAAGCCAAGAGTGCCGCGGCGTTCTTCATCGAGATCGTGGGCACGCCGAAGGAAGGCACCAAGCCATCCGGCAACAACGAAGACGGCGAGAGCCGCGCGAAGTCTCCCGTGGTGCAAGCGCTGATCCAGCTGACCGACATCGGCCTGGCATGGAAGACGATCGACAATGAGGCACGCGTCTTCGCGTTCTCCTGCCTGACCGGCAAGCCGCTGCCAGGCGTGGCGCTGACCACCTATGGCGAGGATGCGAAGCTGCTCCAGCAGGCGAAGACCGGACCCGATGGCATGGCCACCCTGCCCCGCGAGACCGCTGCCCGCCACCTGCAGGCGAATCTCGGTAGCGACCGCTACTCGATCGCTTACGATACCGCGCTGCCGACCGTCGGCCTGTGGCGCTTCCCGGTGCGCTATTCGTGGGAAGAGACGCCCGCGAGCTTCCGCAAGGTGTTCCTGTTCTCCGACCGCTCGCTGTACCGGCCGGGTGAAACGGTGAACATCAAGGGGATCGTGCGCCGCCAGGATGGCAATGCGATCACCGCGCAGCCGGCGGCGAAGTCCCGGCTGGTGATCACCAATCCGGAAGAGAAGGAGATCTACAGCCAGGAGGTGACGGTTTCCGAGACGGGTGGCTTTGACCTGAGCTTCACGCTGCCGCCGGAGAAGACCGGTTACCACCGCGTGGTGTTCGAGTATCCCGACGAACTTGCGAAGCTGGAGGGGCTGGAAGATTGGTCGGAGCGCCAGCAGATCCAGACGAATGGCCGCTTCGAGCTGCCGGTCCGGGTGGAGGAATTCCGCCGCAATGCCTTCGAGCTTACCCACGAGCTGCAGCAGCCGGCCCCGGGTGCCAGCGAGGTGAGCCTGACGCTGAAGGCTTCCTACTACCAAGGCCAGGCCGTGGCGAAGGGCGAGGTGCAGCAGTTCACGCACATCGCGGACACGAACTTCTATCCGGAGAAATTCCGCGATTACCTGTTCGGTGACCATCGTACGCCGGACTTCGGCTACTGGTATCACTACTTCGGCTATCGCTGGGATGATGACGAGGGTTCCTCCCGGCACTCCAATAGCGAGTCGGCGAAGAGCACGCTGGCGGAAGATGGCAGCGCCCTGATCACCGCCAAGCTGCCGGAGTCCGAGTTCCCGATGGCACGCGAAGTTTCCGTTTCCACGGAGGTGACCGATGCGAATCGCCAGACGCTGAGCAAGAGCACGGAAGTGACGGTGCATCCTTCCTCCGTGTATGTGGGTGTCTCACGGCTCGACAAGCTGGTGCGGGTGGGCGACCGCCTGCCGCTGCAAGTGGTGGCCGTGACTCCTGCGGGCGAAGCCTATCCGGGCGACCTGACGATCACGACGAAGCTCTCGCGCGAGGTGAATGACCAAGTGCGGCTTTCGCATGGCGAGGGTGGCACGGCGGTGCGCAATGAGGCACGCCGCGAGGAGCTGGGCACGGGTAGCGTTTCGCTTTCCGGCGGGAAGTCATCGGATTTCCTGTTCGAGCCGAAGCAGACGGGCCTGCACCAGTTGGAGCTGCGCGGGACAGACGCGGAGGGCCGGGCCTTTGCCACGGTGACCACGATCTATGTCTACGGCGGCAACGAGTATCCATGGTCCTATGAGGACGGCATGCGCATCAAGCTGGTCCCGGAGAAGAAGCTGTATCAACCGGGCGATACCGCGCGGGTGCTGGTGCTTTCGCCGATCGAAGGCACGGCCTTGATCACGGTCGAGCGCGAGAAGGTGCTGCGGACCTTCATGGTGGACCTGAAGGCGACGGATCCGGTGATCGAGATCCCGGTGGGCGATGACGATGCGCCGAATGCCTTCGTCTCGGTGCTGGTGATCAAGGGTGCGCAGGATAGCGCGCGGATGTTCAAGGAGCCCCAGCTGCGACTGGGCTACTGCGAGCTGATGGTGGAGAACCATCGTGACAAGCTGGCGGTGAAGCTGGATGTCCCGAAGGACAGCGTGCTGCCGGGCCAGGAAGTGAACCTGGGCGGCACGGTGACGCTGGCCGATGGCTCTGCCGCGGCGAATGCCGAGGTGACGCTGTATGCCGAGGATGAAGGAACCCTGGCGGTGATGGGTTATGAAACTCCGGACCCGATGGGCTTCTTCTACGATCCGCGCGAGCTGCGGGTGAGCTGCGGCACGACGCTGGACCGCTTCATTGCGGAATCCCCCGATGAGCAGAGCTTCTTTAACAAGGGCTTCTTCGTCGGCGGTGGCGATGGCGATTGGTCGAGCCTGAAGAACCAGACCCGCCGCGACTTCAATCCCTGCGCGGGGTGGCAGCCGGCCCTGAAGACGGATGCCTCTGGAAAGTTCACGGCCACCTTCAAGATGCCGGATACGCTGACCCGCTACCGGGTGATCGTGGTGGTGCATCATGGCGAGAGCCGCTTCGGCCGCGCGGAAGACGACGTGGTGGTGAAGAAGCCGCTGATGGTAGAGCCGCAAGCACCGCGCTTCGCCAACGAGGGTGACCAGCTGGACATCCGCGCGCTGGTGCAGAATGCGTCCGACTACAAGGGCACGTGGAAGATTAGCTTCAGCCCGAATCCGCCGGCATCCGAACCGGTGGCGACTCTGGCTGGTGCGGAGTCCGAAAAGACGATCACGCTGGATGCCGGCGGATCGGCGACGGTGATCTTCCCGGTGAAGTTCGAGAACACGGGTGAGGCTGTCTTCTTGTGGAAGGCGGAGCCGGTCTCGCTGGAAGGCGTGACGATGACGCCAGTGCTGTCGAGCAAGCACAGTGACCGGGTGGAATCGCGCTTCCAAGTGGCCTATCCCATGCCGTTGCTGCGCCAGACACAGCTGGTGAAGCTGGATAACAAGGAGACCAACCTGCTGCAGAAGCTGAACCCGGAATTGCTGAATGGACGCGGGAACATCGAGCTGGAGCTTTCCCGCTCGCTGCTGCTGGAAGCCGGTGGATCGGTGGACTACCTGCTGCACTATCCCTACGGCTGCGTGGAGCAGACGACCTCATCGATGATGCCGTGGTTCGCGGTGGATCAACTGCGTGAGGTGGTGCCGGCCTTCGCGAAGCGCACGCCGGAGGAAGTCCGGATGGCAATCCAGAAGGGCGTCGACCGCTTGCTGACGATGCAGAAGGAGGGCGGAGGCTTCAGCTACTGGCCGGGCATGGCCCAAACGGAAGACTGGGCGAGTTCCTATGCGGGCCTCGGCCTGGTGATGGCGAAGAAGCATGGTGCGAATGTGCCGGATGCCTCGATCGCGGCGCTCTGCAATTACCTGGAGACGGGCCTGCGGGGAGTCACAAGCTCGAACTCCTCATACACCTATGAGAACGCCTGCCGTGCGGTGTGGGTGCTGGCTTTGGCCGGTCGTGATCCGGATGCGTATATCAACACGCTGAAGGATCGCATCGCCGACATCCATCCCCGCGGCCGCTACCTGCTGGCGATGGCTGCGAAGGAAGCGAAGACGCTGGATGACCCGACGGTGATCCTGCGGGACAAGACGAAGTTCCGCATGAAGAGCGACGCCTGGATGGCCTATGAAAACGATAACGCCGCGCGCCTGCTCGCCTGGGCAACGCTGAATCCGGACGCGGAGGAAACCACCGAGGCGCTGGATCGCCTCGTGAGTGACCGCAGTCCGTATGGGGACTGGCGGACGACCTGGGTGAATGCCTGGTCGCTGATGGGACTCGCGGCTTACGCGGAACATCACTCGGAGCTGCAGCCGAGTTCGGTCACGCTGACCAGCGCGGACGGCAGCAAGAGCATCGCGCTGGAAGCCGGAAAGCCTGCGGTCTTGCTCGACTTCCCGCTCGGGGAAGGCCTGGCGCTTTCCGCGAAGTCGGATGGCAATGCCTATGTGCGGGTGAAGCTGGCCTCCAAGCCGCAAATCGCGCCGCAGATGCCGGTGGCGAAGAACGGCCTGGAGATCACGCGCTTCTACGAGCGGGTGAAGCCGGATGGCACCTCCGAGCCGCTGGAAGCGGCGAAGCTGGGCGATCTGGTGCGGGTGACCCTGCAAGTGGAGCTGCCTGCCGATGGCGAGCGCTACATGGTGATCGAGGATCGCCTGCCGGCGCTCTTCGAAGCGGTGAACAACGACTTCGCCAGCCAGGCGGCGAATGGCAATGCGGGCCGCACCAGCGAGAATGACTGGAGCGTTTCCCACAGCGAGCTGCGCTCGGATCGCGCGCTGTTCTTCTTCGACCGCGTGTGGCGCGGCGGAAGGCAGAATATCACGTATCTGGCGCGCTGCACGATGGAAGGAAAGGCGATCGCTCCGCCAGCCAAGGTGGAGTCGATGTACAATCCGGACAACACGGCCTTGTCGGCTTCGCGGGAGTTCTAACAAGATGGCCGGGACCGCGGCTCCGGCTGCGGTCCCGGCCTCATTTCTTTTCTGTTCCCCGGTGAAAGTCCGTTCTTGGTTCAGGCGCAAGCGCATCGTCATCCCCGCCGGGGCGGCGGCGTGCGGTCTGGCCGCCTGGTATCTCCTCCCCTTTTGTTTTACCCTGCCCGCGGATCTCACGGAGAATCCCGCGGCCTCCCCGGTCCTGCTCGATCGCCATGGCAAGCCGCTGCACCACCTGGTGCTGCCGGACTTCACGCGCAGCAGCCCGGTATCGCTGGATGAAATCCCCCGCGATCTGATCGCCTGCACGGTGGCGGCGGAGGACAAGCGTTTCTTTTCCCACGGCGGCATCGACCTGCTGGCCACGATGCGAGCCGCGAAGGATGCGGTGCGGCACCAGCGGACGGTTTCGGGTGCCTCGACGATCACACAGCAGTTGATCAAGCTTTCCTCGCCGCCAGCCTCTCGCGGCCTGAAGACAAAGTTCCGCGAGGCGATGCTGGCGCGGCAGCTGGAGATGCGCTGGCCGAAGCAGCGGATCCTGATCGCGTATTTCAACCGCCTGCCTTACGGGAACCACCGGAGCGGCCCGGCAGAGGCGGCGCGCTTCTATTTCCAGAAGCCGCTGGGTGATCTATCGCTGGCGGAGAGTGCGCTGCTGGCAGGACTGCCGCAGGCCCCGAGCATGCTGAACCCGATCAAGCACCCGAACCGTGCGCTGGCGCGGCGGGCAGTGGTGCTGGCGCGGCTGGCGGCCTATGAGAACTACGATGCGGCCCGTATTTCCTCGGCAAGTACCGAGACCCTGCGGCTGAGACCGCTGCAGGAAAGGCCGCTGGCACCGTGGCTGCCGGCGGCGTGGGAAACCCGTGATGGCAGGGCGGACTCACGGACCTCGCTGGATGCGGACTTACAGGCGGACGTGGAGACGATCGTGAGGGAGGAGCTGGCGAAGCTTTCCACCTCGAATCTGAAGCACGCGGCGGTGGTGGTGATTCACAATCCGACGGGCGAGATCCTGGCGCTGGTTTCCTCCGGCAATTGGCGCGACCCGAATGGCGGGCAGATCAATGGCACGCTGATGCCGCGTTCCCCGGGATCGACGCTGAAGCCATTTACCTGGCTGCTGTCCTTCGAGAAGGGCGGGCTGCATCCGGGATCGATCGTCGCGGATATCCCGACACAGTTCCGCACCAAGGAAGGGCTGAACGCACCGGAGAACTACGACCGGACTTTCCGCGGGCCGGTCACGGTTCGGGAGGCACTGGCGTGCTCGCTGAATGTTCCGGCGATGCGGGTGCTGAATGATCTGGGCGGGCCGAAGCCCCTGCACGAGCTGCTGACGGCGCTGGAGCTGCGGACGATTGGTCCGGACTTTGGTGGTTACGGATTGGGGCTGACGCTGGGCAATGCGCCGGTGCGGCTGCTGGATCTGACGAATGCGTATGCGACACTGGCGCGCGAGGGGGAAGAACTGCCGGTGACCTTGGGCCTCAGCGAAGGTGTGAAGAAGGAGGAAGCGCCGCTGCTCTTTACCGGACAAGCGGCGTACCTCATCGCGGATATTCTTTCGGATCCTGATGCTCGCGCTCCGTCCTTCGGGCGGGGCGGACCGCTGGAACTTCCTTTCCGCTGCGCGGCAAAAACAGGCACCTCCTCGGATTTCCGCGACAACTGGTGCATGGGTTACACGAAGGAATTCACGGTCGGCGTATGGGCCGGGAATTTCGACAACTCGCCGATGAAAGGCATCTCCGGTGTGGCGGGAGCGGGACCGGTGTTTCACCGGACGATGCTGCGACTGCATCGCGATACCAAGCCGACTTGGCTGGACCGGCCGGCTGGCTTGCTGGATGTGCCGCTGGATGTGCTGACCGGGAAAGCGGTGGCATCGGGCTCCGGGAAAGCGGAGCTCATCCCTGATGACCGCAGGCCGCTGCCATCCGCGGCGAGCGACCGTGATGCACAAGGAAAGGTGCTACTGGATTCCTCGTACTCCGAGTGGTTCGCCTCGGCATATAACCGGCGGCGCTCCGTGTTTGCGATTGCGAGCGACCAAGCGGGCGAGATGCCCTTGAGAATCCTGGCACCGCGGGAAGGAGCGACCTATGTCTTGGATCCGGAGCTTCCGAACGGCGGGATGCTGCATCTGGCCACAAACCTTCCGGGGACCGCGCAGTGGTCCTGCGAGACGCTTTCCCTGTCCCCCGGACCTTCGGAACCGGTGGTGAAGCTGGAGACGGGCGATCATGTCTTGATCGCGACCGACAAGCGCAGCGGGGCGAAGAAAGAGGTGAGGATCCGGGTGGAGGAGCGCTGAGCGGCTTTAGCGCCCTTTGGGGCGGAAGTCGGCGTCATTGTGGAACACTCCATCGATCAGATAGTAGTCCCGTTTGTTCCAGAGCTTGCCTGGCTTCCATTCGCCATGGGCCCGGCTCACTTCCAGCACCTTCTCTTTTCCATCCAAAAGGAAATCAACCTTGGCTTGGTCCGGGTTCTTCCCGTTGATGCCAATGGCGAAAATCTGCACCATGGCAATGTCCTTTCCCGGCTGAGCATCTGGTAGACCGAGAAGGGCACCACAGATGTTCCTTTCATTCAGGTAGTCAAGACGGCGATTGATTTCAGGAGAATCCGGGATGCTATCCTCCCTTTCACCATATCGCTCGCTCTTCTGAATCTGCAGCTTTCCTTCACGCGAAGGGACCAGATGGAAAGCCTCGCAGGCATCCCAAGACTCCCAACTCCGACGTCCTAAAATGAAGTGAAGAAGGAAAGCTTCTTCCTCATAGGAGAACATCCGGACCCGGTAGTCCGGGACTTCCACGTCCATTTTGAGCATCGGAAAACTTACCCCTTGCTCGCTACGGCAGACACCAATGTTCAATAGCGATCCCGCGCTTCCCTTCCCTTCGCCACAAAGCAAAGCCCGGTTCGAAGGTGTAAAACATGCAGCCAAGATCGATTGGAAAAGCGGAAGACTCTTTCGTATCGCTTCGGGTTCCCGGACGGCACTTCCATAAATCCGCCGGCAATTTTCGAGGGACAGCGGGCTAAGGAGTTTCTCCAGCTCCGTCATCGGCAACTCATCGGCATTTTCACAAGCCTTCGACAAGGCATCAAAAGCTATCCGGTAGGCATCGAGTTGATCTGCGAAGATGCGCAGCCCCTGCGAAAATTTGCTGTCAGGGGGGACCTCCTCCTCAACCTTCGAATCTACAAGGGCCTTTTTCAGATCCCATGGGATCTCTTCCAATTTTCCCACCTTTAGCTTTTCGACCGTCGTCCCAAAGTAGCGCAGATGCCGACGTGTCCTTCCCGGTGGGGATTCGACTTCAACCTCGGTACTGACGCCTTGCCCGATGACCATTGGATACCCGGCATCACATTGTTCAGCTTGATCTGCAATCATGCGGAACGCCTTCACGGTCGGTTCGTCCTTGAAGATGTATCCCCTCCGGACCTTCGGGTTTTCTCTGTCGTCCATGAAGTCGAACTCCGGGGCGGCAAAGCCATCCCAGATGAGTTGCACCTCTTTCGCGCCAATGGTCGCGGTGACATTGAAGGCGTCGCCATCTTTAAAGGCGGAGCCTTGCCAAGTGATGATGGAAGTCGCGGGGGCCGGATCTTCGGCGCGGAGATTGCCGAGGAGTGTAAGCACGAAGATCGTGGCCAGTGGCTTCGCCATCATTCCTCGAGAGCTAGCTCATGTCGTTTCCAGCGACAACGATCATCTCCTCTTTAGCGAGATGGGGATGACGCAGGTAGGAAGCTGACCGAGGGAACCTCGTTGAGGTTCCGTCTTTGTTTCGGGCCATTTCCCAAGGGTGGCACTCCTGCGTCGTGCGACCCTTGGGCTATATGAGGGAACGGCGTTGCCGTTCTTGGAAAAGACGCTGGTGGCGGAGGGATCGTCCCGATCCGCAAAATGAAAGACCGCGGGAGCGAACTCCCGCGGCCTTTCTGCACCGGTATATTACCCGGATGCACCCGGGGTGGGAATGGTCTTGTTAATTTACCAGATCAGCTTGGCACCAAGGATGGTGTTGAAGCCCGCTTCGTTCTGGCCGGAGCCGTGGTTGCGGTAGTCCTCGTTGGTGATGTTTTCCAAGCCTGCGGTAAGCTCGAGAAACTCGCTGGCGCGCCAGCCGCCATGCAGCATGTAGACGATGTAGTTCGGCGTACCCATCGACGGAATGCGCTGGTTGTCGGCGCGGTCGGAGGCAGTAAGGCGGTTTTCTTCAGCCGCTGCAAGCACGCGTCCTTCGATCCAGAATGCTTCCGAAGGAGCAGTCCAGCGGAGGGCCACCGATCCGGTGAGCGGCAGGAGACGGGAGCCGGGCTCATCGACAATCGGGCCGCCGAGGTAGGCAGCCGTCTCCGTGCGGCCATCCTGCCAAGCACCGAAGCCGGAAACGGTCCACTCCGGGTGGAAGCGCCAGGCACCTTCCAGTTCGACGCCGTAGACGTAGCCATCGCGGCCGTTGGTGGCCACAGTGGTGCTGCTGCCGGAGGTGATCGGCACGCCGACAATCAGGTCATCCACATCCGTGTAGAAGGCGGCAAAGTTCACCGAGGTGTTCTCCGTGTTGTGGCGGGTGCCGATTTCGTAGGTGATGTATTCTTCAGGATCGACGTCAACGGAACCGGTGCTGGCGATGCCGGAGCGGGCGGTCAGGTTCCCCGAAAGGTCATCGAGGTTCGGGGCGCGGAAGGCCTGCGAGGCACCTCCGTAGATGCTCCAGCAATCGGTGAAGCGGTAGATCGCACGCAGCGAGCCGACGACATTGTCCCAATCGCGGTCCGCACCGTAGCGGTCGGTGCTGGCCGCGGCATCCCAGTAGCGGCCAAGCTCGGCCTGCGCGTAGGTGTAGCGGAGGCCACCGGTGAGCTCGAATTGATCGACCGGCTTCCACTGGTATTGCGCAAAGGCACCGAAGAGCTCGTAGTTCGAATCATCCGCCACCGGACGCGTCGCCGCATCGTAGTTCAGGCCGCCGGTCGCGCGCTTGCGGTAGCCTTCCGATTCCACGGTGTCCCTGTAGTAATCGAGGCCATAAACGAGGCTGCCGGGCCCAATGATGGACTCGAAGGAGGTATCAAAGCCGACGGTATCGAGTTCCGCGATCTGGTAACGGCGGTCGGTGCGGGTGCGGTACTGCTTCTCGGAATCAGCCTGGGTCTGATAGGAGACCGTCGCGTTCCAGCGCTTGATGAAGGCGGAGTCGTCGTTCTCCTGTTCCACGCGGACGTAGGTCAGCGAGCGCTCTTGGTCGAGGGTGCGCGCCAGCCAGGTACCGGGCTGGGCGACATGGCCGGAGTGCTGCCAGCCGGGATTGAAGACCGTGGAGTGCCAGCGGGAGACATTGTCCTGATTCACCTGCTGGTGGACGAGCGTGAGCGTCGTCTGCTTGTTCAGGGCCATGTCGAAGCGGAAATCGAGATCCTGCTCCGGGTAGCCGGTGTTCCGCATCAGGCCGACGCCGGAATCGCGGATATCCCCGTAATCCTTCGCGGAGATGCCGAGCATCACGCCGTACTGGCCGCCGACGCCGAAGGAACTCTCCACCCGGCCGATGTGCGAGTCATCGCCATTGCTACGGTATTCGTAGTAAGCGGAGCCATGGGTGAAGAAAGCTCCGTCCGTTTCTTCCTGGAATCCGGAGGACTTGGTGAAAACGTTCACGGTACCGCCGACGGCATCCGATCCGTAGAGGACCGAGCCCTGGCTTTTCACCAGCTCGAGGTGATCGATCGAGTAGGGATCGACGGTATTCCAGTACTGGACCGGGCCGCTGCGCCAGATGGAATTGTTCATCCGGACGCCATCGATCATCAGAAGGTTCTGGCGGCCAGTGAAGCCGCGGACATACGGCGAGCCGTGGCCGTAGGCGGTCTTCTGGACCAGCACGCCGGGGGTGAACTGCAGGGCATCCGGTAGCGTGCGCCGCTTGTTCTGCTCGATGTAGGTCTTGTCGATTTCCTCGACGGTATAGGCGGTATCGCTCTCCTTCTCCTCGGTGCGCGAGGCGGTAACGATGAGCGGATCAAGGACGTCCTGGGCCTGCAGGGCCATCGGAACGACGGGTAAGAGGAGGTATCTGAATCGCATGGGTTCGGTGCCAAACGACCAACCCGGGATTTCCTTAGGGAAAAATCCTCAATTTGTCTGCTGGCTCCCCTTTTGCAGATCCCGGAGCACCTTTGTCTCGCGATCCGTCATGGTATAGGGGCCGGCGAAATCGATTTCCGTATTCACTCCGCGGCGGGTCCGGGCGGCGAATGCGTTCTTCGAATCGAGATAATAAAGGATGATATACTGCCGGTCATCGCTGGAGGTCTCCGCGATGAAATCCGGCAGGCCTTTTTCCTTCAGGAAGACATCCAGATTCGGGTGGGCGGCGGACTGATAGACCAGCCGGCGGTGCCCAAGGGTCTCCGGAGCATTCCTCACCAGCATGATGCGGTCTTGGGCGGCGCGCTCCGTCCAGCCCGCTTCCCAGCCACGCCCCACGGGGCCGCATGCCGAGAAACACAAGGGGAGGAGCAGGAGGTATTTCATGAGGCCGGGACTACGGTGGGAATGAGCTCGGGATTGCGACGACGATCCGTCTCAATCATTCGCTCTAGAGCCCGCACGTTCGGCCGGTTTGCTTCGGATTCAATGAAAAATGCGGTCTCAAGCGGCACGAGAAATTCGACCGCTGAATTCACCCCGACCAGACGTCCGTGAGAGTCCACGACAGCACCTCCGCTATCGCCCGGCTCCAGCGGGATGTCGTGCTTGAACCGCGCGGCATTCTTGCTGCCCGGGGGGATGGAGGTGACCAGTTTCCCCGGCTCGCTTCGGAAGCCGGTGGCGATCCCGCTGTGGAACACGGTGGTCCCGGCGGGCAGCCATTGATCGGGGGAGGACCATGTGTAGTAGCGCGGCGTGGCCACCGGAATGTGCAGGACCGCGAGGTCGGTGGAGGCGGAGCGCCAGACAATGCGGGCCTTGGTGGCACGCAGGGGGCCTTCCTGGCCATGGATCACGAAAACATTCCGGCCGGCCGAGCGGGCCAGCACATGATCCGCCGTCATGAAGTAGCCGTCCGGGGAGATCGGGATCGCTGAGCCGCCATCGGCATCATCCGGGCCTTTCCCTTGGGTGAAGCGGCTTTCCACCCATGGGGAGAGCTCGGACTTGCCGGAAATAACCACTGCGGCGAGACG
Source organism: Luteolibacter luteus (assembly GCF_012913485.1). Taxonomy (GTDB): domain Bacteria; phylum Verrucomicrobiota; class Verrucomicrobiia; order Verrucomicrobiales; family Akkermansiaceae; genus Haloferula; species Haloferula lutea. The sequence goes on along the minus strand of NZ_CP051774.1, from coordinate 3,265,727 downwards.
GGCCGCAGCTTGACGCATCACCGCCTTCCCCGGGGGAGAGGTATCCGCCGCGGGTTCCGGGGAAGAAGTGAGGGAACACGCCGACAAGGAGGCCGCCGCCATCGCGGCCAGAGACAGGCGGGTAGAGAAAGACATCCGGAGGAAATAGAGCAAAAGATACGTGCCGTCTCACGCGATTTCTTCGCGATCCAACAAGACAGCGGAAAGAGCCGCGCGGTCCGCGGGAGGAATGACCAGTGAATCCAACCGGTCGAGATCGATCCACTCTTCCCCACCTGCTAGAGAGGCCGCGGCATGCGACTCCGGACAGGCGTGGACGTGCAGGGTGACCCGGTATTTGGTGATCCCATATTTCCGGCGGTGAAGCAGCGGCAGTCCGGAGATGAGGGCCTTTTCACGCACCGGCAGGCGCCACATGCCCTCGCGGCGGCCGCGGCCCTGTCGGGAAAGCAGGATGCGGCCCTCCTGAAGGACGCAGGCGGTGTGTTCGTCGATCTCCTCGATCGCCTGGCGCTTCGCCTTCACCGGAAGCAAAGAGGGCTCAGGAGCCTTGCAGAAGGAGGAAACGGGGCAGGAAAGGCAATCCGGCACGCCGGGCCGGCAATGGGTCTGCCCGAGTTCCATCAGGGCGGAATTGAAGACGCGGGGATGCTCGCGATCGAGGAGGGCATCCGCCGTTTCCCAGAGCCACTTCTGCATCGGGCCCGCATCGATGGGGTCTTCCCGATCGAAGAGCCGGGAGAGGACCCGGGCGACATTCCCGTCCACGATCGGGGCGGGCCTATCGAAGGCGAAGGAAAGCAGCGCCCCGGCGGTGTAGCGGCCGACGCCCGGCAGATCGAGAATGGCAGTGTAATCCTCGGGAAAGCGGCCCCCGTGGCGAGAAAGGACGGCCCGTGCGGACTCCCGGAGCATGCGGGCACGGCGATAGTAACCGAGGCCCTCCCATGTTTTCAGCAATTCGTCGTCCTCCGCGGCGGCCAGAGTAGGCACATCCGGAAATTTTTGCAGGAAACGGTCATAGAAGCCGCGGCCTAGGACCGTGGCGATCTGGGTCTGCTGAAGCATGACCTCCGAGACGAGCACCGCGTAAGGATCCCGGGTCCGGCGCCATGGATAATCCCTCCCATTCCGCTCAAACCAGTCCCGCAGGGCAACCCGAAAGGCATCCGGAGCATCTTTCGGGGTCTGTCGGGCGATCGGCTTCAGCACGGGCCGAATTTGAACCATTGCGGCCAGAATGCTAGTTCGCCGCTTCGAAATCGGCTCTCTTCCGGTGAAGCCGGGCATCGTTCGGGAGTGTGTCGCAGAAGCATTTGTAGAAGGTTCTGGTTCCCTGCACCGACATGTCCAAACCCGCCGTGGTTTGACGGCATCCGAAGCAAAAAACGATATCGTGGGTCCCGCCATCTTTCTCCAAGCGGAGAAGAATATCGGCATTGAAGGAGCATGCCTTGCCTGGCACCTCATAGGAACTTGGCGATCCAAGGGCGTGAAGGAGCCTTTGGCGGGTGTCCTCGTCAGGCTTCCTGCCTTCAGGAGAGAATTTCCATCTCCCCGAGACAAGTGTCCCGGTCTCGTCTGCTGGAAAGATCTGGATCCCATCGGGAGCCAGCATCGCTTCAAGTAGCCCCGGAACCCGGATGTTCCCTTCCAGAGTGAAGCCGGGCGGAAACAGGAGATCTTCCGGACGACTGGCGTAAGGAGCCTTCCCGAGATCCACCCGATGTACCGGCGGGGCCGGACGGTGTATCGCTCGGAGGGTCGCGAATGCACCGATTCCGCCACCGAGCAGCAGACCTGAGACGAAGAAAGCAATTCGGACGGGAGGGAGCATTTCATCAAGCCAAATGGAGAAAATCGCGCATCGCAACCCTGGCGCTCCGTCGATTGGAAAAACCTTGGCGCGCCAGTCGTTCTCGCAGTTCATAGCCCGCAAGACCTCAACGTGGCCCTCACCTCTCACACCGCCCCACTGACCGCCGCCCAGGCCTCTCGCCTGCGGGAGGTGCTGGAGGAGCGTGGCTATGAGTTCGAGACGAAGCCCTACACGCTCTATGCGGCGAAGAAGGGAAAGCTGAACGTTTCCGTCTACGAAAAGGGCCCGAAGGTGCTGGTACAGGGCAAGGAGACGGAGGATTTCATCCGCTTCATCCTGGAGCCGGAAATCCTCGGCGAGGCCAAGCTGGGCTACGAGGAGGAGCTGGATCCGGAGATGTTCGCCCCGCACTTCGGCATCGATGAAAGCGGCAAGGGCGACTATTTCGGGCCTCTGGTGATTGCCGGTGTATATACAGATGCTCCGGTGGCACGGGCGCTGAGAGCGGCAGGCGTGATGGATTCCAAGCGGATCGCCAGCTCGAAGCGGATCCGTGACCTGGCCGCGAAGATCCGCGAGGTCCCGGGAATCGCCATTTCCGTCGTGGCTATCGGCCCGGAGCGCTACAACGAGATGTTTTCTTCCTTCGGGAACCTGAACCGGCTGTTGGCTTGGGGCCATGCCCGGGTCATCGCCAATCTGGCCGAGCAGCGGCCTTCCTGCCCGCGGGCGCTGAGTGACCAGTTCGCCCGCCCCGACGTGCTGGCGCGCGCGTTGAAAGCACAGAAGGTGGAGATCCAGCTGGACCAGCGCACGAAGGGTGAATCCGACATCGCGGTGGCGGCTGCTTCCATCCTTGCGCGAGAGCGCTTCGTCGATTGGATGGATAAGACTTCCACCGCGGGTGGAATAATTCTCCCACTTGGTGCCTCTGCCGCAGTCATCGATGCGGCACGGCAATTTACCGCCAAACACGGCATCGATGCCTTGGGCAAGGTTGCCAAGCTTCATTTCAAAACCACCACCGCCGTGACCGGTGATTCAAACACCTCTGGCACGGATTCAGCATGATTTTGGATTTTTCGCGGGACAAAGACCCTCTCGTATGGTGTCCAATCCCCGCGCCGCACGCAGAACCACTTCACCCGTAAAGCCATGGCTACCATCACAAAACGCGAGCTCGTCATCAAAATTTCGAACGAAACCGGTCTTACCCAGCAGCAGGTTTTCGATGTGATCCAGCGCACCCTCGACTCGATCACGGATTCCCTTTCCAATGGCGACACGGTCGTGATGCGGAATTTCGGTGCCTTCCAGGTGAAGGAGACCAAGGCCAAGATCGGTCGTAACCCGAAGGATCCGGACAAGGATGTGCCGATCCCGGCCCGCGCCGTGGTGAAATTCAAGCCTGGCAAGGAAATGAAGGAGCAGGTGGCCCGCACGCTGCCCCTGATCCGCGAGCGGCAGAAGTAAGGAGGGAATCGGCGAATTCAGAATGACGGATGTCGAATGGATCGCATGGGAACAAAGCCGGTAGGTTTTCCTGAAACTGCCGGGTTTCGTTCCTCGTCCTTCGACATTCGGAAATTCGCCCTCCGTCATTGTTGGATTTTGCTCTTGGCCTCCTGTGCGTATCCGGGAGGCGACTACAAGGGCTACATGACCAAGTCTTACTCGGTCCGTGGCGGGACCTACCACCCGATGCCGGTGGATGAGGCGATCTACCATGTGGAGAGCGGCACCGCTTCCTGGTATGATGAGTCCAGTTTCTTCGGGCTGAAGCGGGGCCAGACTTCGCTGGGGGAAAAGGTGATGCCTTGGCATCTGATCGCGGCGCACAAGACGCTGCCGCTGCCCTGCATGGTGCAGGTGACGAACCTGCAGAACGGGAAGTCCGTGAAATGCCGCGTGAACGACCGCGGGCCTTTCATCGGGGACCGGATCATCGACCTCTCTCCGCGCGCCGCGAAGAAGATCGGCTTCCGGGACGAGGGCTTGGCAGAAGTGGAAGTGAAGGTGCTCTCCGTGGGAGATGGCAGCTACAAGCGGACGGCGAAGAAGAAGTGGTTCTTCGGGCTCTTTTGAAGAAGACGGGCAACAGGCCGGGGACCCCTTTAGTAAGGAACCTTTAGCGGAAGCGCCGCATACTCCGCCAGCAGGAGCCGCGCTTCCTCCACGGCATAGGCCTCCGAAGGAAGGTGCCGCTCCCCGGGCGGGAGCACGAACTGGCGGTAGAACTCCCTGTCGTCGAAACCGATGGTCGCGGCATCCTCGATACTAAAACCATAGTAGATCCTCGACACACGCGCCCAATGGATGGCCCCGAGGCACATCGGGCAGGGCTCACCGGTGGTATAGACCTCGCAGCCTTCCAAACTGAAGCTGCCGAGGCGTTGGCAAGCCTCGCGGATGGCGACGATTTCACCATGGGCCGTGGGGTCATTGGTGGCTACGACGCGGTTGTGGCCTTCCCCGATGATTTCGCCGTCCTTCACGATCACCGCGCCGAAGGGGCCGCCTGCGCCTGCATTCATGCCGATACGGGCGAGTCCGATGGCACGTCTCATGAAACGGGGATCAACAGGCATGGCTTGGATCTAGCGGGTGAAGGAGCGATCCGGAAGCTTGGAGAGGACCAGTTTCGAAATACCCCAGTGAGCCTGTGGCGTCCCCTTGCCAGAGTCGTGCGGAGATTCTAGAAGCAGATGCTTGATGCTAACTTCGCGCTATCTCCTCCTCCTTGCTGCCGCGGGCGGTTTTGCTCTCGGTCACAGCCTCCGCTCCCGCAGCACGGACCATCGTCCCGAGGTTGCGCCAGAGCCAGCGCTTACCGCACCGACTAAAGCCACGACGATTTCCCTCCCTTCCGCGGCGACGTTACCAGCCTCCAGCGATACCGCCGAAAGCCTCCTCAAGCTTCCCAAGACGGAGCTTTATCCACGGCTCGCGCTGTGGCTGCTGGATGCTTCCGAATCGGAGATCGCCGGCTTTTGGAATGCCTGGCACCCGACCGCCGGGAATCAGGTGGAGATCGATCTTTTGATTTTCAGCCAATGGGCAAAGCGGAATCCCCAAGCGATGATCGAAGCGGCAAGGACGGCAGGAAAAGAACCCACGGCGTGGTCCGCTTGGGCGGAGTCCGATCCTCAGGCAGCACTCGCTGCGGTCGGCGGCCCCGGCCCCATGCGCACCGCGGTAATGCAGAGCATGGCGGCCAAGGATCCGGCATGGGCGCTCAAGCAGCTGGAAACGGATCCCTCGCTGAAGGATGTGTTCGTTTATCTGGTCGATATCGCCAAGGCCGCGCACCCGGATGAACCGAGGGCGCAGATCGAGTTTCTGGATCGTTTCGACAAGTTCCAAGCCGCGTCGTGCTTCAAGTCGTGGGCGAAGGACGATCCGAGCAGGGCGCTGGTCTGGCTGAATGAACGGGCGAGCCCGCAACTGCGGGAGTCCTTCCTTGAAGTCACGAAGCAAGCGAACCCGGAACTTCTCGAGAAGCTCGCGGAGGAATCGCAGCCGGGAAAAATGAAGAAGATGCTGGAGGCGGCGGCCTTCGCGCATCTGGCGGAGCTCGATCCCGAAAAGGCACTGGAGGCGGCACGGAAGATCGAGGTGCCGCGGCTCGCAGCCGAACGATTGACCCAGCTCGGACGCAGCTTGGTGGAGGAGAATCCGCAGCAGGCACTTGAAATCCTGGCCGAGGTCTTCGCGAAGTTTCCCGATGCTCATGATCGGCTTTCGATGATCCGCTTTCCGAATGGAGTGCAATATCAGCAGGCGGGAATCGACGGCGCGCGGGACTTCATGAATGAACTTGTGGCCAAGGATCCGCAACGTGCCATGGAGTCGGTGATCGGCATCGAGAAGGCCTTGCCCGAGCCCTCGGGGACTGCGAAGGAGTTCAATCGTGATCCAGCTTCGGTGACCGTGGCGCGCGCATGGGTGGAACGCGATCAAGCGGGCTTTCTGGGGTGGTCGAAGTTACAAGCCGATCCGGCAGCCCATGAAGCAAGCGCGCGCGTGATGGCAGAGCGGCTTGCCCAAAAGATGGACTACGCGGGCTCGATCGAATGGTCGGCGCAGATCAAGGATGAGCGGAGCAGAACGACGGCAATCTATCAGGCCTTTCCCGGCTGGGCGGAAGCCGATCCCGCAGCGGCAGGATCGTGGCTTGAGGCTGTCGAGCTGGAGGCCTCGATGAAGGACAGCCTCAGGGCAAGCATCTCCAAGAAGCCATGAATCCCACACGGCAGATCCTCTCCTTTCTCGCGGTCTTCGCGGCTTCTTCCGTGTGTGGTGCCTGGCTTGCAGACAGGAAAACTGCTTCTTCATCCAATGAGGCTGTCGAGGGAGTGAGATCTGCAAAGCCGACGAAGAGCAGCGAAAGGCAAGGCTCAGGGAAAGAGCTTCCACCGGAAGTGGTGAAGCGCCTTGAAGAGGTTCGGAGGGCGGGCGTTATCCAAGACAAGCTACGGGCCACGATTCACCTGGCGCAGAGCCTGCCCATTTCCGAGCTCGAGGCGTGGTTCGAGGGCAAGTGGTTCGATGAGAAGGAAGACATGCTCTCCGCAGTCTTTCATCGCATCGCGCTCTCACGCTGGCTGGCGGCGGACCCGGCAGGGCTCATGCGCTATTGCCAATCCAAGGATGAGTCGCGTGCGCCCATCGTCGCGTGGGAATGGGCGCTGCGTGATCCCAAGTCCGCGCTCGCCTATCTGGGAGAAGCGCGTGACGAAAAAGCACGGGGAGATATGGCCTCACTGATGGGGATGGCGCTCGCTGCGGAGCAGCCGGAGGCTGTCATTGCGGAGATGCCAGCACTGCTTGGCATGCTCAAGACCTCCGATCTGTGGGCAATGATGGCCAAGCTGGCAGAGACGGCCCCTGAAGCCCTGAAGGCAGCTTCGGCGAACTGGCCGCCCTACACGCGCGAAGGGATCGCACGCGAACTGGCGACGGTGGGACTCAAGAAGGACTTCGCCGGCACGCTGGAGCAATTGCGCAACGCGGAAAACGGCAGGACCATTTTCCTGAATGCTTTTCCTTTTCACTCGGAGGCATTGGCTGAAGTGATCCGCAATCCAGGAATGCTACCACCTGGGTGGTTCGGAGATATCGCCACTATGGCAGGGAGCCTGTTGGTCAAAGATGATCCAGGCCATTGGCTGGATGCGGATCTGACGGCGATGGGGCTTGATCCGGCTCAGGCGAAGCAAGTCCGCAGCCAGGCGATCGAAGAGATCGGCCTGAAGGACCAGGCGCGCTTCCTGAGCCTGCTGGACGAGGACGACCGCGATCCCTTCGCCCGCCGCGGCATCATTCAATCCACGGTGGCGCGAATGGCGGAGGATCGGTCGAAAGCGGAAGCATGGATCGATGGCCTGCCGAACGATGAGGACAAGGAATCCGCCCGCCAGATGCTCGGTTCGATGCTCAACCAGCCAAAGGGGGATTCGGTGACACCGGTGAATCTTCTCGATGGCTTGGCGAAAGATACCGGCCTCCTTACCGCGGAGCAGGCTCGCGCTACGGGGCTTTGGAGCGCGCCGGAATTGAAGGAGGCGACGGGTCGTTTCAATTCGATGCCGCTCGAACAGAAAGCGATCGCCGCCCGCAATCTCCTCAATCACTCGCACGAGAATTTCCCGCCCGAGTTGCAGGCACAAGCGGTCAGCTTTTTCACGGCGAACCGCTCGATCGAGCCGGTGCTTGCGGATCGCCTTTTCGGAAAGCGGACCTTTGCCCAATCGGCCTGCTATCTGGCCGCTTCCTGGGCTCAGGAAGATCCGGCCGCGGCGGGGAAATGGGTGAGCTCGCTGCCCGAGGGAGAGGAGCGCCTCTGGGCCGGGAAAAATCTGGCATCCCTGTGGTCGGAAAATGATCCCCCAGCAGTCAGACAGTGGCTGAGTGGACTACCCGAGGGGGATCGCAAGGGCATCGAAGACTACCTGAAATCCGGCGACGGCGGTTTACGGTAGTTTTACCGACACCCTCTTGCCAAGCTGACGCCCCTCCGCTAGCAAATGATAACTGATGAAATCCCACCGCTATCTTTGGCTTGGAACGGCGGTGCTTGGCACAGCGACGGGTCTGCTTGTTCCAAAAGGGCAGAAGCCCGCCGCGAGCGCTGCCGCATTCGCGAGTGAAACGCCGGGCAAAGGAACAACGCACCAAGAGGCAGCGAAGGACGCGGCTGCCACCAAGACCGCAGCAAACCTTGGCCCCCTGCCCGTCTCCAAGGATAGCATCGAGGGCCTGCTGGCCGTGGAGCCGGCGGAACTTTACTCGCGCGTGGGGCTATGGCTGCTCGACGCCTCCGCAGAAGACACGGCGGCCTTCTGGAAGGCCTATCAAGGCAAGGGTGATGTCGACATGTGGATCAAGGACCTGATCTTCACCCAATGGGCGAAGAAGGATCTCGATGGACTGATGGAAGCGGCGAAGCGTGACGGGGAGGAAGGCCCGGCATGGTGGGCGTGGACGATGAGCGATCCCGATGCGGCGCTCGCGGCGATGGAGGGACAGAGCGATAGCATCCGCAGCTTCGTCCTGCGCGGCGTGGCGAACTTCCATGTGGAGCGCGGAATGAAGATGCTGGAGAAGGATCCTTCGATGGCCCGCTTCCTTGATCTCTCGAATCTTTCCGAAGAGATCGGACGGAAGGATCCGGAGGCGGCCTTGGAATTCCTGACCCGCTACAATAGCCACGACCTGTCCACAGCGGTGCGGAATTGGGCGAAGGACGATCCCCGGCGCACGCTCGAATGGCTGGCCGAAAGGTCGCCGGACCAGAGCTTGATCAAGCAATTCGCCGAGACGGTGGCGGAAGAGGATCCGAAGGCTCTGGCCGAGCTCGCGGAAGGCTTGCCTTCCGGATCCCTGAAGCGGGAGCTGGAGACGCAGGTCATCCGGAAACTCGCCGAGACCGATCCGGACAAGGCGATCGAAGCGGCCAGGAAGATCGAGTCGCCCTCGCTGGCCGCCCAGCGGCTGGCGGAGGTGGGGAAGATCATGGTGGCGGAGAATCCGGAGAAAGCCTTGGAAACCCTGGCGATGATTTTTGAAGCCTGCCCGGATGTCACTTACCGCGGGAGGATGATCCGCTATCCCTCGGGAGGCTCGGGTTCCTATGGAACCGTGGCGGGTCTTCCGGAATTTATCACCGAACTCGCGAGCTGGAATCCGGCTCACGTCATGGACTCGGTGACGGAGATCGAGGCAAATGCCGCCAATGCCAAGCCAGGCGCCAATCCACCCCAGAGCAACAGCGCGACCGCGATGGTGGCGAGCGTCTGGCTGGGCAAGGATCCGGAAGGCTTCGCGGAATGGTGCGGACGGCAAGAGGGCGCCACCTTCGATGCCGGAGCCTCCGCCGCGGCGAACTTCCTGACGAACCGGGATGACTTCGCCGAGGCACTCGCCTGGTCCCAACAGATCAAGGACCACAGCTTGCAGCTTTCGAGCATCATGTCGGGCTTCAGCCGCTGGGCATCGAGCGATCGCGAAGCGGCGATCCGCTGGTATGAGCAGGCAGCGCTCCCCGATGACATCGGCCGGCATCTCAAGCCCTACCTCCCCAAAAACGACCCATGAAAGCCCTGCCCAGCTACTTGGCCGGAGCGGCGATCTTCGGGATCTGCGCGATCACCGCGTGGAGCCTGCGCGGCGTCGATGAAACGAAGCAGGGCTCCCGGAGCAGCAGCAGCACCACGGACCGCAAGGCCAGCAAGACCACGCGCGGCAGCAGGCGGGAAGGAGTGCCTGCGGAGGTCACGCAGCGCCTCGCGGAGATCCGCGCAGGCCGCACGGTGGAAGAGCGGCTGCGCGCAACTCTCCAGCTTGCCGAGTCCATCCCCATCGAAGACATCGGGAAGTGGTTCAAGGAAGGCTGGTTCGATGGCCGCGAGGACATGCAGACCTACTACTTCCATCGTATCGCGCTCGGCCGATGGTTGAAGGAGGACCCAAAGGGCCTGATGAGCTACTGCCTGCAGGAGAAGAGCGATCACACGTACTATGCCGCGCGCGCCTTCGCGAAGCAGGATCCGGCGGCGGCACTGGCCTACGCGAGCGAGATCAAGAGCCCGGAAAAGCGCTCCCAATTTCTCTCATCCATCGGCGAGACCTTGGGCAAGGCCGATCCGCAGCTTGCCTTCGAGGCGATCAGCAAGCTATCGGAAAACGCGGAGACCATGAGCAACGGCTCGCTCCTGGAGATGATCCGGGGAATCTCCGTCGCCTCGCCGGAGTTCCTGAAAGGCAAGATCGACCAGCTTCCGGCAGCCTTGCAGAGACAGGCACGCGAGTATCTCACGACCTCGCTCTTGAAGAAGAACTTCGCCGCTACCGTGGCGGAGCTGGAGAAGTCGCCCGATGGCAAGCGCAGCTTCGTAAGCGCGATCGAGAATGACTACGAGCTGGTGAAGGAAGCGATCAAAGACCCTCGCTCCTTGCCGGAGGGGTGGTTCGCGGACGCGGCATCGCAGGCCAGTTATTACCTGGTGCGCGATGATCCGAAGCGCTGGCTGGACGAGGATCTGGCGGCGCTGGGACTGAACGAGGACCAAGCGCAGCACCTCCGCTCGCAGGCCTTGAACCAGCTGGCACAGAAGGATCCGGAAGCCCTCAAGACCTTGCTCGCTGGACAGGAACTCACCGCCCGGGAGCGCAATTCCGCGGTCGGGGCGATGACCGGAGCATTGTCGAAGGACCGGGAGAAGGCGGAAGCGTGGATCGCCACGCTGACCGATCCGAGCGAGATCACGATCGCGAAGAGCGTCCTCACTCACAATCAAAGCGATTCCAAGGGGACCACGCCCGCGAGCTTGATCTCGGATCTTCTCGCCGATGGCTCCAGCGTGACTTGGTCCCAGGCGAGGGCAGCGGGAACCTGGAGCAGCGAGGAGAGGGCCGCAGCGGCGAAGGAATTCGCCGCGCTTCCCGCCGAACAGAAAGAGGGAGTCGCGCAGAAGCTGATGACGAATCACTACGATCAGCTCCCGGCAACTCTCCGCGCCGAGGCGGTGCGTTATCTCATCCAGAACAAGCAGGGCGAAGCGGAAGCGGGAGGTCCCCAAGGAAATCCCCTGGTTCAAGCCGCGGCCACGCAGGGTGCGCGTTGGGCGGAGGACGATCCCGTGGCAGGCAGCCGCTGGATCGACTCGCTCCCGCAAGGGACGGAGCGGCTGTGGGCGGCCAAGAATTTCGCCGCACGCTGGGTGGACTACGAGCCGACGGAAGCGAGGAAGTGGATCTCCGCTCTGCCCGCTGAGGAGCGTGCGCAGGTGCAGAAATACATCGAGTCCGGCGAGGCCTACCGTTGAGGAAATTTGCGTGGCACTCCTGTCGATAAGCCGTGAAGTTAGACGCATGAAAGTCACCATCCTCCTAGCCGCGCTTGGCTCCGCGATCCTGTTTTCCTCCTGTGCCGGCAGCGGTGGCAGCAGCAGTGGATCGGGAAACAACCTCGCGGCGGATCAATGGGGACACCGGCCGGGACCGCAGGGATTCTCGACCGTGATCATCGATGCCGGCCACGGTGGCAAGGACCCGGGTGCCATTTCGCGAACCACCGGTCAGCGCGAGAAGGATCTGGCGCTCGATACGGCGAAGCGTCTGCAACGCCAGCTCAGCGGGAAGGTCCGCACCGTCCTGATGCGCGATGGGGATGAGTTCATCGACCTCGACGTGCGCGCGGCACGTGCTAGCGGGAAGAACGGCACGATCCTGATCAGCCTTCACTACAATTCCAGTGGCGCGGGCATCCGCGGCCCGGAGACCTACTACTGGCGCGTGGACAGCCATGGACTGGCAACGCGCATCCAGCGGAACATGGTCTCCGTATCCCCTTCCGAATCCGGCAACCGCGGCATGGTGCGCCGCCGCCTGCGGCTGACGCGGAATCCCGATGTGCCCTGCGTGCTCGCGGAGATCGGCTATCTGAGCAATGCCTCGGAAGCGAAGCTCTGCTCCGATCCCGCGTATCGCGAGAAGATGGCGGGTGCGATCGCGCGAGCGATCTTGGAACAAAAGGACCGCGGCGACGCCGGAACGGGACCGCTGCCGAAGCCGATCTACGCTCCCCCAAGCCGTCCGACCGACGCGCCAGGATCGTGAGCAGCTTCATCCCTTCATGGGATTATCGCAGGCTTCTCAACATAGGAGAGAAGGAGCGCCAGAGCGGCACGGATCGAGTCGAGCGATGCCGTTTCGCTGGCCGTGTGGTAGCCGGTGGTCGGGATCTGCAAGGTGGTGCCGCTGAGCTCTCCATTGCTTGCCAGAATCAGGCGGCCCAGCTCGGTGCGTCCAAGCGAGAGCTTTTTGATCCGCGTTTCATTCAATGCTTCGACGTAGGCGTCCTTGAAGGTGTAGCCGATTTCCAACGACTCGCAGCGACCGATCACTTCCCGGGTGATGTCCGGGGCGAAGGACGCGCTGGCATCCCTGTGGCGGAGAACGAGGTGCTGGGCTTCGGCTGCCTCCCGGGTAGGGTAGGGACTGGTATCGAGCACCAGCAGCCGCTGGGTGCGGATCTGTTCCCGCAGGAACCATGCATGGGCGAAGCGCCAGCTACGTCCCGCCTCCTCTTGGGCCGTGAAGAGCGCGGTGCCCTGGAAGCCGCGGCGGAAGAGAAAGACCAGCATCGCCACCGAGACGACATTATCGAGTTGGGCCGAGATGCAGCCGTCGTGCAGTGAAAGGCGGTCCAGGAAGGCCACCGGAGTGCCCGGCTGCAGGAAGCCCAGGCCATCGATCTCGAAGATGAGGTTATTTCGATAAGGGCAGACGTAGGAGCGGGTGATCGTTCCCTGACCCAAGTAAGTGCCGGTGTAGGGAATGTGTGCCTGAACACGCTGCCCGCCGAAGCGGTGCTGGATGAGTCCGAGCATTTGCTCCGAGACGGAGTCGCCCGTTTGCTCGCTGCGGTTGCTCGCGATAAAGGCGGAGTATTGGAACTCGTTCGGACCGGTGCAGACAAGGCCGTGGCGATCGATGTGGGCGGATAGGATCAGGCTGTGGGGATCCTTCCCTTGAGCGACGAGGAGACCTTGGTAGTAGGTGAGCGTGACGTCGAGCTCTTGCAGTTCCCGCATGAGGACGCGGAAGAAGGAGTCCTCCGAGCCGACCACCGAGGGCTCGCGGATGAGATTCCTCAGGATATCGAGGTATTCATCAAGCAAGCTGGGATCGAGGCCGAAGGGCATGGCGTGACCCACTCAAGCATGCGGGGTGCCGGAGTCGAGGTAGATGAGGGATAGATCGAGGGTGGTCGCGCCGAGCGTCTTCAAGCCGTGGAGAAAGGCCATTTCGGGCCACAAGCAGAAGAGCGCCTCGAAGCACCGCTCTGCGGGGCGGAGCCTCCGCGTTCCCGGGAATGGCCGTCATATTTTGCGATGGATAGCCGCCGGGGGCAACATCTCCTACCGCAGCGGAAAATACACCGAATACCGCTCCAGCCCGATCTGGTAAAAGGGCACGAGCGCTTGCCCGCCTTGGGTGGTCTTCAAAGTGTAGCCGAGCTTCCTGCCCTTCCCTTTCTCCAACATCCTCACGCTGGCACCGATGGGAAGCGAGGGAACCTTCGATTGATCCATTTCCTTTCGCCCCAGTTGGATGAAGGGTTCGCTGCCATCAGCATAAAAATCCTGCTTCACCAGACCGACATCGCCGAGTGGCGCGGCGAGAAGAATCGGGCCGTGATAAAAGGAAGCGTAGCCACCGCCCGCGGATTTCTCCATGCGCGGCTCCGGCGGAAAGTAGGCTTGGAGCACATCGCCGCTTTGCCAGATGCGCTTCACGTCGAGATAGCTTCCAGCCTCTGCTTTCACATCGAGGCTCTTGCCATTCACACGGAGCTTCACCTTGGTTGCATCCACCCAACCCGGGCAACGGATGGATAGCGTGAAGTCAACGGACTTCCCGGCCTTCACCGCGAGAGAGATAATACCGTCTTCAGGAAAAGCCGTGGTTTGACGGATCTCGATGTCCTTCTCCTTCCAGCGCATTTGCGATGGCATGAAGAGATTTACCCACAAGCGATCCTCTGAAGCGGAGTAGATGTAGGAGCCGTAGCGGCCATGGTTTTCCATGCCGCTGCCGACGCAGCACCAGAAGGCATCGAAGGGCTGGGAGTAACGCTTGTAGTGGCCGGGCCGCGTGGGCGTGTAGTAGGCGAAGCCATTGTCCGGTGCCGGACCCAGTGAGGTGATGATGTGATTGTAAAGCGCGCGCTCCATGTAGTCGGCATAGCGCGCCTGCGGGCGGAGCTCGTGAAGCTGCCGGGTCAGCTTCAGCATGTTGTAGGTATTGCAAGTCTCGGGTCCGCAGATGTCCGCGAGCTTCTTGTCATATTCCCCGGGATTGATGAAGGCTTCCCAGATGCTGTTCCCGCCGAAGGAGAAGGTCTGCTTGGTAATAACCGCATCCCAGAAGTTCGCAGCGGCCTTGTGCCATCGTTCTTCGCCGGTCGCCTCGTAGATGCGTTCGTAGCCGACAAAGAGCGGGATCTCGGTATTGGCATGCTTGCCATTGAGCACCGAGAAATTGTTCTCCGCCAACGCAGCGACCATCGGCTCCTTCCGGAAACGCTTCGCGAGCGCGAGATACTCCGGCTTGCCGGTTTCTGCATAAAGGTCCGCGAAGACCTCGTTCGGTGCGCCGAATTCCTTCGAGGTAAGATCCGCCCACTGCTGGTCGGTAAGCTTCGAGGTGATCTGCACACACCAATCGGCATAGCGGAGCAGCACCTCCTTCGCTTGCTGATTGCCACCGGTCAGCCAAGCATCCCGCACACCGGCGAGGGTCTTGTGGCCGACATACCAAGGGACCACATTGCTGAGGCGCAGCTCGCCGCGGCCAAGCGCGGCATACCAGCGGTCCGCCTCCCAAGGTGAGGCATAGAGGCCACCATCGCCGCGGTTCTTCTGGTAGGCAGCCATTTCGGAGACGATGTAGTCCATCTTCTCCTTTACCCGCTTGTCGCCGGTAGCGGCATACATCCACGCGCAGGCGCTGAGGTAGTGGCCGACGATGCCGGAGCCATTCTTTTCCCAGCCGCCGTAGAGGGCTGCTTTCGGCTCCAAGCGCGCAGCGGCACGCATTCCGGAGAGAAGGCGGTCCGGCTCGAGGGTCAGGATGTAGTCGAGATCACGGTTCTGGGCGTCGTGGAAAGGGCTATCGAGCAGACGGACATCCCCCACGGGAATGGCGCGCAGGGCCAGATCCGGGACCTCAGCCGACGCCGTCGCCACGGCCAGAGCGGCGACCACATTCCAAACGGGTTTCACGTGAGAAATTTCCCACAAGGCGGAATTGTCCTGCAAGTCCGCGTCCTAGCATACGCTGCGGGGTGCCTCCCCGGCCGCCCTTTCCGCACCCGGAAAGCGCGCAAAGGCGCGCTTTCCCTTCTCCGGTCTTGGCTCGCGGCACTTCGCCCTTAGAGTTCGGCCATGCCGGACGACGAAGCCACCCTCCCCATCGACGAGCTCCTCCGGGCTGTCGAGGCGGAGGACCAGAGCGCCGTCCGCGCCATGGCGGAGGAGATGCACTACGCGGACCTCGCCCAGGCCTTCCAAGAGCTAGAGGAGGAGCAACACGGGCTTTTCCTGAAAACGATCGGTCCGGCACTGGCGGCGGACATGATCGTGGAGCTGCCGGATTCCCTGATCGAGGAGGCGCTGGGAGCCTTCAGCCCCTCCGAGCTGAAGGTGCTCTTTCACGAGCTCTCCGACGACGACCGCGTGGACATCCTGCAGGACGTGGGCGATGAGGCACGGCTGCGCTTCCTGGGCCTGCTGGGACCGGAGGACGAGGAGCTGACGCGCTCCCTGCTGAAATACGATCACGACACCGCGGGCGGGCGCATGACGACCCGGATCGGCCGGGTTTTCGCGAGCCAGACGGTGAAGCAGGCGATCGAGATGCTGCGCCGCAGCCAGGAGTCGACCGAGACGCTAAGCCGGATTTTCGTGGTCGATGAAAAAGGACGCCTCATCGGCAAGCTGCGCTTCCGCGATCTGGCCTTCAACACCTGGGATACCCCGGTGCGCGATATCATGCGGGAAATCGGCACGGAACGCGTGCTGGCCACCGCCGACCAGGAAGAAGCCGCAAACATGCTGCTCAAGTACGACCTCATCGCGCTGCCGGTGGTCGATGAATTCGGACATCTCCTCGGGATCGTGACGCACGACGATGCGATGGAGATCCTGCAGGAAGAAAGCACCGAGGACATCGAAAAGATCGCAGGTATCGGTGGCGAGCAGTCGGAGGAGACCTATCTCAACACGACGATCCTCACGCAGTTTCGCCGGCGTGCAGGTTGGCTGACGGGACTGGCTTTCGTTTCGATCCTTTCCGGCTATGTGATGATGCGCTTCGGCTCGGTGCTGAGCCAGGTGTTCCTGCTTTCGCTGTTCCTTCCGATGGTTGTCGCCGCGGGTGGCAATACCGGCGGCCAAGCCTCGACGATGGTCATCCGGGCGATGTCTCTGGGGGAGATCGATGAAGACTGCACCTGGCAAGTGGCGTGGAAGGAACTGCGCACGGGCTTCTTCCTCGGAGCTCTGCTGGGCACCTGCATGGCGGCCTTCACCCTCGTGCTGCTGCCCTTCTTCCACTTCGCGCTGCCGCCGGGCCTGACCTTGGGCAAGGTGGCCTTCACCGTGGCGGTGGCATTGACCACACAGGTGACCTCCGCGACTTTCCTTGGTTCGCTGCTGCCGCTCGGAGCCCGCGCGGCGAAGCTGGATCCTGCCGTTGTTTCCGCTCCTGCCATTGCCGCGATCGTCGATGTCTCGGGCATGGTCATCTATTTCTCCGTGGCACGCGCCATTCTAGGGCTATGAAAGATCTCAAAGACGGAATCCGCGCCCATGTGCGCCTGGACTGGATGGGACGCGTGCACAAGCGCTTCCGCGGAACGGATGCGGACAAGCGCTACGAGAACGAGGTGAAGGTGCTCAAGGTGCTGGAAGAGCGAGGCTGCGAATACGTGCCAAAGGTGCTCGAAGAATATCCGGAGGAACTCTACTTCGTCTCCACCAGCTGCGGGAAGCCGGCCGACACCATCAGCAAGCAGCGTGCGGATCAGCTCTTCGCGGATCTGGAACGTGACTACGGCGTACGGCACCTGGACGCCGAAGCGCGCAACATCACCTACGACATGCGAGCGGGACGCTTCTGCATCATCGACTTCGAGCTGGCGGATATCCTGCCGGATCCCAGGAAGGATGCGGATCCGGCGGAATGAGCTAGTTCGCCCCCATTTCGTCCTTGGTCTTCTCCGCGGACTTCGGCTCCTCAAGCTTCAGTGTCGCGGAATAGTCCCCGCCATCCAGAAGGCCTGCTCTGGCGATCACGATGGTGTCTCCCTTGGAGAGAATCAGCTTCCAAAGCTCGGGACTTTTCGGATCGATCCGATAGCTGCATTTCTTCTGCCCCTTGCCCATGAGATCGATCCTGATATGGCGCAGCTTCTCACCCGTCTTGTAACGGTCGAAGTCTTCTCGAGTCACCATGATCCCACCGCTGCGGTTGAGAACGCTTGCGAGAGATTCGCCGGGAGCGAGCTTATAAGGTCCCTGCTTCACCGCATGTCCTCCCACGTGCACTTGATCGTGCTCCGTTTCCGCCATGGTGCTGCTGCTACAGAAGATGGACAGGCTCACCCAAGTGACGAAAGCGGAGCGCGTGAACATGGACCTACCATAGCTTCACAACGGGAGACTTGATCAACTCCCGCGAAGTTTCGCGTACCGTCGCATGGGATGCCACTTCCAGCGGCATGAGCCCGTGGCACCAATCCGCGAAGCTATCTCCAATCACCTGTACCAGGCTTTCACGGGTGAAGCTCTGGGGATCGAAGCTGCGCGAGGGCTCGTCCTTCCGGCAATCACCACAGTGCGACACCATCACGCGGAAGACACGATCGAGGCCGCGGGTGGCTTCGAGGCAATACTGCCCGGCAAGGATGGCACCACCCAAGGAAGCAACGCTGCGGATCATGCGTTCGTAGTCGCAGCCGACATCAGCCATCGCGGCCGGGTCCTTGACCGCGGAAAGAATGCGTTGCCTCAAGGAAGGGTCGCCAGCGATGCGGCGGATGTCCTCGCGATCGAAGACGACGAAGAGGCCGCAGCCGCTTTCTTCCCTCTCATCCAGGTAATCGCGGATGTCCCCGGCGAGCCGGGTCACATCGCATCCGCAGGTGGCGCTCACGGCAAGCGTGCCGGGCCATTTTTCCTGCTCAAGCCAGTCGATCAGACCGGTGTCTCTGAAAAGATCCCCCGAGATTTTCATAGCCCTTCACCATCGGCACGATGGAAGGGAAATTCCAAGTCTCAGATCATATTTCGCTAACAGCAGAGACCCTCGTCTCGCTCAAGGTTCACCGATGTCCTCGTTCCAGACTCCGGGATTCGCGGCGATGAAACGACGCATCAAATCCACGCACTTTTCGCTCTGAACGACCTCGATTTCGACGCCGCGGCTCTTCAGAAGCGCTTCCTCGCCCATGAAGGTGAGGTTCTCGCCAATTACCACCTTCGGAATCCCGTAGAGGAGGATAGCACCGGTGCACATCGGACAGGGCGAAAGCGTGGTGTAGAGGGTGCACTCCTGGTAAATATGCGCAGGAAGGCGCCCGGCATTCTGCAAGGCGTCCATTTCACCGTGCAGGATGGGATTTCCCTGTTGCATGCGGCGGTTGTGGCCGCGCCCGAGGATGATGCCCTGACGGACGAGGACACTTCCGATCGGGATTCCCCCCTCCGACAGCCCGGCGGCTGCCTCCGTGATGGCGGCTTGAAGAAACGGGTCCATGTGCGATAAAAGAAGTGTCAGTCCGCCCTACCGGATCTCCCCCCGGCACGATGACTGCTGAGAATCACCCTGCCCTAAAGCGAATCCCATGCCCAAAGTAAGACTTTCTGGAACCGTCCACGGGACCGACGACCCGGGACGGGCGGTGAGAGCGAAGCTGCTCTACCTGCTTTTCAACGCCGGATGGGACATCTACAATTCCAATGGCGACCAGCGCATCACGCTGTCGAACATTGAAAAGAAGATCATCGAGTCCGAAGCCTTCGTCTTCACCCCCGGCGCCACGCTGGAGGACATGTTCAAGGCGATCTCCATCTTCGTCGGCTACCAGACCATCGACCGCAATCTGGCGGGCAAGCCGACGGTGATCCTGAATTCGGATCTGTCGTGGGACCCCTTCTTTGCCGTGCTGGACCATCTGAACAAGATGGGAACCATCAAGCAGGACCATCGAGATTTCCTGCTGACCGCGGATGGCCCGGAGACGGTGCTGGAAACCTTGGAAATGGTGCGCCTGAAGGGACTGCCCGACGCCGGACGCGAAAAGATCGGTGAGAGCAAGAGCACGTCCTTCGAGGAGCCGGTGCCGGACGACTACATCGGCAACGTGTGCGTCTTCTGCTCCGCCACCTTGGAAGAGTCTTCGTACCTCGCCGATGGCAGGTCACTGGGCCGCCAGCTGGCGGAAAACAACATCGGCTGCGTGTCCGGTGCGGGACGCTCCGGGATCATGGGTGCCGTGGTGGAGGGATCCGTAGGTGCCGGCGGCTGGACCGCGGGCTCGAACGTGCCCCACATCATCGAGCTGGAAGGACTGCCGGACGGGCTCTCCAGCTTCTGGCTGAGGCCGGACATCTACACCCGTATGGAGGTGATGATCGAGAATTCCGATGCCTTCGTGATCTTCCCCGGCGGCGCCGGAACAGTGCAGGAGCTGCTGGCCCTGATGATCTTCAAGCACCAGAAGAACCCGCTCATGGCTGGCAAGCCGGTGGTGCTCTTCAACCGCCTGAATCCCCAAGGGGTCCGCTTCTGGGCACCACTGATCGAATTGCTGAACGGCCTGTGCCGTCCGGGAGACTTCGTGGTGGCCGAAAACCTGGATGAGATCCTGCCCGCCGTACGGGCCGGGATGAATGCCAAAGTCCCTGCCGAAGCCTGATTCCCAGCACTTTCCTGTCATGCCGCGCATTCTGCACATTCGTGGAAAGCAGCATTGCCGCCGTCCGTAAGAGGTGTGACACTTTCAACGGATGAAGATTAGTTCCGCTGGCACCGGAAGTGGCCTGCTGCGCCTCGCAGCCAAGGCCGGTGGAGCCTTGTTCGCTGCGCTCGCGCTGTCCCAGTGTGCGACGGATTACACCTTGGTCACCGATCATCCGGAGGAATCCCTGCGACGGGAAACCTTCGGCTACCGGAAGTGGGTCAAGGAAGGTAGCCAGCCGAACGTGGTGGTGATCGGCATCCACGGCTTCTGTGGCGCGGCGATCGACTACGAGAATCTGGGCCGCCGGATGGTCCGGGAGCAGCCGAAGACCGCTGTCTATGCCTACGAGGTACGCGGCCAAGGCAAGGACCCGCTGAAGGAGCGCCGCGGCGATATCGATGACCCGCAGAAGTGGTATCACGACCTCGACCAATTCACGACGATGGTGCGCGAGAAGCATCCGGGCGCGAAGATCGTGTGGTTCGGCGAGAGCATGGGGGCGCTGATCGCTTCCCACAATTTCCGCCAGAAGGTGGAAGCCGGCGGTAAGGCACCCTGCGATGCGCTGGTGATCTCCTCGCCAGTGGTGAAGTTCCGCGACGATTTCCCGAAGTGGAAGAAGGACTTGGTTCGCCAGGCTTCCCAAGTGACCCCGATGGCGCGGCTTTCCCTGGAAGCGCTCGCGGGCGGGCAGGAAGTGCAGATGACGCACGACACCCTGCACTCCGAGCAGTCGGAAACGAACTCCTGGCACATCGACAAGCACACGCTCCGCCTGCTAGTGACGCTGGGTGATCTGATCGATGGCATGCCGGACTGCGCGAAGACCTTCAGTGTTCCGACCTTGGTGCTTCACGGTGACAAGGACTTCTTCAGCAAGACCGAGGACGTGCAGAACTTCTTCACCAACATCCCGGACAAGAAGGATCGCACGCTGAAGCTCTATCCCGACGCCTACCACCTTCTGATGTACGACACCAAGAAGGATCAGGTGATCGGTGACGTGGAGCGCTGGATCAGCAATCTTCCGAAGAAGAAGAAATAAGGCGCTGGGGGCATCATCGATCCTCCCGATGTTACCATTCGTTTTATCGATGCCGCGGCGGCGTATCCGGATGCTAGCTAGAAGGGTGTGAACCCTTTGAAGGCGGCCGCCCTCCAAGCCCGGATCGAAGCGCTACGCGAAGAACTCGCCACCGCAGAACGGCACCACCAGACGCAGGTGCGCTCGCTGTGGCTCAGGCTGCAGGATCTGGAAAGCGAGCTGCATGCCGCCGCAGCTCCGGCGGAAGGAGAGCAGACAATCCCCGAAGCAGCGACAGTTCTGGCAGAGGTGGCGGAAGAGGAAGCTCCGGTGTTCGTTCCGGAGCCGATTGCCGAACCAAGCGTGACACCCGCGGTGATGGATCCTCCGGTGGCGTCTCCACCGGTGACCACCCCCCCGCCCTTCCCGGTCGCGAGGGATACTTCCTTCGAACTCCAGTTCGGCCGCGTATGGCTGGTGCGGCTGGGCATCGGCCTGCTGGTGACCGGCCTCGTGCTGCTGGGGAATTTCGCTTACAAGAACTGGATCCGCGATCTCTCGCCGGGCATTCGCCTCGCGGCACTGTATCTCGGATCGCTAATGCTTTCCGGCGGCGGCTTCTATCTGGCAGGGAGAGAGAACCTCCGGCGCTTCGGTGAAGTGCTGATCGCGGGCGGGATGGCATTCTTCTACTGGTGCACCTTCGCGTCCCACCATGTGCCGCGCTTGCAAGTGGTGGAGTCACCGGTGGTAGCGGGTATGATGCTTCTGTTCGCCGCGGGAGGAATCGTAGCGGTCTCCCTGAAGCGCGATTCGAAGGCGACGGCGGTGATGGGACTACTACTCGCATCGTACTCGACCGTGCTGCAGCCGCTCGGCTGGCTCTCCGCGGCATCGAACCTGGTGCTGGCTGGCATGGGCACCGCGCTGATGCTTCGACCCGGATGGGTAATGCCAGGAGTCGCGTCGATGGTGGGAACCTATGTGGCCTTCTTCTGGTGGCAGATTGCAGGGGCCATCGGCAGTCGTCCGGACAATCCCGCGGCGCTGTGGTTCCTGCCGCCGGTGTGGGCGATGTTTGCGCTGCCGGGCGTGCTCGGGATTTCGAAGCGCTTCCCGGGTTTCTCGGAACGGGAGCGCGCGGCTTTTGCCACGGGAAACAATGTCGCGTTTTTCGCGCTCTTCTCCGCGGTATGGCAGGAAATCGAAGGAAGAGAGGACTACTGGCTGGTGCCGGGGGTGTTTGGCTTGGTGCTGCTGGCATTGGGGGCGATCGGTCGCCGCAAGGATGAAGCCGCGGGATGTCATTTCGCCCAAGGCATCGCGGCCCTGACCCTATCACTGGTGCTGGAGCTCGAAGGCTTCCAGCTCGCCCTCGCCCTAGCAGGGCAAGCGCTCAGCCTCTCACTCGTCTTCGCCCGCTATCGCGGCAGGAGCGAACTGCTTTTCGCAATGATGGCGACGGCGGGGGCCACGATGATGATCTTCGACTTCCGCTTGCAGGATCTCGATGTGCCTGCGTGGAGCCATGGGCTGACAGCACTGCTCCTGACGGCGGCGGCTTTCCCGCTGCGGAGAGGATGCGATGCCGCAGAGCTTCCGGATTTCATGAAGAAGGCTGCCCGCTTTGCAGCGGCAGTCGCGTTCGTGGCTGGGGCGAACGCAGCCCTCACGGGATGGTGTCTTGAGCTGGCTTCGTTCTGGAGAGCTCCCGCCGCCGCAGCGATCGCGCTGGGCATGACGGCTTTCACACTGCTGCGGGACCGGGACCGCCGCTTGGAGGAGGCCGCCTACGTCGCGCTATGCTTCCATTTCGCGTCGGTCGTCTTCCTATTGCTGGCAGATCGGGAGTTGAAGATGTGGGGAATTCTCACGGTCACCTTCATCAGCCTCGCCAGCCATTGGCTGTGGATGCGTCACCCGGTTCGGGCGGCGAAGTCATCCCTCGACCTGGCGGCGAAACCTGCGGCCTTGCTGTGGGTGACGGCGCTCGCGGCCTTCGCCTCGATCTGTCGGGCGCAGGAGTTCCTGCATGTCCCGCTGCTCACGAACCTCATTTCCCTTTCGGCAGTGGCCATCCTGCTCGCGGCGATCGCACGTTTCATCTTCCGCAGTCCGATCTTGGCGATGGTGGCAGCGCTCTTCCTACCGATCGGATACGCGCTTCAAGTCTGGCATCAAGGTCCGTCATGGCTGATCGAGTTTATCCCGGTGGGAACAGCGCTGATTCTTACGGGAATCGCAGTATTTCCGTCGTCGGGCCGGGAGGAGTTCCGGCACACGTCGCTCATCCCGCGCGCCTTCGGCATGCTTTCGTGGATCTTCGCCTGGAGGGAGATCGTCCCGGAATTTCTCGGCGAGATCCTCGCGGGCAGCGGACTTGGCTTGCTGCTGCTTTCACGGCGCTTCCGCCAGAATTTGCCCGAGGCATGGGTCCTCCTCCTGGCAGGCGCGGTGTGGTTGCTGAATAGATTCGCGACCTTGCCATGGGATGCATACGAGCCGGCAGCCTTCCCGCATGGTGCCGTGGTGATCTTGTCGCTGTTCACCGCAGGGTTCCTGATGAAGAAGGAGCAGTTGAAGGAAAGGTCATCCTGGCTACTCTTCTTCAGCTCGGCGCTGCTCGCGATCTGGTCGAGCCAACTCCTGATCTGGCATTTCGATTGGAAGCCGGTAGCAGTCCTTTGGACGGGACTCGGCTTCCTTCTCGTTTGTACCGGCCTCTGGCAGAAGACGGCGGCGCTGCGTCACGCGGGATTCATCCTGCTAGCCTTGTCACTTGGGAAGCTCTTCACGGTCGATGTATGGGACTTCAATACCTTCACACGCGTGGCAGCCTTCCTCGCCCTCGGCGTGGCACTGGTGGTGCTGGGCTTCTTTTACAATCGCTTTGCGGATGTGCTGAGAAAGCTCTTCGAGGGAGATGGAGTGAGATGAAGAGAAGCCCTGTCCGACGAGCCTGAGGCCGTTTGGCTAGTGACGTATCGAATCAAGCAGCACACCGCGCCGCCTGCGCCTTCGAGATGCGCATCACGATTTTCCATGCGCAGACAAAGGTGAAGATCGACCACAGGAGAAGGAGGTGTTCCGCCATGGTCGGCACGGCATCGGGCGGATGCTCGCCAAGCATGGCGACAACCACGATGCCGCCAACCAAGGCAATCATCTGGGTGCTCCACCACAGGGCGACTCCCGCAGTGCTGCCGTAGGAGGCCTTCGCGATTCCCGCCATGGCCCGGCAGGGCCAGATGAAATTCAGGATCGGGATGAAGTAGCAGCCCACCGACATGGCCGGGGTCATCTTCATCACGGATGGGTCCAGGATCCACGCGTTCCTGGCCGCGCGGTATTTCCACAGGAAGAAGAACAAGATCCCGGCAAGAAAGGCACCGAGCATCAGCCATTCAAAGAGCCCCAGTCCCTCCGCCACGACGTAGTAGGTGTCGTGCTGATGCAGCGCGGAAATCCCGATCTCCGCGGGGAACGACCTTTGGAAGTGATCGGCGACTTCACCCAAAGTGCCCAGGGCGTAGAAGAAGACGGCGAACAGGCCCAGCAAGCGCGGATTCTTCAGCCCCTCCACTCCCGGCATGGGAAGCGGAGGCGGGCTGCTATCGGCCGAGGGTGCTTGGTATGGATTTTCCATCGCGCACCCTCCCGTAGCTTCAAGCGTGCCGGACTTACTTTACCGGTTCCTTGTCGAGATTGAAGGCATCATGCACCGCACGCGCCGCATCCTCGATGCGAGGCTCATCAACCGTCACGGCGATCTTGATTTCGGAGGTGGAGATCATGCCGATGTTGATGCCGGCTTCGCCAAGGGCCTTGAACATGGTGGCGGCGACGCCCGAGTGGGAGCGCATGCCAATGCCGACGGCGGAAAGTTTCGCGATCCCTGCCTCGGTCTCGATCCGGGCGTCCGGGCTGATCTCCGCCAGCACCTGCTTCAGCGCGGCCTGGGCCTTGCCGAGATCGTTCGAATGCATCGTGAAGGAGTGACGCGCGCGATCATCGTGCGCGATGTTCGACACGATCATATCGAGATTAATCTCCGCCTCACCCAGCGCGCCGAGGATCTTGCCGGACATGCCGGGTACATCGGGAATACCGGTGATGGTGACGCGGGCTTGGGAGCGCTCGATCGAGACTCCGCGGATAACGACGTTTTCCATGGCGGGATGTTCTTCGAGCACCAGCGTGCCCGGATTGTCATTGAGAGAGGAGCGGACTTCGAAGACCACGCCGAATTTCTTGGCGAACTCGACGGAGCGGGACTGCATCACCTTCGACCCGGACGAGGCCATTTCCAGCATCTCGTCGTAGGAAATTTCCGGAAGCTTGCGGGCGTTTTTCACGATCCGCGGATCGCAGGTATAAACGCCGTCCACATCGGTGAGGATCTGGCAGACATCCGCCTTCAGCGCGGCGGAAATGGCGATGGCCGTGAGGTCCGAGCCACCGCGGCCGAGGGTGTGGATCATGCCTTCCGGCGTGATGCCTTGGAAACCCGCGACCACGAGGGTATTTCCCTCCTCGAGCGAGCGCTTCATGAACTCAGGATCGATGTCCTGAATGCGGCCGCGGGTGTGGGAACCGGTGGTGAAAATGCCTGCCTGGCGGCCGGTCACGGAGACCGCCTCCACACCTGCCTCATGCAGGGCCATGGAGACAAGGGCGATCGACTGCTGTTCGCCGGTGGCCAACAGCACGTCCATCTCGCGCTCGGAGGGAGTCTCGCTGAACTCCCTTGCCATCTTGATCAGGCCATCGGTGATGCCAGACATCGCGGAAACGACGGCAACCACTTGATTGCCTTCGTCGCGGGTGCGTTTCACGCGTGCGGCGACGTTGCGCATGCGATCGATGGAGCCGACAGAAGTGCCGCCGTATTTTTGGACGATAAGGGCCATGGCCGGTGAACGGGGCCGGGAGTGAATGAGACCCGGGGAGCCTTGGCAAGCCCGCGATTGGGCATCGGCGCAGGCGTCCGGATTTTTGGAATAAACTGAGATTCAAAGCCCTTGCTTGCTCCAAGCCGCGGCTAGGCCCGCTGCAACGGACCCGCCCCACAAACCGACCCGAGCTTTTAGCGTGAACGATTTATCGCCATCAGGCGCCGCAACTGACGATGCTGGAACCAGCGACCGAAGCGAGGAGCGGCCCAAGCGGCAAAGACGATCACCACAAGGCCGAGCAGCGCGACGATCAGCAAGGAGCCGTAATGTTCCACAAGCTTGCCGAGGGCTCCCGAAGCAGCCGGCTGGGCCTCGACGGTCCGGACGACGGGATCGAGGCCCGAGAAGTCCGCCGGGAGCTCACGCGAAAAGTTTCCGGTCAAAGGAATCGAAAGCTGCAGCATTCCGCCGAGGGCGAGCAAGGGCAGACCGAAGAAGAGGCCAAGGATGCAGTAGCCGATGATCAATGCCGCACCCGCGAAGGCATGATCGCGAAGCGATCTCCTGCGCGCAAGATGTCCGCAGATGACGCCGGGAATCGCCAGCAGGCCGAAGCTGAGCGCTCCCAGGCAGGACAACGAAAAAGCCGCGATCGAGAGCGCGCCGGGTTGATTCTTCCCATAATCCATAGTGGGACGCTGGGCAGAATCGCCACAGCTGTCGAGATAGCGTAGGGGTGCTCAAAGTGACAATTTCGGCATGAATCCCCTCCTGCCACCCCCATTTCATGTGACGCCCGCTTTTTCGGGAAAGCGGCTAGCCATTGGATTCCAAATCCGTATGCACCGCTCGCCCCGCCTGTCCCTGATCCTGGCATTCCTGCCGGTGATCCTCCCCGCCGCCGCGGATCCCCTGACTTGGGACACGGTCGTCGATGGCACTCTGCTCACCCACGGTAGCGGGACATGGGACCTCACCGGCCTGCGCTGGAACAATGGCGCGGGAGGGAATGTCGCTTGGACGAATTCCCCGGTGAGAGATGCCACATTCATCGGCGGAGCTTCCGGAGCCACGGTGACCATCGGCACTGATCCGATCATCGCGGGCACGATCAGCTTCAACGGCACCGGGAATACCATCCTGCAGGGTCCTCTAGCCAATCTGACCGCAAGCACGCTCGAGGTGAGCACCTTCTTCGATGGGAAGCTGGTGATGAACTCTCCAGGCTCCGGGATGCTTTCGCATGTCCCGGCGGTTTCCATCGCGGAAGGCTCCTCGCTTTACCTCTCCAGC
Source organism: Luteolibacter luteus (assembly GCF_012913485.1). GTDB lineage: Bacteria > Verrucomicrobiota > Verrucomicrobiia > Verrucomicrobiales > Akkermansiaceae > Haloferula > Haloferula lutea. The sequence continues at coordinate 3,238,665 of NZ_CP051774.1, read as the reverse complement.
GCGGTGGTCGTGGACAGCGCGATCACCGTCAAGGGCCCCGGAAACAATGAGAACCGCGGCGCGTTACGGCTGGACAACGATTCGAGGGTCCAAGGGTCGATCCAGCTGACGGGAGACGCGACTTTCGGAAGCAGCTTCGGTCTCGGAATCATTGCGAGCACCGTGAGCGGACCCTTTGGCTTCAACCAAGCCGCGACCAGTCCGGGCATTATCCGCCTCACTGGCGACAATCAGCACAGCGGCGGGACCAAGCTGGTCAATGGCGTGGTGCAGGCCGGGCACGACCATGCCTTCGGCAGCGGAACCCTGAGTATCGGCAATGTCACCCTGTCTTCTGATTCGGCCAGTCCGCGCAGCTTTGCAAATCCCTCGATCCTGAGCGGGACCGCAGTGGTGCTGGGGAGCTCGACGAACAACGGCAAGCTCACTTTCCAAGGCGCGGCCAGCACCGGAACGACGAACCGCACCATCACGGTGAATTCCGACGTGGAGTTCAATGCGCTCCTCAGCGGTGGCCAGGTGACCAAGTCAGGCCCCGGAAAGCTGGTCCTGAACGGGAGCCTCACCGCATCTACGGCATCCACCGTACTTGCGGGAGCGCCGGTGACATTGGGCACCAGCGGGGCGACCATCGATACCAACGGCTTCGATATCTCGCTGCCGGTCGTTTTCGAGGGGCAAGGCGGCTTCAAGAAGACGGGAAACGGCACGCTTTCACTGAGTGGCAGCTCCACCTTCACCGGCCCGGTCACGGTCGCCGCAGGCAGCCTGCGGTTGCTTCCTTCAACGGTGCTTCCTGCCGGGCTCAAGGTCCTGCCGCTCGGGGACTCGATCACCTTCGGCTACGGCGGGCGCGATGGCTACCGGTCTTATCTTCATACGAAGCTGGTCCGAAACGCACCGGACTTCCGCTTTCTCGGAGATTCGACGGAGGTTCCGCTGAATCCCTCCAATCTTCCGGCGGAGCAGCTCTTTCACGCGGGCCATTCGTCCTATTCGACGACCGACATCAAAAACAACCTGAACGGCCTCGATACCGCCACCTTCCAAATGTACGGCGGTGCCGAGCGCAACCCGCACGGCGGATACTGGCTCACCGGCGGGCATGGCACCGGACGCACCGCCATTTTTCCCGATGCCGTGCTGCTGCTAGCGGGAACGAATGACCTCGACCGGCTGGACATGGCTGGCGCGCAAGCCCGGTATCGGGCGCTGCTCAATGAGATTGCCACGCTCCGTCCCGATGCACGGATCTTCGCCGCCAAGATTACGCCTTGGTCGGCGAATCCCTCGAAGGTGACCCAGTTCAACCAAGTGATCACCAACTTGGTCACCGAGTTCAGGAACGCGGGGAAGAAGGTCACCTTGGTCGATCTCTTTACCGGCTATACCGGCGGCTTTGTGGATGGCGTCCATCCCGCCGAAGCAGGCTATCAATGGATGGCGGACCAGTGGCACGCGGCACTCCTCTCGGCATTGGGCACCGCCATGATTCCTGATCTCAGCCATGCCTCCTCGGTAACGGTGATGCACGATGCTGCGATCGAAGGCACGGGCAAGCTCCCCACCGCCAGCATCTCGGGGACGATCCGCTCCACCATCAGCGCGAAGGGGGCCAGTCTGCTAGAGATCACCGGAAACCTCGATCTGGACCATGCCACGCTGGCGATCACGGCGCCGGCACAGCCATCGCAGCCATCCTATGAGATCCTCCGCTACACGGGAGATCTCAGCGGGGATTTCGCAACCGTGGGTGGCATCCCTTCCGGCTTCCAAGTGACGCATGTGCCGGGGGCGAAGAAGATCTACCTCGCCACTGCCTACGAAGCGTGGCGGCTGAACTCGGGAATCCCGGATGAATCGAAATCGCCGGAGGCGGATCCCGATCAGGATGGCAGGTCCAACCTCCTCGAATACGCCTTGGGAGGAAAGCCTCTCGATCCGACGGACCGCGGAACACTAGTGGAAAATCTCAATGACTCCAGCGGAGGCCCGCAACTCGGTTTGTTGATCGCCACGCATGCCGGCGCGAGCTTCGCGGCGGGTGCCGATCACGGGCTCGTCGCGAGCGTGGCCGGCACGACTTATCAGGTGGAGGCATCTTCCGACCTTGCTGCCTGGGATCTCTCCGTGAGCGAAGTCCTGCCGCTACCCGAGGGACTACCTCTCCCTCCGAAAGGCTACGAATACCATGCTTTCACGACCGGCATGCAGGACCGCGCCTTCGTCAGGGCGAAGGTCTCGCAGATGCCTTGATTTTCTGTCTTATACCAAGGGCTAACTTGACCTCTATCGCCAGGTTATGGCTGATAGAGTAATGGGCAAATCCATCCCCGGCATTGCTGGAGCCATGTTCATGTCGGCACTTCCCGCTCTTTCCCAAGAAGACGCGACGGAAGCTTTGAGAAAGGAGATCCAAGCCATGCGGCACGAGTACGAGAGCCGCATCGAGAAGCTGGAATCGCGCATCCAAGAACTCGAAGAGAAGCCAGCACCGAAGAAGAAGGCCTCGTCCTCGCAGGCGAGCCGCCGGGCACCCCAAGCCGCTGCCACAGCCGAGGGCGAAGCGGACGCAACAACCGACGAGGACAGCTCCTTGGCGGAGGCGATCCGCGAGCGCCGCAAACGCACGGATGAGCAATTCCGCGGCGACACCGAAGTGCGGGACATCGCCCGCAGGCCCGATGCGGAGAAGGCGCTGGATGCCCGGATCGAGGAAGTGCTGGAGGGCTACCTGGATATCACCGGTTATTTCCGCGCGGGCTATGGTCGATCGGATTCCGGTGGTCCGCTGCGAGCCTTCGGGATTCCCGGCGTGGCGAAGTATCGCCTGGGTAACGAAGCGGAGAACTACGGCGAGCTCGCCTTCGCAAAGACCTTCTTTCCTGCGGGGATCTTTTCTTCAAGCGGCGCAAACCCGAACGACCCGGTAGCCCGCGTGAATCTGCGGATGGCCTTCTTCAACCCCTATGACAACTACGGAGCGGCTTCGGATACCGACTTCTCCCTGCCTGAAATCTGGGGATCGATCACGAACGTGATCCCATCCATGCCGGAAGCGAAGTTCTGGGCCGGCAGTCGTTTCTACCGGCGGCATGACATTCACATCAACGACTTCTACTTCTGGGACATGAGTGGCGGGGGCGCAGGCATCGAGGACGTGCCGCTGGGTGCCGGCAAGCTGGCCGTGGCATGGATCGGCGATGGCGCGGAGAGCGCGATCTACACCGACCTCGGCAATCCCGATCCTTTGAACGTCGCCGGCTACAGCAAGAACAGCTTCGACATCCGCTGGTATGACTGGCCGTTCGGCGGCAAGTCGAAGGGCGAGCTGGGCATTGCCTATTCCAGCGCGGAATCGGGAGTCGACTCCAATGGTCTCCAAGCCCCGGATGCAGATGGTTTCTCGGTGAGCCTGGTGCGGACCACCGAGGACTTCCTCGACATGGAAAGCCTGCACAAGACCTCCCTGCAATTTGGCACGGGGCCAGCCAAGACCTTCACGACCGGCTTCGAGAATTTCAACACACCCGATGGCACCTTCATCCGCCCGGATCCCGACGAATCATGGCGCTTCCGCGCGACCGACCAGTGGGTGTTCAAGCCCTTCGAGCACTTCTCCATCGGTAGCGCGATGGTCTATCAATACACGGAGTTCGGGGACAACGCGCCTTACCAGCACTGGGTCTCCGGAGGCGTGCGACCGATCTGGCATTTCAATGACACCTTCAGCATCGCGCTGGAACCCGGAGTCGATTGGATTTCCGGCAACTCTTCCGGAAACAGCGGGATGCTCGGCAAAATCACGCTGGCACCCCAGATCTCCTTCGGCGGGGAGTTCTTCAGCCGCCCTGTGCTTCGCGGCTTCCTGACCTATGCCATGTGGGCGGACGGCTTGGAAGGAAGCGTGGGCGGGGTCGACTATGCCCGCGACACCGAAGGCTGGAGCTGGGGCGTCCAGATGGAATCGTGGTGGTGAGAAGCAGGGAGGCTTCTCAGTAGCTCACCGAAAGCCTCACGAACAACTTGCCCGGGCCATACGGAAGATCCCGCCAGTAGTTTCCGTTCCCATCCGTTTGCTCCGCAGCCTGGACTTCCGTCCAAGGGCCGGTGCCATCGGATGCCTGCACCTGATAGCTTAGCGAGGCGTCTGCCTTCCGGTAACGGAAGCGGAAGACCTCACCCTCGTTTACACCGGAAGGGGCAAGCTGCAGATCGGAGTGCAGCGGGTCCATTCCCTGCGAATACTCAATCAAATTGCGCACGCCATCGCGATCCGGATCTTCATCGTCTCCGGAAGTACCGCTTCCGTCGGCAACGCCGAAGTACATCGCACGCCAAGCGTTCAATCCGGATGCCAGCTCATGGAAGCCGACATCGACCCTCGCTCCCGCAAGCCGCGAGTTCCCGAAGTAATCCTCCTCCCCTGCTGGCGGCACGAAGGATGGCTCGCCGCGGTCACGGCAAAAGGAAGAGGCACTCAGCTTGAAGTCGCCCGCCTGTGCGCTACCAGCAGGCGCAGCTACCACAAATTCCGGATCATGGAAGCTTGAGCGCGAATCGCTGCCAACCGCCGCCCGCCATGCGGTGAGACCGGTATAGGCCGTATTCCCCGCATCGGGTCCTTCACCGGTTAGATTCAGGCCGAATTGGATTTCGGACTCTGCACCTTGGCAGAAGTAGATGTTGTCCTCGAAAACATTTCCCTGCCCGAACACCCGTTGCGAGGCAGTGCCTCCTTCGGCGTAGTGGACGACCATCTGCCTGGTGGCGGGATTTGCCCAGACGATGTTATTCCTGAAGGTATTCTGCTCGAAGTAGAACTGGATGGCGACCTGTCCTCCGAAGGTCTGGAGGGTATCATTGAGGTAAAGGGTGTTATTGCGGATCTCGCAAAGCCGTGTCTTCCCGCGATTGGCATCGTAGCCTCCCATGATCAGCCCGGCGCCCATATTGTGGTGAATCAGGTTGTTCAACAGGTGGATTTCATCGGTGGCTCCGCTGGCGTGCTCGCTTGCGAGTTCGATGCCGAAGTTGCAGCCATAGACGCGGTTTCCCTCAACGGTGATGTTCGTGCCGCCATCGATATAGATACCCGCGGCGGAGCGCTCGCCACCGCCGGTCGTGAAGTTCCCGCCATAGCCGGGATTGAAGGAACTATCGATGCCGTGGACCAAGTTGCCGCGACAGATGCCATTCCGCGCGCGATCGAAGTCGGCCGGGGCGGATTCCTCGTAGCCGATAAAGTCGATGCCGATGTTGTTGCAATCGTGGACATGGTTTCCGATCACCGCAAAGTTGGTGACGTTGCCATTCAGCACCACGGATTCGCTCTGCCCGGTCCGGAGATTGAAAACCTCGTTGTTCTCCAGGACCAGGCCATCGATCGGCGTGGCGGAGGTGCCGTAGACCGCGATGCCGAAGCCATCGGAAGTAGCAGAGGTGGCGCTCTGCCAAATGTGATGGACCTTGCAGCCGCTCACCTTGATCCCGCTGCCGCTGCCTTCGATCTGGATGCCGACCGGGATTCGATTGGCGATGATGGTCTTGTAGTTCCCAATATCCAGACCCTCGAGATGAATGTGGCTGCAATTCTGAACCGTCACCAAGCCGATAAGTCCGCCGCTGGGAACGATCAGGCTAGTGCCATCGATCACGGGCGCCTCGCCTTGGTAGGCACGAATCACGATCGGGGAAGCAACACTGGCGGTCTTGCCACTCAGGATGAGACGCTCGGCGTAGGTGCCGGCACGGAGATTGAGCGTATCACCGCCCTTCAGCTGGGCGACGGCGTAAGCGAAGCTTTTCCAAGGGAGGGCCAGCGAGCCGGGATTGGCATCGCTCCCTGCGGGGGAAATGTAGAAATCAGCGGCCCGGGCACCCCCGGCACCGAGGAGACAAAGCAGGAAACCGAGAGCGGGGAGACGGCGGACGTGCATGCCCTTACTCGCAGGAACGGGCAGCCGGGCGTCAAGGCCGCAAGGGAGAAGATCCTGTGACATCCGATCGATGAAAACGCGGGCTTTGCCATCGGCCCGCGATCTTTCAAGCTGCCCGCACATGGCACTCCCCAACGGTTTCCTTTTTGGCACGGCCAACGCCGACCATCAGGTGGAAGCGTACGATCCCGACCGCGAGGACGTCTGGGATCTGTGGGAGCGATACCAAGGGCTGACTCCGCGGGGACGCGCCACGGATTTCTGGAATCGCTACGAGGAAGACATTGCCGCGGCGGCCAGCATGGGCTGCCGGCTCTTCCGCTTTTCCATCGCTTGGGCACGCGTGGAAACTTCTGCAGGGGTCTTCGACGAGGAAGCCCTTGCGCATTACCGGCGGGTCGCCGAGTGCGTCCGCAGCCACGGCATGAAGGTGATGGTCACGCTCCACCACTTCGTGTGGCCGGTGTGGCTGGAGAAGCATCATGGCGGGATGATCGGCGAGAAATTCCCGGATCTCTTCGCCAGCTATGCGGCCAAGGTAGCGGACACCCTGGGTGATCTGGTGGACTGGTGGATCACCTTCAATGAGCCGAGCCAGCTGACCTTCGGCTATATCCGTCCATGGTGGCAAAACCGCTACTACATGCCGCCAGGCCTGCCACGCGGCACGGAGGTGGAAGCGGAGGCCGAGGCCGTAGGAAAGCTGGTGCCAAATCTGTTCCGCGCGCACGCCCGCGCACGCAGCCGGATCAAGGCGCGCAACGAGGCGGCAAAGGTGGGCGTGAACCCGCTGGTGACCGGCTTCCCGACCTGGCTTCAGATGCTGATGGACTGGGGCGCCTGCCATCGCGGGCTCTCGGAGGCGGTCTTCAAGTTCACCACGAAGGGAGCATTGGTCAGCGAGCGCGGTGAAGTGGATCTCGTGATCGGCGGCATCACCGAAGGCGATCAAACGCGCTTCGAGTTCAGCGACCCCTACCTGCGCACGGGCAAGGCGGTGCTGGTGCTGGAAGGCTACGAGGGCGAGGGACTGAATTCCCTGGCTGGCAAAGAGGTCGGAGTCCTCGGCATTGGCAACCAGCCCGCGAGCTGGAAGCGGGATCTTCCGGCACAAGCGAGGAAGAAGGTTTTCGCCAACTACGATGAAGCTCGTAATTCACTCGCGGAGGGAAAGATCCACGCGGTCTATGGCGATGCCTTCTTCCTGCTACCTTTCGAGCTGAAGGATCGGGAGCGCTTCCGTTTTCTCGCCACCGGACTGAGCGACGAACATTACGTGGTGGCAGCACCGCACGGGCACGGACGACTGATGGATCGGGTGAATCGCGCGGTAGCGCTCTTTCAGCACGACCTCGCGCTGGCCTGCGAGGTTCCTTGGATTTCCCAGCCGGAACAAGTGGCCAAGGACGCACAGCGCCCGCTTTCACTGCACGAAGTCTTCGTCGGGGGGGATTCGCTGCCGGACAGCATGTCGAGCGGACGCGGGGTGCGGCGCATCCGGCGGCGCGGCAAGATCCGCATCGGCATCCGCAAGGATGCCCCCGGCGTGTCCCATTCCTGCGAAAAGGAAGGCCTGGAACTGCGGCTGGCACGGCGCATCGCGCTGGAGGTGCTGGGCGATGAGTCGAAGCTCGAGGTGGAGGCACTGGATCCCTGCGAGCGCCTGGAAGTGCTGCAATCGAAGTCAAGCTGGCTCAACTGGGCGTGGCGCTTCTGGGGCACCACCAGCCTGATCGCGAATGCCAACTGGTGGTACCTCGGGACTTCGGGAAGATTGCCGGAAGAGCTCTGCCCGGCGGAAGCGATCGGTGCGCAGGACTTCGTGGGATTGGATTATTACTGGGGCCTACCGACTTGGCGGCTGCATCGCTTCCGTCTGCTGGAGGAAGCGGCACACGGACGGTTCTTGAGAGCGCCGGTTTGGCCGCAGGGCTTGTTCCATGCCTTGCAGCGCTTCCATCGCTGGTTCCCGGATCAGGAGCTGCTCATTGTCGAAAATGGCTGCGTGCCCTCTGCGGATGGCATGACGCGCGGAGACTATATCAAGGCGCACTTCGCCCAAGTGGAGAGGGCATTGAAGAAGGGAGTTCCGGTAAAGGCCTACAACTACTGGTCCATCACTTCGAATCGCGAGTGGGGCCATGCCTTCGATCCGAATACCGACTTCGGTTTGTTGTTCGTGGATCTGGACAAGGACTCCCAGCTGACCCGGGTAAAGACAGCCGAGGCAAAGATCTACCGGGAGCTGATCGAAGAAAAGTCGGTGCAGCGTTGAGCCGAGAAGGAATCGCGGCAACTTGCTAGAGACGCATTCCGCGGCTAGGGTGGACAACCCTTCCCGCGCGATGAATGACGAGCCCCACTTTGCCGCCACACTGGTCCTGCTGAAGGGCCTCGGCACTGCTCTCGGCCTTGGGCTTCTGGTCGGCTTGGAGCGCGAGTGGAAGAAGAACCCGATGGCGGGTATCCGCACCTTCGGCCTGATCGGACTTTTCGGCGGCCTTTCGGGAGCGATGGCCATGGCCTTTGGCGGCTGGATCATCGCAGGGGGCTTGGTCGCCTGCACGGCCATGGCGATCATGGCGAATCTCACCGCCATGCGCCAAGCGGAGCCCGACATCGGGCTGACCACGGAGTTCGCGATGCTGGCGATCTTCGCCATCGGCTGTCTCGCCGGCACGGGTCAACTTGCACCGGCGGTCGCTTGCGCGGGCACGGTGATGGTCCTGCTCCACTATAAGGACCCGCTCCATGGTGCGGTCCGGAAGGTTGATGCCAAGGAGCTCAAGGAGATTGCCCGTCTCGTCCTGATCGGACTGGTGATCCTGCCACTGCTGCCGAACGAGAAGATGGGACCGCTCGGCGTCCTCAATCCGTTCAAGATCTGGCTGATGGTTGTGCTCATCGTCGGCATGAGCTTGGTCGCCTATCTCGTTGGCAAGTTCATCGGCGGGACGAAGAGCTCCGCGATCTCCGGCATCCTGGGCGGCCTCGTCTCCAGCACTGCGATCACCGCCAGCGTTTCCCGGCGGAGCAAGGCAGAAGGTTCTGCGGGCACGGTTCTTGCAGCGATCGTCCTCACCGCTTCCTGTGTGGTCTTTGCCCGCGTGATGGTGGAAGTCGTTCTAACAGCTCCCGCCCACAAGTCGGCCTTGCTGCCACCCCTGGCGGCGATGCTGGCGTGGACCGCGATCATCGCGGCAGCGGTGCTCTGGCTCGCCAAACGTTCCGGGGAAAAGCCTGGTGATGAAGAAGCGCCATCCGAGCTGAAAGGTGCCGTGATGTTCGGCCTGCTTTACGTCGGCGTGCTCTATGCAGTGGCCTTGGGGAAAGAGCACTTTGGGAACTCCGGGCTCTATGTTGTCGCTGCGATTTCCGGTCTCACCGATGTGGATGCTATCACGCTCTCCACCTCAGGGCTCGTCGCTTCGGGTGAAGTCGACCCCAAGACCGGCTGGCGCGTCATCTTGATCGGCGGCCTTGCAAACACGCTCTTCAAGGCAGGCATGGCCGCGGTGCTTGGTACGGGCCGCTACATCAAATGGACCTCGGCGGGTTTTGGTGCGGCGGCCGCGGGAGGACTCGCGATCCTCTTTCTGTGGCCGTGGTGAAAGTCGTCGCCGCCATCGCAAAATGGGAGAGCCTCCGATTGCGGGACCGGCGTCATTGAACCAGAATGCCGTCATGAGATCCGCGATCACCGCTTTCTTGCTCGCCCTGGGCATCGCCTGCGGCGGCGATTTGGAAACCGCCAAGGCCGAGTTTGCCAAACAGGACAAGGCACTCAACGAGACCTATGTGCAGCTCAAGAAAGAGCTCTCGCCCGAGCGATTCGCGCTGCTCCAGCAGGACCAGCGCACTTGGATCGAGCATCGCGAATTCATGGCGAAGTGGCAGGAGCGGGAAGACGCACCGGAAACGGCGGTGGACCGCTGGGAACTCGCGGGCCGCCTGACCGAGGGCCGGATCGATTGGATGAAGTCTTGGCTCAAGCTGGACCAGCGCAAGGAGGGCTGGGCCGGCCGCTATTCCGATGGCTACAATGGCGTCCTGGAAATCGTGGAGAAGGATGGGAAGACCTGGTTCGTTCTCAATGTCGTCCGCGGCCCGACATTCCATGTGGGCGGCATCGGCGGGCAGTTCCGCCTGAACGGCCGCATGGGATGGTTCGAGACGAAACCGGATGGCGAGGAGCGGCCAACTTGGCTCACGTTCCGCGAAGGCTATGACAAGCCCGGCATGATCACCGTGGAAGGTGAGAATACCTCCTACTTCCACGGTGCCCGGGCCTACTTCGATGGGACCTATGTCTGGACCGGCGAGCTGACGCCGGAAGAACAGAAGAAGGTCATCGAAGGCAAGTGGGACGAGTGAGCTTCACTTCCCGAAGATCTCGGCGAAGAAGGCCTTCATTGCTTCCCAAGAGCGCTTGTCGGCCTTCTCGTTATAGGCGGCTCCCTTCGAATTGTCATCGCCTGCCATCTTCTGGGTGAAGCCATGCACGGCACCACCGTAGGCGATGAGCTGCCAATCCGCTCCGGACTCACGCATCTCCTCTTCAAAGGCCTGCACCTGCGGCACGGGCACAAAGGGATCGTCCGCACCGTGGCAGGCGAGCACCTTCGTCTTCACGCTGCCCTTCTCCGCCTTCATGCCATCCGCGGCATCAAGAGCTCCGTGGAAAGAGACCACGCCCACGAGATCCGCGCCGCTGCGGGCGAGTTCGAGGACGCCGGTGCCGCCGAAGCAGTAACCGATCGCCGCGATCTTCGAGGTATCGGTGAGCCCGTCTTTCTTGAGCTGTTCCAGCCCGGCATTCAGGCGGGCGCGGTAAAGCTTGCGATCACCCTTGTACTTGCCTGCTTCCTGACCGGCTGCCGGCGGCACGGGGCGAATCCCCTTCCCATAGATATCGGCCGCAAAGACATTGTAGCCCAGCTCCGCAAGCTGGCGGCTGCGCGCCTTCTCGTAGTCGGTCAAGCCGGTCCACTGGTGGATCACCAGCACCGCCGGGCGCTTGCCCTTCACGGCATCGTCATAGACGTGGAAGCCTTCGAGGGTGACGTCACCTTCCTTGTATTCCACGGTCTTTTCGACAAGGGCGGCGGACGCGGCGGAGGAAATGGCCATCAGGGAGAGGAGTAGAGCTTTCATCGGAAACCAGCAAAGCGTGATCCCCGGCGCTGTCAAACGACCATCTCTTCACAGGGCGGGTAGCAGCAGGCCATGCCGCACCATTTCCCTTACCAAGCTGGCAATTTGGCCGTCCACTCCCTTGGTTCCGGCGAACTCCGGTTTCGCCAGGATTTCTTTCAACTGGTCGCCCGGCGTCCCCCCGCTACGACAAACCTCGAGCAGGCGCAGGATGAACTCATCTACCTGACCGTCATAGCTGAGCTGGCCTGAGCTCCGCAGCCGGATGGTCCGCATGCCCCAGCCGCGATCCAGCACCATGTCCGTCTCCGCCCGGATGCCGTCCGGCACCTTGAAGCGCATCGCCAGAATGGCGGCATCGTCCAGTCCGCACTCGTTCAGCCAGGTCTGGTTGTCGAAAATGCGGCGGATCTCTTCACCCGCCGTGGCCACTACCTTGACCTCCGCGCGGGAATCGGAGCGCTGCCAGTTCTTGCCGGTCCGCTTGCGCATCGCAAGGAAGCCGAGGTTGATGCCTTTGGCTCCGAGTTCGCGATAATAGCGGGTCCATTCATTGAGATCCTCCGGCTTGGGGTTTCGGCCCCGCCCGCTTTCGCGGAGCCAGCGGAAGGCATACTCGGCGGGATCGTGGCGATCACTTCGGAAAAGCCAGACATCGCAGCCACGGTCTTTCGCCCATGCCAAGGGGCGCTCGTCCCACCGCTCCGGGTCTTCATCGAACCAATTGAAGATCATCACCGCAATGCCGCCCTCCTCCAGATAGTCGGGGAAGCGCCGCACGAGGGATTCGCAGAAGCCGTCGCCCTTTACCCCGCCATCACGGAATACGAAAGTATTCTGCGGCGAGATGACGAAGGGCGGATTACTCGCAATCGCATCGAACTTCCTCCCGGCCACCGGCTCGAAGCGATCGCCTTGGACAATCTCGATGTCATCAAGGCCTGCCAGCAACACATTGAAGCGCGCAAAGCCCAGAGCCCGCGCGCTGATGTCCGCCGCAGTGACGCGGCAACCACGCTCTGCAAGCCGCAAGGCACCCCAGCCGGCACCAGCCCCGAGGTCCAACACCCGCTCGCCCTTTCTGCCCGTAGCCAGCGCGGTGAGCATGCGTGAGGAATTCCCCTCTCCCATCACATAGTCCGGCTTCGCGGCGACCAGAGCTGCCGCATGATCGAAGGCAAACCAGCCCTGCTCGGTGGCATCGATCTTCGCCGCGGAACGGACAAGGTCATTGCCAAGACCTTCCAGCAGACCGATGCGCATCAGGCCTAACAGGTTCGATCCAAAGAGTGCCATCGCATCCTTTCCCGATACCGGCTCGCCGAGATCGAAAAGCCGGATCGCCGTGAGCAAGGAGGAGTCTGCGGGCAAAAGCTTCGGTGCAAGGTGAGTGCGCGCGACGGCATCGCCGGGCCGGTAGAGATCCGCGGCCTCCAGGCCCTGCCGGGTATAGCCGGCACGGCTCAGAGCCTCGCGGAATGGCTCCGGGTCCCAGTTGCAGAGGATCGATTCGCTGAACATGCCTCCAGATCAGGGCTCCACTTTTTCCACCTTGTAGAAGCCAAGCGCGCCGCCACGGACAACCGGGTGGCTGCAGGTTTCTCCGATGGCGGTCACCGTGGCGATTTCCTGGAAGGGCAGCAAGAGATCCGGGCTGTATTTCACCTTGTAGACTCCTCCGGGCACGCTGTTCCAAGTGATGACCAGTTCGTTAGGGCCGCCCGGTCCCGGGCCGGCCGTGGCCTTGAAGAAAGAGGATCCCTTCGTGGGATCGGTACCCAAACGCGATTCCTCGAGGTTCGTCAGGCCATCGCCATCGAGATCCAGATTCCCATCGTCAGAGTGAAGAAGCAGCGCGAAGCGGGTCTCGAATTCATCCGACATGCCATCGCCATCCACGTCCCCGGTGTAGGGAAGGATCGTGACGAGCGCCGGAGCGGAAGGTTCCGAAAGCTGGTAGTAGGTCATGCGGATGCCCGCGGGAATAATCTTCACCTCCTCTTGCAGCGGGGTGTTGGCACTGCCGTTCTCCCCGGCGTTCTTGCAGGAGCTGATGCGGACGTCCTTCAGCGTAAGCGACCAGAAGAGGCTTGGCTTACCCTCCAGCACTTGGGCGACGTGCAGCTGGACCTCCGGAAACACTTGGCCGGAGACACAGGCTTTCATCAGCAACGGCGATGCCTTGTCGATGGACCGGCGCAGCGTGATCGAACTGCCGGGGAGCGGGTCATTTCCGGTGGCGGAGAAGGAGGAGATCGCCAGCCATTTTTCATGGCCGGAATCGGTGGCTTCTCCGGGAATTTCCTCGTCCACCCAGACCCAACCCCGGACCTCTGCGGAAGCGTAGCCGATCAAACCAAGCACCCCCGCGATTGCCGCGATCAGGCGCGGCAGCCGGTGGAGGATGGTTTTCATTTTGAGCTGGTTCCGAAGTCGTATTCAGCGATGACGGGATCTTCGAGCTGGCCGGTCTCAAGCATCCGGCGGTACTCGAATTTGATCTTGTGGTAATTGAACGAGATCTGGTCCACGGGCAGCGTGTTCGTGGCACCACCTGCCCCGCCACCACCTCCGGATTGATAGGAGCTGATGAGGATATCGGAGAGGGTGATGACGTAGTAGTCGAGCGGCTTGCCGTCCCCGCCGGACTTGCGGCAGGTCAGGATGGCCTGGGGAATGTGATTCCCTTTCGCGCATGCGAGAAAGAGCAGAGGACTCGATTTATCGATGCGCTTGCCGAGACTGAAGGTGATCGCTTTCGCGATCCCGTCGTTCGTGGCACCCCACGAGAAACTTTCGATCTCGATGGCGTCACGGTGCTTGTCGTCGGTGGACTCCCCTTTGATTCCTTCGATTTCAAGAAGGTAATCCGACGCGGCATGAGCGCCTGTCAGACTCAGAGCCACCGCCGGAACCGTAAGGGCAAGGGTCCGGGACAGGGAGGGAATAGCCTTCATAGCAGCTACACCATGAGATAATCAGGAATCCAAGTCAATTTGTTTCAATCACCGTTCAAACAGAATTGAACATCTAACCCTCTACGCCTTACGCGTGCGGATGCCGTAGACGACTCCCCCTGCAACGATCCCCCAAAAGGCCGAGCCCACTCCCAGCAAGGTGATCCCGGAAAGGGTCACGAAGAAGGTCATCGCCGAGGCCTCCCGGAAGTCCTCGTCCCCCAAGGCGGCAGACAGCGCATTCCCAATCGTGGCAAGCAGCGCCAAGCCACCCACCGCCAAAATCAACTCCCGCGGAAAGGCCGCAAAAAGTCCGGCGACGGTCGCCCCGAAAAGGCCTACCAGCAGATAAGCGAATCCTGCACTGACCGGTGCCCAGTAACGTCGCGCCGGATCGGGATGCGCTTCCGGCCCCACCACGAAAGCCGCGGTGATCGCCGCGAGGTTGATGCCGAAAGCCCCGAAGGCCGCGAGGAGGAAGGTGGCAACGCCGGTCCAGCCGATGATCTTCGAAATCGGAGCCTCGTAGCCGCCGACGCGAATGGCGGCGATTCCCGGAAGATTTTGCGAGGCCATCGTCACGATGAAGAGCGGGATCCCCACTCCGACCAGGGCGGACAGCGAAAACTCGGGCGTGGTCCATACCGGCGTGGTGATGTTCCACGGCACCGACTCCAGATGGAAGTTTCCTTGGAGGGCCACGATCGCGATGCCGAGCACGAGGATCACCGGCACGTTCGCCCGCTGCCAGAAACGGCGGCCGAGCACGTAGGCCGCCACCATGGAGAGGACCAGCACCGGGTTCTTCGGGATCGCGGTGAAGGCATCCAAGGCGAACCGCGAGAGCACGCCGGCCAAGAGCGCGGAAGCAAGCGGCAGGGGCAGGCGGTTCATCACCTTCTCGAAGCCGCGGCTGAAGCCCGCGATCATGATCAAGACCGCGGAGAACAAAAAAGTCCCGATCGCCTGAGGCATCGTCAGGTGGCCCGCACCCGCTGCCGCACCGATGACCACGGCACCCGGCGTGGACCAAGCGATGAGGATCGGCTTCCGGGTGGCAAGGGAGAAGACAATGCTGGGAATCCCCATCCCGATCCCGATGGCCCAGAGCCAGGAAGCCGTCTGTGCTGGCGTGGCACCGAGATTCTGGGTCGCTTGGAAAATGATGGCGACCGAGCTGGTGAAGCCCACCAACACCGAAACAAAGCCCGCGACGAGTGCGGAAAAGGAGAAGTCTTTCAACATCGCGGCACGGCCCTCATGGACCCGGCGGACCCATCCGTCAATGGCCGGGCTTGTCCATGCATCCTTCGTTTGCCGCTTCCGGCGGTGGCTTCCGGGGATTCGGTCAATTTTTCCGGCGGTCTTGCATCCACCGGGTAAGCTGATGAGCATGGCCGACGGCACCATGACTTTGTCCGCGCTTGATCTTTTCACCATCGGCGTCGGGCCCTCCTCCTCCCACACCGTGGGTCCGATGCGAGCGGCCTGCCGTTTCGTCCGCAAGCTGCAGGATGAGGGCTTGGCACCGCGGGTCGCACGCCTGCGCTGCGATTGTTACGGATCACTCGCGGCCACGGGCAAGGGCCACGGCACGGACTCCGCGATCCTGCTGGGCTTCCTGGGCGAAGAACCGGAGAGCATCGATATCGAATCGATCCCCGCGAAGCTGGCCGGGATCCGCGCCGGCAAGCTGCTCACGCCGTGGGGTGAGACGATCGACTTCGATGAGAAGGCGGACCTGGACTTCAAGCGCCTCAAGCCGCTGCCACTGCATCCGAACGGGATGCACTTCACCGCGGTGGATGCGCAGGGCGAACCAATCGCGGACTCGGTGGTGTATTCGCTCGGCGGAGGCTTCATCGCCACGGAAGAGGAAATGCAGCGTCCGGTCGCAGCAGAGGTGCAAGTGCTGCATCCTTTCACCTGCGCCGCAGAGCTGATGGAACGCTGCGAGTCCACGGGGCTCACCATTGCCTCGCTGCTCCTGGAGAACGAGTCTGCCTTTCGCCCCAGAACAGAGACCCGCGCACGTCTCGATGCGATCTGGAAGGCGATGCAGGACTGCGTGACGCGCGGCTGTTCGCAGGAGGGCATCCTCCCCGGAGGGCTGAAGGTGAAGCGCCGCGCTAAAGCGATCTACGAGAACCTCCGTAGCAAGCCCGAGGCCGCGCTTTCCGATCCTCTAACGATCCTCGACTGGGTGAATCTTTACGCGCTGGCGGTGAATGAAGAGAACGCGGCGGGTGGCCGGGTGGTCACCGCGCCGACGAACGGGGCGGCGGGAATCATTCCGGCAGTGCTCCACTATGCAGTGCGCTTCCGGCATTCGCCGCATCGCGACGGGGTGCACCGCTTCCTTCTCACCGCGGCGGCGATCGGGATGCTATATAAACGCAATGCCTCGATCTCCGGAGCAGAGGCGGGATGCCAAGGCGAAGTGGGCGTGGCCTGCTCGATGGCAGCGGCGGGGCTGGTGGAGTACCTCGGAGGCACACCGAAGCAGGTGGAGAACGCGGCGGAGATCGGGATGGAGCACAACCTCGGGCTCACCTGCGATCCGGTGGGCGGTCTGGTGCAGATCCCCTGCATCGAGCGCAATGCGATGGCATCCGTAAAGGCGATCAATGCCTCGCGCCTGGCGATGGCGGGCGATGGCTCGCACTTCGTCTCGCTCGACAAGGTGATCAAGACGATGCGCGACACCGGGCGCGACATGAAGTCGAAGTACAAGGAGACCTCGCGCGGTGGCCTGGCGGTGAACGTGGTGGAGTGTTAGGACTCCTAGGGCTGAATCTCGACGCGGTCACCGAGTTCGGTGAGGGAGAACAGCTTCGGGGCATTCCCGTGCGGGACGCGGATGCAACCATGGGACGCCGGATAGCCCGGGACGTTTCCGGCGTGGAAGCCGAAGTCGCCGCAGCTCAGGCGCTGGAAGAAGGGCATGCTCGCGTCGTAGAGCGTCGAGGTCCAATTGCGATACTTGTTGGTGATCGCATAGGTTCCGGTGGGGGTGGCGAAGCCCTTCCGGCCGGTGGAAATCGGGGTGCTGAAAAGCTCCAGGCCGGAGGAATCGAAGATCCAGGCGCGCTGGTCGGAGAGATCCACAAGAATGCGGCGCTGCTCCATGTCCGGGTCCTTGCCCAGGATCACGCGCATCATTCTCACATCGCTCTTCCGCGCCGCGATGTTGATGGGCCACATCCGGTTGCGGCGGGTCCAGACACTGGTCTTCGCTCCGGCGGCCAAGAGATAGCGCGCCGTCTGCGGAGAGCCGGAATCCGCCGCCAGCATGATCGGGGTGATGTTCTGATCATTCCGCAACAACCAGCGCATGGTGCCGCCACGGACGCGGGCAACAAAGTCATTCGACACGGGATGGATAACCGCCTCGTTCGGATCGGCCCCATATTTCAGCAACAGCTTCACCATCTGAGGACGGGCCAAAGCAATGGCGAGATTCAGAGGAGCCTGGCCTTCGGCAACGACCTGGTTCACCGGAGCCCCGCGGGAAAGCAATTCGGAGGCGGTGCGCTGGTCGCCATAGCGGATGGCCATGCCGAGTGAAGTATCCAGGTACGGCGGCGGCAGTGGCTTCGGCAAGCCGCAGTGCGCGAGCAGCAGGCTCACATGGTGATCGGCGCTTCTACGACAGGCATCGTAGAAGAGCGAATCACCCTTCGCGCCGTAGCAGAGGAAAAGATGGAGGAAATCCGCGCGGTCGTCCGCGTAGGCCACCTCCACCGGACGCCGTCCCTTCGCATCCGTTGCGTCCACCGATACGCCAAGGCCGAGCAGGAGACGGCAGACCTCGATGTCGCGGCTGCCGTAGGCCTGCCAGAGCGCAGCCGACCATGAACCATTCAGGGGACGCGCGCCCAGGCCGACCAATTGCTTGGCGAAGGGCAGGTCGCGGCTGTCGATAGCGGATTGGAGCGGCACCTTGCCGTCATGGTCGGGAAGATTCGGATCGGAGCCGGCAAGCACCAGGGGCCGGACTTGATCGCGCCAGCCACGGCGCAAGGCGGCGACCAGCGAGGATTCCCGCCGGGCATTCACCGCTGCGGCATCAGCGCCCAGCTTGAGAAGCTCGGCCATCAGGTCCTTGCGACCGGCCTCGATGGCGACGTGCAGCAGCGGATTGCCAGCGGCGTCCTTCTGGTGAGGATCCGCGCCGCCTTCCATCAGACGGCGGACGAAAGTCAGGCGGCCATTCCGGATCGCCCACGGCAAAACCTGGTCGCCATCGGGGGTGAGGCCTTCGGGTGAGGCGCCAGCATTCAGGAGTCGATCCGCGATGGCGGTCTCGCCTTGATACACCGCGAGCGAAAGCGGAGTGACCTGTGAGGGAGTTCCCGCTGCGAGATCGGCGCCGTTTTCAATCAGCTGCCAAGCGATTCCCACGTTTCCCCGGGCGATGGCAAGATGGAGCGGGGTATTCCCCGCCGCATCCCGCTGACCGGCATAGACCTTCGCTTGCAGCAAAAGACGGGTGAGTTCCGAGTCCTCCGTCTGGACCGCTTTCAGCAGGGAAGCGGCACTGGCGGGCACCCCGCGCTTTTCCAAGGCTCGCATGGCCTCGCGCTGGGGATTCCGGCACGCGGGGACGGACAGCACCAGAAGGGCTGCCAATCCGATCCGGGCGACGGGACGGAGCGGTATCACGACGAGAGTCCGCATAGCACGGGAGTCCTTAGGCGACAAGTTTGTTGGACTAACAAGGGGCTCACATGGGTCCAAAGTGGCAACCGGAGCATGAAAGGGGTGCGGGGACCTCTGATTTCCCGAACCTGATACGCCTGTTAAAAGAAGGAATTTAACAGGGCCGATTTTGCGAGACCGCCTTGGAACGAAGGTGGCAGTTGAAATTTTCGCGATCCGTGAGCCGAGGAATCCGACGAGTCGTCGGTTCGTTCGATGCGCTGCTCCGGTGAGGATTCCATGGGCGGAATGTGTTCCGTGGAGCGCACAGGTTTCTACTGCCAGCCACCTGCGGGAAAAGCGCCCCCTACCGGGAAGAACCAATCCTTTTCCCAAATGGGGAAAACCGTGGCATAGGAAGGAGCATGGGAGGACACCATGGCGAGCACTCGCATGACCTGCATGAGGAAGTCGGATGGCCGTGGCTGCTTGCCTCGGCAGCGATCTGCGGGCTGGCAACATTGGCAGGAGTGCTGGTCCAGCGGACCGGAGCCCCGCCACAAGTCGCGCTGGGGCTGTATGCCACGGCCTATCTGGCAGGCGGCTGGGAGGCGGCGTTGGATAGCATCGGCAACTTGCGGCGCTTTCGCCTGGATATCCATTTCCTGATGCTCGCCGTGGCAGCGGGTGCCGCGGTGATCGGCGCATGGTGGGAGGGAGCGGCGCTGCTGTTCCTGTTCTCCCTCAGCGGTGCCTTGGAAGCGATGGCGATGGCCCGTACCGAGCGCGAGATCCGCAGCCTCTTCAATGAAGCTCCCAAGCAGGCGCTGCGCGTGGAGCCGGATGGCAGCACGACGGAGATCCCGGTGAACGGACTGAAAGCGGGCATGAAAGTGCGGGTGCTGCCCGGCGAACAATTCCCGGCAGATGGCCGGGTAAGCAGCGGGGAGAGTGCCGCGGATGAATCTTCGCTCACCGGCGAGTCGGTGCCGGTGGACAAGGGAGTGGGAGACGGGGTCTTCGGGGGCACGCTCAATACCTGGGGCGTAGTGGAGACCGAAGTGCTGCGACCACCCGGCGACAGCGCCCAAGCCCGCATCATCCAGCTCATCCGCGAGGCGCAGGCGAGCAAGGCACCCTCGCAGCGCTTCACCGATCGTTTCGGCACCGCCTACACGGTGGGCATCTTGTTGCTGTCCTTCGTGATGTTCCTGTGGTGGCACCTGGTCATGAAGATCCCCGCCTTCTTCGCGGACGACGGGACTAGTTCGGCCTTCTACCGCGCCATGACCTTGCTGGTGGTATGCTCGCCATGTGCGCTGGTGATCTCGATCCCCAGCGCGATCCTCGCAGGCATCGCCGCCGGGGCACGCCGAGGCATCCTTTTCCGCGGCGGGGTGGCGGTGGAAAACCTGGCCACGATCCAACGGCTGGCCGTCGACAAGACCGGCACGCTCACGAAGGGCGAACTGGAATTGCTCTCCTGCGAAACCGAGCCGCCCGGGCGCGAGGACGAGCTGATCGCCGTAGCCGCAGCGCTTTCGAAGAACTCCACGCATCCCCTTTCCCGTGCGATCGTGAAAGAGAACATGAAGCGCGGGCTGCCGGAGGCCGGACAGGTCAGCGGCTTCGAGTCTCTGGCAGGGCAAGGGCTGACCGCGGATGTCGGAGGAAAAGCATCAGCGCAAGGACGGCGGTCGATGTTCACGGATGATGCCTGGCTTTCCGCGCTGCCGGATCCGGCAGCCGGCCTCACGGAAGTGCTGGTGAAGTCCGGCGAGCTGCGGGGCCGCCTGCTGCTGCGGGATGCCCCGCGCAGCGAGGCCGCACCGCTCATCCGGAGACTCGCGGACGAGGAGATCCGGGTGACGATGCTTACCGGCGACCGCCCGGAGTCTGCCGAGCTGATCGCGAAGGAACTAGGACTCCAGGATTACCGTGCCGGACTGCATCCTGAGGACAAGGTGGCGGCGATCCGCGAATGGCGGGCGAAGGGAGAACGCGTGGCAATGGCGGGGGACGGCGTGAACGATGCGCCCAGCCTCGCCGCGGCGGACATCTCGATCGGCATGGGACTGCGCGGGAGCGATGCGGTCTTGGAACAAGCAGACGTGGTGCTCACCCAGGACCGGCTGGAGCGGATCGTGGATGCACTTCACCTCAGCCGCCGCTGCCGCCGCATCATCCGGGAGAACCTCGCGATCTCGCTCGGGGTGGTGCTCCTGTTAGGAATCGCCGCGATGGGCGCATGGATTCCCCTGCCGATCGGCGTGCTCGGTCACGAAGGCTCCACGGTGATCGTGGTGCTGAACAGCCTGCGGCTGCTGCTCTTCAGAAGTTCGAGCGCATGAAGGACTCTTCCGGCGGTGGCGGCGCCTCGCTGGCAGAGTCCACTGTCAGCACGGGCACGAAGCCCTCTCCCTCATCCGGATAGTCCATCGTGCCGGCGAGCTTCATCCAGGCATTTTCATCCACCTGCGGGACCTCGCCCTTGAAGCGGACGATGATCGGGATCGCGCGGCTATCCGCGGCGCAGCAGGTGATGAAGAGGCGGTAGAGGCGGCGCTGCTTGGCCCCGCCATCCGGGTCCTTCACGAGGCGGCCTTCGGTTTCGACCGGCATGCCCTTCACCAGGTCTCGCATCTCGGGATCTCCAGCGCTGAAGAACAGCTCCATGAGGCCGAAGGTGTGATAGCCCCCGGCATTCTTCGGATGCTGCTTCTCGATGATCTCCTTGGTGAGCTTCGGCATCGAGGCTCCGAGGAGCAGCGAACTGGTTTCCGCGGGACTTTCCAACAGGCCTTTACGAGTCAGGGATCCGAGCGAGAAGGCGTCCTTCGTCCATGCCACGCCGATTCCCAGCGGAAGCAGGAGAATGAGGAAAGCCGCCCATGGATGCACGTCCATGCTTTCATGGTCGTGCGTGTCATCCGGGCCGTGATCGTGGCCACAGGAGGCCTGCTGGTTCGCGGTAAGAAGATTGAAGGCACCCACCACCAGAAGGCCGAGGCCACCAGCCAAGGTCAGGGGACGGAAGTCCGGGGCCAAGTACTTCGAGATGCGCCCGCTAGCATAGAAGTAGACGAGTACCGCGCCCCATGCGATCAGGGCGATCGAGAAAATCACGCGCTGCAGCTTCGGATTCACGGCTTCGCGAGGTTAAGGATGATGGCTTGCCAGGCGATGGCCGCCGCGCCGATGCCAAGGAAGAGACCGATCGCCAGCTGGATGATGAAGCGGCGGCGCAACACCGTCTGGTAGAGGAAGAGCAGCTTCACATCGAGCATGGGGCCGAAGACGAGGAATGCCAACTTCGCCCCGTAGGTAAACTTGTCGAGGGTGGCTGCGATGAAGGCGTCCGAGGTGCTGCAAAGGCTCAGCACGAAGGCGAGGCCCATGAGGGCTGCGGGTGCGGCGACATCGTTCTTCGCGAGGCTATCGAGCCACTCCGCGCCGGGGGCGATGCCGGTATTGAAGAGCGCGGTGATGGCCACGCCGATGGTGAAGTAAACGCCGACATCCACGAAGTCCCGCATGGCGGAGCGGAACGCGGCGACGAGGCGATTGTCCTCATGTTCGTGGTGATGATGACCGTGGCCGTGATCGTGGTCATGGTCGTGACCGCAGCAGCCACCATGCTGGTGCTTGTGATCGTGATCATGATCGTGGCCGCAAGCTTCACCGTGCTTGTGATCATGGTCATGGCCACAGGCGTGGCTGTGAGCGTGATCGTGTGTCTTCTCCTCCGTGTCCTCCTTCGCGAGGCTATCCACGAGACGCTGGCGAAGCAGCTTCACCATCGGGATGCGGGAAACCACCACACCGACCGCGACGGCGACCAGGAAGCCGAGGCCGAGACGGGAAAGGGTCATCACCAGGCTGGCAGAGAAGGAGAGATCCGGACCGAAGGGGATTTCCGGTCCCTTGAAGGCCTTCCAAGTGCTGAGCGCGGTGATCGGATTCACGATCGGTGCTGCCAGCATGTAGGTCAGCGCGCAGGAAACCGGGAGGCCCTTTTTCACCAGGCGCCGGATCACCGGGACCACCGCGCATTCGCAGACCGGAAGGATGGCACCCAGCAGGCCGGCCACCAGGATGGCGGGAAAGCGGCGCTTCGGCAGTAGACGATCCATCGTCCCCGCGGGGAGATAGATATCGATGAAGCCGCTGATGAGCGTGCCCAACAGAATGAAGGGTGCGCCCTCAAACAAGATGCTGAGGAAAGCGAAGGCGAAGTCCTGACGGGCGTCGGGTGACACGAACGCAGAAAAGGCGGCGTGCCGGAGGCTGTCAAACCTGCTCGCCGTCGATCAGGCGCTGCCGCAGGGCTTCGGAGGGCAGCGAACAGACGTCACCCTTTCCAAACCAACGATGCCGCCGGGCTGCGATGAAATCGTAAACGGCATCCCGCAGGACGCGGGGAAAGATCCGGGCCATGCGTGCGAGGACGGCCCAAATGCCGCCAAGCGCTTGAAGCACGCTGAGGATACCCTCCGAACGGGCGAGGACCTGATCCCCCCTTTTCACGATCATGGTGCTCAGTTTTTCGGTCCCGGCCCGCTGCTCCATCTCCCGCCCCATGGAGCTCTGGAGGGGCACGAAGTGGAGCCGCTGGTGGCGGTCCCGCTCGGCAAGGAAACGCACGCCGCGGCTGCACATCAGGCACTCGCCATCAAAAGCAACCACGAGCTGTTCCCGGCCTTTCACGGGGGGAAGGTAACACCGGAAGGGGTGGGAGGCGAACATCGAAGCCGAACTTCCAACATGGAACGTCGAAGCAGGAGGGAAGAGTGCCGGACTACGTGCGGGAGGAAAGGCTGGCGGCGATCCGCCGGTGAAAGCCGCCCGCAAACCTGAAGACCGGCCCGTTTTCTTCGTGTCCGCGGGCTCCGGGCATGTTGAATCGTGGCGTGACGCCCACGCCCAATCTCCACCATCTCGAGCTTTTCTACCATGTGGCCCGCAATGGCGGGATCACGGCGGCGGCGCGCAGCATGCCCTATGGGATCCAGCAGCCGGCCATTAGCGGGCAAATCACCATCTTGGAAAACGAGCTGGGGGTGCGGCTATTCCAGCGGAGACCTTTCAAGCTGACGCCGGAAGGAAGGGATCTGTATGAGTTCCTGGCGCCTTTTTTCGGAGCGCTGCCGGATGTGGCCGCGCGGATTGCGGGTCGGGCCTCGCGCCGCCTGCGGCTCGCAGCGCCGGCCACGATCATCCGCCGCCACTTGCCGGACGTGTTGGCAAACGTGCGGAAAGCGCAGCCTAACTTCGAGCTGAGCCTGGTGGATACCGACCAGCGCGGTGCCTTCGCGATGCTGGAGCGGGAGGAGGTGGATCTGGCCGTGTGTGAACTGGAGTCCCGCCCCCCGGCCGGCATCCGCACCGAGATCCTGATCTCGATGCCGATGCTCCTGCTACTACCTTCCTCGTACAAGGTGGCGCGCTCCGGGATGCACGGGATGGCGGTGGATCTTCCCCTGATCCGCCCGCCCGCGGAGACCGCGATGAGCCGGCTCTTTTCAAAGGCCCTGACCAAGGCGCGGCTCGACTGGCCTTCACGGATCGAAGTGAACTCGCTGGAGCTGGTGCATGCCTATGTGGCGCAAGGCTTCGGCGCGGGGCTGAGCGTGAGGGCTCCCGGCATCGGCATCCCGAAGGGCACGCGTGCCTGGGAGATTCCGGATTGCCCGGAGCTGACCATTGCCGCGGCATGGCGCGGGAAGCTGTCCCCGCTGGCAGAGATGGTGCTGGATGGCCTGCGCAAGCGGGCAAAGGCTGGATGAGGGGCGGACCGGGGCTCAGGGATGATTCAGCGGTTGCTCCTGCCGGGAATCGCCGCATACCCTCCGCGCGTGTCCGGGAAAAACATCGTTTACTTCGACCTCGAAACCCAGCGCAGCTTTGGCGACGTGGGGGGCTCCGCCCACAAGGACAAGATGGGCATTTCCGTGGCGGTGACCTATAGCACCGCCCGCGGCGGCTACCGGATCTACGGAGAGCACGATATCAACGAGCTTGTCGATGAACTGGTCCGCGCCGACCTGGTCGTCGGGTGGAATCATGTCGAATTCGACTACCCCGTGCTCCAAGGCTACACGATCTACGATCTGCCGGCCCAGACGGTGAACCTGGACATGATGCTGGATCTCCAAGAGAAGCTCGGATTCCGCATGAAGCTGGATTCCGCGGCGTCCGCGTCCCTCGGGACCGGCAAATCAGCCGATGGCCTCGATGCGCTGAAATGGTGGCAGGAATACAAGAAAACCGGCAACACCGAGCCGCTGATGAAAATCGCGGAGTACTGCGCCTTCGACGTGAAGGTCACGAAATGCGTGCACGAATACGCGCTGGCGAACGGGCACCTGAAATTCCACGACCGCGGCGGGCAGCTCCAGGAGGTGCCGGTGGCTTGGTAAATCAGCCGTGCAGGCCGACCATGCCGAGCACACCCCAAGCCGCGTAGCAAAAGAACGCGATCAGGAGGATCAAGAAGATATAAACGCTGACGTCGATCTGCTTGCGGGTCATGGCGCGGCGCTTGTATGGCCGGTTTCCGGCCCTGCCAAGGCGAAATCCGCCTGCGAGGCCTCCCACCCAAGAAAAAGGGGCCCCGGCCACCCATGTAGCCGGGACCCCATTCCGTCATACCCCGATCAGGGAGTAACTTGTACCCGCAGGAATCCTTTGCCGGTGAGGCCGTCCGAACCACTCAGGCTGAAGGTCCGGTACTGGTAGCCGCTCGGCAGGGTCGGAAGGCTCGGCGTGACCGCCGGGCTAACGATCGTGACCCCTGTGGTGAAGCCGGTGAGGTCCGTGCTGCCCTGGATGGTATAGGTAATACCGTCCACGGTGGAGGTCGGCGAGGGCGAGCCTGCAAAGGCCGGAGCCGTGCTGCGGACGCCGATGGTCAGTAGCAATTCCTTGGCCGTGCCTGCATCACTGCCGTCGAGCGTCAGCGGGAAGATCTTCGGCTGGCTGGTGGCATCGTTTGGAATGCCGCCAAGAGCGAACTCGAAGCGGTTCGAACCCCCGTCTCCATCAGGATCCGCATCGGCACCGACGATCGCTGGGCTCGTTTCGCCCGGGAAGTAGGTATCGATCCAGGCCTCGAAGGCGGACTGCGGACGAGTGATGGCAACCGCCGAGACCCCGCCGCCGAGATCAAGGTTGTAGTTCAGGGTGTAACCCGCCGGCAGGGTCGGGACACTGGCGAAGGTGCCCGTCAAGGCACCCGTGGGATACCTCGCGAGGATGTAGGACGCCGATGTCGGAGTGCCATTGAGTTCCAGAACGGCATTGGTGAGATTGAGGCTGGTCAAGGTCTCGAGTTCGCCGTTGATGAACAACGAGCTGTTGTCGATCGTGATGCTCAATTTCGCGGTATTTGCGAAGCTCACCGAATTCGCCGTCAGCATGCCAGTCGGCACACCCGGAGCGAGCGTGGCTCCTGCCGCCACCGAGATGTTCCCGGCGAGCATGCCGTTACCACCCAGCGTGCCGACATTCACCGCGGTGACACCCGTATAGGTATTCCCCAAGCTATTCAGATTGAGACGTCCGGTGCCGATCTTCGTCAGCCCGCCGCCGGTGCCGCCATCCTGAAGCGCTTGGCCAATGTCGATTGAGACCCCGTTGGTATCCACCACGGCACCCCCGTCTTCGATGATCGCGTTATCGATCCCGTTGAAGAAGTTGGTGACCGAATTGGTGGCCGCGCGGAGCGTGCCGCCGTCCCAATTGAAGGTGCTGGTGCCCGCACCGCCGTTACCGTCGAAGACCTGGCGGGTGGTCAGGATGCCGCCGTCCAGGTTGAAGACGCCGACGCCGGTTGCGGTATTGGCGATCACGAAGCCGTTACCCAACACGTTGATCGCTCCGGTTCCGGAGAGGGTCATCGTGCCGGTGCCGTCTTCCGCGACAAACAGCGCTTGGCTGAGGCCGGTCTGGTTGAAGCTGCCGCCGGAGATATTGACCTCGCCGATGGAATTCGCGAAGCGCGCATTGCTCACCCAGCCGGTGCCGGTGAAGGTGCCGCCGGTCTGGTTGATCGTGCCCTTCGTCCCGCCGTTCTTACCGATGAACACCTGGCCGGTGCTGGTGACGGTGGCGTTATCATTGATGTTGAGAACGCCGGTGGATTGGTCGACGTCGCCGATATTGAAGTCACCGTTGCTGGTCAGCGAACCGCTGTCGTTCAGGGTCACCGTGCCGACACCGTTGCTGCTATTGCCGATCGACAGCCACTCGCCCGTCTTCGAGATGCTGCCGCTGTCGTTGACAGTGACATTCACGATCGAGCTCGCGCCGAGGGCCATCTGAAGGCGGCCGGCGGAGGTGTAGGACGAGGTACCGTTGAGGGTAATATTGGTCACGGCGGACGGACGCTCGGCCCAGAGGGTGCGGTCGTTGTTGGTCCAGGTCGTGTTGTTCAGCGTCACGTTCTGGACGCTGTTGTTGTTCGGCAGGTCGGCGTCGAAGCCGGTGCTGAAGTTACCGGTCTGGATCGTGGAGTTCGTCGCGGTCAGGTTGCTGACCGTTCCCGTCGAGCCATTGCCGCGGCCCATCGCCAGCCAGCTGTTCACCGTGAGGGAACCGGAGTTCATCACGAAGTTCGCCGGGACATCCGGGGTGGAGGCCAGCCAGAATTCGCCTGCTACGAGGTTGGTCTGGGTGCCGCCGCCTTGGAGGGTCAGGGTTCCTTCGTCCACGCGCAGGGAAGCCGCCCCGCCGCGAGCCAGGACGTTTGCACCCGGGAAGCTGAGGGTCAGGTTTCCGGGACCGGTCTTGGTGAGCTTGCCGAAGGTCGGGACAGTGACTTGACCGGTGACGGTCACATCGCTGGCGATCTTCAAGCCGCTGACCACGTCGCCATTCGCCGCGGAGATGCTGTAGCCGCGGTCGGTGGTGGTGGCAGCGCCGGTGTAGTTCAGCGTGCCGCCCGCGAAGGCGATATTGTTCGGATCCGCGGTGGCTGCACCGATCGGGCTGGCCACACCGCCATTGGTGAGGGTCGCGGTGGTGAGCGTGCCACCTTCCAGGCGGGTCACGCCGGTGTAGCTGTTGTTGCTGGTCAGATTCACGTCACCGGTGCCTTGCTTGAGGATACCGGTAGTGCCGCTGATTTCGCCGCTGCCGCTCGCGCCGATCACATAATCGAAGCCTGCTGCGGAAGGACCGGCATTGTTGAAGGTGACATTGCCGGGTGTGACCACTTCGGTGATCGTGACATTCCCGCCGGTGGCACCGCTGACGGTGTCATCGAACAGGACAGGGTTGCCGTTGGTGTACTTGATCGAGTTCAGGGTGATCAGGTCCACCCAGTTGTTCACGGCTCCCAGATTGTCGTCGTTCCAGTTGCCATTGACCGTGGCATCCCAGCGCGGCAGGGAGACACTCGTCACGTTCAAGGTGACCACGCTGCCGTTGTCATTGAGCGTGCCGACCACGCCTTGCGGGAGGCTGCCGAGCACGAAGTTCGCGCCGGCGGCACCAGCCTTCGTGCCGTAGTCGATGAGCGTGTAGTTGCCGACTTCGGGGAAGGCGTCCTTCAGGTTCACCAGGACATTTCCTGCCAAGGTGGCGGTGCCGGTGATATTCAGCGGGGCGAGCGATGGATTTCCCGTGGAGTTGTCCACGACGATATCCACGCTGGTGCCGGTGCCGAAGGTCGCGCTCGGGATATTGAGCTGCTGCGGATCGGTAAAGACGGTGACACCCAAGCCGGCGTTGTTGGCGATGGTGTAGGTGCCCGTGCCGGTGCTCGGGCCATTGATGTCACCCGTGGAGACGATCAGCTTGCCGGCATTCACGGAAGTGTTGCCGGTATAGTTGCTGGCTCCGAGAAGGGTTAGGGTGCCGGTTCCGCTCTTCACCACACCGCCGCTTCCGCCAAGCGTCTGGCTGACGGAGGCGTTGAAACCGTTGGTATCGATCTTCAAGCCCCCGGCATCGACAGAGGCGGTGTCGAGGCCGCCGATGAGATTGCCTGCGGGCAGGGCGCTCACGACGATCTGGGTGCCATCGAAGGAAACGGTATCAGCACCGCCACCACCGGTAAGACGGGAAGTGCGCAGCGTGCCGCCTTTCAGATTGAGGGTGCCCGTGGTGCCTCCGTTCACACCGATCACCACTTCCGAAGAACGAAGCTCACCGGAACCGGAGAGCGTGTAGGTGGCGGTGGCGTTGTTGTTTTCCGCGATCCATGTGATGCCGCTCTGGATATCGACCAAACCTGCATCCTGAGTGAAGGTACCCGGACCGCTGGCACCGACGATGAAGTTGCCGCCGCCGGTCTTGGTGAGGGTGCCGCCGTGCATCGTGAAAGCTCCGGTGCCGCCATCGCGGCCGATCGCGATCCAGTTCCCGACGTTCAGGTTACCGGCACTCATGGTATAGGTGCCATTCGATCCTGCCGCCTGGCCTACCCAGAACTCGCCGTTGACCGTATTGACCGTGCCGCCGGTCTGGTTGAAGACACCGGTGGCAGCACCTTCGGCGACCGCGAAGTAATCGCCGCCGTTCTTGGTGATCGTGCCGCCGCTGAGGTTCACCGTGCCGGTGGCATCGAGATTCCGGGCGACATAGAAGCGTCCCCAGACATCCATCGTGCCGCCGCTCATGTTCAGGGTGCCGTGGCCGCCTTCCTGACCGATGTAGATCCAAGCGCCTGACGAGGCGCTCCCGGAAGTCACCGTGCCGTTATCGAGATTGAAGACACCGGTGCCTGTCTGGGCACCCACGATGAGGTCGTTTCTCAGGATGAGCGATCCGGAGGTGTTCACGTTGGCGAGGCCCGTGCCGCCATCGCCGCCGCCGTCATCGCCACCCACATAGAGGCGGCCGCCGGTGCCCGGGCCACCCACTGTCATGCTGCCGGAACCGATGCCGAAGCCGGTGGTAGCGCCACCCGTGGCTGCGGTATCCGCAAGGTTATAAGTACCGTTGCCGCCCGCGGTGCCGACAAACATCCAGTTGCCATTGCCGGTCGAGGCTGCGCCCGCGCGGTGATCGAGGCGACCGGTAGCCCCAGAGGCGGTGCCGATCCGGAAGTCGCGCGGGTTGATCGAAGGTGCTGCGGAGAGCACCGGGAAATTGGTCAGCGTGTTGACGAGGGCGTCATCGAAATCGTTTGGTGCG
Source organism: Luteolibacter luteus (assembly GCF_012913485.1). Taxonomy (GTDB): domain Bacteria; phylum Verrucomicrobiota; class Verrucomicrobiia; order Verrucomicrobiales; family Akkermansiaceae; genus Haloferula; species Haloferula lutea. The sequence continues at coordinate 3,208,835 of NZ_CP051774.1, read as the reverse complement.
GGATTCCCGTTCGGGAAAGCCGGGACACGGTTCAGGCTCCAGTTGCCCGCGGTGTTCCAGTCATTGTTCACCGCGCCGGTCCACAGGTTGTCCAACGCGAGGGCGCTGGAACCGAGGACCGTGGTGCCCGCGAGAATGCGGGAGAACCAGCGGATGTTGTTGGCTGCCGTGGCCGTTAGGGACGCACGGGTAATGGGTTTATGGATCGGGGTTTTCATCGGGTTATTCGTGAAGTCACAAACGAGGGGACGTCTCACGGCGACACTTCTGCTGTGCCGTCGCTAAAGACCGGCCGCAAAGCGCGGGCAGGCCGTGGAACCATCCGGATACAAGTCTCCGGACAATGGGGTTTATGGGCTTTGGGTTCTTGGGTTTGACGAGGAGCTGGGACTCTTCAGCTATCTACAATTTCATATTTGGAAATCGTTTCCAGAATAATCATCTGCGTTTGGCTGATATGACAAAGAATTCCGACTCCGTTGATCTACAATCCCAAATGGAAGGGAAGAAAGGGGCCGGATCATTTTAAGTTGTTATACAAATGCTATGCTTTCAGCCTGATGACAAGGGAAGGAGTCCTAGGCGAATGCAGGTTGCGGTTGAGGTTTTGGTTTGGGCGCAGCGTCACCATGCCACTGCCAGCCAGGATGGCGGACATAGGCGAGAGCTTCCCGCACATCGATGCCGCGGCGGGCGTGAGCGAGGTTGTCGTTGCGATGCTTGTTCCAGATCGCCATCTCCTGCGGGGTCGCGTGATGGCGCTTCCGGTAGGGAGCCCGATTTCCGACCAACATCACGAAGTAGCCTTCGATCCCGAAGTCATTCTGAGTGGTTGGCAGACGGTAGCGGCAGAAGCCGGTGGGCCCGTTTTCTTCATAGAACTCAAGCAGCGGAGCGATGCCGGAGAGATCGGTGTCGGCGCGGCAGTGTTTCCAGAAAGGAGTGTCGAGCGCGGTGTTCAGCTTGTAGTGAAGACCGAGGAAATCCCGGATGTCGTTCCAAGTGGCGCCGGTGAGTTCATTGTAGAGATCCCGCATGCCGGGTGTGGGATCGAGCTCGGTGTGGAGCAGGAAATCCACGAGGGTCTGGCAGTGGGCACAGACGATCATCAGCGCGGTGGCTTCCAAGGGCTCCACAAAGCCGCCCGCATTTCCGACCGCGACGACGTTGTCCACCCACATCCGGCGATAGGCACCGCTGCGGAATTTCACGACCCGGGGAGAATCCGGAGCCTTCGGATTCTTCCGCTTGTACTCGGCGGCCGCCTCGTCATCGGAGATGGCCTGGGAGCTGTAGACGTAGCCCCGATTGATGTGGTGCTCGTGGTCGATCTGCCAGCACCAGCCCGCATCCATCTGCTCGGCAGTGGTGTAGGGAAGGATAGGCTCGGTGGTGCGATCCCAGCCGCCGATGACGGCGCGGTCGCAGAAGAGGGTCTTGCCGAAGCTTTCGAAGGGCTCCTCGAGGGCCTTGCCGAGCAGCTCGCTGCGGAAGCCGCTGCAATCCACGAAGAAGTCCGCCTCCAAGCGCTGCCCGTCTTCCAGATGGATCGCGGAGATCCCATTGTCGCCCCGATCGGAACCGGTGACTTTTCCATCGGTGAACTCGACACCCGCTTCACGGGCGACGATTTCGAGCATATCGACGAACTTCGTGTTCTCGATGTGGAAGGCATGCCAGGGCTGAACATCCGGTGCCCCGTTGGCCTGACGGGCAAAAACCTTGTCCTGATGCATCATCGCCGCGGGGATATCCACGCAGGAGAACTCCTCGTCGCAATAGAAGCCGTTGGGACGCGGAAGGTCGCTCCAGTGGGAATCCAGCTGCGGGGCGAAGGTATAGTCGAAGCGGCCGCGGGGGCCCCAGAGGAAGCGGATGCCCAGCTTCCATGTCGGCTCTGCCAGTTGGTAGAAGCGGGCCCTCGAAATGCCGAGGTAGTCGAAGATGTGGCGAGGGAAATTCGGGGTGGTCCCCTCCCCGACGCCGATCACGCCGAGTTCGGGACTCCGGACGATGCGGACGTTCAGGTTCGGGATCTTCCGCTTTAGGGAAAGCGCCGCAATCAGGCCGGCACTTCCGGCTCCGAGGACGATGATGTTACGAATCATGGGAGATATTTTCGAAACACGGGCGGACAGGCGCAGCCGTCCTATGATGGAAACGCAGGTCCTTGGACGCGGGCACAATGGTGCCAAGGCAACGGGAGGCGTTCCGTTTCAGCCGGAAAGCCGGTCGCTTCGAGTCAAAGCTCTGCGATGGATTATCGGGATTTCGGTCGAATTGCCGGGGGAGGAGTAACTCCGGTCGAAAAACGGCCTCGGGAGAGGATTGGCTGCGTTTGTCTGTTGGGTTTGGGTTTTTGGGAAGGTTCCCGGCAGGAAGTCACGGCCATTCCGGGCGCGCGAACTGACGGGTGCTGTCCATCCTTGGGTTTTAGACTTTCAGCATCCTTTTCCTAATATCAAAACGCGTTTGGGTCTAGTATGAAGTGCATACGTTTGTGCACGTTTGCGTCATCTTTCCGCACACAAAGCCCACGTAAAAGATACGTGTGGTGTCATACAACCAAGCCTTCCGCAGCTTGGAATAAAGCGACAAATCTGCCGGATCCAAGGAAGCCGCCGGGAGGAAGGGCCGCCTTTAGATGTCGAGCCCGGCGAGAATTTCTTCCACCGCGGTCATCCGTCCCACGCCCTGATAACCACAGGCCAGATCGCCCTCGGCGGGGCCTATGAAGCGGCAGCCATCTTCCCGCAGGCGGGCGACGTTTCGCTGGACGGCGGGGTGAAGCCACAT